>CAYFYA010000034.1:0-1807 GCA_964347325.1 uncultured Methanomassiliicoccales archaeon | reverse complement strand
TACGCCTTGGTGAGGACGAAGGGAGGCAACCGTTGGCTCCTCATCAAGATGAAGGACACAAAGGCGGCCCCTGGCCTTGACCTTGCCGTCGATAGGCCGGAGTCCGTCGTGACCGGGCGCACCCTGGAGGAAGTCGCGGATGGGACTGGTTGAAGCTCAGAAGCCTCCTGGCGCTAGGCTGTCGAGGAGCCCCTCCTCCGTGTAGCCGAAGGGTGCCAGAAGGGTCTCCCCCGACCGACAGAGGAGGCGGAGGTATTCCCACTTGTCCACCTTGTCGCCCTCCTCCAAGAAGGCGGCGAACTTCGCCTTCCGTCGGTAATCCCTGGCATTTCGATCTGTGATAACGTACCTGATGTACTCCCCGGGCTCGGTCTTGAAGCCCCGATCTGCCATCTGCCTCAGGGCGGCGACGGTGTAGTTTAGGACCACGTACTCATCCAGCGGCTTGGTGACGATCTTCGTTATCACCAGGTCCTCCAGGGGCACACGATCTGAGTGCAGGTCGTCGGCAGCCCTCCGGAGGACTTGAAGGGCCTTGGGGATGAGCCCTTCGAACTCATCACCACTCTCGGCCTGGCTGAAGACCTCCAACATGGCTGTCTGAGCCCTCTCCACGAAGCCGGTCGTATCGTGACGACGCAGCTCAATACCCCGCAGTTTCATCTCCCCATCCTCGAAGAGACCGTAGTAGCGGTTCAGCGCCCCGACCTTGGTGGTCTTGCAGGGGAGGAAGACGATCCACTTGTAGGTGCCCTCCAGGTCTAGGGGGAGGCCTGTGGCGGTGGTGATGTGATCAACCACCTTCTCCACGGGGTCACACCCTGACAGGGGCCGAAGCCAAAGGGAGTCGACGATGCCATGGACGACCTCATACCCGTGGCCCTCGGCGATTGCCATGCTCTGGACGAGGAGCTCTCGGGCGAAGGCGTTGATGGCCTCGTGACACTCGATGCGGCCGTATCGGGCATTTTTGAAACCTTGATATCCGAATGAGGTTACTAACATCCACTTCAGGATGCAGTCCCGAGCTGCGTACACTTCCTGCAGCGGCCCTGGCTCCTTCTTCTTCCGCTTGTAGTACCGTTTCCGCTCAAGCAGAGGCTCGAGGTAGACCGGAATGAGTCCCTCGCGGCGAACGCAGAGATGATGCCCGATCTCCGGCGCCCGCAACCCATCCTTCTCGCAGCAGGAGCAGAAGATGGTCTCGGGGGAGATGTTGAACTTGTGCATGATGCTCGGGTAGAGGGAGGCGTAGTCCAGCTCCACGATTCCCTCGTGAAGCCCCACCTCCGGTTCCAGAATGAAGCCACCCCTGTCACAGAGGACGAGGTCCTCGGCCGACTTGAAGGACTCCGGGATGTTCTTCTTCCACAGGACGGCGTAACCCCGCCGACGGGCCTCTGTCATCTGCATGTGGGTGATGGCCGACCCTGGCGTCAGGCGAAGCATCTCCTGAGGCGGCAGGCGAGCGAGGCGGGCCATCTCCGCAAGACCGTGGAGCCCGCTCTCCCGATGGGCGAAGTGGTTCGCGTCCAGGTGGAGACGCCCTCGTAGGAGATACTGGGTGGGCTTGTAGACTATCTTCCCGTAGGTGAAGTAGCTCTTCCCCTCTCTCGGGGCGAACCACTGGGGCTCCCTCCCTAGTAGCAGGTCGACGCCCAGGGCCTCTGCCTTCCTGATGAGGTAGGGGAGGACGAAGGGGTCCCCGTCCGTCGTCAGCAGGATGTCCGGATCCTCCTCCCGGATGGCCCGATGGAGGCCCTCCAGAATCTCCTCCTCCCCGCCCTCAAGAACGGTCTCACCCAGC
>CAYFYA010000033.1:0-2200 GCA_964347325.1 uncultured Methanomassiliicoccales archaeon | reverse complement strand
GACCGGTATCTTCAGCCTTCCGCCTAGCACCTCCAACGCCTCCTTCAGGCCCGCAAACCGTCGGGCGGGTTGACGAAGGGCCTCACGGGCAATCTCCCGGAAGCGCCACACCCCTAGAGGGATCCACTCAGGGTAGACCTCCAAGAAGGCAATGACCGTGGCCTGTCGACGGAGTCTATCGAGATGTTCGAGGACTGGGAGCCTGACGGCGTGGTAAGCCCCTACGAGGTTCTTCGGATAGTCCTTCCGACCCCAAGACATCTCGTGGTCAGCACTAGGGGTCGCGCCATGACCATCCCAACCTTCGAGAGCCTCGTACATCCACGGGCCAGGTATGAGGAGGATCTGCACGTTGTTGGCCAAGGCCGCGTGGCCGTAGAGCTGATACCCCGACAGCTCGGGGTATTGCAGCACCCTCCTCCGAAGTCGTTTTCCCAGGATATCGTCGATGGCAGTGATGCTCCACTCCGTCGGTACTAGGCGTCGCCGTCTCGCCTGACCGAGGAGTCCTAGGCTGAGAATCCTGGTTAGGTGTCGTTGACCTACGCCGTGCTGGTAGAGGTCCCAACTACCGTCATCCGCTTTGAGGTCCGTGTCGGAGACGACGTAATCAACCCGTCGGGGGACGTGGGGGTTCTCCGCAATCTTCAGGGACTCAAAGGGAGCGGAGGGTCCCACGGGGGCACCCCGGGGGGAGAAGAAGATGTTGAGACCTGGTTTCCTCGTGAGAAGCATCTCCGCGTGGACGGGGTCATCGGCCATGGCTACTTCCTGAACGGCCTCCAGCCGACGATCGGGCCTTCGGGCGAGGTCGACGTCTAGCCGCCGCTTTCCACGCACCATTGACATACGGAGGGAGAGGATGTCCTGGAGGGTCAGGTCCAGCCACCTTTCTTCGGCGTCCATGAGTCGCACGTTCTCGTCGGTGGGGGGAACGAGGGGCCCGGCGAGGACCTTCGGGTAGCCCCATTGCCCTATGAAGGCCGACGGCGGGGTTGCCCCGTAGAGCGTGGTGCCTTGACGGCGCTGAAACTCGCTAGCCCAGCTTCGAACGCCAGCCAACTTTGGGCATGTGGCGAATCGACAGAGCCTCCAGTCTCCCCGGCAGACAGAACAAACGACCTCACGGGATCGTTCAGAGGCGGTAACTGGGGGAGGGCCAGGAGTCGTCAAGGGCCCTGGATAGGACCTACGACGTATATCCAATCGCCGTATCTACTCAGGGTCTCAGGCGCTCCTTCGCGCATCGAGCTTTAGGGCTTCGATGACGACAAAGTTTGGGGCTATCCTGAAGTCCGCCATCGCCCGATAGTGCCTCTCCAGGGCCTCATCACTGGGCAGTGGTTCCTCCAACTTCCGGACGACAAGCCCCGCGTTGGTCAGGGCCTCGAAGTAGTCCCTGAGTGGACGATGGAATCCGACGGCTCCCACCTTGCCCCGAGGGGCCCAAGAGACCGCCATCCGACTGAAGTACTCCCCCACGACAAAGCCGCGCCTCTCCTCGACGCGTTCACTATCCTCAGGATCTTTTACCCACTGACCCGGAGGACGATCGAAAGCAGGGTGCGTGATGCTGAAGATGAAGCGTCCACCAGGACGCAGCAGGCGGGAGATCTCCGCAATGGCGTCACCGCAGCGCCGCACATCCTGAAGGACGACATTGGATACAGCCGCGTCGAAGGAACCAGCGTCGAGGAAGGATAGGTCTGACAGATCCCCCTCGTGATATACGATCCCCAGCGGATCCCTCGCCTCCTCCTTCAGGGCCTTGGATAGTAGTCCACCAGATATGTCCACACCCACGACCCTTGCGCCCTGTTGAGCGAGGATGCGAGCGAGGTACCCGGCTCCACATCCGGCGTCCAGAACCCGCAACCCGTCAACGTCCCCGAGGTAGGCAAGGAGTACCGGGTCGATGACCCACTCCCTGTTGAGGTCGCCCCTAGGATTGTAGAGCGAGACCCACCACTCGGCAACATCGTTCCAGCTTTGCTTGATGTCCTCGTCGCTAACTTCCTCAGCCGGCCAGGTCTTGAAATCCCAGGGAGGCGGGATCTGCTCCTTCCGTGACATCCCCACCTTCTCCCGAAGCCATTCTGGCTTGAGCTGCCATGGATGCTCGCCTGCATGCTCGAGGTAGTCCAGGGCGGCATGCCACTCGTCACACCAGGGACAGCGCAGGCGATAGTAGTAGGACCAG
>CAYFYA010000032.1:0-3956 GCA_964347325.1 uncultured Methanomassiliicoccales archaeon | reverse complement strand
CATCTCCTCCTTCGCCATCTCCATGTCCGCCACGAAGGCGTGGCAGTCGGGCATGGTGAAAGCGCGCAACCGCCGCAGTCCCGATAGCTCCCCCCGCTGTTCTGCCCGGAAGGAGTAGCGCGTCATCTCGTAAATCCTCACGGGGAGGTCCTTGTAGGAAATGGTCATGTCGTGGGCCATAAGAAACTGGCCGAAGCAGGCGGCGAACCGCAGGAAGGCCCGCTTGTTCGGCGTCTCCACGGCATACTGTCGGGCGGGGAAGCGCTCCAGGTAGGCCTTCAGGCTGGGGTGGTCATAGTCGTACATTACCGGGGTCTCCAGCTCCATGGCCCCGTACTCCACCGTCCTCCGGCTGACGAAGTCCTCCAGGAGGGCTTTCACGAGGCGCCCCTTGGGGTAGAAGCGGAAGTTCCCCGGATCGGAGCCAGGCTCATACCCCACCAGCTCCAGATCTTGCATCAGGCGGATGTGGGGGGCCTCCTCCTTTACTTCCCGGCTCTTCGCCATCTCGTACCGAGCGAAGCGCTCCAAGTTGGGCTCCTCGGCGAAGTCGTAGCCGGCCAGGTCGCCGTCCTCCAGCGTGATGGAATGCAGCCCGCCGTCGGGCTCCAGGACGTACCAATGGGAAGCCAGAGTCCGCTCCGCCGACACAGCCTGGGACTCCGCCGCAGCGGCGCCCTCGAGGGAAATCTCCCGGGAGAGTTCAGACAGCGGGTGGCCCTTGCAGGCGATGTCGAAGGCCTTGTACCAGCCGAAGGGGGAGCGGTGGACCTCCAAGCCGCGCTGACGCGCCTCCTCCTCCAAGGCAATGAGAATCTCCTGCGCCTTGACGGGGTGGGCCAGGGAGGGGCTAAGGTGGGCGTAGGGGTAGAGCAGGATTCTCTTCTCCTTCACCTGGGAGGCCACGTCCTGGACCTCGTCGGCGGCCCTCGATGCGATGAGGGCGACATCGGCTTCGTCCGCCTCCTCGGCGGAGACGAAGCACACCAGGATCTCGTCGAAGTCGCCCTTCAGCCTGTCCTCTGGGACCTCCTCGGCGAACTTCGTCTTCTCAAGAGCCTCGTACTCCATGTGGTCGGCGTGGATGAAGAGGATGCGCATCCGCCTGCCCAAGGTCCCGAATCGTATTAATAATTCCTCGGAGGAGCCAGCAAGGGTTATACTTCCCGGACGGTTCGCAGCCTCCATGATCAAGAAGATCGGCGACGTGGCCGTGGTGGTCTCCGACGCGAGGAAGTCTGCCGACTGGTACCGGGAGAAGATGGGGTTCGAGGTCGGCGGGGAGGCGGAGGGCCACTGGGTCGTCGTCCACCCACCCGGTCAGGACGCTGGTACACACCTGCACCTCTGCGCAGGTATCTACCCGCTGGAGCCTGGGAACACGGGCATTGGCCTGATCGTCGACAACCTAGACGAGTCCTTCGAGGAGATGAAGGAGCGCGGCGTGGAGTTCGCCGTTGAGCCCCGACGGGAGGAGTGGGGCACCTACGCCATGCTAAAGGACCCCGACGGGAATGAGTTCTGGCTCTTCGAGGAAGAGTAGCCCTCCGTCCCTGAGCCTTTTTATTCGTGGGGCGAGTTCGCGGAGGGATGGCCAAGGAGAAGCTCTTCACGACTCACGCCGCCAAGGCCGGAGACACCTTTGTCGAGTCGGAAGGCGGCTTCAGCTGTGAGTCGTGCGGGCACCTTGAAAGCGACGAGGCGGAGATTAGGATCCATGTCTACGAGAAGCATGGACATGGCCCGGGTCCGCTAGTCACCGATGTCTATCTCAAGGACGATTCCGACCCCAGGAATGCTGCTCGCTTCAAGTGCAAGCTATGCTGGCATCCGACTCCGAGCTACTCCCAGATGCTGTTCCACCTCCGTCGAGCCCACGATGTCAAACCCCTTCCCTGGGAGACCTCCTCCTCGCTGTCCTGCAGATTCTTCGACATCCTGTAGGAGTAGGTGACGGCCTCCTCGAAGCAGTTTGGACAGAGGGCTATAGCCGTAGGAGTTCCGCTGAGGGGGGCAGGAAGCAGCGTTGGCCAGAGGATTTAAGCAATCGCTCGTATGGTCTGGTGGTGTTCAACGCCCACGTAGTCGAGGTAGGCGACCGAGCAGAGGTCCGACGGGCCATCGAGGAGGTGGGCGTACAGCCTCGGGGGGTGCCGATCCTCACCCGCAAGGGGACCTTCAGGGCCGTCAAGCTTCACGACGTCGGCTATCGGGAGGCCCTCATAGCTAAGCAGGAGATGCTGGGGGCAGGAGGCGACGCGGCTACCCCAAAGGGGCTCGTGGACTTCTCCAAGGATGCGGTGGGCGTCCTGCTATTGGGAACGGCACTCCACTTCAGAAGGTTCGTGGCCAAGATGAGGTCGCAACCCCTCCAGTGTGAGGCCATCGCCTCCGAGGTTGAGGAGGTTCTCTCTAACTACGACCGAAGATTCTTCACCCTGCGATTTCCGAAGGTCGAGCTGCAGCTGGATAGGACCCTCGTCATGGGCGTCCTCAACGTGACCCCCGATTCCTTCTCCGACGGCGGTCAGTTTTTGGAGCCTGAAGCGGCCATTCGTGGCGGGGAGGAGATGGTGAGGGACGGCGCCGACCTGCTGGATGTCGGGGCGGAGTCTACCAGGCCTCAGAGTAAGCCCCTCGACGCCGGCGAGGAGTGGGGGCGCCTGGAACCGGTCCTCAGGGGTCTTGTGGATAGGGTGGATGTTCCGATCTCCGTTGACACCTACAAGTCGGAGACCGCCGAGCGGGCACTGGACCTAGGCGCCCAGATGGTCAACGACGTGACAGGGCTGAGGGATCCCCAGATGGTTAAGGTCGTGGCCAGGCACGACGTCCCTGTCGTCATCATGCACATGCAGGGGACCCCGCAGACCATGCAGGAGAACCCCCAGTACGACGACGTGGTCTCCGACATCATCCGCTACCTCAGAGAACGCATCACAGCCGCAATAGAGGCCGGCCTGGACAAGGAGAAGATAGTCGTCGATCCCGGCATCGGCTTCGGGAAGACCGGTGAACACAATCTCACGCTTCTGCGCCGAGTGAGTGAGTTCAGGAGCCTTGGACGACCCATCCTGTTGGGTACCTCCAGGAAGTCCTTCATCGGGAAGATCCTCGATCTGGAGGTTGAGGAGCGGTTGGAGGGTAGCCTAGCCTCCGCCGTACTGGCCGCGGCGGGAGGCGC
Source organism: uncultured Methanomassiliicoccales archaeon (assembly GCA_964347325.1). Classification (GTDB taxonomy): domain Archaea; phylum Thermoplasmatota; class Thermoplasmata; order RBG-16-68-12; family JAJISG01; genus JAJISG01. The sequence goes on along the minus strand of CAYFYA010000032.1, from coordinate 772 downwards.
CCACATGATCAGGACTCACGACGTGAAGGAGACTGTTAGAGCACTGCGGATAGCCGATGCAATCCAAGGCCGCGCATCGCAGGACTAGACGGGAGGAAGTGTGGAGGACGTAAGGCGGCACATCCTGAAGGCGGGCAACGCCTTCTGCATGATGGACCCCTTGGGGGATATGCCCCCGGGAGCCGGCTACGGGGTCTACCTTGAGGACACCCGCTACATGGCCCACTACGTCCTCTCGCTAGGGCGGGCTCATCTACGCCTCGCCCGGTCCGAGGTCCCCACAACCTACTCCGCCCGCATCGACCTACTGGAGAGCCGAAGGGAGCGGGAGGACCCGCCCTCACACATCCGCAGGGAGATAATCCTCGACTCTTCCTTCCGCGATCGCGTCCAGATGGCAAACCTAACGAGCGAGAGGCGGCCCTTCCGTCCCAGGCTGCAGTTTGGCGTCGACTTCCGGGACATGTTCGAGGTCAGGGGAGTGGTTTCTCGGCGCAGACGCGCCCCCAGAGTGAAAGTGGTTGAGGACGCCGTCCTGTGGGACCGAAGAGGGCGTGACGGAGTCCACCGGTGGACCCGACTTCGATTCAGCCCGCAACCCACCGAACTGACGGCGAAGTCGGCCAGGTGGGAATTGGTCGTGCCACCAAGAGCAGCGGCGGAGGTCGACATCGAATTGGACTTCGGCGTCGGAGAGATCCCTCCGTCTTCCCCTCGTGAGTCCCTCGACCACTTGCGACGCCGTGCTGAGCGACGCCACTTGAGGGAGATG
>CAYFYA010000031.1:0-5426 GCA_964347325.1 uncultured Methanomassiliicoccales archaeon | reverse complement strand
CCGCGCTCCGCCGGATACCGTCCCCTGGCGGAAAGTCGCCAGAGAGGTACCGCTTGGCTCCTCACGGCCTGGCTTTTCGGCCTGCGGATCCGCAAAGGTAGCGTTCTTCGCAGTCCACAAAGGAATGCCAGCACCGTATGACGTGCCCGTAGAGGACGGGACGCGTGTCCCAGAAGAACAAGCCCGACCGATGGAGCGCGAGGACCCTCCTTCTCGTTGGCAAGATGTCGTCAACTGGTGACGTTTATCTATGTTTCCGTGGTTTGACCGGAAGGCCAGGATGTCGCGTGGGGAGCCCAATATCCTTGTTGCGGGCGTAGGCAACGAACTGCGGGGGGACGACGGGATCGGGCCGAGGGTGGTGAGGAAGTTGTTGGAAGGCCCGCTCCCTCCCAACGTCGAGGTGATCGATTTCGGCGAGAGACTATACGACTTGCTTCTGAAACTCAAGGGATACGATGTGGCCATCGTGGTTGACGCGCTGGACTTGGGCGGTACTCCGGGAGAAGTGTACGTGGTGGAGCCCAATCCGCGCTCTGAGGAGGTGAAGGGTCTGGCGGCATTGAACCTGCACGAGGCCGATCTTCGCGGCATGATTGCTCTAGGGAAGGAGCTGGACAGCATACCGGATAACCTTCACATCGTGGGTTGCCAACCCCACGACACCCGTCAGCGAGTCGGTCTCTCCGAACTCGTGGAAGGCAGGGTGGACGATGTTGTCCGGCTCATAGAGAGCCTTCTGAGGGTCTACACGGAAATCTGATTCTGTCTTCCCCACTCCTTAACGATCTTCGTGATGTGACCCAGGACCCTCTCCATCTGGGATTCGTCAAACTCAATTTTGATGAAGACGGAGTCGAAATGGTTCTCATAGGTCGCCCTGATCTTTCCACCCGTAAGGAACCTCGCCAGCTTGCATCGGATCCGGTAGGAAAGCGGGAACTTGAACCGCGGAAGCCTCACGTATCCCGAAGACCCCACTAACCCGTCATCTCCTTGATAAACCGGCTGACCATGAGGAGGCTCTCACCATCCACTGGGTTGTTCTGGATTGCCTTTCGGAACTCCTCGAGGGACCCACCGCTCAGCCGCATGGTCCCCTCGGCCTCGCTCGTCTTGACGGTGATCTCGAGCTGCTCGCCTTCCAGGCTGGCGAGCATCTTGGGCAGGTCGATTCCCACGGCAACCTCGAGGGGAGTCCCGCCTTCGAACAGGGTGGCCATCTTCTTCAGCCCCTTCTCGTCCAGGCTCACTCCCGCCTGGGTGCCGTCGTAGGCGATCTTAACCTCCACGCCCCCTCTGAGCATTTCACCTACTCTGTAGATGAACCTCTCCCAGGGGTCCTTTCCAACATGCGTCACGCGCACTCTACCACCTCTCACAGGACCTCGTTCGTTACCTTGTCGAGCTTCCGATCTCCGATGTACATGGTCACGCCACAGGCCAAGCACGGGTCCATGCTCCGGATGACCCGCATGATGTCCACACCGTCCCAGCTGTCCGGGGATCCCTCCTCGATGATGGGAGTACCGGTTAGGGCCTCCTCATAGGGCCCCATCCTCCCATCCCCATCCCTCGGGGAGGCGTTGATGTTGGACGGTGTGACGACCTGGTAGCGGTGGACCTTGCCGTCCTTCACGACCACCCAGTGGCCCAGGGCGCCCCTTCCGGCCTCGGTAAACCCTGCCCCGAGGCTCCACTCTGGCCTCTCAAAGTCATGGAATACCTCCGTCTTGCCCTCCTTGACGTAGGACAGCACGGTCAGCAACTCATTGAAGGCCACGTGGGCCAGGTAGGCCAGGTAGTAAATCCTGGCTCGCAGCCTCTCGAGGACGTTCACTGTCCCAGGGATCTTCCACTCGAGGTCCATGACGTCGTTCAGAGCCGGGTCTAGGCCCACCACGTTGGTCTTGGGGAGGGAGAACTTCAGGCTGGTTCCCGTCGACCCTTCTGCCTTCTTCGAGGCGGCGGTAGCCCACATCCTCGCCAGAGGTCCTGTCTCGACCACGTGGGCCTTGCCCTTGCGGATCCAACGTGGGGAGGTGACCCAGGAGTATCGGTCATCCCAGTTCATCCGCTCTGGTGCCGGTCTCGTCTCCTTGTTCCACGGGTGTCTGGGAGAGACGGCGTTGCCCAAGGGGTCCTCGCTCACGTCGGCGCCGTCCCACTCCTCATAGAAGGAGTGGGAGATGTATTCCTGGAGGCCGAGGTGGACTTCGGTGAGCTTGTTCGTCACGAGCTTGCCGTCGAGGATGACCCCAGGCGTGACCTCCCTGGCGACGCCCCAGTCGTCCATGTTCTCGTACTTCGCGTCGTAGGCTTCCGGGTTCTCGGCAGCCCCGAAGCTAATCAGGTTGGCGGGCCGCTTTCCGACCTCCTCGTACCCCATGGCCTCGATGAAGCCCAGGAAGTCGGAAGTCAGGAAGACGAGGTTCTTCACCCACGGGACAAGCCCCAGGTACTTGAAGAGTAGCTCCTGGACAGTCCCCAAGGTCGGGGTGTAGGTGATGCCACCAGGAACGACCGTGGCGAGATGGGGGTACTTGCCCGCGATCATGGTCAGACACTCCTTGGCGGTTCTCTGGTGGTTGATCGCCTCGAGCCACAGGCTGCCGGCTAGCGGGACCATTGCCCCCATAATATCGGCGATCGTGGCGAAGCCGTGGACGGCGCCGTGTTCTGCCTTGAAGTCCGACGCCTGCGCCCACCAGCTGGGATACCTGTCCTTCATCATCATCTCCGAGTAGTCGGGTCCGGCCAGCTGGAACCAGTGGAGTGTGTGATCGTAGACGATCTCGAAGGCGTCGGCCAGGTTCCGCAGCAAGATGGCCAGTGGGGGCGGCGAGACTTGGAGGGCCATATCCAGGGCTTCGGCGGACGCGATCGAGTGGGGCGTCGGGCAGACGCCGCAGATCCGCTGGACCAACCAGATGCAGTCCGGAGGATCCCTCCCCTTCATGATCTCCTCAAAGCCCCGGAACATGACGCCCGTCGAGTGGGCGTTGATGGTCCGCCTCTCATCGGTATCGATGTCCACCTTCACGCCGAGATGCCCCTCGATTCGGGTCACCGGCTCGATGAAGATGGTCTTATTAGCCACCGGCATCACCGCCTCTCTGGATGGCATAGGCCTGATACAGTCCGCCCAAGATCCGCTTGAGAACGGTGGTCGTCATGATGACGCCCTCCGGTGGCTGCAGGAAGGGTGCATACGGCTCGTCAGGGAATTCAGGCTCGGTGCATCCGATGCACGGGGCGCCCATCGTCGGGCATCCTCCCACTCGGTTGATCCAGCCGCCGCCCGGGGCAGGACAGTGCGCAACCAGGCCCTTGCACCCGAGCGAGACCACACACCCTCCATCTCCGAAGGACTCGGAGAACTTGCCCTCGGAGTATAGTCCGCCCCTCGGGCAGTTGTCGTGAGCCGTCTGCCCGAAGAGGAACGTAGGCCTGTTGTGCTCATCCAGCTCCGGAATAGGCCCCAACCCCCTTACGGCCAGGACCAACGCTCCTAGAGTCTGCGTCATCCAGTCACCGGCTGGTGGGCAACCCGCCACGTTCACCACCGGCAATCCCAGGCCGCTCTTCCACCCCTCTCCCAAGTGCTCCGCCAGGCCATGGGATCCTGTCGGGTTCGGCTTACCGTGCGGGACACCGCCGTAGGTCGCACACGCGCCCACGGCCACGGCCGCCGCGGCCCTCTTTGCCAGGAGGTCGACCCAGTGAGTCAGTGTGTAGACGTTCCCGTTCTCCTCTCCAAACATGCACCAGAATCCGTTCCCTGCGCTGTCCTCATCGGGGATGGCCCCCTCGAGGACGAGGACGAAGGGATCGTACGCCCCCTCCGCCGCATCTTTCAGGATATTCACTGCTCTTCCGCCCCACGGCAACATGACTGCGGGGTGAAAGACAAGGTTGATGTCCGCCACAGCGTCGATGATTCCAGTCAAGACGTCCGCGATGGCTGGCATCGATGAGTTGGTCAGCGAGATGGTGCAACCGGTACAGCCCTGCCCCTCTAACCATACGACATTTATTGCCGCCGTAGAAGTACCCCCCTCGTACGTACAGGGATTCTCAGGTACGTATATGAAGATTGCTAAGATTCTATACCGGCGGATTACGCAAATTATGTAAACGCGGTGCCTGCCTGCGGATCGGTGGCTGGAAGGCCGTTCTGAAGCTATTCTCCGCTGAATACCGGCTCCTGGCGTTCGAGGAAGGCCTTCAAGCCCTTGTGGAAGTCCTCCGTGTCGGCGGAATGGACGAGGGCCCGAAGCTCCTGATTGAGATGCTCCTCGAGGTAGCCCGGCACGGACTGGGACATGAGTTGTTTGGCGAGGCCGAAGGCCCTCGTCGGCCCCCGGGCAAGGCTCTCCACGGTCCCTCGGACCCGCTCCTCGAAGGCCTCCTGCGGATAGACGCCATTAACGAGGCCGAGGTCCAACGCCTCAGATGAGGTGATCTTGGGGGAGAGGAGCATCAGCTCCTTCGCCTTTCGCGTGCCGACGAGGCGGGGCAGGAAGAAGGTGGTCGACTCGGCTCCCGAGAGGCCGGTCCGGAAGTAGGCCCACTCGAACCAGGCCTCCTCCGCCGCGTAAACGAGGTCGCAACACATCGCGAGGCCAAACCCACCGGCCGCGGCCACTCCGTTGACCCCCGCGACAACGGGCTTGGGCGTCCGTTGGATTTCCTGGATGGTCGCGTGGAGATAGCTGAGGATCTCCTTGAAGACGGGGCCGTAGCGCGGTTTGCCCTCCACCGCGCTCCCTCGCTCGTAGATGAACTTCAGGTCGGCGCCGCTGCAGAAGACCTTCCCCGTCCCCGTGAGAAGGACCGCCCGAATGGCCTCATCCCGAGTCGCCTGGATGGCACAGTCCCTCAGCTCTCGGGCGGCCTCGGTGTCCAGTGAGTTGAATCGGTGCGGCCGATCGATGCGGATGATGCCCACGGGTCCCTCGCGCACCAGACGGACGCTCTCGTGTTCCTTCCCCCGCACCTTGGAGGCCACGCGCTGCCATCGACCCTCGACTAATGAACCTATGGAAAAGGGTGGTCGTTTCGAAGCAATCGGCGGCGTGGGGGGTGGACGATTGGGTACAGTCGATACAAATACACCACAAAGCTTAACTCAAAATCCCTGGATAATAAGGTTCCGCCCGTCATAGACGCGGTCGGGGCAAGGTGAGGATCGGAAATGTGCCTGGCCATCCCTGGCATTGTCGTCGAGGTCGACGGAAACGTCGCGGTGGCCGATTTCTGGGGAGTCAGGAAGCGAGTCCGTCTCGACATCGTCGACTCAGAGGTCCAGCCAGGGGATTACATTCTGACGCACGTCGGCTACGCCATAAAGCGGGTGCCTCAGGAAGAAGCTGAGGAGACCCTTCGCATCTTCGAGGAGTTTATCGGGGAGAGGGAGGGAGGAG
>CAYFYA010000030.1:0-9819 GCA_964347325.1 uncultured Methanomassiliicoccales archaeon | reverse complement strand
CCGGTGGTGAACATGTGGTGGACCCAGACGCCGAAGCCCATGAAGCCGATGGCCACCGTGGAGAAGGCTATGGCCTTGTAGCCGAAGATGGGCTTGCTGACCATGCCCGGGATGACCTCGGAGATGATGCCCATGATGGGCAGGACCATGATGTAGACGGCTGGGTGGGAGTAGAACCAGAAGATGTGTTGCCAGAGGAGCGGGTTGCCGCCCTCTGTCCCGAAGAAGGAGGTGCCGAGGTTACGATCCAGGAAGAGCATGGTGAGGCCGGAGGCCAGGACGGGGGTCGCCAGGAGGATGATCCAGGCCGTTACCAACACTGACCAGACGAAGAGGGAGAGGTTGCCGAAGGTAATTCCCGGCTTCCTGAGCTTGAATATGGTGACGATGAAGTTTACGGCCCCCAGGATGGAGGACGTTCCCACCAGCTGCAGGCCCAAGATCCACATGTCGATGCCCCTGTCCTGAAGAGTGGAGGAGAGGGGCGCGTAGGCGGTCCAGCCCACGTCCGCGGACCCCATCCAGATCAGGATCGCCGCTGGAGGAAGGAGCCAGTAGCTCAGGGCATTTAGCCTGGGAAAGGCCATGTCCTTGGCGCCGATGAGGATAGGCATCAGGTAGTTGGCGAAGCCCGACAACAGCGGGATTACGACCAGGAAGATCATGGTCGTCCCGTGGATGGAGAACAGCTCCGAGTAGGTGCTCGAGTCGACGATGGTGGGCCCGGGTCCCGCCAACTCAAATCTCATGAGTAGGGCGAGGATTCCACCGAGGACAAAGAACCCGAGAGCCGTGACTATGTACAGTATTCCTATGTCCTTGTGGTAGGTGGTTGTGAACCACCGGAAAATCCCATCGTTTCGGACCGGCTTATGGATGACCGATTCTCCCGCCACGGACGCGCCTCCTGTGAGGGGGCTTGGTCCCCTCATAAAGCGACCCTTCTAAAGGTTTTGGGAGTCACGAAAGCTCTACATCCAGAGATTGCGGCCGGGTCGGGAGAACCTTTTTAAGAAGTGAGGAATTGGACTCCCCCGAATGGGAAGGTTGGTCCGGAGGGCCGCCTTGGTGGTAGCCTTCCTCTTTCTCATCATCCTTATTCTCTCCAACGCTAGCGGTCAGGCCGTCACTCCAGGCCGCGAGGCGCAGGATCGACTCTTTGCCCTGGTGTTGACTCTCGCCCTCATCATCGGAGTCGTGGTGGAGGGGCTCCTGATCGCCGCGATCATCCTGTTCCGCAGGAAGAAGGAGTTCCACCTCCCCTCCCGGGTCAAGACCGGCGACCGCCGTCTGGAGTTCATATGGACGGCCCTACCGGTCGTCGTCATCGCCATCCTAGCTGGTGCCACCATCTCCACGCTACAGGCGACGGACACCATCCCAGAGGGGAATGTCTACATCGAGGTAAGCGCGCAACAGTGGCTTTGGGAGTTCGTGTACCCGGACGGCAACACCAGTCAGGGCCTGCTACGAGTCCAGGCAAACGAGGTGGTTATCCTCAACATCACCTCCCGGGACGTCATCCACAGCGTCTTCATTCCCGCCTTCGGATTGAAGGTGGACGCAGTTCCAGGTAGGGTAAATCAGTACTGGTTCAAGGCAGAGCAGGTCGGCGAGTACCAGATTCAGTGTGCGGAGTACTGCGGCGTCGGCCACTACGGTATGCTGGCGTCCTTGGAGGTCTTCGCCGAGGGCAGCCAGTCCCTCCCGTACGGACCCGCAGACTAGGGGGATGTCTTCTTTGTCGAATGGTCTCGGGGCCGCTTCCCCAGGAATGAAGCGACTCAATAATGCTGGGAGGACCTCGAGGGTGACCTTGGCCTTCCTTCTACTCCTGGGACTGATGTCCTTCCCCCAGATGCCCTCCGCAGCGGGCCAACCACCGCAGTCAGTCCTCCTGCTAGACAACTTCACGTTCGACCCTGGGACGATCTATGTGGAACCGGGCGAGAACGTCAGCATGATGATCACTATCCCGGGTAGTCTGCCGCACACCTTCACCGTCTTCGCCCAGCCCGATGTGCAGATTGACTACACCAACTTCGCCGAGCTGAATGCGTACTACGAGGAGAACGAGAGGTTGACTGATGTTTGGCTATCGGGGGGCGAGTCGGGATGGGTCAACTTCACCGCACCGACGTTGGAGGGACGCTATCCGATCGTCTGCATGATAGTGGGCCACGCCGGAGCCGGGATGGTTGGGACCCTCGTAGTGGGTGAGCCGGGTGAGGTGGGTCCTTCAGGCTTCGTCTGGTCCCTGGGCCTCGTCCAGACCATGCTCGTGGTAACCCTGATCGGGGTGGCCGTCTTCGCTGTCTACTACCATCTGCGAACCACTCGCACCTGACGGACTGTCCTTCTTCATCATCCTGGAGAGCCACGCCATCGTCATCCACAGAAGGAGGAGGCCGGCCAGGAGAAGGGCCGTCGAGATTGCCAGGACCATGGTGAAGACTGGGAGGGTGGTGAGCCCTACCAGCGTAGCGGCGGGCGCGAGCCATGCCAGAAACAGGCCAGCGGCGGGTGTGGCGATGCACGTAGGACAGATGACCCCCAGTCCCGACAGGGGTCCCGAGAGGCCGACCAAATTTCGGCGGCCTCGAGTCAAAAGTGTCACGAAAAGGGCGATGACGAGGCCCGAGAACAGGGAAAGGGCAACAGCGGCAGCCAATGTGTAGGGCCTCAGGAGAAGCCCTAGCGAGGATACCGGCGACCATCGGAGGGCCGGGCCGTAGCCCAGGGGGCTGGAGAGAAGGAGCACTCCAGTTTCGAAATTCCCATTGGGCGCTACCACCAGGGATCCTTGAAGCACCATGTAGATGATGGCATAGGCCGCCGCGCTGAGCACCCATACTAGTCGGAAGCTGCGCGGTCGGATGACGCGGCGCAAGGCTTCGAAGTCTGCAGTCAGTACAGTCCCGCGTTTGGTCTCCCGCTTCTCTCCAGTACCGCCGACACCGCCCAACAGTCTCATAAGGGCGTAGATGAACAGCACGGAGGCGTTCAGCCAAATCAGGGGAGCCAGGGAGATGAACCAATCCTGTATGATGGCGGACCGGAGCTCCACTAGGATGGCCGCGAGCTCAACAAGCGCCAACCCAAGGCCTAGGGCCATAAGTTCCATCCAGAGGAGCCGGTTTCGCAACAACGCGCCAAACCCCCGGGCCGGCTTAAGAAACTTGGCTCACGTTTGGGAAAGGGGTCACGGGTCCACGGTGATTGTGCCCGCGCTAGACCCAACGGCGGGCCCATGCGGCCTCGTCACGCTCTCTCCCCCTTCAAACGCTCTGGCGATGCCTATAAATAGCCATGGCCGCTAGAACCGGAGGAATCCATGCCAAAGCGCGACCGTGTGGCCAAGAGGGTGAGGGACAAGTGGCGGGCCAAGACTTGGTACGAGATTCACGCGCCCGAGATGTTCAATAGAGCAGTCCTGGGAGAGACCCCTGCTGAAGAAGCGGCTGGACTGCAAGATCGCGTGATTGAGGTCACGGTGCAGGACCTCATTGGTGACTTCTCCAAGATGCACATAAAGGTCCAGTTCGGAGTCGAACGGATCGTGGGCAGCGAAATCTCCACCGAATACCTCGGCCACACCATGACCTCGGACTACATCCGAAGGCTCACCCGTAGGAAACGATCTCGCATCGACGGGACCTTTGACGTGAAGACCAAGGACGGATCCATCGTCCGGGTCAAGCCCATGGCCATCACCGATCGCCGCATCCAGTCCTCGAAGCAGACGGCCATCCGGAAGGTCATGCATCGCGTCGTTTACGAGAGGGCCAAGAACTTGAAGCTGGCGGACTTCGTGAAGGCAATGATTCTGGGAGATCTAGCCCGGGAGATCGCGACCTCCTGCAAGGCCATACAGCCCATCTTCAGGGCCGAGGTCCGGCGCAGCGAGCTTGTCCGGCCATCGAGGGTGGCCCCCGAGGAAGAGGTCCTCGAGAAGCCCGCAAAAGCTGAGGAAGAAGCGGAAGTGGAGGAGGCCGCTGCACCTTCCTAGCGCGACTGAACCTCCTCCGGAAACAGTTAAATCCCCCGCCACGCGTCGTTCTTTCGATGGACGGCTTTGCCTTCGCGAGGGCCATGGGTGACCAGGCTCATGGGAGCGAGCCCTTCGCTGTCGCAACCATCGTCCGAACCTTCGGCTCGACCCTGGGGAAGGCAGGATTCAGGATCTTGGTGAACAAGGAGGGCGAGGTGCTTCACGGCACCCTCGGCGGGGCCTGTCCCGAGGGCCCCATCGTTGCGGCCGCGTTGGAGGCCATCGCTGAGGGCAGGCCGAGGATGATGCGCGTCTACTTGGAGGAGGCGGAGTCCTCAATAAGGGCCTCCGTGGAGCGGGTCGAGGACGAGGTGCACGTGGAGACCGATTGCGGTGGTGGGATGGATGTCTACATCGAACCCTACGTGGCGGCGGAGCGGTTGATCATCCTCGGACACGGAGCTCGCGACGAGCTGGAGGACCGCTTAGTCGAGATGGGGAAGGCTCTCGAGTTCCACGTGGTTGTCGTCGGTCACACCCCCTCATCTACGAAGCCAGACGAGTTCCACGAGGAGCTGGACTTCGACATCAAGACCTTCCAGTGGCGTCCGACGGATACCGTCCTCATCCTCAGCAGGACGGAGCGGAGTGTCGGGATGCTTGAGGACCTAAGCACCTCGGGCGTGCGGTACGTTGGACTCCTGGCAAGCCAGAAGAGGGCCGGGAAGAACTTGGAGTCCCTGAAGCGGAAGCGGGTTTCCCAAGAGTATCTGAAGACGGTGAAAACCCCCGTGGGCATCGATATCGGTGCCGTTGGTCCGGCGGAGATCGCGCTCTCAATCTTGGCTGACGTCGTCGCGGCTAGACACGGGAAGAGTCTGCCTAGGAAGGGCGAATTGCCGGAAGGGTCGCGGAAGGGCTGAGCAATCACCCCGTTCCTAGAAGTTCCATCACGGCGCCCCTGACGTAGGGACGGACCATTCTTTTGCGCCAGTAGTAGGCACCGTCGGCATTGTCCATGGGCTTGGCCGCGGCAAAGGCGACTTCTGCGACAGCCTCGACGTCCCGGGGTGAGGCCCTTCGGTCGACGAGGAGGCCCGGTGCTTCTTCCACCACCACCGGCTGAGATGCGACTGCCCCGAGGACGAGCTTGAAGTCCTTCACCCGACCTCCGTTCCCCATCTTGATGCGAGCCGCTACGCCGAGGATCGGGAAATCGAAGGAGTCCCTACGTCTCAGCTTCCAGTAGGTCGTACGCCACCCGTCGGCCGGTGGGAGCTCCACGCTGACGAGGATCTCTTCCCTCCTCTTCGCCAAGTAGTCGATGCCGTCGTCACGGTAGAACTCATCCGCGGGGACGATTCTCTCGCCGTCGGGTCCATGGAGTCTGATCTGAGCATCCAGGGCCACGACTACGGGCGCCAGGTCCGACGATGAAACGGCCCAGCACCGATTGCTGCCAGGGGCAACAAGGCAGATGTCCCCATCCCTCTTCAAGCAGAACCCGATGGCCCTGCGCCACGGGTAAGGCATGTTGTAGTAGTTGCACCGCGGGTCCACGCAGAGGTTTCCTCCTACGGTTCCCATGTTCCTGAGCGGCGGGGTCGATACGAGGCCCGCTGCCTTGGCGAAGGCGTGGTAGTGCTCCATAACCGTCGGGTGAGAGCTGACCTCCTGCAAGGTCACTCCTGCCCCTACAGAGACGCCCCTTCCCGCATCCCCCTCGATGCACCGCAGCTCCTGGAGGTTCCTCAGCCCCACGAGGACCTTGGGCTCGAACTGACGACGTTTCATGTTGGGGTACAGGTCGGTGCCGCCCGCCACTACCATGGCACTTTCTTCGTGCTCCACCAGGGCCATTACGGCCTCCTCGAGGGTCTTCGGAGCGATGTACCGGAAGGGGGTGAGGCGCAGCACTTACTCCCCTCCGTCGGCGGCAAGCCGCACCCTGGTATCCTCCGGCAGTCTCACCTTGATGGTCTCGATGGATGGGAACTCTGGAAGGCGAGTGGGACCGATGTACGCCTCCTCTCCCCGCTCCTGCAAGTCCAGTCCCCGCAGCACCTTGTCAGGCGTAATCGGCAACTCGTGAAACTTCACCCCAAGGGCGTCTTTGACGGCGTTGGCGATGGCGGGATTGACAGGGAGAAGGGGTCCCTGTCCACACTCCTTGGCGCCGAAAGGACCCTCAGGATCCACGGTCTCCACTAAGATGGTCTCCACCGAGGGCATCTCCTTCGTCGTCGGGCTCTTGTACTCCAGCATGGAGGGTATCTTGTGCAGGCCCTTGCGGAAGGCCTGTTCCTCCATGAGGGCCTCCCCCACGGCCATGTAGACGCTCCCCTCGACTTGCCCAGTCACCAGCGTGGGGTTGATGGCTCGGCCGATGTCATGGGCCACCCACACCTTGTCAACCGCCACGGCTCCCGTATCCTTATTCACGCTGACCTCGGCGACGCAGGCAGTGTAGCTGTAGGCCGGAGAGGGGCCGACGCCGGAGCCCTTGTAGGGTCCACCGAGCTTAGGCGGCGTGTAGGAACCGGAAGATGCGAGAGCGCCGTGGGCCTCCTCTGCCATGCAGCAAGCATCCTCCCACGACACTCCAGACTCAGGATCATCGGGATCGTAGACCCTTCCGTCCCAAAATCGCAACCGCTCCCGCGCGACCCCGAGTTTCCGGGCGACCGCCTCGGACACGAGATTCCGGAGCCTCTCCGCGGCCTGAACGGCGGCGTTCCCGGCCATGAAGGTAACGCGGCTGCTGTAGGACCCCAGGTCAATGGGCGTGAGTTCCGTGTCTGCGGTGACCAGCTTAACCTCCTCCGGCTGCAGGCCCAGGACCTCGGCCACGGTGGAGGCCAGCACCATGTCGGAACCCTGACCGATCTCGATGGCGCCGCAGAAGAGGACGACAGTCCCGCTACGATCAACCTTCAGGTGGACCTCCGAGTGCGGCATGTCGTTCCAGTAGATCGGGAGGCCCGCCCCGCTGAGGTAGCTGCTGAGGGCGAATCCGATGCCCTTGCCTTTCGGAAGCCTTCCTCGTTTCTCATTGAACCCGGAGGCCTCGAGGACCTTCTCCACACACTCCTCCAGACCACAGCTCGTGACCCGCATCCAGTTGCACGTCCAGGTGAAGGGCTCGACCAGGTTCTTCCGCCGGAACTCAACGGGGTCCATTCCCAGCACCTCCGCCACCCTATCGAAGTGTACCTCCAGGGCGAACCGGGGCTGGGGTGTGCCGTGTCCCCTCTTGGGACCGCAAGGAGGCTTGTTGGTGTAGACCCTCAGGCCCTCGAACTTGTAGGCCGGGATCCTGTAGGTCGTCGTCTGGAGGGCCCCCGTATAGTAAGTGGTGGCGACGCCGTAGCTCCCGTAGGCCCCGCCGTCGAGGATGGAACGGAAGTGCATCGCCGTGAGAGTACCGTCCTTCTTCACCCCCGTCTTCACCCGCATCAGCGTTGGGTGTCGTCCACGATGGGCGTAGAAGACCTCCTCCCGTGTTAGGACGATCTTGACTGGTCGGCCGGTGACCATAGCCAACTTACCCACGGCGATTTCGTGGTTGAAGGGATCGCTCTTGCCGCCGAAACCGCCTCCGACGGGCGTGGCGATGACACGGATGCGTTTCATGGGGAGGCCAAGGACCTTGGAGAGGGCCTTGTGGACGTAATGGGGGGTCTGGGTGCTTGACCACAAGGTGAGCTTCCCCTCGGGTTCCCAGCGGGCTACGGCGGAGTGCTGTTCCATGGCCAGGTGGTTAGAGCCCTCGAAGAATAGCGTGTCTTCCCGAATATGGTCTGCCTTGGCGAAGCCCTCCTCCACCTCGCCGAACTCCAGGGAGATGGCCTTGTGGACATTGCGACCAAAGCCCAGGTCCTCGATGGGTTCCCCCTCCTTCTGGAGGGCCTCCTCGACACTCATGTAGGAGGGCAGGGGCTCGTACTCCACCTGGATGAGCTCGGTAGCCCGCTCCGCCGTGTCCTCGTCCGCCGCCGCCACGGCGGCCACGGGATCTCCCACATATCTGACCTTCTTGGTGCAGAGGGTCTCCTCGTCCTGGCTTACGGGCAGGATGCCGTACTTCTCCGGCAGATCCTTGCCCGTGATGATGGCCTTTACGCCCGGCAAGGTCTCGGCCTCAGACGCGTCGATTGACAGTATGCGGCCGTGGGGAAGGGGGCTCCTCAAGAGCTTGGCGTGGAGCATTCCCGGCATGTGGAGGTCGTCGGCAAACTGGGTCTGCCCCGTGACCTTGGCAGGGCCGTCGACCCTGGTCCTGGGCTTGCCGATGACGGCGAATTCATCCACGGGCACCCACCTCCTCAAGGCCCCTGCCTCTCTGCGACGTGGCTTCACGCATCCTGCGGGCTGCCAGCTCCACAGCTTCGAAGATCTTGAGGTAGCCAGTGCAACGACATAGGTTACCGCTGAGGGAGTCGACGATCTCCTCCCGCGTGGGTGATGGATTGCCCTCCAAGAGGGCCTTCGAGGCCATCAGGAACCCGGGAGTGCAGTATCCGCACTGAGCGGCACCGAGTTCGGCGAAAGCCTCCTGGAGCGGGTGTAGCCTCCTCCCCTTGGCAAGGCCTTCCACGGTGGTGATCTCACAACCCTGCACCTCGATGGGCAGGGTGAGACACGAGAGCACGAAGAGACCGTCCACGAGCACCCCGCAGGTTCCGCACTCCCCGAGTTCACAACCGTGCTTGGTGCCAGTGAGTCCAAGGTCCTCGCGGAGAACCTCCAACAGTGTCTTCTGGACCGGGGCGACGATGTCGTGGGCCTGCCCGTTCACCACCAGGCGGAGCCACACCCTTCCGTCCTCAGCCACGGACTACCTCCGCTCGCCTCCTCAACAGACTCTCCAGGTCGTCACGGGTGTCGATGTCGACCAATATGCCTGGATCGTCCACCTCCACCTCGCGCACCCTGGGAAGGCCTCGCAGCATTTCCCGACACCCAACATCGCCCTTCAAGAGCTCTACTTCAGGACGGAGAGAGAGGTCCAACAGAACAGGATTCCCTCGCCTGCCTCCGCGGGTCGGAATGATAGCTGGGGCTCCCGTCGCTATGTACTCGTCCGCCAACTGGTCGATGGTGTGAGGGCTCACGAAGGGTTGGTCCCCTAGCACCATGAGAACTGCAGAGACATCCGGCCTCAGGACCCTCAGCCCACTCTTGATCGATGTGCTCAACCCCTCATCGAAGTCCGGGTTGTGGACGACATCGATTCCAGACAGGTCGACGGAGTCCATCACCTCAGCAGCCTCGAAACCCACGACGAGAATGATGTCCCGAATGACTAAGCGTCGTACAGTTCCCAGGACCGTCCCCAAAAGGCTGTTGCCATCCAAGTTCGCGATCTGCTTCACCCCGCCGAACCGGAGGGAGCGGCCCGCGGCTAGGACAATCGCCGCCAGGACTGGCAATTGCTTCCTGAAGACCTCTCCGGAGTGGGCGCCAGCCATTGGCGGAGACCTCGCTAGCTTAAGCCCAGCCTCCAAAATAAGGGTAATGGTAGGCCCGACGGAGGTCAGCGAATGACTTATCTATCGACACTGGGTTCTTCGTGACCGTCGGGGTGGCTCAGCCTGGTGGAGCGCCGGACTCATAGGGATCCCGAATCGACACCCAGGGCGCTCCTGGGACATCCGGAGGTCGCGGGTTCAAACCCTGATACCGACCTAACGTTGGGAGTAGGTCGATACAGGGGGACTCACCCCGCCCCCGACACTACTTTTTTTGGCGAAGAACCACATCCCGCCAGTGATTAGAGTATCGTGTTTATGACAAAGACTCTTCGTTTTCAATTCCCTCCCCCGGCA
>CAYFYA010000029.1:0-10009 GCA_964347325.1 uncultured Methanomassiliicoccales archaeon | reverse complement strand
TACGCCTACAACAACGCCACCGTGGAGTGGGTCGACGCCAACATCGGCAGCGGGCTGACCATGAAGTACCCGTCGGTCTACCTCCTCGGGAAGGGTGCCAAAGCTGAGATTCTGTCGGTGGCCTTCGCAGGCAAGAACCAGCACCAGGACGCTGGGGCCAAGGCCATTCACCTGGCCCCCGAGACCCAGTCGAGGATCACGAGCAAGTCCGTCTCCAAGGACGGCGGGCGCGTGACCTACAGGGGTCACCTCGCGGTGGCCAAGGGCGCTACCGACGTTAAGTCCAGCGTTCGATGTGACGCCCTCATGCTCGATCAGATCTCCCGCTCTGACACCTACCCCTACATGGACATCGAGGAGGACGACTCAACCATCACCCACGAGGCCACAG
The DNA here is from genome assembly GCA_964347325.1 of uncultured Methanomassiliicoccales archaeon. Lineage (GTDB taxonomy): Archaea > Thermoplasmatota > Thermoplasmata > RBG-16-68-12 > JAJISG01 > JAJISG01. The sequence continues at coordinate 9,618 of CAYFYA010000029.1, read as the reverse complement.
TGGGCAAGATCAGCGAGGACGTCCTGTACTATCTGATGTCCCGCGGTCTGACGGAGACGGAGGCGATGAACATGGTCGTCCTGGGCTTCCTGGAGGTCTTCACAAAGGAGCTCCCCATGGAGTACGCCGTGGAGTTCAACCGTCTCATCAAGATGGAACTCGAGGGCGACGTGGGATAGACCGTCCCGCTGCACATAGGTCCGGTCCTTCCATGGAATTCAATCTGGACAATGCGACGGAGAAGACCGCTCGGAGTCTCTCCAAGGCGAGGGAAGAGCCGAAGTGGCTGCTCAAGGACCGCCTCGATGCCCTGAAGGCCTTCAGTAAGATTCCCGTCGAGTCCCTGCCTCTCTTCGTGCGCCACACGGACATCCGTGGTGTCGACGTGGCAAAACTGGAACTGGCGAGCAAGGTCGAGCCCAGGATGGCCGAGCCCGTCTACAACGGCGGAGACAAGGCCGCCCTGGGGCTAATCGATGAGGGAGTCGTAAGCCAGGTTCGCATCATCGAGAAGCTCAAGGATCGGGACTTCTACTTCAACGAGGCCTCGGGGTTTGTAGAGTGGAAACCGGACCTGGCCGAGACAATCATGGCTCGTCCTGGCGGTCTTCCCTCCAACGATAAGTTCGGGATGATGAGCAGGGCCCTCTTCTCCACAGCCATCATGGTCTTTGTGCCCCCCAGGGTGGAGCTGACCCTGCCGATCCATCTGAGGTGGAAGTTCGGTGAGGAGGCCTCTTCCCTCCTAAGCAGGACCATCATCTACTTGGCCGAGGGGAGCAGGGCCTCGGTCATCGAGGAGTTCGAGTCGGATGAGTCCAAGGTGGAGCAGAGCCTCTTCGGCAACGCCACAGAGGTCTTCCTGGAGGATGAGGCGAGCCTCCGATACGCGGCCATCGAGCGCCTCGGCGATCACGTCGTCTCCTTCCTGACCCGTCAGGCCATCCTGAACCGAAATGGAACTCTAAACCAGGCCCTGGGCAGCTTCGGAGGCTTCCTTTGCAAGTCCCGGGCGGACTGCATCCTTGCCGGCCAGGGTTCCAGCATCCGGCAGGTCGAGGTGGTCTATGGCAACGGCTCGGAGAAGTTTGACAACACCAACTTCGTCGTCCACGTTGGGCAAGACACGAAGAGCGACCTTCTGGCGAAGGCTGTCATGCAGGAGAAGTCCCGTTCCGCCCTCAAGGGCGTCATCACCATCGAGGACACCGCACTGAACACCGACACATATCTTGGGCAATACTCCATGCTTCTGAGTAAGAAGTCGAAATCGACGGCCATTCCTAGCCTCGAGATAAAGACCAACGAGGTCCAGCGGGCCAAGCACTCCGCCTCCGTGGCGCAGGTCGACGAGGATCAACTCTTCTACCTCATGAGCCGTGGCATCCCGCGAGATCGGTCCCGGCGGATGCTCGTGGAGGGATTCCTCACGCCCATAGTCGAGCAGGTGGACCTGCCCCAAGCCCGGGAACGTATATTCGAACTCATGGACCAGAAGTGGGTTGGTTAGGGATTGGAGTGAAGAGGGTGGAAATAGGGAAGCTCGACAACTTCCCCGAGGGCCAGATCCACGCCGTGGATCTTGACGACAAGCAGCTGATCGTCGTTAACCTAGACGGGACTTTGCATGCCCTCGACGGCATCTGCACCCACGCCTATGCCGAACTCCACACCGGTTTTCTGATGGGGGATTCCATCAGGTGTCCCCTCCACCTGTCCCAGTTTGACGTCGATACCGGAGAGGCTCTCTCGCCGCCCGCGGAGGAGCCGCTGGAGAAGTTCGAGGTGGAGCTGGATGGCGACACCGTCTACGTTGTCATGGAGTAGTCCGGGTTCGACTACTCCTCGGAACTCAGCCGAAACGTTCTGTAATCGTTCTCGCAGGGATTGCCCGTCGCGATGGCGAGCTGTCGTTCGTCAAGGTCCATGATGACGGAGACCACCGTCTGATAACGCTGAGGGTCCGGCAGGGCTTCCTCCTGGTGTCGACATATGGACCCCGGCCGGCCTTTGTGGTCCTCGAGGAAGCGCTGGAGATCCAGGGTGCTGAACAGCGCTTTCCTAGCGTCGAGCAGTGCCTCGATCCGCTCATGTCGTTGGTACGTCGTCGTCTTCTCCTCTATGAGTGGTTCCCATATGCCCAGCGAGTCGGGCTTCAGGAAGTGGTTGGCGTGTGTAACCACGCCTCGCTCCGGTAGAATCTCCTCGGCCCCTGACGGGCAGGTCTCCAGGTCCACGATCGCAGCTTGACCGTTCGCCTGCCCCAGCATGAAGTTCGCAGAGCAGGATCCTAAGCTGTTGGTGAGGAATGCAGCCGCGTCCCCCAGCGACTCCTTCTGGAGCACACGCCAGCATCGGACGTGGAATGGGACGCCCAAGGTCTCCCAGTTGTCCTGATCGGAGAGCAGCCCGTTGATCATCAGGCCCAGTCCACGGGAGTTAAGGCCTATCTTGCCGCCGACGATTCCCGCCTCGGTGAAGGCGAGAGTCTCAGGCCCCTCGAGGGGTTTGTACTGCTGTATGACGCCCTCGATGCCCGGAATCCAGTCCCAGTTCTGGGCCATCAGAAGATGACCGCTGTCTGTCCTGTCAGGCAGCAGGCCCACGGCCGTGCACCCACTCGGCAGTCCCCAGTCCTTTCCGAGCTTCGAGTACTCGCTGTAGACCAGCTCGTAGCGAACATTAAGGGCGACGATGTCCAAGAATGGGAGGGAGGAGCCCTCAGAAACTCCCTGCATCGCCTCATAGTAGCCGCCGTCCAACTCTTCGATGACCTCGGCGTAGATCCCGGCCCGACGCAGCACCTCCTCCCTCTGCAGGGCCCACTCTTCGCGAAAGCGGTAGAAGTAGATCTCCAGGTTCGTCTCGATCTCCTTCCTGGCCAGAGACCCGTGACGTCGCCCAAGATCCAGGGGGGAGCCCTCCACCACGACGCGCGGAAGCCCACTCATTCCTACCCTGTCTCCTTCACGTACGAGATCCAGGAGGGCTCCTTTCTGAAGCCGAACCTCTCGTTGATGGACAACATCGACTGGTTGGCGGAGTCGTTCCACGTCCTGACCGTGGAGTACCCGGAGTCCTGGGCCCAGCGAAGGGCGATGACCTTCAAGGCTGTGGCAATCCCCCGCCGCCTATACCCCTCCCTTACCCCAGTCAATCCGTGGTAAAGGCCCCCCTCCAGTCCTTTCTGTTGCTGGAGGACGCACTCTCCGATGTACTCTCCCTCATCCTTCGCAATGAAGTAGCCCTCGGGGATGTGTCCGGGAGATCCCAGATTCCATTCCTTGAATTCCTCGAAAGTGAGAGGAGTGTACTCCCCAAGCATGGGGACGTCTGCCATGAGCTCGATGTGCAGTTCGTGCAGCCTTCTCGCTGCCGTGGGGTCGGAGCGCTCCTCAGCCCACGTCGAGACCACAACTTTTCCCAGCGATGTGGGTTCGCTTCCCAGGTCCACAGGGTCGAACTTCGCGAGGTCCAAAGAGGACTCCCATGTCCGCCGTTTCTCCTCAAACCCTCTCGTCTCGAGGAATCGGGTCCCGTCGTACCGCCCCTCCTGGGTCCAGGCCCTGACCTCCACAGCCCCAAGCTCCTCGAGCCTCAGCCAGACTTGATCGAAGAGGACAGATCCGATTCCTCTGCGGTGCCACTCGGGATGGACGTTGATGTCCATCCAGAGCTTGTTCGGGTGAAAAGTGTGCGGGCTGTGGCCGTACTCGGCGGCGCCAACCACCACTCCGGCCTCATTGACGGCCACCAGCCTCTTGAAGACGTACTTCGCCAGGTTGAAGCTCTCATCATCCCACCGGACCTCCTCGACGGTGGTAGCATGTTCCGGCCAGAGGGTGTTGTGGACGTGAACGACACCCTCGTAGTCGGCGGGCTGGAACTCACGGACAGTAACCTCCTGTCGAGGGGCGTCTGATGGATGCGCCTGGGACACGGTCTCGCCGCACCGGCGGAATGGCCGTTCTCGGAAGAGCCCCCCATCCCACTTAGGCCTTGCGACGACGAAGCCACCCGTACGCTCAAATGGCAGCGCGCTGTAGTATCAAGTACACTCCACCATTCCCTTAGTGAAGGAGAGGTCAGGATGAAGTTCAAGACGACGAACCCCGCCACTGGAGAGGTCCTGGGCGAGTATGAGACGATGTCCAGGGACGAGGTCTTCGGCATCGCCCACGCCGCCAGTGCTGCATTCAAGAAGTGGAAGGCCCTCGATGTTCCCGAGCGGTCCCGACATATGAAGAGGCTGGCTCGGGCCCTCCGAGAGAGCACGGAGAGGTACGCAAGGCTCATCACGGCAGAGATGGGCAAACCCATCACGGACGCACGAGCCGAGATAGAGAAATGCGCTTGGACCGCGGAGGTCTTCGCCGAACGGGGTGAGGAATGGCTCCAGGAGGAGTCCGTGGAAGCGGATGGGAAGATGCACCTGGTGTCGTATGAGCCCCTGGGCGTCATCCTCTCCATAATGCCCTGGAACTTCCCCTTCTGGCAGGCACTGCGCTTCGCCATCCCGACGGTACTAGCCGGCAACGTGTCCATCCTGAAGCACTCCAACACCGTGCCCGAGTGTGCTCTCGCCATCGAGAATGCGTTTCAGAAAGCCGGCTTCCTCGAGAACGTCTTCAGGACGATAATCGCGGACCACGACACGGTGGGAGAGCTGATCTCTTCCGACCTGGTCCAGGGTGTCTCCCTCACTGGGAGTACGTGGGCCGGAATGAAGATCGGCGAGTTGGCAGGCAGACACCTGAAGAAGGTTGTCTTGGAGTTGGGAGGATCCGACCCTTTCATAGTCTTGGAGGATGCCAATCTGGACCTTGCGGCGAGGAACGCGGCCAAGGCCAGGGCCCAGAACGCGGGTCAGAGCTGCATCGCCGCGAAGCGTTTCATCGTGGTCGAAGCGGTAGCTGATGAGTTTGCGAGGAAGCTTGCGGACCACATGAGCCAACTCGTAGTGGGCGACCCCATGGACGAGAAGACCCAGGTCGGTCCGTTGGTGAACGCGCAGGCTGTGAACGACATGGAAGGTATGGTCGTGGACGCTGTGGAGAAGGGTGCAAAGCTCTTGGTCGGTGGTAGGCGGGTCGTAGGGCCCGGACACTTCTTCGAGCCTGCGCTTCTGACGGGAGTCAGCCCGAATATGAGGGTCGCAACCGAAGAGTCCTTCTGTCCGGTGGCGCCCATCATCACCGTGAAGGACGAGGAGGAGGCCGTCCGGGTAGCCAATGACTCGGAGTTCGGTCTCGGCGGGAGCGTGTGGACCGAGGACCTCGAGAGGGGAGTGAGGGTGGCCCGGCGCATCGAAGCGGGCACCCTCTTCGTCAACGCCATCACGAAGTCGGATCCGAGAATGCCCTTCGGAGGCATCAAGAAGAGCGGATTGGGTCGGGAACTCTCCAAGTTCGGCATCCGGGAGTTTGTGAACGTGAAAGGCGTGAGCGTCTACGATCACACCTGAGGGGACGCGGGGGTGCGGAAACATATGAGGACTTCGGATCTCCTGGTGCGCTGCTTGGAGGAGGAGGGAGTGGAGTACGTCTTCGCCCTCCCGGGGGAAGAGAACCTCCACCTGTTGGAGAGCCTCCGGACCTCCAAGATCCAGGTCATTACGAATCGCCACGAGCAGTGCTCAGCCTTCATGGCCGCTACCTACGGGCGGCTGACGGGGAAGGTCGGAGTGTGTCTGGCTACCCTGGGCCCAGGCGCGACGAACCTCGTGACGGGGGTGGCCCACGCCCAACTCGGGGGGTGGCCACTGGTGGCAATCACTGGCCAGAAGGGTATCAGGAAGAACTACCAGGCCAACTTTCAGGTCCTGGACGCCGTCCACATGATGGAACCCATCACAAAACGGGCTGTTCAGGTCAGGAGCCCCCAGGCCATCCCGAAAGAGGTGCGGGAGTCCTTCAAGGAGGCCCTAACGGAGAGAAAGGGGGCCTGCCACCTCGAGTTCCCGGAGGATGTCCTGGAGGAGGAGGTGGAGGACCTTTACCGCCCCCAGCGCGTGATATATCCTCGCGAACCCAGCCCCGATCCCGGGACAGTCCAGGAGGCTGCCGACCTCATCCGGAAGGCGAAGGACCCCGTCCTCATCGTCTCCAGTCGGGCTCAGCACCCCGACGTCAGGGCGGCCCTCCGACGCCTTTGCGACGCCACGAACCTCTACGTCATCCACACGCAGCTCGGGAAGGGGGTCTTGGGGGACGATCACCCCAACTCCCTCTACTCCTTCGGAATCCACCGCCACGACTATGTGAACTGCGTGCTGGACCGCGCAGACCTCATCGTCACGGTAGGCTATTCCACCGGGGAGTATCCCCCTAGCATCTGGAACCGGAATCTGGACAAGCAGAACCTACACATCGATTACGCCCCTGCCTTCCACGACATCTACTACTACCCCAGCTGCGAAGTCGTAGGGGACATCGCAACATCTCTGGCGATGCTGATGGAGGCCCTGACCCCCTATCGCTACGAAGGGGACTACCCCAGACGCATCAAGGCGGACCTGGATGAGATGCTCTTCGTGAAGGGAGCGGATGACGACGCCTTCCCGCCCCGCCCGAGGCGGCTCGTCGCGGAGTGCCGTAAGGTCCTCGGCCCCTCGGACATCCTGTGCCTGGACAACGGCATCTACAAGCTCTGGTTCTCGCGACACTACAAGACCTTCGACGTTGGCACCTTCCTGGTGGACAACACCCTTGCCGCCATGGGCGGCGGCCTGCCGACCGCAATGACAGCCAAGCTCCTCCACCCAGAAAAGCGAGTGCTGGCGGTGTGTGGCGACGGAGGCTTCTTGATGAACTCCCAGGAGTTGGAAACAGCGGTCCGTCTGAAGCTGGACCTCCCGGTCATGATCCTCAACGACAATGCCTACGGCTTCATCAAATGGGAGCAGTCCACCTTCAACTACCCGAGCTTCGCCCTGGACTTCGGGAACCCCGACTTCGTTAAGTATGCGGAGAGCTACGGCGCTAGGGGCTTCAGGATAACCTCTGCGGAGGGGATCGGTCCGACCCTCGAGAAGGCCTTCTCCCTGTCCGGTCCCGTCCTCATTGAGTGTCCCATTGACTACTCGGAGAACTCCAAGACGTGGGGCAAGGACCTCGAGGAGATTGTGTGTCCCGTTTGACCAGGACGACTACGCGGATCCGAACTGCCCTCGTTCCTCCTTGTCGAGGGTCCTCCCGAGTTCTTCTAGCTTCCTGAAGACTATCTCGATGTCCTCCAACGTGGTCCGGTGGCTGCATATCGACATCCTGAGGACCGTGCGCCCCCGCACGGAGGTCGTCATCAGGAACGCGAGCCCCGTCAGCTGGATCTCATCCGCGATGCGCTGGTTCAACCGGTCTAGGTACCTGTCGATCTGGTCGCGCTCCTGAGGCGAAACAGACATGGTCTGGAGGTCCCGGGGATGGTAGCGAAAGGAGTAGATGAAGAGGACGGGCTCGTGGAGCGCCTCGAAGTCCCGGCTATCCCGGACCAGGCGGTCGAGGTGGGCCGCCGCCTGAACGTTCTGAGACAGCAGCCTCCGGTAGCCCTCCACACCGTAGTGTCTGAGGGACATCCAGACCTTCAGAGCCCTGAAGCCCCTCGACATCTGCGGCCCGTACTCCAGGTAGTCCAGGCCCGTATACTCCGTGGGCAGGGTCCCCCTCAGGTAGGGTGCGGTCATGGAGAAAGCCCTGCGCATCTTCTCAGCGTCGCGGACTAGGACACAGCCGCACTCGTAAGGGATGTAGAGCCACTTGTGGGGGTCCAAGGTGATGGAGTCCGCCCTCTCCAACCCGCGGAACAGCGACTTCTTCTCCGGTAGAATCGCTCCCACGGCACCGCATGCGCCGTCGGCGTGGAACCACAGCCCCTTGGACGCACACACCTCGGCAATCTCCTCCATCGGGTCAACAGCTCCGACATTGATGGATCCAACCTGGGCGACGACGCAGAAGGGCGTATTCCCCTTCCCCACGTCCTCCTCCACCATCCGCTCGAGGGCCTGAACGTCCATGGTGAAGTCCTCACGGCTGGGAACCCGTCTGACCGCCTCTCTGCCCAGATTCAGCAGGTCGGCGACCCTCACTATCGAGGAGTGGCCCTCATGGTCGGACATGTAGATGGTGAAGCGGTCCCCGCGCTTGGCGGTCTGCAATCCCTCCTGGGTGGTATCGTAGGGGGCGAGGTTTCGGAGCCCTGTCAAGATCCCGGTCAAGTTCGCCATGGTTCCGCCGCTGACGAACATCCCCCCGCAATCCGGGTTGTATCCTATCATCTCGGCGACCCAAGAGATGGTCCGCCGCTCGATCTCTGTGGCGGCGGGGGCGGGCTTCCAGGCACCAGGGTTCATGTTCACAGAGGCAGCCAGGGCCTCCGCCAAGACTCCCATCATTGTGCCGGAGCCGTTGACAAAGCCGAAGTAGCGGGGCGATCCCAGATGCGTGACGTTGGGGAGCACCTTCTCCGTCCAGGCGTCCAGAATGTGGTCAGGATCCTGTCCCTTCTCGGGGAGGGGGTCATCGAAGCTTGCTGCCACCTCGGCCATCCTCCGCTTCGGGAAGACGGGCACTTCGCGTATGGTGGCGAAGTAGTTGGAGATCGTGTCAACGACACGATACCCCAGCCTTCGGAAGTCCTCGGGACTCAGGTCGAGGTCGGTGTAGTGTCTCTCCTCGGGCGCCATGTCGGGCGAAGACCTCTCACAGCCAAATAGCTTCTGTGTAGCAGCTTGTTTCGATCCCGATCCGGACGTTGTGAAGCTCAACGACGGATCAGGCCTGCTCGTCCGATGCTCTGCAGCCGTGAAGACTCGAGGGGTGGATGAGAGATGGAGTCCTCCTCGTACTCAATCACACCCGGTCCGCCAACCACTCCTCGAGTCCCTGTCGGTTCACCTCGAGCCACTTGGCATTGAGGCGGAGCCTTTCCAAGGCCTGCTGAACCTTCATCTTGGCCGCAGGAGCTGGGTGGGTACGGAAGAACTCCTCCACTTCACCTGCCCGCTCCAGGGTGGTGAACGACTCCGTCACGCCTATCATCCTTCTGAGGAGGTGGCCAGTCTTCCCGTACCTTCTGTGCAGTTCCTCCCAGTTGTCCTGGACGAACTCCCAGGCCAGATCCCGGCCGTAGCGGTTATCCCCGACGTCGGCGATGACCAGGATGGCGTCTTGGGAACGGACCTCCTCTGTCATCGCGCGCTCCAGCGTCTCCTGGAGGAGACTCTCGCTCATGGGATGGGCCACCGCCCGCAGAAAGCGGGCCTTCTCCTCGTTGAGGGCAGCGGTCTGCTCCAGATCCCAGAGCTTGTCGTAGACGGAACGGTCGCCCCTGCGGGCGGCAAGGATGAAGACGATGTCCTTCAGGTCAGGGTTGAGACTCGCCGGGTCGTCGACGTACTCCTGGAAGCGGCGGCGTGCCTCGTCGAGGGTCTTTCGATCCTCAAACATGCCCAGGCGTCCCAGAACCGCCGACCTTTTCAATGCGTCCAGGTGCCCCTCCTGCGGACCCGCGTCCCACCCGATGGTTTTGGCCACGGGTCGCAGCAGCCTCCGCCCGAAGCCGAGGTAGTGGTCCAGGAAGGATTCGTCCATGATGGCCATCTCGAAGCTCCTAAGGTTG
>CAYFYA010000028.1:0-10052 GCA_964347325.1 uncultured Methanomassiliicoccales archaeon | reverse complement strand
CGGTGGCCATGGCCATCTGGGCCACGCTCTTGGTCTCGTCCTCAGAGCCGTCGTCCACCACCACGACCTCGTCCACGTACTCCCGGGCCTTGAGGACGATGGAGCCGATGGCCAGCTCCTCGTTGTAAGCCGGTATCGCCAGCAGGGTTCTAGCCATGGTCACACCAGTGCTGTGTTAAACCCTCACACGCCACATGTGTCGTAGTCGCAAGGCCTTCGCTGAACCGCCACATCCTTCCCATCATCCCCGAAGGTCAGTACCATGGATGCGGCTCAGCTCGCACTTCCCCTACCCATCATCTCGATCAAGGGTTTCTTCGGTCTCTTCCTCACCTTAGGCAGCAGGCGGAGGATTAGTTCATCGTCAAGGTCGGGCCGCACGCGCCGGACGGCCTCCACGTAGAGCCGCAGCTGCACGTCCAGGCTCATCCCGTAGCGGTCCTCGAACTCCTTCAGCTCCATGAGGGACTTGGCGATCAGGTGGCTCTGGCTCTGGGTCAGCTTGACCCGCTTCCCCCTCTCCAAGTACTCCTTGAGGGTCGACAGGCCGCTGAGGTAGAACCCGATCTTCTTCGCCCGTCCGCCCACCATGTTCTTCACCTTGCCGCACTCGACGCAGAAGGCGTGGGGGCGCATGGTGGCAGCCTGCTCTAGGTGGCTCTCCAGCCACCGCCTGTCGTGGGGCGGACAGTCTACATGCTCGTGGACTTCGGCCTCAGGCCTGTACTCCTCTACCTCTATGACGGACCCACCCATCCTCCAGGGTCCCTCCCGACGCGGGGCCCTCTAGGGTCTATAGAAGGGTCTGGAACTCAGCCATTTCCAGCACGTCCCATCCCCTTTAGGCGTGGGATTAAGAATCGGGTATATGAATTTGATGGAGGGTTTTCGGTTATCTGGCATAACGTATTCTCTTTTTTGATAATGCCTCTCACACCCGTTGTATCGCCCGTAGGACACACTTGGTTCCGCGGGGCACGCATCGCGAGCAGTCATTGAGCTTCCTCCTCACCAACGAACGCCTCCCAGAGCTCGAGAAGCCCGTCGACCTGATTCGGCGTCGGTCCGTATACGCGTAGAAGCCTCCTCAGCTTCTCTGGGTCCTCCACCGCGTACTTCGTCGCGCCCTGACTACCCCGAACGACGATGCCCGCCCCCTCGAGCCTCCTCAGGTGGTAGGACGCCGTCGACGGACCCACCCCGACACCGCTGCTCAGGTCCGCCAAGCGGGTTGGACCAGAGACGATCAGGTGGACCACCAAGCCCAGGGCCAGGGGGCTCCGGAGGTGGGCCAGAATCCTCTTGTCCTTCCTGTCCACCACTTCCCCACGGTGCTCCTCCCGCCGAGGGAAGTACCGCTTGTATCTGCCGAAACGGAGGACCGTCACCAGCCCCTTCTTCTCGAGGCGGTCGAGATGGTGCTGCACGGCCCTCACATCCATGTCCAGTTGTCTTGCCAGCTCCCTCAGGTGAAGACCTGGATACTCCTCGATGAGCCTTCTGGCCCTCGTCCTGGGTGAGGGGCTCTCGCTGCCCAGCATCACCTCACCTGGTCCTGAGGGTCGCCACGTAGATGGACAGCAGGATGGCAGTATCTAGGATGGGCGGAGTGAGAAACGCCCAGGGAAGGGGATTCCACTGGAAGAGGCTGAGGACCGACAGGATGCCCTTGGCCAGGAAGAAGCTGAAGGCCACCGTCAGTCCCAGGACCCTCCTGTTGCGCGACCTGGCGAAGGCCGCCACGGAGAGGATGAGGAGAGTCGCGGAAAGGACAACGACCCAGGCCTGGGCTGCCACCTCGATATCGGAAGCTAAGGTCATGGAGGTCCCAGCTACCGGCGTCGACGGTTAAAAGCCCAGACCCCCAGGACCAGCAGGAATACTGTCCCCACGCCGATCCCGAAGGCCGTCAGGCTCGGACCCTCCAAGAATGGCACCATTGGAACAACGGCCGCTATCCCCACCGTGGGGTCGTGAACGATCACGGCGCCGCGAGCGTAGGTCAAGAAGAGCCTAGTCCTGTTCTCGAATTCACCCTCGTCGGATTCGATTTCAACCTTGATCTTCTCACTGACCAGCGTGGAGTTCACGGGCTTCGTGACGTCGTCAACCGTTGCCTCTGAGGCCCACCGGAAGAAGGCGGTGTGCTCCTCACCCCGCGCGATGAGCTCGTCGGCTGTGACATCCTCGCTCTCGATCTCGAACTCGGTCTTGACGATTAGGTCCACCGCGACGAGGCTCTCGTCCTTGAGGAAGGGGAAGTCCTCGATGTGGATGTCGATCTTCGCCTCCGAGGGACGGACCGGGACGCCGTTGACGAAGGCGAACTGGCCGAAGACCCAGAACACTAGGCTGAAGTTGCCCGCGCCAGGGAAGGTGTAGTTGACCATGATCCTCTGACCGACCTTACCGTCGACCTCGAAGGGTCCGCTGGTCAGGTCCTCGACCGTCAGCCCTTCGACGAAGAACTCCCGCACCAAGTCGTCATCGAGGGGGCTGTAGGCCCCGTCACCATCGGCGTCCTCGAACTCGATGACCCTGTGGAAGGTGACGCGCATCTCCACCTCTTCCTCGGCCGACGCCTCACGCTCGAAGGAGACCTTCATCTGTCCCTCGTCGGCATCGAAGTGGACCTTCACCTCGTCCTTCTGGTCTGGGCCCTTGGACTCCAGCTTGATGGTGACCTCGTGGTCCTCGACCTCGACCTTGACCTCGCGCTCCTCGTCCTCATCCTCGTCATCCTCGTCCTCATCGTCCTCATCGTCTTCGTCGTCATCATCGCCATTCCCGGAGCCCGAGTTGTCATCCGACCCATCATCATCGGAAGGGTCCTCGTCATCGTCATCGTCGTCGTCCCCATTGTCCGGGGTGAGGCCGACACTCCCGTCGACGTTGTCTAGGCCCTCCTGACGGCCAAGGTCTGTCGCCACGGCCAGTCCTTGCGCAGAGAAAGCGATCAGGGCAGAAGCAACCAGTAGCAGCGCGAGCCACTTCCTCAATCCACACACCCGGCCCTTCGACCTTCATGGCGGGGATAAAGGTTGTTCAACAAAATTCGAACGCGAGCACGCAGTTCGTATCATGAGGGCGATACTGCAGGCGAGAGTCTGTTCATAAGAAAAGGGGAGGGGGTCCGAAGCCGCTCGGCTCGGACCTCGAATCTTGGGTGGGCGCCCGTAGGCAGGATTCCACGGGGGCTGACCGTTCTAAGCCCTGCCGCGTCTCCACAGCAGGAAGATGACGGCCCCCGCCACAACGACTCCTACCACGGCGACGATCAGGATCACTTGATCGGTGCTGATGCCGGCGGAACCCTCAGTCTCCACGATGAGGGAACCCTCCATCCCTGCCGCTTGGTGTCCCAAGACGCTGCAGTAGAAGGTGTAGGTCCCTGCCGTGTCTGCAACGAACTCCTGTGAGCCCTCCTCACCGGGGTCGTGGAGGTGGATGTGGACGCTGAACTCGTCGATGGTCACATCGTGCTCGCCCGTGTTGCCGGCAGGATTCACCGCCGTGATGTTGACGGTATCTCCCACCTTGACCCTTATCTCATCGACGTCGAAGCAGAGGGACTTCCCGTCGGGGCAGCCGCTCTCCTTGGCGGTCAACGTAATCGGCACGTGGGACGCGGCCATCGGTCCCTCTTCATGGTCCCCGTCGGCCAAGGCGACTGGGAGAATGACTCCCAAGGCAAGGACAGCCGCCAAACCGATTCCGAAGACGAATAGCTTGCTGAAAGACTCGCTACGCATGTCGGTATCCACCTTCTGACAACTTATAAAGTACGAAGGCGCTTACTAGGCCTGATTCTCAAGGTTGGGAAACGTGTAGTATGCGCATCAAGGATAGGAAGCTGAAAGAAGCATTGCTGAAGGCCATCGCCGACAAACACTCGTCCCTGATTCTCTCCGCTGCCTCGTGGAAGCCGGTGTCCATAATGGACCTCGTGAGGGAGGAGGGCATCCCTCCCTCCTCCGCCTACAGAAAGGTGAGGGAACTGATGGATCAGGGCCTCGTGGGCGTTGCCCGGACGATCATCACGGAGGACGGGAAGAAGTACGACCTCTACAAGGGAGCCTACCGGGAGGTGACGGTGAACTTCCGGAGAGGCTCCGTGGAGGTGAACGTGCTCCCCAATCGGGACGTGATTGAGAAGGCCTTCCGGCTCTTCCATTCGATCGCGGAGGAATCCTGATGGTGGAGCACCTAATCCTGAGCGCCTTCAGGGGGGCGACGGCGCTTCTAGGGGCCCTCATAACCGTCCTCAGCTACCTGGTCTTCCGAAGGCACAGAACGAGGCTGATGCTCTACATCTCTATTGGCTTCGGAATCTTGACCCTGGGGGCCGTGTTGGAGGGCGTCCTATTCGAGGCCTTTGCCATCCCCCTGGACCAGGCTCACCTAGTCGAATCCTCCGTCACCCTGGCAGCCCTGATGACCTTCGCCTACTTCCTTGGCTGGCGTTCGGGGGGTGGTTGAGATCTCGCTGTTCCACCTCTTGAGCGCCCTGACGGTGGTACTTGTGTCTATCATCCCCTTCTACTTCTCGTATTCGCTGGCTCGCCTTCGGAGGTCCTACGCGCTCCTCTCCTTGGCTCTGGCCCTCACTCTCCTGGTTCACGGGGCACATCACGTCTTTGTTTTCATCGAGCTGACGATCCCAGCGTTGGGGGCCGGTCAGGTTTCGGCCATCCTGGCGATCGCCTTCGGCATTCTGTACTACACGACCTGGAGGTCCGAGGCTGTTGATTGAGGGGATCCTTCAATGGGGAACCATCGCGACGCTGGCAGCCGCAACGCTGTTCTTCCTCGCCTTGATCGCACTGAAGGTCAAGAAGAAGTCCAACATCCGTAGGGACTTCACCCTCTGGGTCTGGGCCTTCATGGCAGCCTGGCTAGGAGCCGAGATTCTGGGACTGCTCTCGCCGCCCTTGTTGGAGGTCGCCATCGATGCAGCGCACTTCGCGGTGCTGCTGCTCTTCGCCCTCTTCCTCATCGTTAGGTGGAGCTGGGCCCTGAGGGGTGCGGCAAGGGAGGTGAGGACATAGAACACGTTCTCCTCGCCTTGGTAGCAGTCCGCATCGCCGTCCTGCTGACGGGTGCATTCCTCGCCTTGACGCTGTTGCGAAGGTCTCTGCGGCCACCTCGCTCGAAGGATTACTTCCTTCTATCACTCGGGTTCGGATTAATGACTCTGGGGGCGCTTGTCGAGGGCCTGCTCTTCGAAGTCTTTCGGTTGGACCTGGTGGAGGTTCACACCGTGGAGGCCGGATTCACAGCAGGGGGCTTTGCGGCGTTTCTCCTCGCGGTTCACCTGAGCGGCCGCTGAGGCCGTGGCAAGTGGGCGGCCAAGGTTGGGATGCGGACGACTCCCTATTCCCAGGCGACACTGAAGAAACGACCGCGAGGAGGCTCATCCACATTTTCTGTCGAAATCGTTAAGGCTTGAAAACCCGCTTGGAGGGAGACACCTGCTCCGGGGGGTTCGGCTGAAGCGTCCAGTGCTGGGTAGTTACCTCCTTGTCCTCTGCACGCTTATTGCCGCTTTTTCCATGGGCGCCTCTGGCCGGGCATCCCCCTCGCAGGAACATGCACCGACCTTCACCTCAAGAAGTCCCATTTTCATCGAGGGCAACGCCAACTTCACGACCGAGAACGGCGTCACTAGAGGGAGCGGAACTCCAGGCGACCCATACGTCATCGAAGGCTGGGAGATAGGGCCCACCAGCGGGGCTGGAATCGAGATTCGATACACGGACGCCCACTTCACCATCCGAGACGTCTACGTCCACGACGCCGTGGGCGCAGGGATTGCTCTCCAGCAGGTGGCGAATGGATCGATAGAGAATGCCACTATCTCCCAGAACGGGGACGGCGTCTTCTTGACAAGTGGAGAGAGCAACACCATCGCCAACAGCACCTTCACTTCCAACCGCCCGGGGATCTACCTGTCGAACACTGTGAACGCGACCGTTTCTTGGAACGAGTTCACACAGGACGGCATCTTCCTAACTGGAATTGGCGTAGAGTCGTTTTCCAGCCACACTATTCTGAACAACACTGTCAACGGTAAGCCGCTCCTCTACCTCAGCAACTGCAACAACTTGGGCATCGACGGGATCACTGTCGGCCAGCTGATCATCGCGAACTGCATCATGGTCCAACTTAACAACATGTCGATCTCGAACACCACCGCAGCAGTACAGTTGGCTCACGTCTCCATCGCAAACGTCACATCCAGCGATTTGCTGACAAGCATCTGGGGCATCCACATCCTCCACTCCAATGACGTGTTGATCTGGGACAACAACCTGAGCCAGAACGAGATAGGCATTCTGGCAACTGATGCCTCCTTCACCAGCGTCGTGGCCAACGAAATTGTTGCCAACTCTCAGACCGGCCTCTACACGTACGGCGCTCAAGGTCTCACCATCGCCGAGAATAAGTTCCAGGGACCGGGGGTCGTGGGCGTGAAGGCCGAGGTTGCTGCCTCCCTGTACATTCGCGACAACGAATTCGCCAACCTGAGCACGAATGTTCATCTCGACGCCTTTTCGGATGTCCACGTATACTACAACAACTTCACCGGCCCCTCCACGTACGTCGTGGACGACGGGGCCGCGTCATGGGACAATGGCTACCCCGAAGGAGGGAATCGGTGGGCGGACTACTACGGCGGGGACCGTTGCCGAGGCCCTAGTCAATCCACCTGCCCGGGGCCCGATGGAATCGGTGACACGCCCTACGTCATCGACGGGAACAGTGTGGACAGGTATCCTCTGGTGACTCCACCCTCGGAGCTCCCGCCCAACTCCCCACCGACTGCGTTCTTCACCGTCAACCCAGCTTCGGGGCCTGTCGGCACCCAATTCACTGCTGACGCCTCCATGTCTAGCGACCACGAGGATCCGCCCGGCGAACTCTGGGTACGCTGGGATTGGCAAAACGATGGTCAGTGGGTGACGGAATGGATCTGGGACAGGAAGTACGCCAGCTTCCAGTACACTCAGCCGGGTCACTACACCATCCGTCTCGACGTGCTCGACTCTGGTGGACTGCTGAGCTCCGCCACCCGGACCGTGGAGGTGACGGAGGGGTCGCCAGGGGAGCCCGAACCCCCAGAGGAGCTGTCCTTCACACTCGCGCAGATCTCCTATCCAGGAAAGAACTTCCGCCTCCTGGTCCCCGAGAGCTGGAGCGTCGAGTGGGACTACGACTTCGGGGAATTGGGCACCGTCGACCTGCTAGTCATGGGGCCGACTATAGACAGCTTTCAGACCAACATTATCGTCGAATCGGAGGAGCAGCGCGTGGAGGAGTCTGATGAGTTCCTCCTGGAGACGGCCTCCGAAACCGTCGAGCTCCTCCTCCACGAGTTCCCTATCCTGGTAGTACATCAACCCGAGGTGATCAGCACGAACCAGTCCAGAGCCGTCTACTTCGCCATCGAGCACCTCGACGTTCCCGTCCACCAGATGATCGCGATCTACGTCAACGAAAGTATTAGTCGTACCTGGGCGCTGATTGCGTCCTTGCCCGCATCCGCTGCCGAGTCGTACGAGCCCGTCATCATGGATATCATCAGAAGCTTCGAGATTCTCGAGGCACCTGCGCCCACCCCCACACCGATCCCTCCTCTCGTCTATGTTGCATTGGGCGCGGCTGCTGTCGTGGGCGCTGGAGCCGCCCTCTGGGTCCTGCGGAGAAGGCGTCGGCCCGTGGAGCCTCCGCCCTCCCAACTTGAGTTGACGGTTAGGCCGACGCAGATAACTCCACCATCGGCTGAGCCTCCCAAGGAGGTGTTGTACCCTCAGCAACGGTTCTGCTCAGAGTGCGGCTCCCGCCTCGTGCACGCTTATCAGTTCTGCCCCGAATGCGGTACACGAACCAATCGACATAGCTAAAGGGGACCGCGCCGCCCCAAACATCGGCTGAGGTGTGGGACACGGAGCAGGCTGGCGAGGACTGGCTCAACGAAGGTTGTCTCCCTGACATCATGGTGGCGGGCGTAGCCCTAATGATCGCCGTCGCCGTCATCCTAATTTCCCTCCCACTGACCTGGAGGGCCTGCTCATCCTCATCCCTATCAGCGCTCTCCTCACAACCTTTGTCTTGGCCCTGGGATGCGTGTGGATAAGGCGTGGCGCAACGGAGGCGTAGGCGCCTCCCACTCGTCAAAACCAATCCTGGAAATCGTCTCCCGCCTTTATAGTCCGGCGGGTCTAGCCTCATTCCCAGGTGTGGGCCGAGGAGGGACTTGGCTGGCTCCAGCGTCTGCCTGTAGAGTTTCTGAAGGAGCGACCAGGAGCCCCGCCCCCGGAGGCGATTGCTGATGGATGATGAACCAGAAGAGAGAGGCATCACTCGACGAAAGTTCATGCAGATGATCCCGGCAGCAGCCGTCGGCGTCCTGGCAGCCCGCTACCTGCCAAGCACCCTGGTCAACCTCACCTACACGAGCCCCATCGACCCCGACCTTAACCCACTGGATACCTACCCCAACCGTGACTGGGAGCAGGTCTACAGGAACATCTACGAGCCCGACTCCACATTCCACTACCTCTGCGCCCCCAACGACACCCACGGCTGCCTGCTGAACGCCTCGGTGAAGAACGGCATCGTCCGCTACGTCGACCCGAGCTTCGGCTACGGGAAGGCCACGGACATCTACGGTAACGATGCCTCGGACCGGTGGGACCCGCGGATATGCCCCAACGGCCACGCCTACGTCCGTAGGGCCTACTCCGACCGCCGCGTCAAGGGAGCCTACGTGCGTCAGGGCTTTAAGGACTGGATCGACGCGGGGAAGCCCCGCGGCGCTGACGGCAGCCCGCCGTCCCAGTACACGGCGAACCGTGGGAAGGAGCCTTGGCTGAGCGTCCCGTGGGACGAGGCCTTAGGTTTGGTCGCCACAGCGATGGTCAACATCGCCGAGACCTACTCCGGGGCGCAAGGGGATCAGTACCTCCGGGCCCAGGGTTACGACGACGCCATGGTGGACGCGGTGAACGGCGCTGGGGTCCGCACCCTCAAGTTCCGGGCCAGCATGGCATGGCTCTCCACCCTCCGCTTCACGGGCCTCGAGAGGTTCGCCAACACCCTGGCCCTCCTGGACGCCCAGATTCGCGGCGTCGGCCCGACGGAGGCGGTTGGCGCCCGCACTTGGGACAGCTACGCTTGGCACACCGACCTGCCGCCGGGCCACCCCATGGTGACTGGCAACAAGACCTCCGACTTCGACCTCTACGCGACGGAGTATGCCGACCTCATCACCACCTGGGGAATGAACTGGATCGCCACGAAGATGGTGGAGGGACACTGGCTCACCGAGGCGCGGCTGCGGGGCGCGAAGGTCATCATCATCGCCACTGAGTACCAGTCCTCCGCCAACAAGGGGGACGAGGTCATCGTCATTCGGCCGGCCACGGACTCCGCCTTCGCCCTCGGTGTTGCCCACGTCCTCTTCCGAGACATCACATACGATGAGGCCTACGTGAAGCAGTTCACGGACCTGCCCCTCCTGGTCCGGATGGACACCCGGAAGCTGCTGCGGGCCTCCGATGTCTTCCCGGGCTACACCCTGGCCAACCTCACCAACTACGTCCAAATCCTACAACCTGGGGAGAGCGCTCCTCCGCTGACGGACCAAGGAGTGCAGTACGTCACGGAGGAGCAGCGGCAGGAGTGGGGAGACTTTGTGGTATGGGACTCGAACTCCTCAGCGCCGGAGGCGATAACACGGGACCACGTGGGGACGGTCTACGATACCAACTTCCCCAACCAGGGCATCGACCCCGCCCTGGAGGGCACCTTCGATGTCACCCTGGCCGACTCGTCCGTCGTGCAGTGTAGGCCCATCTTCGACCTGCTGAAGCAGTACGTGATGGACAACTTCGACCCCACCGCGACGTCGGAGATGTGCTGGGCCCCCGTCAGCGCCATCGAGTCCTTCGCCCAGGCCATTGCAGACAACGCGGGGAAGACCCTCTTCACCGTCGGCATGGGCCCCAACCACTACTGGAACAACGACCTGAAGGACAGGACCATCCTGC
>CAYFYA010000027.1:0-10647 GCA_964347325.1 uncultured Methanomassiliicoccales archaeon | reverse complement strand
CGGGACCAGGCGGACCAGACGGTCGCCGCTGTCCACGTCACCGTGACGGACGTGATGCGGGCCCTCATCGCCGACTCCCAGCTCTCGGACGCCAACGGCACGCTGGTCTCCCGGCTGCCCAAGGGCCTCTATCGGGTCGAGGCCAACTGGCTCGGGGCCTCCGTGGGTGGGGTCGAGGACCTCACTTTGGGGGCGAACGAGACCCTCGACTTGCAACTCTCCATCTTCAACGTGGCCTTGACCGTGGAAGACCAGCAGGGATCGCCCTTGGAGGGCGCCACGACGGAGGTCACCTTCCAGGGCTTCAAGGCCGGAGGGACCACGGGAACCGACGGTACGCTGTCCCTCCAGCTGCCCGGGGGCGCACTCTCCATCAAGGTCTGGTGGAAGGATGTCCTGGTCTACGACGAGACTCGGACGGTGGGTGCCGGGATCACTTCCCTGAGCGTCATAGCCCAGGTCTACCACGTTCCAGTGAGCGTGGTGGACAAGGACGGCAATCCCCTAGCCGGCGTGTCTCTGACCCTCTACCGGGGCGACGTCCCTATGGACGGTGGGCTTACGGGTGGGGACGGGACCCACACCTTCCGGCAACCCCTCGGAAGCTACCGCGTCGTGGCCCGCTTAGACACCACGTACTTGATGACAGGCATCGACCAGACCTCTGAGGTAAGCTTCAGCATCCCCGAAGACGAGAGCGTGGAGGTCTCATTCCCGGAGTTCGCCCCTCCGGTGACGAGCACGATCCTCTTCTACGTCGTGTTGGGTGTCGCCGGTGGCCTAGCCTTGTTGGGCGTCCTCCTGATCCGACTCAAGCGGAGGGGGGGTGGACGGGAAGGAGCACTTAAGCCCGTCCCAGAGGACCTCAAGGAGCAGAAACAGGATTAGCGCTCCCTGAAGGTAGCGTGGGACCGGCCCCTTTGAGGACTTGGTGGTGTACGCCCAGGTCCAGGCACTTCCAGGCGGCAGACACATTCCTCGAGGTCCGAAGCCTGTGCTACCGGATACGACGCTTGTGCCAAAGGGCTCTTAAGCCACCACTGGGGTGAAGAAACCGTGATATCGATCTGGTTGGGTGCCGCCCTCGGCGCGGTCATTGGGGCCGCGATCATGGGTACCGCCTCGGCGTCCATGGGAGACATCACGGGACTGGGGGTTGCGCTGTCCCACATCCCTCCCCAGTCGCACGGCTACACCGTCGTCTCAGCCGTCTTCGACGCTCTCACAGGTGGAGCCACCGGGGGTGGCATTGGTGCCGCCGTTGCGACGGCGGCCAAGGCCCTGATTGTGCGTTGATGCGTGCCCCCGGCGCGGCTCACGCGAGGATCTATAGGGCTGGCGGATGAATCGTGGTCGTCGCGTCAGCCACTAGAAGCTCACGAACACTTGGGGTGGTTCGGGTTCCCGGGGGGACAGGTCCCACCGCCGCCATTCCCTCCACCGCCGTCTCCACCTCCTCCGCCGTACAAGGCACCGAAGCCCTCGATATCGCCCGTGGCGAGCGTCCTGGCCTTGGCCCCGATGTAGTATGGATACATCGTCAGGTAGACGGAGTTGGAGTTATGATCCAGCCCCACGACGTGGCCGATTTCATGGACCGCGACCGCTCCCACGTCGAAGGGGGGACCCTCGCCCGGTTCGCTCTCCCCTTCGCCCTGCCTTTCACGGACTTTTTCGGTATCGTTTTCCTCTCCGTCGGGGTATACCTCTCCGCTCGACCAGTGCCCAAGGTCGCTTCAGCGGTGGCTGGGTCGGCGAGCTGAGACCTCCCGTCAGGCAAGGATTTGATTTGGCGCCCCTGGCCGTGGTTGGAGGGCAGAGGTTTCCTACGTATCAATATGGTACTCCCCATGATCTTCACCGCCGCGGTCTTCTCAATGAGTACTGCTATAGGCCTCGGCTGGGCTAGTCTGGCCGTGGTTTTTTATCGTTTCTCTGGGGATAATATTAGCCTGGGGGGGCTCGGATGCGATTCCCCAAGTCTTTCGTTGTTGAGTATGCTGAAGAGTACTCTATGTAGGCTCTCCCTGATCACTAAGAGGCAAGCGTGTTCTCCTCGGTGCAAACTGAGGTTTTGTCTCCTGAGACGGCCGAAGCTCCACCTCGAGACGAGATACGAAGAGCAGATTGCTTGCCGGCAGCAGTTTTATTTCGGGTCTGCGGGATGGGCTCTTGATGGAAGAGAGTCTGGCTCAAGGGTCAGCCAGTGACTCCGGTTCAAATCCGGGCAGTCCCACGTCCCACAGACCATGATGAGACGGAGCTGACGCGTGTCAGCTTCTCGTCCTCACGGAGATATATTCTCAATACGCAAAATATATAACCCAGGTTCTCTCAAAATCCCCACAGGGGAGGTTAAATGGGTACCTCAGTAGCCTGGAAACTCGTCGTTGTTTTGGGACTCGGAGTTGTAGGACAGCTACTGTGCTGGGCGATTATGGGGATCGGTATGGCAGTCACGTCCCTGGAAAATGCCCTCATCGCTCATGCAATCGGTGCTCCAATCATCTTCGCTGCAGTATCCTTGCTCTACTTCAGTAGATACAACTACACCACACCGTTGCTGACTGCAGTTGTATTCCTTTCAGTCGTCGTTGCCTTCGACTTCTTCATTGTGGCTCTCCTAGTCGAGAGGAGCTTCGAAATGTTTACTAGTCCTCTGGGAACCTGGATTCCCTTCGCCTCCATATTCGCGGCAACCTATCTAACTGGCCTAGTCGTAAGAAGTCGGATGAAGCGGTCGGTCGTACCAGTGCCTTCACCCTAGTAGGCCCTGAAGGAGAGACATTTCGGTCCCATGGCAGATGCCCCTCGCCCTCGCCATCGAGGCCCGGGGGGCTCGTAAGTATGGCGATCTCCGGGCCGTAGACGGCATCGCCCTGCTGGTCCCAAGGCTCAGTCATGCTGAGGACCCGCACAAGGAAAATCTTTGTATAAGTCACGCGGTCCGTAGATTCTGACTCGGCCTCCATCCATGTAATCTCATCGGCCACCGATTCAGGAATCCTTCGCTGGCTGCGGCGGTGGCATCTATTTGGGGAACAGCATCTCTTTAATAGTCACATCTACCTATGGAGGCGAAAGGGGGGAAGGAAATTAGCCAGGGACTGATTCCGACAGAGCTGCAGGCGTTCTTCCGACGGAGGGGGGTCTCCGTCCAAGTCGCCGCCGTTCTCATGATCGTTTTCGGGGTGCTTATCATAGTCTATCCCGGATTGGTGGCGCTCTTGGTGGGACTCTACCTGATTTTCGCGGGTGCCATTACCCTCCTGGGCTATATCTGGAAGCCACCGGGTACTCCGCAGGCGAAGAAGGAGTAGTGAGCTAGCCCTCACGGTGTCCGGCATGGTCCCCGTACTCAGCTCATATCAGCAGGCCGAAGAAACTCCGGAGGCCTTGGGCGTGGGACCTAGGGAAGATGGCGTCTCGATCTGAGCCGAAGTCTTCAATCTGCAAGACTACGTGTCCCGTGATGGGATTGCACTGAGCATGGGGCATGTGGAGAGCCTATGCTGTCGTTCAGATGGGTCTCCCACACTCTGGGCAGATCCTTCCTGCGGCGGGTGCTGGAGTCTGGGCGTATGCTTGCGGCGGTTCCGCGGCTAGGTTGTTGCGTATTCAATTCATAGAGGGTCATCAGGAAGAAGATGCCCCACATCAGCGCCGCTAGTGGAGGAAACAGCCCGAGATTCCCAGAACCAGGGATTAAGTCTGGGCCTGAACATAGCGGCCCGTCTCAATATCCCTTCGCGCTGTCCAGGCCCACAACGTGAATCCAGCGCTCGTCTCCCACCCAGGCATATCCTCGGCAGTTAACCCCGCAACTTCTCTTGAGCCCGCTGAACGAGGCGTTTGGCCTCTCTCCTGCTTAAGGATGACCTCCGGGCAATCTCTGCGGGGGAGGCCTCCGCGAGGTCTTGGAGCGTCTCGATGCCCATCCCTCGGAGTTCCAGCAAGCGGCCTTTCCCGATTCCAGACAAAGACGTCAACGCGGCTAATCTGGGCCTTCCCTGCAGCCAAGGTCGTACGAGCCTCAAGTAAGCGATTGAAACTCCCACCAACGCGGCCGCCGGAATGCCAACGTAGAGTCCCACTAGGAGGACGGGGTTTGTGCATTCACCGGAAAGCGAGGTAGGTACCTCGAAGTCAACCCTACTCTCGCCCCAGCCATCATCTACCTGGCTCGGCACCGCCGTGGTTGACTTTGTGATCCCGGTACCCACGATCTGCACGGCTAGGATCCGCCCAACGTCATTCTGAGTGGGCGAGACCGTCGCGTCGTGAAGGTGAATCTGAATCCGGTACAGGCCCTGATCGTTGGTTCTCGCCTGGTTGTCCTCGACTTGGACCACGACGTCGCATGCGGGTGTACCGTCATCTCGAATCACGCGCCCGCTCACGAAGTATCGATGAGAGGGCTCATGTTCGGCTATTGCCGCGGGTAACATGACTGAAAGCACCAGGGTGCCCAACACTGCTACCAGAGGGACCCTTCTCATCCTTTCACCAGGCTTTTCTGTAGATAGATTCGCGCGAACTAATAAACGCTCTGCACTACCGGTAGGCTTGGGGCACTAGCATGGCCGAGCCGTCTCGTGACTGATCACCCGGGACGTGATCCGTTTGAGCCATCTTGAGTAGACGCCTGCAGCATGGGGATGTGTGAGAGGTTGTGTGGGTAGACGCATTAGAGTTGGTGCCTGACATCTGAAAGTGATTTCGACCTTTTTCAGGAAGCTATGATAGGCTTTTCCATCCATGAAAGCCACGAGGAGCAAGATCTCGGGAGATGCAGAGATATGAGCAGAAGAAGATATGATGGAAGCGAGGACCCCCTCACCATCTTGGATCAGCGCCTCGCATCGGGAGAGATTGGGAGGGCTGAGTACGACGAGCTCAAGAAGGTCGTCCAATCGAGTCGGTCGACTACGTCCAGGGGGCACAACAGGGCTCTCTCACGGTCCGGACTTACCATCCTTGTAGTGCTCGGCGTAGTTTTGGCCTTCACCATCACCTCCTTGGCCCTGACCTACGGTCCGTGGAGAGCACCTCAGAGCGGGACCCCGTCCGGCTGGGGCTGGGGGTGGGGAGATTGCTGCACCTGGGGCGCAGGCACTGGAGGCATGGGGGGAGGCATGATGGGAGGCGACACAGGTGGATATGGACAATCTGACGTCGTCATCGCCAACTACGCCTACAGTCCGCAGGTGTTCACGGTATCGGTGGGCTCTACTGTCACATGGGTGAACATGGACGGCGCGATGCACACTGTCTCCTTCGGCGAGCACGGACATGACCACGGAGGGGAGGCCATGGACTCTGGTCCTATGTACCACATGGACGGCTGGTCGTATACCTTCAATGAGCCTGGCGTTTACGAATATCATTGCGACCCGCACCCATTCATGACGGGGACGGTTGTCGTGAAGGAGTAGGCGATGGGTCAGAGCGATTCGAATGAGCCCTCTCGGATTCTCCTCTGGCTCCTCGTGGCCCTCATTCTTGCCTTTGCCATCCTTGCTGTCATCCTGTCCCTCGCGACAGGATGGACGGGCACCGGCATGATGGGCATGGGAGTTGGCTGGATGGCGGTCTTCATGGCCATCCCGGCCATCGTCATCGTCCTCATCCTGTTGGCAGTGTTGGGGTTCTTCGACCGCACCTATCCAGCCGGTAGCGTGGCCCTAGACACTCTCGAGCTGAGACTGGCCAGGGGGGAAATAACTCCGGAGGAATTCAGGAGCCTGAAGGAGCAACTGACGAGGTAGGCCAGGGCGGATGCCCATGACCCATCGTAGGGAACAGTTTGTGGCGTATCGAGAATACAGTTTCCGGCGAAATCGCGAGGGGTGGGGTCTGGTCTGGTGAAGACCTTCGAGAACTGCCCGGTCTGCGGAACCTCGGTCAAGAAGGAGAACGTACGCCGCCACATAACCAAAGTCCATCCCAGGACGAAGGTAGATCTTCCGCTGCCTGAGGAGGAAGCGACGCCCAGAAGACCGACGTCCCCTCTCAAGAAGCAGTCTCGAACCAGACTGATACTATCGGTCCTGATCGTCGTCAGCCTTGCGGCCGTTTCGGTCCTTGCCTTCAGCTACTTCCAGGGTCCACCCAATCCTCCACCGCGCATCCGGGTAACGCCCACCTCCTTCGATTTTGGCGACATCCCACCGGAACTCGCCACTACAACGATTGTCGTAGAGAATATCGGTGAGGGGGAGTTGGTGCTGATGGCCATAAGCACCTCCTGCATGTGCACATCTGCCGTCCTCCGCATTGGGGGCAGGGTGAGCCCGACCTTCGGCATGCACGGAAACCCGGAAGGGTGGAGCGAGACCCTCAGGCCTGGGGAAAAGGGCGAGCTCACCGTTAGCTATGATCCAAACGTCCATCCCGATTCAGGCTACATTGAGAGGGCTGTCTACATCAGGAGCAATGACCCCGCGAACCAAGAGGCCCAGATCGCCATAACCGCGAACGTGGTCAGGGGTTGAAGATGGACCAGATCCATCCGTTACCCCAGGGTTCTTCACGGAAACGAATCTCTTCTCGTAAGCGTGGATTTCTCTTCGTGTCTCTGGTTGTGGCCATTACATCCGCCCTGTTGGCAGGTTCTGTCCTGGGAATCTTCCTGGCCGGTAGGACGGAGGAAGGCGCGGATGAGGGAGTCCACATATTCTACAACGAGGCATGCGTCGACTGTGCCGTCTACGTGCACGAGGTTCTACTTCCCACCCTTTCTCAGACCGGGTTCGAGGAGGTGTACCTGAAGGACTACATCAACGCGAGGGAACACCGGGAGGAGTTGAATGCTCTTAACGATGCGCACGAGGTCCCCTACAGTCTGAGGTCCCATCTAGCCACCTTCGTCTTCGGAGGGTCGACTCTCATCCTCCAAGGGCACATCCCCGAAGATCTCCTCCTGGAAGGGCTGGAAGTCCATACGGGGAATCGAGCGGAACTCCTGTTGATATACCAAGACTCCATGGGGACGCCGACAACCTACAGGGTGTGGTCGCCTCCCCTGGAAGCAATGGAGTTGGACGTCTCAGCCCCTCTTGCGACCTACTTCTTGAACTTCGGGACACCAGTGCAGGCGACGAACGACTGGGCCTTCACCTCCCTCGTCCTTACCTCTGGCCTTCTGGATGGGTTGAACCCCTGTGCCATCGCTATCCTCCTGTTCTTCATCTCTCTGCTGTACGTGGCAAGAAGGCCCAGGAGGGAGGTGCTGCAGATGGGCACCCTCTATATCCTGGCCATCTACATGGTCTACTTCCTGATCGGGTTGGGGCTGATGCAGGCCATTCTCCTATCTGGCGAGACGCATCTCCTCGCCATAGTAGGCGCCTACCTGGTCATCGCGTTGGGCCTGCTGACCCTAGGAGGTCTCTACGTTAAGCCGCTAGGAGTCGTGACGAGGACTCCCCACGTTTTCTGGGACCGAGCGAGGCCCTATCTCCTGAGGGCCACGCTCCCGTCCGCCTTCGTAGGTGGCCTCCTCGTCGGTCTATGTACCTTCCCTTGCTCCGGTGGAATCTACGTAGCTATTCTGGGCCTCCTCAGTAGCCAGACGAGCTATCTTGGTGGTCTCGGCTATCTCTACCTCTACAACCTCATGTACGTTCTCCCGCTGGTGGCCATTCTCGTCGGAATCCAGAACCGAAGGGTTTCGAGAAAGCTCGCGACCTGGGAGATGACGCACAGGTCTACGGCCCGTGTGCTATCAGCCGCCCTGATGATTGCCATCGGGGTGATTATCCTGCTGTTCTTCGTCTGAATACTGCCAGTGGGACTGTCAGTCCCCGGTGCCGCCTTCGAGATCTATTGTTGATACATCGGTGGATGTGGTCCGCCGCAGAGGTCCACAACCTCCGAACTCGAGCTGGAGTCCTGCGCTAGTCCCTGTACTCAGGAATCTCGCGCAGCTGGCTGAAGAGAAGGTCCTTCTCTTCCTTGTCGGTCACCTTCTCCCCTTCGCGCTTGGCCAGCTCGATGTATCTCTCGGCTTCTGCCGCATTCCCAGAGACGCTGTGTGCCCTGGCCATGCCCTCGTAGGCGGAGGCTCGGTAGAAACCTCCCTCGCCCGACTCCTCGGTCAACTCCAGGCACCTCTCCGCGTGGTAGACGGCAGGTTCTGCCCTTCCCAGCGTGGCATAGACACGAGAGATCTGCCACTCGCCCACCGCCCGATTCTGCGAGGTGCCGATGTCCTCCCAGACGTAGCGGGATGCATGGGCGGCGTGAATCATCCGGTCCTCCTCCTCTTTCGTTCGATCCTCCTTGTCCATCAGGTCCCACGTGTGGTTGAAGAGAGCGGCGGCAAGCTTGCGTTGGACATCGGGATCTAGGAGCCTTCTTACGTCTACCAAGTCGTTTCCTCCTTGCGGGGCGCTATGGGATGGTCGGCTAAAAACCCCGTGGCCTGCACAGCAGGGCCAGGGTCGGTTCCCTCAGATCCACTCGTCCTGAACCGTTCTCTCGCTCCGCACCTCGCCGGTATTCACGGTCGAAGCGGGTTCAATCAACACCACGTGGGCCTCCTCCTCGGCGATGGGCCTGTGTTCCACGCCCTTCGGGACAACAAGGAAGTCGCCCTCGTCGAGACGTACTTCATGGTCTCTAAGCTGAATCCTTAGGCTACCCCTGACGACGAGGAAGAGTTCATCCTCCGCTTCGTGGTGATGCCAGATGAACTTGCCTTTGAGCTTGACCAGCTTGATGTAGAGGCCGTCCAGTTCACCCGCTATCCTTGGTCGCCAATACTGCTGGATGGAATCGAACTTGTCAGCCAGGTTGACCTTCTTCATGGATACCACCCGCTACATGTGCATCGTTATGTAAATGCGACTGCATCTCCTGGTGCGAACCACGGGCCAGTCGTCAGGACTAGTAGAGCGGTCTCGGAGGTCCCATGGCTCTCAAGCCCTCACCGAGAACACGGTCAAGATTTCCTGAATCCCCCAAGGGGGACGTCGCGTGGCGTGTCATATGGAATCCACAGTTGATGTAGCCGTCGTGGGGGCGGGTCCCGCAGGAGGGATGGCCGCCAGGACTGTCGCGAGAGCGGGTTTCGCCGTAACAATCCTGGATAGGCGGCGCAAGGTGGGCCTCCCCGTTCAGTGTGGTGAGGGTGTGAGTTCTCTGGCTCTGGAGTCGAACGGCCTTCCCACGGATGGCGGGTGGATTAGCAAGAGGATTGCGGGAGCCAAACTGAAATTCCCGGGGAACACGTGGTGCTACATCACGCGGGCTGGGGGCTACTCTCTCCACAGGGAGAAATTCGATCAGTGGATTGTGAGAGACGCTGTGGATCTGGGAGCGGAGCTTCGACTCAGAACAGCCCTGCAGAGGCTTGAGAGGCTCGACGATGGTTGGTATCTGAGGACCAACCGAGGTGTCCACCGGGCGTCCCTGCTGATAGGGGCCGATGGGCCACACTCCACAGTGGCCGCCGCCCTAGGCTGGATCCGTGAGAGGGAGTGGCTGAACACCCTCGAGTATCGGTTTCGGGAGGAGGATTTTGACTACCCCGATAACGACCACTTCAACCTCTACGCCTCAACTGCCTTTCATGGCGGCTACGCCTGGGTTTTCCCAAAGGAAGGTGAGTTCAACGTGGGAGTCGGCAGTCCTTTTCCGGTGAAGAGGATGGTGCGGGACTTTTGTACGAGCCTCGGGGTCGAGGTGAACAAGGCGAGGGATCTAATCGGAGGGCTCATCCCCCACAGATTCGAGATGCGACACTTCGCCGACGAAGGAGTGGCTCTCGCGGGGGACGCGGCTGGTCTCACAAACCCATTGAGTGGTGGTGGGATACACCCCGCGCTGTTTAGCGGCCGAATCGCAGGGGAGTGGGCGGTCAAGGCCCTAGGGGCAGAGGACCCTTCGGTGATCGAGGGCTACGAGAGGGAGCTGGTGGCCTCCTCCTTCCTTGACCCCGTTCTATGGGAGGCCTCATATGACTCCTCCGAGTGGGAGGAGGAAGCCATGGCTTATCTGGGGTCGAGGGTGAACGGGAAGAGCCTGTCAGAAATCACGCGGCTGGACGCGGTCCGTGCGTTTCTCAGGAGGCCGCTATACCTCCGGTACGTTAGGAAGCTTGCCACGCTATACCGAGCAGTCAGGATTTCCGCCGAGTTCGGTTGGTAGGCTGGCAGGAGGGGTCGAGGCCCTCATTCGCCCTAGTTGGAGCCGCGTGAGAGGGCCTTCTCCATGGCTTCCAGAGTCCTCCAGCGCCTTTGAAGGCCATCGTCCAAGGTCGACATCTCCTCCGCGGTCATGTGCTTGAAGCGGCCCTGAAGTTCCAGGTACTCCCTTAAGGGGGTGAAGCGCGGCCTTCGGTTGATCTTCATCTTACCTTCGATGACCTCGTAGAGTGGCCATAGCCCGGTATCCACCGCTAGCTTTGCCAGCTGGACAGTCTCCTCAGACCCCGTTCGCCAGCCGGTCGGACACGGGGCGAAGACCTGCAGATAACGGAATCCCAGCGTCTCCTTTGCCCGCTGGAGCTTCGAAAGCAGGTCGTTCGGGAAACCGATGGAGGCCGTGGCGACGTAGGGCACTCCGTGGGCCGCTACTATTTGCGGTACGTCCTTCTTGAACTCCCGCTTACCTCGCTGGACATCGCCCACCGGTGTCGTGGTC
>CAYFYA010000026.1:0-14582 GCA_964347325.1 uncultured Methanomassiliicoccales archaeon | reverse complement strand
CATCACGGAATACATGACCTACATCACGATCCTGCTGGTCATCCTGGCGACCAAGTTGATTCTGGAGATCTTCAAGCCCATCTTCCGCAGGTTTATGGCTTCGAAGATAACCCACGAGGCGGACATCTACGCACTGTTTCAGCTCATCAGTTACCTCATCTGGGCCGCCGTCCTCATGGCGATTCTCTTCACAGTCATCGGCGGCGAGGTCGTGGACGCCATCAGCGTGGGTCTACCCCTAGCCGCCCTCATAGTTGTCCTCCAGAAGCCCCTCCTCAACCTGGTGGGCTGGGGGGTCCTGGTCGCCCGCCGTCTCTACAAGCTGGGGGACAGAATAGAGATCAACAACGTGCGCGGTTACGTGACGCAGATCACCCTGATGACCACCCTTGTCAGGGAGTTCGGCGCTTGGATGGCAGGAGACACCTTCACGGGCCGTTACGTGTCGATCCCTAACAGCTACGTCCTAGAGGGGAACGTATACAACTACACCAGGGACACGGAGTTCATATGGGACGAGCTGACCGTGTCCGTGACCTACGAGAGCGACCACAAGGTCGCGGAGAAGTACATCCGTGACGCGGCCGAGGCAGTCGTGGGCGACCTAATGAGGAACAACAAGGGCGTCGTCCGAGGCAAGTACGAGTTCGCGGACCTGGCAACCTACATGGTGGAGGAGCCTACCATCACCATCTCCCTCGGTACTTCATCGGTGGAGATGCACCTCATATACTTCTGTCCCTCCTATCGCCGACGGTACTACAGGGGCGAGATCACGAAGCGGATTCTGGAGATGTTCTCCTCCGATCACCGCGTCGCGGTGGCATACCCCCACATGGAGGTCGTCCCCTACAAGACAGCGGACATGGAGGTGGAACCTCAGGACCTGATCGAGGGCATGAAGCAGTGACCCATGGGTTTTATAGTCTCGGTCCCTTGGCACGTCAGGTCGCATGCTAGAGGACTGGCCGCCCTTCAGAAACCTCGACAATATAGGGGAGCAGGACTACGATAGTGAGGTGGCGGTCGCCGGCTGGGTAGAGGACATCAGGAACCTTGGGGGCATCGCCTTCCTCATTGTCAGGCAGCGAGAAGGTACCCTGCAGGTGTCCACCCGCAGGGCCGACGATGAGGGGCTATTTCAGGACCTGACCCAGATTCCCCGAGAGAGCGTGGTGGCCTTCAGGGGCATCGTCCGCAAGAACCCCGATGTGAGAAACGGGTTCGAGATCTTCCCCAAGGACTACGAGGTCCTCGGACTGGCGGCGAAGCCCCTGCCTCTGGGCGTGGTTGACAAGGTCAGGGCCGACATGGACACACGGCTGGACCACCGCTACATGGACCTCCGGAAGCCCGAGCTACGAGCTATCGTCGCCCTCAGGTCCCAAATCAACGCCGGCATCCGGGAGTACATGAGGAGCGAGGGATTCGTGGAGACCCACACTCCGAAGGTTATAAGTGCCGGAGCCGAGGGCGGTGCGACCCTGTTCCGAGTGGACTACTTCGGAAAGAGCGCGTACCTGGCCCAGAGCCCGCAGCTGTACAAGCAGATCCTCATGGCGACGGGGTTGGATCGGGTGTTCGAGATCGCCCCCGCCTTCAGGGCGGAACTCTCGGATACGGTGAGGCACACATCGGAGTTCATCTCCTACGATGCCGAGATGGCCTTCATCAGGTCCCAGGAAGAGGTACTACGGGTCCTCGAGGGTTCCGTCGTCCACGCCTTGGAGTACGTGCAAAGGAACGCCGAGGCGGAGCTGGCGCTGCTTGGATCCACTCCCGTCATACCCAAGCTCCCTGTCCCGCGACTCCACTACAACGAGGCGAGGGAGATCCTCGCGGAGGAAGGCAGGGACATCCCGGAGGGAGAGGACATCGATACCGAGTCGGAGAAGGTTCTCGGTGAGGCCATGTCTCGGGAGGGCCATCCGATGTACTACATCGTGGAGTACCCATCCGAGATCAAGCCCTTCTACATCATGGTCAACCACGATGAGCCTGAGTACTCCCACTCCTTCGACCTTGACTATCTCGGAGACGAGATGGCCTCGGGCGGTCAGCGGGAGCATCGCCCCGACCACCTGATCCAGAGACTGAGGGACAAGGGGCTGGACCCCGATGATTTCCAGTTCTACGTCAACGCCTTCAGATACGGCATGCCGCCCCACGGAGGCTGGGGCTTTGGATTGGACCGTCTTGTGGCCAAGGTGGCCGGTCTCTCCAACATCCGGGAGACGATTCTCTTTCCCAGGGACCGCAACAGGCTCACACCCTAGCCTCAGAAAGTTTTATTCGCCCAGGAAGGCTTGTCCAGTAGGGGAAGCTGTCTGCTCGAATTCAAGGTTTTCGTAAACAATAGACCCGGTGAACTGGCACGCCTCACCGAGACGCTGGCCGCCAATGCCGTGAACATCATGGCCATAGCCGGTGAGGTCGGTGAGGCCCAGCCCTTCTATAGGGTGGTGACCAACGACGTGAACACGACCCGGAAGGCCTTGGACATGGCGGGGCTGAAGTACGAGGAGAATGAGATCCTTGTTGCCGATCTCATAGACAGGCCTGGAGAGCTCGCCAAAGTGGCCCGGAGATTGAATCGGGCGAAGGTTGAGGCATCTTCAATCTATATCATCGGGTCCCGCAACGGGAAGACCCAAGTTGCCATGACTGTGGATAACCTCGATAGAGCCAAACAGGTGCTCAAGGTCTGAGAGCGCCCCGGAGTTGCGAAGCCTACATATTCCAGATGTGAACGGGTTCGACTTCGTCTGCCGGTTCGAAGCCGAAAACCTGCGAATAGAAGTAGTACTCGCTCTCCAAGGCGCGCTTGATGTTCTCGGCGCGGCGGAAGCCGTGCTGCTCTCCTTCGAAGGGGATGTAGGCGACTGGCAGCCCCCTAGACCTCAAGGCTTCCAGCATGATCTCGGCCTGAGATGGCGGGACCACCCGATCCTCTAGGCCCTGGAAGAGAATGATTGGACAGGAGAGACGGTCGACGAAGTGGATGGGGGAGCGATCGTGGTATAACTCGCGCGCTTCAGGGTACGGTCCGATGAGGCTGTCGAGATAGCGGGACTCGAACTTATGCGTGTCCCTCGCCAGTGCCTCACAGTCGCTGACCCCAAAGTAGCTCGCCCCCGCCGTGAAGAAGTCATGAAAAGTAAGGGCGCACAAAGTGGTGTACCCGCCCGCACTGCCTCCCCGAATCGCCAACCTTTCCTGATCCGCTAGGCCTCTAGCAACGAGGTCCTTCGCGCCGTTAATGCAGTCCTGCACATCCACAATCCCCCAGCGCCCCTTCAACCGCTCGCGATAGTCGCGGCCGTATCCGGTGCTCCCTCCGTAGTCGACGTCCAAGACAGCAAAGCCACGGCTCGTCCAGTACTGCTTCTGCAAGTCCAAGGCGGCCACAGTCGCAGAGGTTGGTCCACCGTGGCTGAAGACTAGTAGCGGGGGCTCCTCGCTCTCTGGAGGCGAGTAGGCGGCATTGTAGGGTGGATAGAACTGCGCGTGTGAGCTTTGCCCTGCGTCTGTGGGGAACTCGATGTGCTGAGGGGTGGATATGTAGGCGGCGTCGATGGAGGCCTCGCTGGATGAGCGCAGTGTCTCGGTCGTACCGTCATCGAGGCCGATCCTCACGACGGATAGTGGCATTGACGGCGACCCTGCTACACACACGACCGCCCCTCGCGAAGCCCGAACGCTCGGGGAGAAAACGGTCAGGCTGGTCTCCACCTCCTTGAACTCCAAGGTCTCCGTGCCAATAGTGGCAAGATGCCCACTTCCACGATGGGAATAGGAACACGCCAATCGCTTCGCCGACTCAAACGCGAAGGTGGACAGTCCGAAGACCCATTGCGGGCGGCCAAACTCCGCTTCCATCGTGTGAATAGCCTCGACGGTATCGTGGTGTCTGCGGTATAGGTTCCACCAGCCAGACCGATCGGAGACGAAGTAGAGATCACCGTCAGGCGACCATTCAGGCTGGAAGATCGATTCATGTCTGGATCCCGCTACGAGTGCCTGCTGGCGGAGTGACCCATCTCCATCGAGCTCCCCCACCCACAACTCCGTCCCGTCCCATGGCATGTTTGGGTGACTCCAGGTGAGCCAGGCGAGGTGACTGCCGTCGGGAGAGAGGGAGGGCGAGGAGTAGAAGTCGTTTCCAGACACCAGAATCTCAGGGGCGCCGCTGCCGGAGAGATCGATGGAAGCGAGGCTGTTGACGGCCTCTCGACCCTTCTCCCTGTGGTCCTCAAGGATGCAGAGGAGCCTGCCTCGATGGGAGTCGATGGTTAGATCGGCATACCTCAGTTCTACCGCAGGGGTAACGGGTTCTGGACCACGGCCCAAGCGGACTTGGTAGACTCTCTGGTCACTGTAGTTTGTGAAGTACACGGTGCCATCGGCCACCGTGAAGGCTCCCCCGCCATACTCGTGGACTCGAGTCCTCGCGTTGAAGGGCAGAGGAAGGATATCCTCGTTCGTCCCGCCGGAAGGCCGACGCATGATTGCATAGCGGCCGCTCTCCCGAGGCCTGAGTTCAGACCAAAAGACGTCCATACCATCGAGAACGACCTGCCCGAGGACGATGGTCTCCTGGACTATGAGATCGGACGAAATCGGGGACTTCCAGGAACCGTAAGGCGCTACCTTCATTCCAACACCCTGCCTGGATGTTTCGCGACGCAGTCTTGCAGTACGCGCGGGTTTAAAGGGTTGCGCTGTCCCGGTCAGCTAGGCGGATGAACAGTTTCAATCTCCTACTTCTTCTCGTATAATTCCTTGAGCTGGACGGGACGGTTGCACTCTGGGCAGAAGGCATTCATGTGAGCATCGAACGTCGCGTCGGTCCCCTCCCATCCGCAATAAGGGCAGATTAGGTCAAACATCGGTTCCTGTCAGTCCCGCACCGTATAAAGGGGTGCCGTGGAGTACTTTCACTCCCCTCCTTCAGCATCGTATATATAGCCTGGGAGGAATGCCTGCGCGATGTCAGGAGGGATGTTTGAGCGTGAGCTCAAGGGAATCCTCAGAGGAGAAGAGGCGGTAATCGAGGCGGCCGTCAAGTCGTGCTCACAGGCGGAGCAGGAGGCCTATCGTGAGATTGCGAAGTGGCCGTTCACGGTCTTGAGAGCAGCCGGTTCCCTGGGCGTAGACCTGGTCGCCGTACGAGGGGACGTCTCCTTTCCCATCGAGGTCAAGGCCTCGAAAGGGGAGACACTCTGGTTGTCAAACAGCCGCAGGACGAAGCTTCAGGCTAAGAGCCTTCGGGAGGAGTGCTCTCGCTCCCACGTCCTGCCGCTTTACGCCTACAGGCTGAAGCGCCACCGTGGAGACAGCTGGCGTATCTTCACCATTGATGACGTACAAGTCGACGGTCACCTCAAGGACATCCAGGACGACCTTCCCAAGGTCAAGACCAGCAAGGACGGGCACTACATTCTCAGGTGGTCTGCTGGGATGCCTCTCCACCAGTTCATCAGCTACATGGCCGACGGCAAAGGAGATTGACCCCCAAATGTATATGCCGGCTACAGAGCTTTCCATCTGAGGACACATGGAACTCACGTTGCCGCCTGAACCGCTCGAACTCAGGAAAGAGATCCGGAACTTCCTCGAACGCCATCCGGAACTCAGAGAGGAGGGCGGCCACGCTGTCGCCGACGTCGCTGGTTACTGGTATGGCAACAAGCTCCCCCGGTATCTGTGGAAAAGCGGGTGGGGACAGGTACTGGACAGAACAGGCATGGACAAGGACCTTTTCATGCGGACAGTCGGCGCCCATCGAGCGGGATTCTTCCGATGGATTGATGGCGAGGCAAGCTGGGAGGAACTCATCGACCTCATTGCCCGCTCGACGACTAAGACGGCGGAGCGATTAGGGGCGAGAGCCACAGCAGAGACCATGGAGAGGGCAGTGCGAAGGCCTCAGCACTCATAGGGTCGATCACTCATCACTGACCCATTCTCATCACGGGCATTGGTTGATTGAGTATGGTTTCTTAAAGCTGCGTGGAACTCTCGGCGGAATCTAGGATGAAAAGCTTTATCATCGGAGCCAATTAGCACGCGAGAGAATGACATGAAAATTGTCCCAGATACTAGTGTGATTATTGACGGTCGCATAACCATCATAGTGCGTCGCAAGGAGAAGGGCCTCGTAGAGGTCATCGTACCTGAGGCGGTCGTGGCCGAGTTGGAAGCCCAGGCCGATAGAGGCCAGGAGACCGGATACAAGGGTCTCGACGAGCTCCGAGAGCTGGCAGGGCTAGCTAACAGCGGGACGATCCAGTTGAAATACGTCGGTGAGAGGCCCTCCCTAGAGGATATCAAGCTGGCGGGCGGTGGTGCCATCGACGCAATGATCCGGGATGTGGCGGAGAAGGAGAAGGCGGTCCTCGTCACCAGCGACTGGATACAGTCCCGGGTGGCTGAGGCCAAAGGGATCGCCGTGGAGTACCTCCGTCCCCGATCGGCCAAGAGGCGGAAGAAGCTGGAGCTGGAGGAGTACCTCGACAAGGACGTGATGTCCGTCCATCTGAGGGCTGGAGCCATCCCTAGGGTGAAGGTAGGTAGGCCCGGCAAGATGGAGCTGCGGGAGGTGGGGAAGACCAAGCTGAGCGAGAAGAAGCTCCGGGGCATAGCGAGACACATAATCGAGGAGGCCAGGGTAAACCCCAAGGGATTCATTGAGATGGACGAGGGCGGAGCTACGGTGGTCCAACTGGAGGAGCTGAGGATAGCCATTGCTTGGCCGCCCTTCTCCGATGGACTCG
Organism: uncultured Methanomassiliicoccales archaeon; assembly: GCA_964347325.1. Classification (GTDB taxonomy): domain Archaea; phylum Thermoplasmatota; class Thermoplasmata; order RBG-16-68-12; family JAJISG01; genus JAJISG01. The sequence continues at coordinate 7,806 of CAYFYA010000026.1, read as the reverse complement.
AGATAACGGCGGTTAGGGCCGTTGCCCACGTGGGGCTTGACGACTACAAGTTTGCCGACCACATCAAGAGGCGCCTGGGGGCCAAACATCGGGGCCTCCTCATCGCAGGCCCACCGGGAGCTGGGAAGAGCACCCTCGCACAGGCTGTTGCCCAGTACCTGCACGAAATCAGTTGGATCGTGAAGACTATGGAGAAGCCCCGGGACCTTCAGGTCGGTGACGAGATCACCCAGTACACTGCCCTGGGCGGTGACATGGAGAGGACCGCTGACCTCCTTCTCCTCGTAAGGCCCGACTACACCATCTACGACGAGGTGAGGAAGACCAGAGATTTCCAGGTCTTCGCTGACATGCGAATGGCGGGAGTTGGTATGGTGGGCGTCGTCCATGCAACCCGGGGAATCGACGCCATCCAGCGACTCATCGGAAGGGTTGAGCTGGGAATGATACCCCAGGTCGTGGATACCGTCCTCTTCGTTGAGGACGGCGCCATCCAGAAGTTCTACGAGACCAGGTTCACGGTCAAGGTGCCCGCGGGAATGGTAGAAGCCGACCTGGCTCGCCCAGTAATTGAGGTTGTCGACTTCGAGTCTGGACAGGCGGAGTTTGAGATCTACACCTACGGCGAGGAGGTTGTCGTGATGCCGCTGGAAGGCGTATCTGGCGCGAAGCCCCTATGGAGCCTGGCTGAGCGACAGATAGCGCGAGAGATCGGCCGCATGATTAGCGGCCCGATTGACGTGACTGTTGACGGCGACAACCACGCCACGGTCTACTTGACCGAAAAAGAGATCCCTAAGATCCTGGGACGAGAGGGACGCAGAATCGCGGAGATAGAGGACGACTTAGGCATCAGCATCGATGTCAGGTCCCTGAAGGAGACCCGGAGGGGGGCTTCCAAGGGTAAGTTCAAGGCGCAGACAGTGGAGGTGGACATGAACCGGAGGAGCGTTGTCCTACGTGCCGATCCCGCGCTCTCAGGCACCAACGTGGAGATCACAATCTCCGGTAAACCTGCTTTCACGGGAACGTTGGGAAGAGATGGCACCATACGGGTGGCTAAGCAAAGCGAGTCCGGGAAGTCGCTGCAGGACGCATTCTTTGGCGGAAAGAGAGTTGCCATTAGACCCGTCGAGTAGCTCAGCATGAGCCTCATCACCCTCCTGTCGGACTTCGGCCCTGGCAAGTACGTCGCTGCCATGAAGGGTGTCATACTATCCATCAACCCGGAGGCACGGATCGTCGACATCGACCATGACGTCTCGCCTCAGAACGTTCTGGAGGGTTCCTTCGCCCTGGCCTCAGCGGTGAACTACTTCCCTGAGGCTCTCCACGTGGCAGTAGTGGACCCGGGCGTCGGCTCGTCCCGACGACCACTTGTCGTGGAGTGCGAGAGGGGCCTTCTAGTCGGTCCAGACAATGGACTCCTCTTTCCAGCGGCCCAGGTCTTGGGCTTTGAGGGGGCCTTCGAAGTCAAGGAAGAGAAGTACTGCCTGCCCAAGGCTTCGAGCACCTTCCACGGTCGCGATGTCTTCGCACCAGTAGCGGCCCATCTGAGTCTAGGCGTCGCGCCGGAGTCGGTCGGCCCCCCAGTTCGAGACATGATGGAGCTACACTTCGGCACCTACCATGTCTCGGAGCTCGAGGTGAAGGGCGAGGTGGTCTTCGAGGACCGCTTTGGGAACCTGATCACCAACGTTCCGGCAGAGGCGTTGCCGACATGGCTGGCCCCTGGCAGGACAGCGGAGGTCGAGCTGGCCGACACCCGGGAGCTTCCCTTCCATCAGAACTACGCCTCGGGAGAGGAAGGAGAGCCCCTTTTGACGATCTCGAGCGACGGATTCCTGGAGATTGCCGTCAATCGTGGCAGGGCCTCCAACCTCCTTCAAGCCCGTCAAGGCTCCACGTTTACCGCGAGAAAACCTAGACCAGGGAAAGCCTAATTACGCGGAGGTCGTGGGGGAGAAGGTGAAGAGGCGCGTCCTCCTGATCATTTGCGATGGCCTGGGGGATCGACCAGCAGAGGAACTGGGCGGCAGGACGCCCCTCCAGGCAGCCACCAAGGAGAACTTGGACTGGTTCGCGGCTCGCGGGGCCTGCGGGCTGACGGATCTGATCTCTCCCGGCATACGACCAGGGAGCGACACCGCGCACCTGGCGCTCTTCGGGTACGACCCTTATGAGGTGTACACGGGACGCGGTCCCTTCGAGGCAGCGGGCGTCGGCATGCAGATGAAGGCAGGCGACGTAGCCTTCCGATGCAACTTCGGGACGGTGGACGGGGAAGGGAAGGTCCTCGATCGACGCGCCGGTCGCATCAAGGAGGGTACGAGGGAGATTGCCCGAGATTTGGATGGGGCGGTAATCGAAGGTGTCGATGTTCGCTTCAAGGAAGGAACGGAGCACAGGGCCGCCCTGCTTCTGCGCGGGGAGGGCTTGGACCCCCGCGTGAGCGATGGAGATCCTCACGATCTGGGCGCCCCCTTGAAGGCGGTAAAGGCATTGGCCCCTGAGGCTGAGCGAACGGCTCAGATAGTGAATGAGTTCACTCGACACGCCCAGGAAGTCCTGGCGCAGCATCCGGTGAACCTCGACAGGGAGAAGCGCGGACTGCCAGTTGCCAATGCCATACTCGTGAGGGGCGCGGGCCGTTTCCCAGATGTACCCCTCGTGGCCGAGAGATGGGGGGTCAGGTTCGCAGCCATAGCTGGCGTAGCGCTTATCAAGGGCATATGCCGTGCCGTGGGAATGGAGGTCCTGGAGGTGGAGGGGGCTACCGGAGGTCTCGACACCGACATGAAGGCCAAGGTTGCGGCCGCCATGAGTGCCCTGGACCGGTACGACGTGGTCGTTGTCAACATCAAAGCGGCAGACATAGCGGCTCACGACCACCAGGCCGGGCTCAAGGCGGAGGTTCTTGGCAGGATCGACGATAGCCTCGCCGCCCTTAGGAAGGGGTTCCAGGAGGATTGGATCTTCGGTCTTACCGGCGATCATTCAACTCCCTGCGAGACTGGCGACCACAGCGCGGACCCAGTTCCGTTTCTGGTCTACGGTGGTGGAGTGCGGAGGGACAGGGTGACGACCTTCGATGAGCTATCGGCCGCTGAGGGGGGCCTGGGGCGGATTCGGGGCGTGAATGTGCTGCCGATCCTCCTTGACCTGGCGAACCGGTCAGGGAAGTTTGGAGCGTAAGCACCGTCGATGGGTGATAACGGGGACCTGCAGATCCTCCTCAGCGTAGGACGGAGAGGTATCGTGGTCTTGGCATTGCGTGGGCCCTGACGAAGAGCCTTTTTATAATGGACTCTCCTCAAGGCGTCCGAAGCCGGCCTGACGGAGTGCATGCATGCTGGCATGCACCTGCGGTCGGCCACACAATGAAGTGAGGGCTCTCGTGGCAGATCTGTCCTTGGTAGTCCCAATCTCTGGCGCCGTCTCCCTAGCCTTCGCTATCTATCTCACCTGGGACGTCCTGCGTCAACCGAAGGGCGACGTGGAGATGAGGAGAATCGCTGACGCCATCGAGGAAGGGGCCAAGGCGTTCATGAGGAGACAGTACAGGACGATCGCCTACATCGCCGCAGCAATCGCTCTCCTCTTTGCCCTCACCCTCGGCTTCGTACGGGGACTGGACGTGGGCCTTCGGACGGCGGGCGCCTTCGCCATGGGAGCTACCTTCTCAGCTATATCGGGATATGTGGGGTTGCACGTCTCCATCAGGGCGAATAGCCGTACGGCAAACAACTCCTTGACGAGCACAAACTCGGCCCTTACGTCGGCCCTGAGGGGCGGCGCTGTGTCGGGACTGATCATCATCGCCCTGAGCCTCCTGGGAGTGTGGGGGATCTACAACCTGTATGGGGGACCGGCCGCACCGGACCAGAACGCCCTGATCCTCTCGATAGTTGGTTTCGGATTTGGCGCGAGCCTGGTGGCCCTATTTGCCCAGCTGGGAGGGGGGATCTACACCAAGGCGGCGGATGTCGGGGCGGACCTCGTGGGCAAGGTCGAGGCTGGTATCCCGGAGGACGATCCGCGTAACCCCGCGGTCGTGGCGGACCTTGTAGGTGACAACGTCGGCGACTGCGCGGGGAGGGGAGCCGACCTCTTCGAGTCCACAGCGGCTGAGAACATCGGGGCCATGGTCCTGGGAGTCGCTCTGCTGCCCCTCTTTGGCATCAACGGCATCATGTTCCCCCTGGTGGCCAGGGCAATGGGTCTCATGGCAACCGTTCTTGGAGTCCTGGTAGTGAGGGCGAAAGAGGAAGAACCCCCCATGGCGGCGCTCAACCGTGGCTACTTCCTCACCATGACCCTCGCCGCCGGTCTGTTCGCCCTCACCTCCTGGCAGATGCTGGATCCCCTCCCGTTTCTGCAAGCCCAGTTCGGCCTCCACCCTCAGACCTGGTTCCTGCTCTTCCTCTGTGGGCTCGTCGGCATCTTGACGTCGCTGGCCTTCGTCTACATTACGCAGTACTACACGGAGTCACGCTTCAGGCCCGTGAAGGAGATCGCTCAGTCGTCCCAGACGGGAGCCGCCACCAACGTCATTTCCGGGTTCTCTGCCGGCTTGGAGGCGACGGCCCTCCCCGGGGTCGTCATTTCGGCGGCCATCCTATTGTCTTTTTACCTGGGAGAAGCCACGGGGCTCTCGGCGATTCGCGGAGGCGGGTTGCCCATCGGGGGGCTCTACGGGACCGCTATCGCCACAATGGGGATGCTCTCCACAGCAGCCTACATCCTGGCCATGGACACCTTCGGTCCCATTGCCGACAATGCAGCAGGCATGGTCGAGATGTCGGGGAAGGGGGATGATGTCAGGACGAGGATGGACAGGCTCGATGCCGCCGGCAATACGACCAAGGCCCTGACCAAGGGATACGCCGTGGGGAGCGCTGCCCTGGCAGCCTTCCTCTTATTCTCCGCTTACTTGGAGGAGGTGAGGATCCTTCGTGAGGCTCAGGGGTTGGAGCCGACGATCTCCGTCGACCTGGCGATGCCCGCGGTCTTCGTGGGGGCCTTCGTCGGAGTCGTCTTGGTCTTCCTCTTCAGCGCCTGGGCGATCCGTGCTGTTGGAAGGGCTGCCTTCTACATCATTAATGACGTGCGCGAACAGTTCGAGGCCGATCCCGGGATCATGGAGGGGACCCACCCGCCAGACTACGCCCGCTCCGTGGACATCTGCACTAGGGGCGCCCTCCGAGAGATGGTGGCTCCAGGTATCCTAGCGGTAGCGGGTCCAGTCCTGGTGGGAATCGTGCTGAGACCCACGGGTTTCGCCGCCGAGGCAGTAGGGGCGACCCTCATGGTCGGAACGATTGCTGGGGTCATCCTCGCTCTGGTCCTCAACACCGGCGGCGGTGCGTGGGACAACGCAAAGAAGCTGATCGAGTCGGGTCTCTACGGCGGCAAGGGAACCGAAACCCACAGGGCCTCGGTCGTCGGGGACACCGTGGGCGACCCGTTCAAGGACACGGCGGGACCGTCCCTACACATCCTCGTCAAACTGCTGAGCACGATTACTCTCGTGCTGGCACCGTTATTCGTATGAGGCCAGAGATGCAACCCGATAACTTCATAACTCGGAGGCCCTTCGTTTCCATCCCGCTGAGCCCGGTTTGGTCTCGTGGGTTGGGCATCGATGACTGAAGCCTCCCAGGTGAGGCCTTGAAGGTGCGTCAATGTACGTGAAGGTAACGATGGAAGACGTCGTGAGGATCCCCCCGGAGAGCCTAGGGGAGGATCTCGATGCCGTTTCCAAAGAGCTTACTAGGGCGACCCTAGAGGGGAAGATTAGCGAGGATAACGGGCTCATCCTGGTGGCCTCGAACATCGAGAGGGTGGGCGACGGTCGGATCGTCCACGGTGACGGCGCAGTTTACCAAAAGGTCCGCTTCGATGCCCTCGTCTTCAAGCCCAACCTTCACGAGGTCGTGGACGGGTTGGTTATTGAGGTCCTTCGCTTCGGGGCCTTCGTCCGGTTCGGACCCCTGGACGGGCTTCTCCACATCAGCCAGATCATGGACGATCGTGTTGATGTCGATGAGGACGGCCAGCGGCTTGTGGGTAAGGATACCAAGCGGGACGTGCGCCTCGGCGATAAGGTGAGGGCGAGGATTGTGGCCGTCAGCTTGAACGAGAGGAACCCAAGGGAGAGCAAGATCGGCCTGACCATGAGGCAGGCAGCCCTGGGTAAGTGGGACTGGGCCGAGGAGGAAAAGAAGGCTGAGAAGGTGAAGAAGAAGGTGTGAGGTTGCCGAAGGTTCTCAAGGCCTGTAAGAACTGCCACTTCATAACCGAGGAGGACACGTGCCCGCGATGCAACGGGGAGACCTCAAAGGACTGGCAGGGGTACGTAATCATCCTCGATCATACGAAGTCTGAGATAGCCAAGAAGATGGATATCGATGCCAACGGAAGATTTGCCCTCCGCGTTCGGTAAGCACCTCAGCCTACCAGACCACCTGAGAAAGGAACTCAGGGTCCCCTTGGGAAGGCTCGTCGATGGTGAGAGCTACAAGACGGAGGTAAAGGGTCTGGAGACTCTGGTGACGGTGGGCGACTACTGCACCGTGGAAGCGCTGGAGAGCTCCACCAGGCCAAAGCTTGCGGTTGTGGACATGAAGGTGGAGCGTCGTGGGGACGAGAGAATGAAGGTGCACCTTTCATCCGAGGAGGCGGTGGTCGTCGAGGTCGCCAACCCTCCTGCTGAGATAAGCTCAGAGGTGTGGCACGCCCTGGAACGAGCGTACAGGAGTCCTGGCAGGTCCATCATCAAGATCAGCGGCGAGGAGGATCTTGTGGCGCTCCCAGCGATCGCGCTGGCACCAGCGGAAACGACCATCGCCTATGGACAGCCAGGTCAGGGGGTGGTCCTTGTTGAGGTCAATGACGAGTCCCGGAACCGCGTGGAGAGACTAATGGAGAGAATGGAGGTCGTCGATGGAAGTTAACGTCCTTTCCAAGGAAAAGAACACACTGCTCAGTCGAGTGGAGGTGCACTTCCTGGTGTCATATGACGAAGGCGCCACCCCCCCGAGGGACAAGGTGCGTGACGAGCTAGCCAAGATCTTGAAGGTCAAGAGCGAGCCTCTGGTCATCGACCACATCAGGACGGAGTTTGGGAAGAGGGAGGCAAAGGGGTACGCCAAGGTGTACGACACCCTTGAAGATGCTACAAGAGTGGAGAGGAAACACATTCTGGAGCGGAACAGAGTGCTCGAGCAGAAGGTCGAGGAGGAGAAAGGAGAGGAGTAGCTGTCCAAGGGCAAGTTCTATCAGGTCAAGGACGGGAAGCTAGAGCGTCAGCGAGCCTTCTGCCCCAAGTGTGGACCCGGAGTCTTCCTAGCTCAGCACTCCGACCGGGTCTCCTGTGGGCGGTGCGGGTACACCGAATTCAGCAAGAAAGGGAAGTCGGCAGAGTAGCACCCGCTGTGTGGGCCTGTAGTGTAGACATCCTGAGTCCAGGACTGCAATGGATATCACTGGGGCCTCCGGAGCCCCAAACCGGGGTTCAAATCCCCGCAGGCCCGCTTAGGTATAGATTACCGTAGGATATAGGTGGAGAAGAAGACATACTTTACTTCGTAAAGTATGGGTGTGTGGTGGAGGGATCCCGGGCGGGGACGCCGGATTTGACGCGGTGTCATGATTGCACGCCAACATTTGTGACAGAAACTTAAATACTGACATGTCATCACGCGACATGGCGGAGGGGGGAGTACTCAAACAGCGACTTGCTCAAAGCGTGCTCTCCCCACGTTCGCGCCGAGGAGGGGCGTGGACAAATACCCAAGGCCCGCA
>CAYFYA010000025.1:0-22936 GCA_964347325.1 uncultured Methanomassiliicoccales archaeon | reverse complement strand
CTGGACGGCCCCTGAAGGACGCAGAGGACGCCATGGTCCTTGCGGAAGATGTGGGTTATCCCATCATACTGAAGATCTCTGGCGGAGGGGGCGGAATCGGCATGGAGATCGTGGCAGGGTCCGATCAGATGGAGGGGGCCCTGTCTCGGGCTCGCTCCCTCGCCCTCTCGGCCTTCGGGGTGTCCGACATCTTCCTGGAGAAGTACCACTTGGGGGCCCGGCACATCGAGTTCCAGATAGTCTCCGATGGCAAGAAGGCCATCCACCTGGGTGAGAGGGAGTGCTCCATCCAGAGGAGGTACCAAAAGCTAGTCGAGGAGGCGCCTTCTCCCGTGGTCACCGCCGAGGTCAGGGAGGAGATCGGAGACCTCTCGGTGAAGGCCGCTGAGGCCCTGGGATACGTGAACGCTGGCACCATCGAGTACGTCTACTCCGGGGGTCAGTTCTTCTTCAACGAGGTAAACGCGAGGCTCCAGGTCGAGCACGGCGTCACCGAGTTGGTTACAGGGCTCGACTTGGTCCATGAGCAGATCTCCATTGCGGCGGGCGAAGGCCTTTCCATCGGGCAGCAGGACGTCGACCTGCAGGGATGGTCCCTGGAGTGCAGAATCAACGCCGAGGACCCTCTACACGACTTCCTGCCTTCCCCGGGACGCGTCGAGGAGGTGTACCTGCCCGGCGGACCGGGCGTTAGGGTGGACACGGCCCTGCGGGACGGCCAGTCGATATCCACCGCCTACGACCCCCTGGTGGCCAAAATAATGACCCACGGCAGGGACAGGGAGCAGGCGATAGTGAGGATGCGAAGGGCCCTGGACGAGATATCCATCAAGGGCGTTCATGTGAACGTCCCCCTTCATCGGATCATCATGTCAGACGAGGCCTTCCTCCGGGGGGAGATGTCCACATCCTTCCTCACGGATCGCAACATCGGGAAGGAGCTTGCGAAGATCCGGACGCGAGAGATGGGAAGGAAGAGGGAGCTCGTGGCAGCCCTGGCGGCTGCCGCGGCAGCCTCTCAGGGGGCCCTGCAGTGGAGGACGGAGAGGTTCACTGCCAGCAGCGAGAAACCCAGCTCCTGGGCCCAAGCAGGACGTGAGGCGCTCCACAAGAGGAGGTTAACCTATGGCCATGAGGTTCAGCGTGGTCCTTGAGGGCGTCGAATACCCCGTCGAGGTCTCTAACGGTAGCGTTACCGTCGGCGAATCGACCTACAAGACGAAGGTGGAGGCCAAACGAGACTTCTTCAAGGTGTCGCTAGGACGCAAGAGTTACGAGTTCAAAATCGAGGGGAGGACGCTTAGCCTAGGCGGCGAGCCCCTGGAGGTGCTCTTCGAGGGTTTCGGGAACGACTCGGGAGGGATGCGTCCAGGGCGGAAGCGGGTGCCTGCCCTCGTCGGAGGCGTCGTAAGGGCTCCGATGCCGGGGCGCGTGGTGAGCGTGGCTGTCCGGGTAGGGGATCCGGTACCACTGGGAGCCCCCCTACTTATCTTGGAGGCCATGAAGATGCAGAATGAGATCCCCTCTCCCGTGAAGGGCACGGTGAAGGAGGTGAGGGTGACCCCCGACACCATCGTTGGCAAGGAAGAGATCCTCATGGTGCTGCAGCCGGTATTGCCACCGGCCGAAGGCAGCAGACAACCTTAAAATAGCCACAAGCTCCTTGAAAACCTGGGACTACCATGGCGGCTGAGGTCAACTTCAGCGTTACTCCCGAAGCGGCGGAGAAGTTAAAGGAACTGGCCGCGAAACAGGGGATGGAGGAACCCCGCCTCAGGGTCAAGGTCGTCAGCGGTGGCTGCGCGGGCCTGACCTACCAGATGGACTTCGCCAAGGAGTCGCCCGGCGAGAAGGAGATTCTCTGGGAGATCAACGGGGTGGAGGTAATCCTGGACCCTATGACTGCCCTCTACGTTATGAACTCCGAGCTCGACTTCAAGGACGGCCTCATGGGGGCCGGCTTCAAAATCAACAACCCCAACGCCAAGGCCAGCTGCGCCTGTGGGGAGTCGTTCTACGTCTAGTGATTCCGATGTCAGAGGTTTTGGATCTGGACGAGCTGCTGGGTAGGATCGAGTTCGATACCTTCGCCGAGAAGCTTGAGGGGCTGGACCTGAAGTACTACTTCGGGAAGAGGGTCCAGCTGAGGGGTTGCGCACCTGTTTGGGCTCACCTTGCCGTCGCGGCTCGGCTCATCGGCAACGTCGAGGAGTTGGAGTTCCTGGTGGACGACGGGAAGAACGGTATCCCCATGAAGGTTTACCAGCGCGACTAGCACTCCTTCTCAAAAGCGACAACCGGGTCACGGGTCTATAAATAGGCCGACTGGACCTAGTTAAGCGGCGAGCTGGAAGAAGGCAACGCGCTCTTCCAGAGGTGCTTCCCCTTGCTAGCCAACGGCGAGGAAGCCGAGAAGGCAAAGGCTGTCTGCAGCAACTGCGGCGGGGATCTCAAGGAGGACGGTGAGTGCTCCGGGTGTGGTACCCGCCACGACCCGAAGGGCGAGCCACTGCCCTCCCAATCGGCTAACCCGCAGGACGCCTTGCTGGAGGAGGTAAGCGCCATTCCTGGCCTCGGACCGGCGAAGGCGGAGGCCCTCGTTGCGAGCGGCTTCACATCCATCGACGAGGTGAAGAAGGCCAGCCTGGAGGATCTGGCGGCCATCGAGGGCTTCGGAGAAGTACTGGCGGAGAAGGTTCATCAGCACTTCCTAGAGGTTGAATCCGGGGAGGCGACCGTGGAGGTTGAGCCAGAGGACGGTGGCGATGAGAAGGCTCTCGAGAAGTGGCTGAAGGGGGAGGAGGCGGACATCGATTCATGGTTGGACTCCAGTGCTCCTAAGAAGGCCGATGGATCCGCTCCACCAGAGGTGGAGAGCGGTGAGGAGGCCGGGGAGACTGTGGCGGTGGAGAAACCTCGACCCAAAGGAGAGGCGGGGGCGAGGGAGGGCAGTGTTGAGGCCCTCAGGCGGTGGCTGAAGGGCGACGAGGCAGGGCTCGAAGCCTGGCTGTCGGAACCGGCTGGACCGGCAGTGGAAGGGGAGGCGGCCCCGCAGCAACCCACGGAGGGTGACCAGGAGGACATCGGGGAGGAGGTGGAGCTCTTGAGGGCAGAACTTATCGAGCTTAGGAAGGCCATGAAGGCCGAGCTCGGCAGGGAGGGTGGCTTCAACCCCATGCGTTACCTGGAGCAGGTCGCTAGGCTGAATCGGGAGCTCCGGCAGGAGGTCCAGCGTCGAAAGGAGACGGAGAGTGAGCTGGATCACATCAAGAAGTCCTCGGTGGCGGTCATCAAGTACGTTAAGACCCAGAAGGGCGAGGAGGTCCCAGAAGTACAGAGACGCCTCGCAGAGGAGCGAGAGTCCCGGAAACGACTGGAGATCGAGCTTGCGAAGGTGCAGAAGCTCTTGGAGGAGGCGAAGAAGGAGCTGAAGGACGGCCTTCTCAGTCTTCCGGATGATCAGAGAGTCATCAAGGAGACCGAGATAGGGCTCAAGGAGAGGGAGCTCGAGCTCGACGCCAAGGAGGAGCGCATCAGGGTCGTGGAGGAGGAGCTGGCGGCCGAAACCGCACAGGTCGCCAACGCGGAGCTAGAGCACCGGCTCCAGGCAGAACTCGCTGAAAAGGAGCGAGAGTTCCTGGAGAAGGAGGCCGAGATGAGGAAGAGGATCATCGAGCTCGAAGGCGAGGTCGACAGGCAGAAGATCGACGCCAAGCTCACCGCCGAGGCCTTCGAACTGAGCTCGCTCCCTGAGGAACAGCTCGACCAGGAGCTTTCGGAGAAGGTCAAGGAACTCCAGGCCAAGGAGCGTGAACTTCTCCTCAAGGAGGAGGAGATGCAGAAGCTCGCAGAGGAGGTGGCCTTCAAGGACCAGGAGATCCAGAAACTGAAGGAGCCTCTGGCCTACAAAGAAGAAGAGATGCTGAGGCGGGAGGAGGACCTCATCTACCGCGAGAAGCTGCTGGAGGCGGAGAAGCGTCGCGTTGAGGAGGCCAAGGCCAAGTCAGGCTCAGTGGAAGAGGTTGCCCTCAAGGAGAGGCTGGAGAGCCTGAAGGCAGAGATTTCGAAGAAGGAAGAGGAGGTCCGCTCCAAGGAGAAGTATCTGAAGGCGAAGATGGAGGAGCTGAGGATGAGGGAGCAGGGCCTCATCGAGGACGAGATCGACGCTCGTGACGAAGAACTAAAGCTGGAGATGCACCAGGAGAAGTCCAAGACCGGAACGCCTCGCCTCGACGATCTCCTCCTGGGCGGGGTGCCCTTTGGTTCCAACGTCTCGGTCTACGGTCCCCCTTTCATCGGGAAGGAGGTCATCGTTAGCGCCTTCATCGCGGAAGGACTCAAGAAGGGTCTTCCTGCCCTGTGGGTCATCACCGACAAGACCCCCGAGGACATCCGAGAGGAGATGGAGTACGTCCTTCCGGGGTACTCCGAGTACGAGCGCCTGGGCCTGGTGAGGTACGTTGATGCCTACTCAAAGGGAATGGGTGCGGAGGAGGTCGACGACCCAAATGTCACCTACGTGGAGGATCCCACAGACCACGAAGCCATCCTTGATGCCGTGGACCAGATCTCCAAGGAGCTCAAGGGCAAGCACTCGTACTACCGACTCGCCTTCCGCTCAATCTCCACTCTCATCGCCTACCTGGATCCATCAACTGCTTTCCGATTCTTGCAGCCCTTCGCTGGACGCCGGAAGAGGGACAAGTCCGTAAGCATGTACTTGATCGAGAAGGGAATGCACGGCGAGCAGGAGATTCAGCTGCTGGGCAGCGTGATGGACGGCATGATCGAGTTCAAGGTGGAGCAGCTGAAGACCTTCCTGAGCGTGAAGGGAATCTGCGACGTCCAGTCTAGGGCCTGGATACAGTACATGTACAGCAAGCAGGGCGTCAGCATCGGGTCCTTCTCTCTGGACCACATCAAGTAGATTCGGAGCCCTGTCCTTTCGCCTTCCGCGAGAGAGAGCCGACCCCTGGCCTGTCGACACTATTTGCAGAATGACCAAATAACGATGTTGACATACACTCGGCGTGAACCTCGAGAGGCCTTGGGTTCTCAAGTCGCTGTTTGCTGCGGGTATCGCAGCGGTGATCGTCCTTGCGATCTTGGCAACATTGGCTTGGATTCCGACACATAGGAATGTAATCAGCATCCGAGACCCCGATGAAGTCGGGATTCCAGACGATTACGACGCGCTGCTCTTGGAGGGCCGGATTGAGGGCGACTCCTTTCAGATCGAGCTCGTCGTGGCAGGCACAATTCAGGAATCTGGATATAACGTCAACGTTGTCGGTCGTGGTCCACCGTACCCAGAACCGCACATCTACAGACTGGAATACGAGTCCGGCGTGGAGGAGAACTACGGAATCCCTGTAGCCAAAGATGGGAACACCCTCCGGTTCACCTTCCCCATGAGCTTGCTCCTCGAGGGGGCTTACATAGTGGGCCTTGAAGCCGTGGTGTTCAGCACCGACACTTCGGATGTCGTAAAGGAAGCCCCTCGCGAGGTACTCCGTGTTCCCTCAGTATTCCCGCTGCCCTTCAACCCCGTCCTCCTGATCGCAGCTAGTATCACAATGGCGTCGTTGAGCGCTTGGAGCCTTAGGAAGCTCATTTTGGTGAATCGCAAACGAGGCCCTCAGAATCCTCCAGGAGCATGAGTAATCTGCCTCGGGGCCAGGCTACGCCACCTCGACACCTGTAGACTTCTTCCCCCCACCCTTGATGTTGACCACGGGGAGCGGCAGCGGCGGTGGCAAGCGCAGATCCCTGGCGATTATGACAGCCTCCTGGAGGCAGCTACTCATGATCGCCGTGTGGATCTCGTTGGCGACCACCCGTGGCATCTTCCCGGAGGTTGACCACATATCCGCCAAGGCTGGAGCCTCGCCCTCATACTCCACGCTGCCTTCGATCTTGATTACGCCGACTCCAGAGTAGTTGGCCGTGAACCTGAACTCCACCGAGGCGAGGCTGTCTCCTTCGGCAGTTATCTGGGTGACGGTGCTGTTGTTGTCCACCCTCACGTTCCTCAGCCTCTCGCCGGCCTTGGCAAATCTCTTGGCGTCTATTGAAAGCAACTCGAGTTTGCGGACAGGCATGATGATACGTGAAGAGAGAGACGCCGTATAATGCTTTCAGAAGGGGCATCGTTCGACCGAGGCAGTTTATACTTCAGCGGGGGATTGACGAGTCGATGGTGCTGTACGTCGGAGTGGATGACACCGACTCCCTTGAGCGGATGTGCACCACGTTCGTGGCCGCCGAGATCGCTGCGAGGGTTCGCCACCTGGATCTCATCGGCTTTCCCCGTCTTGTGAGGCTGAACCCTAATATCCCCTGGAAGACGCGAGGCAACGGGGCTCTCTGTCTGCGGTTCGGACGGGGGAGAGGCGTGGCTTTCAGGGTCGGTATGGTGGGAGGCAGCCCACTCATGGCGTATCCCAGGGCCGCCCCGACGGACAACGGTGCGGATCTGTGGAAGGTCTGCAAGGAGACAGTCCTGGAGCTATCGGACTTGGGAGCCAGGGACACCCGGCCAGGACTCGTGATTACGCGCCATCCCCCCGGTCCGTCCCTCTACTGGAAGGCCGTCCGTGAAGTCGTCCATCAGGAGACCTTGGCACCAATGCTGAGGGATGCCGACCACTACTTTGCGCCCCGGGGACCGAGGGGGCTGGTCGGAGCCCTGGCCGCGACCTCTTGGCGACCCAGGGACAGAACCTACGAGGTCTTGGCCTACAGAGAGCGGGGCCGATGGGGAATCAAGCGGCAAGTGGAGAAGGAGGACGTCATGGCGCTGGACGATCGTTTCCCCACGACGTTCAACAACTACGACCCCGAGAGCAACCACACCGTCCTGGCACCCAATTCGCCATGTCCCGTGTTGCTGGGGATCCGAGGAGACGTGGCCGAAGTCCTGCCTGAGGCCCTAGCCAGCCTCCGCAGCGAGAGAATTGAGCGATGGCTCCTTTTCGAGACCAATCAGGGAACCGACGAGCACCTCGTTCCACAGTCAGTCAAGAACCTGAGGCCACATACATCGGCCGTCGTGCGGGGAATCGTGGTCCGCCCACCGGCCACCGTGCCGGGGGGTCACGTTGTCTTCCCGCTGGATGACGGCGATGTGGTGGATTGCGTTGCTTATGAGCCTACCAAGAGCTTCCGGAGGGTCGTCCATCAACTCCGTCCAGGCGACGAGATGAAGGCCTACGGGTCCGTGAGAGAGGAGCCCCGGTCTGTCAACCTGGAGAAGTTGGAGATTCTCCGACTGGCCCGCCTGACGATCAAGGTGGCGAACCCCAAGTGCCCGAGCTGTGCCAAGTCCATGAAGTCCATCGGGAGGGAGAAGGGCTTTAGGTGCCGCAGGTGCAGCACCCGGCTGCCGCCCGAGGCGGCAGTGTTCAGGACTCTGGACCGCTCCCTCGAGGAGCGATTCTACGAGCCTCCCGCTTCGGCTCGCCGGCATCTAAGCAAACCGCTCAGCAGGATGACGAACGTTTTCCAGAGGCGCGCGCCTACGACGCTTTCGGTAGCGCCTTGAAGGACTCTTCAAGGACATCGAGCCCAGATTCGAGCAGGTCCTCTTCGATGGTCAGCGGTGGCGCGTAACGAACAGCCGACTCGCCACAGGGCAGGAGTATGAGGCCCCTGCTAAGCGCTTCGTCAATGAGTTGATTCCTCTCCTTTACAGCGGGCTCCTTTCCCTCCGAAGCGTGGACAAGCTCCGTTGCCCTCATCAACCCGATGCCTCGGTTGTCACCCATTATGGGGAATAGAGTCCGCATCTCCTCGAGCCGCTTGTGCATCCTCTCTCCCAGGACGGACGCCCTCTTCTGGAGACCTTCCCTCTCTATGATCTTCAGGGTGGCTACCGTCGCCGCACACGCCACAGCATTCCCTCCAAAAGTGTTGCTGTGAGCTCCCTTGACACCGAAGTCAAGGCGTGCGTCGAAGACGATGGCTCCTATGGGTAGGCCAGACCCCAGCCCCTTGGCGAGGGTGATGACGTCGGGTACGACCCCGGTGTGCTCCACAGCGAACATCGCCCCGGTTCGGCCGATGCCCGTCTGCACCTCGTCCGCTATGAGGAGGATCTCGTTCTCCCGGGCGATGCGCTCGATCTCCTTCGTCCAGCCCGGCGGTGGGAGGACATAGCCTCCCTCGCCCTGCAGCGGCTCAAAGAAGATGGCGGCCAGCTCCTTCGGGGGTACCAGACCCCTGAGGTAGGTTTCCTCTATGGTCTTAGCACACCAGAGGTCGCACTCAGGATAGGTGAGCTTGTAGGGACATCTGTAGCAGTAGGCGTAGGGAACGTGATGGACCCCCGGCATCCAGGGGGCGAACCTCTCTCTCTGGACCCTCTTGCTTGCAGTGAGGGCCAATGATCCCATGGTCCTGCCGTGGAAGGAGTTCATGAAGGCCAGGAACTGCTTGCCCTCCCTGTTCCACCGGGCTAGCTTGATGGCAGCCTCGACGCTCTCCGTGCCGGAGTTGGTGAAGAAGACTTTCTTGGGAAAGTCCCCAGGTGTAAGGCGCGCCAACAGCTCAGCAGCCTCCACCTGGACATCGTAGTAGAAGTCGGTACCCGCGAAGTGCCAGAGATCCTGGAGCTGGGCCTGCACGGCCTCCAGAACATCCTCGTTAACGTGCCCAAGGTTCGCCACGGCGACGCCAGATGTGAAGTCGATGTAGAGGTTCCCATCTACATCCTCCACGACGGCGCCCTTGGCCCTCTTCACGGCCAGGGGAGAGGTCTTCGTGCTGGTTGCAAGATACCTGTCGTCCCTCTGGATAATCTCTCTGGCCTTCGGCCCCGGCGGCTTTATCTTGATGTGAGGGGCCTTCATCAATACACCCATCCTGAGGAAGATAGTGCCTGATAAAAACCCTTGCAGGTCCGACTACGCCCATTCTACAATGCGAGAGGGGTCCCTATCGAGGGTGCCTGAACCTGCTTCCTCGAGGGAGCCGCAATGCCCTGGATTTCACGCGTTACAGGGCTAGCCGCCGATGCGGAACATCTTCGTTCCGCAGACAGGACAGGTTCCCTGGGTCGCAGGCTTCCCGTTCTTCATGGTGATGCGCTGGGGGTTGCGCATCTCCCGCTTGGCCCTACACTTCACGCAGTAGGCTTGAACCATGGTAGTTCGACGTGGCATAAGCTTCCTCGATATTAATGCTTCGTCGGTTTCACGCCTAAAGTCGCGAAAAACGCGCTCGCACAAAGCTTTAAGGAGTCAGCATCCTAGGGACGAAAACGAGGTCTAGTTTGATTCCCAACGCACGGATCGACACATTAGGGACCCCTTCGATGTCCAGCGAGTGGTGTATTCGTTGACCCTCATAGAGGACATTGCAATCCGGAAGGTTCTCGACAGCCGCGGCAATCCCACGGTGGAGGTCGACGTCTACACCACTTCGGGCTTCGGAAGATTCTCCTCCCCCAGCGGAGCAAGTACCGGGGTCCACGAGGCGTTGGCCTTCCCGGAAGGGAATGTGGATCTGGCCATCCAGAGGTTCGAAGCAGAGGTCGTGCCCAGGGTTGCGGGAATGGACTCGGTGTTCCAGGAGGAGGTAGACAGCGCGTTACACGAGGCCGATGGCACCGTGGGATTCTCCTCCATCGGCGCGAACGTCGCCGTGGCGACCTCCATCGCCGTGGCCAGGGCCGCAGCCTCGGCCCTGGACCTTCCGCTATACCGGTACCTGGGCGGCATGATGGCCAACCGGCTGCCACGACCCTTCGGAAACCTCATTGGGGGTGGAGCACACGCTCGCGGAGGGACCACGATCCAAGAGTTCCTCTGTGTCGCATTGGGCCCCACCGTGGTCGACTCCGTCTTTGCTAATGCCCAGGCCCACCACATGGTCGGCGATGTGCTTGTCAAACGCCTCCCAGACACGGCCCTGGCGAGGGGCGACGAGGGAGCGTGGGTCGCGCCCATGAAGGACGAGGAGGCTCTCTCCATCTTGGCGGAGGTGTGCGCCGAGGTAGAGGACCAGGTGGGGTTCCAGTGCAGACCAGCCCTCGACATGGCCGCTTCCGAGTTCTACCGGGAAGGCATGTACGTCTATCGAGACAGAAGCCTGACGGCTGAGGAGCAGGTTGAGGAGGTCGTGCGCCTGGTGGACGAGTTCGGCCTTTACTCGGTGGAGGACCCGCTCGAGCAGAACGACTTCGACGGGTTTGCCCGCTTGACGGAGGCGGTGGGTAACAGGTGTCTCATCGTTGGCGACGACCTATTCGTCACAGACGTCGATAGGATCCGCCAGGGGGTGGAGATGGGAGCCTGCAATGCAGCGTTGATTAAGCCCAACCAGATTGGAACCCTGACCGATACCCTACTGGCGGTGGACTACGCCCACCAGCATGGCTTTAAGAGCATCATCTCCCATCGGAGCGGCGAAACCAACGACGACGCCATCGCCCACCTGGCGGTGGCCTTCCGGTGCGAGGGCATAAAGACGGGCGCCGTCGGGGGCGAGCGGACTGCCAAGCTCAATGAGCTAATACGGATCGAAGAGGAGTTGACCTAGGGGATGGCGCAGGCTGAGAAGGAAGACGAGGAGCTCCTGATTTCTGAGGACATGTACCTTACCAGTGGGGTCCACATCGGGACCCAGCAGAAGAGCAAGGACATGAGGTCCTTCATCTACAAGGTCAGAACCGACGGTTTGTACGTCCTCGATATCAAGCAGACGGACGCCCGGATCAAACTCGCGGCGAAGTTCCTGGCGAGTCATGATCCCAAGCAGATGTTAGTGGTGGCGGCCCGGCAGTACGGCCAGAAGCCCGCTCGCGTATTCTCGTCCACCGTTGGATGCCACGTCTTCCCAGGTCGTTTCGTCCCAGGGACGCTAACCAATCCCGAGCTGCCGCAGTATCTCGAGCCGAAGGTTCTCATGATTACTGACCCGGCTGCTGACCAGCAGGCGCTGAAGGAGGCGGTCAACGTCGGCGTTCCGGTAGTGGCCCTCTGCGACGCCAACAACGAGACCAAGTACGTCGACCTGGTGATACCGACCAACAACAAGGGTCGAAGGGCCCTCGCCACGATCTACTGGCTTCTGACCCGCGAGTACCAGAAGCATAAGGGGCAGCTCAAGAAGGATGATGAGTTCAAGATGACCATCGATGACTTCGAGGCCACGCTGTAGGTGATGCGTTGCGGAGGCCCGCCGTTGCCGGCCAGTTCTATCCAAGCGATCGGGACCAGCTGGTGACGGACATTGAGGCGTGCTATGCTGGTGCCCACGGTCCTGGCGAGCTCCCTGGCGAGTCTGGCGACGCAAGAAGCCTCTCCGCCCTTGTCGTGCCGCACGCGGGTTACATGTACTCGGGCCCCGTAGCGGCCCATGCATACCTGGCCCTCTCGAAGGACGGGTTCCCGGATACCTACGTGATCGTCGGCCCGAACCACACAGGTTACGGCATGCCCCTTGCCGTCGGCACTGAGGATTTCGAGACCCCCCTGGGGGTGGCCAAGGTGGACAAGGAGCTGGCGGCCGCGGTCATCCGAGGCGCGCTGGAGGAAGACATGGAGGCGCATCGCTTCGAGCACTCCATCGAGGTGCAGCTGCCTTTCCTCCAGCATCTGAGGAAGGGCGTGAAGTTTGTGCCCATCTGCATGGGTGTTCAGGACCACGAGGCTGCCGAGGCGGTAGGATCGGTTCTCACGGACGCCCTCAGTGGGGTGGACGCCGTGGTGATTGCCTCCACTGACTTCTCCCACTACGTCCCGCAGGAGGTCGCCACCGCCAAGGACAGGATGGCCATCGAGCGGATCGTGAAGGGGGACGCCTCCGGTCTGTACAAGACAGTAGAGGAGCAGAACGTGAGCATGTGCGGCTACGGCCCTGTCATGGCTACCCTGGAGACCCTCGGCAGATGCAGGGGCGAGCTCCTTAAGTACGGCACTTCCGGGGATGTGCAGCCCATGCGAGACGTGGTCGGGTATGCGGCGATCACCCTGGTGAAGTAGACTCATCCACCCAGGCCAGGTAGGCCGGCAGCCCGCTGTCCATGGTATAAACTGCCACGCACGGCACCTCGTAAGAGTGGAGGCGCTGAATCTCTTCCTTTACGCGCTCCACCAGGGAGGATCGGGTCTTCATGATGGCCCCAGCCTCCGTCTCCTCCCGAGTCTCCCCCTCCCAGCGGTATATGGATCGGATTGGGAAGACGTTGCCGCACGCCACCAGACCGTCCTCCACGAGGCTCCTGACTATCGCCTTCGCCTCCTCCTCGTCCCCCGCCGTCATGTACACCATGGAGTGCATGTCGGTCGAAAGGATGCACCCTGTACTAATAGGGTGACAGGGGCGCCCTTCCTTCGGCCCATGATTCTCAAGGATGAGAACAGCCCCGCTAGTATTTTAGGTGGGAACCGAGAGATTGTAGCAATAGGTTGACAGTCGTTACATACGAGGAACTTCGTGACACTCTCGACGCGGTCCTAGGTCCTAAGGGTATGGGGAAGCGGGAGACGCGTCAGGTGGCGGAGTACCTCCTCGGTTTCTTCGGCTATGGCACAGAGGTCATCGACAACGTCCTCCAGCCCGAGGACCGGGACGTCTTCTACATGCTGGAAGAGGAGGGCCTCCTTGGCACCCGCCAGGAAGAGGTAATGGTCACCCGCGGGAAGCTCTGGCGAATACACTACTGGGTCCTCAGGGTGGACAAGATGCGCAAGGCCTTGCAGGGAGTCGAGGAGGACGGAGACGATCTCCAGTCCCTGTACGAGAGCATCTCCGAGGAAGTCTGGACCCGCCACTGATAAGGTTTATAGCAACGCGGCGGAGTAGTGCGGTCGGAATGGTTGACGGAATCTACATATTCTTCTCCGCCATCGGTGCCTGGTTCGTTCTTCTCTACGTCCTGGTCAGGCTTGGAGTCATCAGGCCTGCCCCGGTCCCGGAGGAAGGCGTTGAGCCTCGACCCGCTGAGGACGCACGTCCACCTCCGAAGGAGCAGAGGATATCCCTCTTCGGCCCTTTCATGATGCTCAAGACAGTCAAGGGCCGAGCGCTCATCGAGCGGCTCTCCAAGTGGCGGGGTCTGCGAGTTCTCGGTGACTTCTACGTGATCCTTATAGCGGTCACGATGGTGGGGATAACCTTCCTCCTGATCTGGACCGCCACCCTGGTCGCCAACATTCCTGCCGGAAGTGCGCCCGCACCCGAGGCCCTCATAGGCTTGCCGGGGGTTAACCCCTTCATACCGCTGACCTACGGCATCTTTGCCCTAGTGGTCGCTGTCGTGATTCACGAGTTCTCCCACGGCGTCCTTGCAAGGAGGTGGAAGGTCGCCATTCGGTCTCTGGGAGTCCTTCTCTTCATAGTCCCCATCGGGGCCTTCGTGGAACCCGAGGAGGAGGAGCTCAAGGCCCTTGACAAGAGGAAGAGGGGAACGGTCTACGCCGCCGGACCAGGAAGCAATATGATTACCGCCTTCATAATGGCTCTCATCTTCTCACTGGCTATCATGGGGGCCGTCCAGGCCAAGGCCCCTGGCATGGGCATTACGCGTGTCGTTGCGGAGAGTCCTGCAGATGCAACAGGCCTGTCGGAGGGAATGATCATCCTAGCCATTAACGGCACGCCGGTCATGGATGGAGTAGCATTTAGCGAGGTGCTGCAGCAGTTCAGTGCGGGGGAGGTAGTCTCTCTCTCAATCTTCCACGATGGCACCACGGAGGATCGGGAGCTAACTCTCGCCAATAGATTCGACTTCACGGGAGTCCCGGAGGACGAAGGCCGGGCATACGTAGGCGTCACCACCGTGAGCACCAACCCCGACATCTACAATCCCTTTGAGTCCAGCAAGAGACTGGGCTGGGCCGGTGCCTTCTTTGCATACATTCTGCTCCCGTTCCAGGGCCTCTCACCCATCCAACCGCCGACAACGTCTTTTTACGAAGTCACGGGGCCCCTGGGGGCCCTGCCCTCACCCGTATTCTGGATCATTGCAAATGCCGTCTATTGGGTATTCTGGATCAGCCTGATGCTGGGAATGACCAATGCCCTACCGGCGGTCCCCCTGGACGGGGGGTACCTGTTCAGGGATTGGATCGACTCGGGAATCAAGAGGATGAAGGCTGGCATGCGGGCAGAGGATCGGGAGAAGGCAGCCCGGAACGTGTCCTACATAGTCGCCTTGTTCATCCTGGCGCTCATCCTGTGGCAACTCATCGGGCCAAGGATCTGAGAGGATCAGGTGGCCTTCGCCACAAGCCCCAGTACGCCTCCCAGGAGGACGACCACGGCCGGTACGACACCGAGTCCGAGGACGAGGGCAACGATGCCTGCGATGACGCAGAGGAGTCCGCCCTCCAAGTGTCTCTTCGTCACCTGCAGGAAAGCTCCGATCACCGCCATGACTCCGAGAATCAGCGGTGGGAGAGCGTTGAGCACGCCCTCCAGCGATGGGCTGAAGTTCACACCATCTTGCAGCAGGAGGATGGCTCCTACGATGGCGAGCGCGAAGCCAATGAGTCCGAGGATCCGTTCCGTCCTCGACATTAACCCTTCTCCAGGCCTCCGAGGGCGAAGATTCCCTTAGGGTCGATGCCGTGGCTGCCCTCCCCGTGGTGCATCCTGACGGTCTCGAAAACCCTCCCGAACCCCAGGCTATCCACAATCTCGAGGGCCTTTGGGTTCTCCGCCGGGACATTCATGCTGAAGGTCGAGCCTGGATAGATGGCCAGCAAGTGCGAGATGAGACGCTCCGCGACTTCGGGACTCCTCGGATCGCCGACCCAGGGGGCGACCTCCACTCCACCCGCATAGGGGGCCCCGACGATGTAGCCCCGCCAACCGTGCTCGTGCCAGACAAAGAAGCTATCTCCGAAGTCGTAATAGAGCTCCCGCAGGACCTTCTGCCGATTCTCGCCGAAGAAGGGGGCGTCGAAGGCCGCAAGGTTTTCCAAGCCTCCGGCATGGAGGAACCTCGCCTCGCGTTGCAGCTCGCCGGGTGCCTTGCCCTCGAA
Organism: uncultured Methanomassiliicoccales archaeon; assembly: GCA_964347325.1. GTDB lineage: Archaea > Thermoplasmatota > Thermoplasmata > RBG-16-68-12 > JAJISG01 > JAJISG01. The sequence continues at coordinate 7,946 of CAYFYA010000025.1, read as the reverse complement.
GCGGAAGGTACCGCCGGAGGCCTTGAATCCCAGGGATTCATAGAACTCCTGTGTGTGGACGTAGGCGTTGAGCCAGCATGTCGAAGCGCCCTGCTCTTGAGCGTACTCCACAGCCCTTCTGACCAGGGCCTGCCCATGTCCTTTCCCTCTAGCTTTGGGAGCCACTATGACGCCGCCTATCCACGCAATCCTTCCATACACAGTGGTCAACGTGACGCCGACACGGCTGGAACCGTCCCACGCGACCAGGGCGCCCTCGCGCTCCATCCGCATGAATCGACGGAAATCCCCCTCTGTGTATCCCCAGTCCTCGAGGTCAGTCAGCTGGATAGCGAACTCGATGTCCCCAGGCTCCATCGGGACTACTCTGCGGATTCGAACAGCCCCCTGCTTATGAGCTCGTCAGCCTCGTCGCAGTAGTGGGCCCCGTAGGTAACGAACCGATGGTCCTCCTGGGAGTGCTTGTAGAGGCAGGGCCCGTATTCGTCGTCCTCAGCCCCGTACCACTTGTTGCAGTCCTTGCACTGGAGCCAGGGCCTCTTGCCAAGCTTGGCATCTTTGAGGGCGATCGCGACATCATCTTCTCCCATGGTTTCATCCTCCCTACTGCGAAAACCCCGGGGCTACATGCCCCAGAAGGGATCCTCCTGCCGCTTTATGGCCTTGACCTCCTCTAACACCTCGGAATCGTCCTGGCTCAGGTCACTCTGGTCCAACTGCTTAACGTGACCCTCGGGGATATCAACGTATAGCACGTCACCGGGCTTGATCTGGCGCCCCACTGTGGGGCCCTCGATGGCAACGGCGACCTCGTCTCCCGTCCTCGCTTCCTGGAGCGACTGCTCGCCACTTCGGACGCTCTTGATTCTACCAACGATCCTGCCGTCCTCTCGCAGCAGGGATTGTCCGACTCGAGTCCTCCCGGTGAGAACACGAACTCCAACGATGGCTGGTTTGGAGACTCTGAAGACATACTCAGGCAGGAGAAGGATCTTGCCCGGGTAGACTATCTCCTTCCTGCTCTCCTCCTCAATCTCGTGTGCCTTCCGAGCACGCCAGTCGTCGTACTCCTCGATGAGCCTGTACACTACGTCGGCCTGAACGACCTTCACCTCGGGATGCTTCTTGAGCTCGTCCTCGGCCTCCTGAAGTAGGGGTACGTTGAAGGCCAGGATTACCTTCTTCAAGGGGTCCTGGATGGTGGCGGCCTCCACCACGTCCCTGCGGGCGACGGGACCCAGGGAGGCTTGGCGGACTCCTAGCCCCTCCTCCCTCATCTGATACGCCAAGCCCTCAAGGGATCCGAGGGCATCCGCCATGATGATGAGGCCGTCCTCGGAGAGTTCGACCTCGAGCTTCGTCTCTTCCATCACCTGCTTCCTGGCCTCGTCCACCTCGTCGCCCACTACCCTGAGAGGGGCTCCCGCGGCCACATCCCCGAGGTCTCGGGCTGCGATCTTTATCCCGGCGGCGGCTCGGACCTCATCCACCTGCTCGAACCTGTTCTCCGGGTCCCGGATCTCGTCCAGCGGGCGGGGCTTCAAGAGGGCCCTGACCTTCGTCATCCTCGGCTCCCCGCTGGGAGTCCCAAGGACCACCGAATCCCCCTTCTTCAGCTTACCCGCGTAGAGGATGGCGTCAAGGGTGACGCCGAGGCCTCTCTCCTCCTTCACCTCCAGTATCGTGCCCGCTCCAGCCCCCTCCTCCTCCGTCTTCAGCTCCTCCTCGAGGAAGCGCTGGGCAAGACCGACGAGGACCAGGAGGAGGTCGGGTATCCCCTCGCCATGTTTGGCGCTGCAAGGGACGATGGCCACCACCTTCTGGAAGTCCTCGATCTTGTCGTATCGGTCGGCAGAGAAGGAGTGCTCGAAGAGCGTCCCTACGAGAGAGTAGAGCCTCTCATCCAGCTCCCCCCTCGCGCCCTCCCGCTGAGACTCGTAGGCCTGAAGGAATGAGGCTTCTGGCTTCTTCCTCCATCCCGGGATGAGGTCTATCTTGTTGGCGGCAACGACGAAGGGCGTCTTATACTGCTTCAGAATCCTGAGGGACTCCACGGTCTGAGGCCGCAGCCCCTCGTTGATGTCCACGACCAGGACCGCCAAATCTGCCAGGGCCCCGCCCCTTGCCCGCAGGGTTGTGAAAGCGTGGTGTCCCGGCGTGTCGATAAAGAGGAGTCCGGGGACCTTGAAAGTTCTCCCGCCTACGAGCTCCCCACACATCTCCATGATGACGTCCAGAGGGACTTCAGTCGCCCCGATGTGCTGGGTTATGGCGCCCGCCTCTCGAGCGGCGACCTTGGTGCCCCTCACCCTGTCCAGCAGGGTCGTCTTGCCGTGGTCCACGTGTCCGAGGACGCTGACGATGGGTTGCCTAATCATGGTGTGGTTTGCAATCCTGTCGGGCACTATTAGAAGTTTCTTGCCAGAAGGAGGTCAAGGCCCAGTCAGCCAGGACTCATCAGAACGTTTGTATTTCTGGATTTCCTCCGGCTTGAAGAAGAGGGCGATCTCGCGCTTGGCGCTCTCGAGGCTGTCCGCCCCGTGAATGAGGTTGCGAGAAATGTCGAGGCCCAGGTCTCCCCTGATGGTCCCGGGTTGTGCCTCGGCAGGATCGGTTGCGCCTATGATTGCGCGCACCGAGCCCACGCTGCCCTCCCCCTCGAGAACCATGGCGACCGCGGGCCCGGAAGTCACGTACTCGATTAGGGACGAGAAGAAGCCCTTCCCGATGTGCTCGGCGTAGTACTCCTTTGCCAGGTCCTCTGTGACCTGGACCATCTTGGCAGCCACGATCTTCAGGCCCTTGGCCTCGAAGCGCCCTATGATCTCACCAACGAGTTCCCGCTGCACGCCGTCAGGTTTGATGAGAACGAAGGTCCTTTCAGCGCTCATTCGCCCCCCTCCCTCAGGTGGTCGGCGATCTTCTTCGCCGTGGCGGGTCCGATGCCCTTGACCTGCAATAGGGCTTCCTCGTCCGCCTTCTGCAGCTTCTCCATGGAAGTGAAGCCGCTCTCCCAGAGTCCCTCAGCCATGGCCTCCCTCACACCGGGGATTTCGGCGAAGGCCTCCAGAACCGCTTCCTTGTCCTCAGCCGGCGGTCCGGCGGGCGCCTCCTCGGGAGGGGCTGCTACCCTGCGGGGAGGGACTGTCTGTAGCGCCTTCACGTATCGACGGGTCCAGCGTACCCGACGACCGATGCGGCCAAGGTGAAGTTGGTTCTTTTGACACTTGCCTGAGCAGAAGAAATGAATCGTCCCATCCTTCCGGATGAACATCTTGCCCGTTCCAGGCTCAATGTCGTTACCGCAGAATGTGCAGGTTCTGGTGACGGGCATCTCTCGTCTACCTTACCGAAAGCTTCCGAGCCTCACGGGCCGTCTCCCGGAGCATGAGGATGTCCTTGACCTGGACGGCTCCCTTGACGTTGCGGGTGATGATCCTGCCCCTGTCCCTGCCTTCGAGGACCCGGACCTTCACCTGGGTGGCCTCGCCGCTCATACCGGTCCTGCCGACAACCTCCACTACCTCCGCAGGAATGCTGTCCTCAGCCGTATCACTTCCCCCTGAGTTTCGTCAGTGTGGCGTTCAACTCCTCGACAAGACCCTTGGCCTTGCCGGGGTCGACTATGCAGCAGGAGGCCGTGGACTTCCCCAATCCGGCCGCGACACCTAGCTCCTGTTTGCTCGGAACGTACCCATAGGGTACTTCACGCTCTTCACAGAGGAGCGGCATGTGGGCCAGGATCTCCTCGGGTGAGACGTCCTCGGCCATGACGACGAAGAGGGCCTCTCCCCTCTCCACGAGCTTCGTCACCTCATTGGTGCCCTTGCGGACCTTTCCGGTGTCCCTGGCGCTCTCGACCATCTCGTATACTCTGTCGTACAGGTCCCTGGGCATCTCGAATCTGACGTAGAGGGGCTTAGCCATCGGTGAACCTCCTTCGGTTTAAGGAACCTCAGTCACGGGTTCCTGGAGATGCTTCTAACTCCAGGGGGATTATAAGGGTTTTGTGTGCAGAACAAGCGAGAGCTAGCTAAGGGGTTTCCTGGGCTTGCCCGTTATTGTTATCCCAGAGGTGGCTATCAAGGCGATTCCTACCATCGCCATTACAGTTGCTATACCTGTGGTCCTCTCTCCCAAGATGCTTCCTTCCATCATGAAAGCGGCTGCTATAAGGGCCAACACCAAGCCTACTCCAAACCACGCAACTTGCAGACGCGTCATTGCGGTTCTCCCCGAATGTGTTCAAAGGGGTAATCATGACTTATACATTGCCAATGAAGTGGGCTGGCTAGCTTGAAAAAGAATGAGAAAAGGGGAGTCGGATTTTCGGCCGCCTTGCCAGAGGAATAGACGTTAGGAGGCAACAGCCCGATTAGTATTCTTCATCGGCCTCATTGGTAGGCCCAATCGGTGTCTGGCTCGGGGTTCCCAGCTGACCTTCTGACAGGTGGAAGTCAATAGGGCCTCTGCTCAGGGGTAGGTGAAAGTGAGGAAAAAGAGAGAAAAGGAAGGGGCAGATTTCAGGCCGTCTTACCTGAAGAATAAGGGTTTTGGGCCGGATCCCTCACTCATCGATCTGTTCGCCTCTCTCGGCCTCCTCCATGAGCAGGGACAAAACCTCGGGCCTCGTGTCGCGAATGGTCGGCCGGAACCTCTTGGCGGTCTCAGCGTCTCTCGGGTCGACTGTGCAGGTCACCACACCCTCCTCGAAGTCCTTAGCCCTGGCCAGCTCCTCCCCGCGGGGCCCAATGGCCTGGGTCCCGCCCTGAAACACCATGTTGAGTTCCGTCCCGACGATGTTAGAGTAGAGGAAGAAGCAGGTGTTCTCCACGGCCCTTGCCGGGATGACAATGTCGAAGAAGGGCTTGCTGGTGGCCGGAGCCGCGGAGATGCATGCCAGTACCTTCGCGCCCCTGAGGGCGAGTCCCTTCGGAACCTCAGGGAAGAAGGTGTCGTAGCATATGAGCAGGCCGATCTTACCCCAGTCCGTTTCCACCACGACCAGATCGTCTCCTCGGCGGAAGTACTGCAGCTCCTCAAAGGGTCCGAAGTTGGCGGGATAAAGCTTCCGGTACGACTGGACCTGACCATGTCTGGAGACGTAGATGGAGCTGTTGTATAGTACATTCACTTCCTCATCTCTCTCAGGCATGCCGAAGATGATATCCGCGTTTGCCTTTTCGGCTAGCTGAGCCACGGCCTTCACGGACGGCCCTTCCAGGGTTTCCGCGAGCCTCGAGAAGTGGTCCTTGGCCATGTAGCCAGAGAGGTACAGCTCGCCAAAGAGGAAGAGGTCCGCCTCGTTTCCCTCCACGAAGCGCTTCATCCTACTCAGGTTGGCCTCCTTGTCGCCTAGGTCGGGGGCCGCCTGGACTAGGGATACCCGAAAGGTCTGGGTGATGTTCTCACCTCAATCGATTCAGGGTTATCCGTGTCATCGTTTAAAGAGGAGTGCGGATACCTGGGGGAATCCCTATTTGACAATGCCGCCAAATCTACCAACCAAAATGCTGGGTAAACGTCTTTGAGAGCGCGCGAAGTCCAGGAAAGCTGAGTTCCACCCTATGTCATCGGAAACCAAAATGCCGCCAACTCTAAGGAACTTCCATGCCGCGTCATATTCGAACATCATGTTCTCATATGTGTGCTCGCTGTCGTGGAGAAAGAGGTCTATCGTTCCTAGCTCCTCCAAGATGCTAGGCAGGACATCCTGACTTCTCCCCAGCATCAGTCGCCATCTCCTCCGCAGTTCTGCTGGAATCAGCCAGCCTGGCTCGCGGACCTCGGGTAGCTCTATCGAGATCAGCTCGCCCTTCTGGTTGTCTTCGAGTGCCCTGAGAATGACTGAGGAAGAGACCCCACTTGACACCCCGGTCTCCACAACGGTTTGAGGTTCAAGGAGTCGACAAAGGCAGTAGAGCACATGACCATGTAGAAGTCCCCGACCGGGTGCCGATCTGCCAAGACGGTCAAGAATCTGGAGCAACTCTCTCGCCCGTCCTTCTTGAAGTTCATAAGCGCTTCTTATCGAATCCCCAGGTAGCCCTGTAAGCCGGGCGAGGAAGGTGTGATTCCAGTAGTCTGAGTTCTTGAAGATTCGCTGGACTGTAAGGATCAATGCGAAGTAGGGATGCCCCAAGCCAAACTTGAGGCTCCTTGGGGTCAATCCAGTGACGTATTCAAAGAGCTGCATCAGGAACACTCACCAAGGTGTCTGCCAAGCTACCGCTTGTAGCAGCCGGCCAAGAGCGCGAGGGCCGGCTGAACGCATCACTGTCCAGTCTCCCTATTTCTCAAACCATCCAGAATGAGGTACGTTTCAGTCTCGGGTTCCCTTCGACCCCAACTGCCATTCCTGTTTTGACGACGGATAACAGAGGGTAGCGCCCAATCGAGCATATGCTCGACCAGGTCGTGATGCCCTCGGGAGAGGGCGTGGAATGTGTGATAGAAGGGGAAACCCTTCCAGGCACCCGTTCGGGTCTGTCGCTTTGCCAGGTACTTAAGGCCAGACTCCACGTTCTCGGACCCTGAACTCAACGGGTGCTCGAGCAGCACCCGAAGTACGTTGATCGTGCACCAAGCCCCACACCACTCTGGTCCCCAGAACTCGAGGTAGGATCGGATGCTCCTCTCCGCCTGGCCCTCACCATAGCCCAGGGTATTGAGCAAATGAACCGCATAGGTGGTCTGATAGAAGTTCGAGCATCCCGGTCCGAACTCCCCATAGTAGGTGTCCCTCATGATTCTCGGGTCGTTCTTGTTTGTGGAGTTGAAGAAACCTGGTTGGCCGTGGTACTGGAGGGTCTGCTGAGCGAGGAGCCACACGAGTCCCTTTCTCGCGTGGGAATCTTTCGAGCGAAATCCCATGAGGGCGAGGTCCCATAGGCGGTTCGCAGTGTGCACAAATGACTGACCCCAGCTTCCGTCGGGTGCCTGGCCTTCCACGATCTCTCGATAGAGTTTGCGTCGGAGGCTTTCATCGCCCTCAGCCACCTCGCCGAGGACCTCTGACCTGAGGTAGAGGCCAATCGGCGTCCCCATGTTGGCGACATAGTCTAGGGGGTCAATTCTCAACATGTCAGGCAGGTCTTGCATAGGCCCTCCCGTCCCGACTGCACTTCACCATTGTAGATGCTAGCGGGGTATAAGCCTCCTGCTGTGGCCTCATGCGCCCTGGTGTTCACGCTTGAGGAACCTCAAGGCGTCACCTACGCCATCATGCGGTGCTTAGCACTCGCGACGGGCCTCCGTGCGGCTTCCAGACGGATTCGTGCCTGGAGGGAACTGGTCTGCGCGGGGTGGGGACGACGCAAGGGGCTTGAGGCACTTCACGAACGGTCTGCTTGCGTATCCGTGGCCCCGGATCTCCCCTTCAGCACATCTCTTGCGGAGACTCCTAGCGCCAGATAGACCAACGCGAGGAAGACGTATTCCAGAATCTCGAAGAGGCCTATGACCCCCACGACTTGGTCAAAGATCATCGGACTGAGGTAGGCCGCAGAGCTGCCGAAGAGGAGGGCATACCAAGACCATGCTTCGCCCTTTCTGAAACTGAAGAATACGATGGGGATAGCCACCACCCCGAACGCTATGTTGTATGCCCCGACGAGTCTGACTACGAGTAGGATGTATTCAGCAGTCTCGGGGTTCGTGGAAAGTAGTGCAGACCAACTCTGTCCTGTGAAATTCTCAAAGGCTCCGATGAGTATGTCGGGCGCCAGAACCGCCAGAAGGCCATACAGCAGCACGCCCAGCTGTGCGATCAGAATGGCTATCCAGGCAAAGGCCAGTGATTTTGACTGCATATTCACCACGAGGGTCAATCTCATGAGTGGGAGGGGCATGTGGAGATAAGAAATCATTGACATCCTAAGCGAGTGCTCCCGAGGGGATGTCATCCTCATAGGGTTCAATCCCTCGATTAAGCCCTGACAAACGCA
>CAYFYA010000024.1:0-23087 GCA_964347325.1 uncultured Methanomassiliicoccales archaeon | reverse complement strand
CGGCGACCTTCCGCGGCTCCGACAAGCGCGGCGGGGCGAACGGCGCGCGCATCCGCCTTGCGCCGCAAATGGATTGGGAAGTCAACCAGCCCGCCCAACTGGCCAAGGTGCTGACGACTCTGGAGAGCATCCAGAAGGCGTTCAACACCGCGCACTCCGGCGGGAAGAGGGTGTCACTCGCCGACCTGATCGTTCTCGGCGGTTGCGCGGGAGTCGAGCAGGCCGCGAAGAAGGCCGGGCACGACGTGACCGTCCCCTTCACGCCCGGCCGCACGGACGCGTCGCAGGAGCAAACCGATGTGGAGTCCTTCGGCTATCTCGAACCGGTTGCGGATGGCTTCCGCAACTACCTCAAGACCAAATTCACCGTGCCGGCAGAGGAGCTTTTAATCGATAAGGCGCAGTTGCTGACACTGACTGCGCCCGAGATGACGGTTCTGGTGGGCGGCATGCGTGTCCTGAACGCGAACTTTGCACAGTCGCAACATGGCGTCTTCACGAAGAGGCCAGAGACGCTGACCAATGACTTCTTCGTGAACCTGTTGGGCATGCGCACCGAATGGAAGGCGACCTCGGATGAGAATGTGTTCGAGGGACACGACCGCAAGAACGGCCAATTGAGGTGGACCGCCAGCCGTGTCGATCTCATCTTTGGCTCGAACTCCGAACTGCGGGCCCTTGCCGAAGTCTATGCCTCCGTCGACGCGCAAGCGAAGTTCGTGACTGACTTCGCGGCGGCGTGGAACAAGGTGATGAACGTCGATCGCTTCGACCTTCGGTGAATCGGTGATGAGCCGATCTATGCAGTAGCCGCCCCTTTGGCGGCTTGTCGCGTGCCTGCCCAGTGGAATTGGCTGTCGGTACCGCTGCGGACTTTCTTTGCATCGGCCGCCTGGGCATTCTCCGAACCGGATGAGGAACAAGAGGAGCCGCCCCACGGTGCCCGCGATGGAGCTCGCCAAGGAGGCGGCGTGCCCGATACCTACCTACCAGAATATCTTCATCGCTTCCGTTGAGACCATGAACATTCCGCGTAACAGAAAAGGGGCCAGTCTGCAGCCGTCAGCGGCCTCTGTTTGCGCCTCCAAACACTCGGAAGAGGACCCTGCCTACGATGAGCCTCCTGGGGACGGGACCGAACTGCCGACTGTCCACGCTGTACTCCTCGTTGTCCCCTTGGACGACGTAGCGGTCGTCCTCCGTGGCGGCGATCCGCTTGAGGAGGTACCGAGTCTCATGAGGATGTCTCAATACCACGAGGTCTCCTCGTGCGGGGGGCTTCAGGAGATAGGCCCACCGGTTGACGATGACACTCTCTCCCTCCCGGATGGAGGGCTCCATGGAGCGGTCCTTGACCTTGAACTGCATGAGAGGCAGCATGGGCCCTGGTTAACCCTCAACCGGTCTTCGGGTAGACCATCTCACGCTTCGTGGGATAGAAGGACTCTCTGCGGACCGTCTCGACGTTCTTCGTCGCCCAGAAGGTCTCTGCGATCTTGTTCACCGTCTCCAATAGGTTCTCCGCACCCTGGAGGTCCACGTTCTGCTTCGCCTTGGACGCCATCTTCATGGCCTGCCAGACGAGGGTGTGCAAATTGGGGTGGGCCTCCAGGTGGTCGTGGTTGAAGTAGTCCCCCCAGAGGATGCGCAGCTCGTGCTTGACGATCTCCGCGTGCTGCTCCTTGATGGCAGTGTAGCGTTGCAGGTCGTGGACGTAGTGCTGCATCTCCTCAGGGTTCATGTCCTTCTTGACCTTCCCCGTGAACTCCTCTATGAGGGTCACCATCCGAATGACTGTGTGGGCCGCCAGCTGCGCATGGTGCGGGTCGTAGATGCCGCAGGGTATGTCGCAGTGGGCATAGGCCGTCTCCGCGGGGAGAACCTTCTCCAGAAGACTCGTAACTCTTCCCTTTCCGTACTCCATCTCTTCACCCCGGTGGGGGCCGAGAAGCCATCGCTCCTCTAAAACCTTGGGGGAGGCCGAGAACTTTCATATAGCGTCTGGCCCTAGGCCGAAGGGGGATTTTGTGGTGCAGATAAGGGTCGTCCACGAGCGAATCGAACGCATCAAGGACAAGGCAATCGTCGTCAATCTCTTCGAAGGAGTCAGAAGGCCCGGCGGTGCTACGGGGGCGGTAGACAGGGCGTTGGAGGGCATGATCCGTGACCTGGTCAGGGGAGGGGACCTCCGAGGTGAGTATCTGGATACGGTCCTCTTCCGGACCTTTGGCAGGATACCCGCTGAGCGCGTTCTGGTAGTCGGCCTGGGAGAGAGGGAGGATTTCTCTTCTGACAGAGCTCGAGACGTGTCGGCCAAGGTGGCCCGCTACCTTAGGGATCAGGGCGTGGACTCCTACTCCACCATCATTCACGGCGCCGGGATCGGGGGCTTTGCCCTGCAGGATGCGGGAGAGGCGCTGGTGGAGGGGGTCTTGCTGGGGACCTACCGGTTCGACCGGTACAAGACCGAGCAGGAAGAAAGAAGGGACCTCAAGAGAGTGGCTGTTGTCGTGAAGGATCCTGAGGACGTGAAGCCGGCTCAAGCCGCCGTCCGGTGGGCCGAGACAGTGGCCTCAGCGACGAACTTTACCCGGGATCTCGTGGCCCTGCCAGCCAGGGACAAGACGCCGAAGAGGCTCGCGGAAATCGCCAGGGAGGTCGCGGAGGAGACGGGCCTCGAGTGCAAGATCATCGAGCGTGAGGAGGCAGAGAAGCTCGGCATGGGAGGATTCCTTGGCGTTGCCAGGGGGAGCGAAGAGCCTCCATCGTTCATCGTCCTTCGGTATCGAGGTGGGGGAAAGGCTGAACCACCCATCGCCGTCGTCGGCAAGGGCATCACCTTCGATTCAGGCGGCTTGAACATCAAGACCTACGAGTACATGAAGGACATGAAGGAGGATATGGGGGGTGCGGCGGCGACCCTGGGAGTCCTTAAGGCTGCCGCTGAGCTCAAGCTACCCCTGAACCTCCTGGGAATCGCCCCTTGCACCGAGAACCTCCCAAGCGGCAAAGCGACGAAGCCTGGGGACGTCCTGAAGACCTATCTCGGCAAGACCATAGAGGTCCTGAACACTGATGCCGAGGGTCGGCTGATCCTCTCTGACGGGTTGGGATACGCGACGGACTTCGGCCCCCAGGCCATCATCGACATGGCCACCCTGACGGGGGCCTGCAAGGTAGCCCTTGGGAAGAAGACCACGGGAATGATGGGCACGAGCAAGGAGCTAATGGACAGGCTCACCAGGGCGGGTGAGAGGACGGGGGATTACGTGTGGCCTCTGCCTCTCTTCGATGACTACGAGGAGCAGATCAAGAGTGATGTGGCCGACGTGAAGAACGTGGGGGGGCGCTACGGCGGCGCCATAACAGCGGCCCTGCTGTTGAGGAAGTTCGTCAAAGACGTGCCCTGGGTCCACCTCGACATCGCAGGCACAGTCACGACCGACGGGAAGGCAGACTCTATCCAGAGGGAGTACATGCCGAAGGGGCCAACGGGCGTTGGCGTGAGGCTGCTGCTGAGCCTGCTCAGGCACTGGGAGCCGCTCACGTGAAGGAGACTGGTCTCGAGGAGGCTCGCTTCAAGAGGCGGCTGAATAGGTTCTTGGTTGAGGTCGAGATGGGGGGCGAGGTCGTCCACAGCTACCTCCCCAATCCGGGCCGCCTGAAGGAGTTGCTCACCACCGGTGCGGTCCTCTACCTCGGACAGAGGGCCAGCGATTCCAGAAAGACCAGGTATGACACTGTGGCGGTCCTGTACGGCTCCACGGTGGTCTCTCTAGACTCCCGACTGCCGAATAGCGCGGTCCGCCGACGTCTGGAGAAGGGACGACTGAAGGAGTTTCGCCAGTACTGCTCCGTCCGGCCGGAGGTTCGCCTGGGGAACAGCAGGGTGGACTTCCTCCTGAGCAACAGTCACGAGTGCTACCTGGAGGTGAAGTCGTGTACCCTTGTCGTCGATGGCGTTGCCTTGTTCCCCGACGCTCCCACGGAGAGGGGACGAAGGCACCTGGGGGAGCTCGCAGGGGCGGTGGAATCTGGGGTCAAGGGTGCCGTTCTCTTCGTGGTTCAGCGGCCGGACGCCGAACTCTTCAGACCCAACGACGGTACCGATCCCGCCTTTGGCGAGGCACTCCGGCAGGCCCACGATTCGGGGGTGGAGGTCTACGCCTATCGATCCAGGTTCGACGGCCGGGACCTGGCGGGCTTCGAACCCATCCAAACCTCTTTAGGTGCCGGCTGATTCCGATGGCAGATGACGGGCTCCCAGAGGGATCTGCGGGAGTTCCTTGGGGAGGTTACGAAGGATAGCGGCGACCCCGCCCTGCAGGAACTCCACTCCCTCTACGAGGATCGCAAGCACGAGATCGAGGCGAGACTGGAGGACTTCAAGGAGATCTGGCGGCGGGGGACCGACGAGGATCTATTCTTCGAGCTGAGCTTCTGTCTGTGTACCCCTCAGTCCTCTGCCATCTCCTGCGACAAGGCGGTGAGGGAGCTCAGGGACCGCGGGATGCTCTTCGACGCCCCGCGAGAGGGAATCTTCAAGGTTCTGGAGGACCACGGCGTGCGCTTCCCGGAGAACAAGGCGAGATGGATTGTCGGGGCGAGGGAGAAGCTCCTCACAGGGGACTCCCCACTCCGGACCCTTCTCCAGGAGCACGCCCACGACTCCCAGGAGCTGCGGGACTGGTTGCAGCGAGAGGTGCTGGGCTTGGGCCTGAAGGAGGCCTCCCACTACGCCCGGAACACGGGGCTGGGGGAGGAGCTAGCAATACTGGATAGGCACATCCTGAATAACCTGGTTCGTCTTGGTGTCATCGACGTGATACCCAGGAGCCTCACACGAAACCGTTACCTCGAGATCGAGGGACGAATGCGCGACTTCTGCCGCGATGTCAAGATCCCCATGGGACACATGGACCTACTGCTCTGGGCGAGGCAGACGGGCTTCGTTTTCAAGTGAGTCACGATGAGGCGCTTCATCGTCGTGGGCCACGAAGCGGTTACCTCCCCGGACTTCAGCCTCGACGACTTGGCGGGAAGCACGGGTCGTCTCGACATCCTGATCAGGTGCGTCAATAGTACCTTCATGCTCTCCCACTCCATACGCAAGGACACCGACCTCTACCTCTTGCTCCAAGGTCCTCCTGAGCCGCCGAAGGTGGTCCACTTCGTCGGTTCCGAGCTGAGGTACCTCAATCCCGACGAGAGGAGCACGGCGGCCCTCATCCGGAAGGCCCTGGCTCTCCCTCAGGAGGGACGCAGCTCCCCGGGTGTCTACGCCGAGACGAGGAAGTTCAGTGACCTCGTGTCGGAGTTTGCCGGCCACCTGGTGTGCCTCAGAGAAGACGGTGAGGACCTGAGGCAGGCTGCGTTGCCGGAGGAGCCCACTTTCGTCCTCTCCGACCACCGGGATCTCACCAGCGCTGAGGAGACCAACCTCCTTAGTCTCCGGCCAAGGATAGTGAGCGCTGGCCCACGGTCTCTCCACGCGGACCACTGCATCGTAGTCGTGCATAACGAGCTGGACGTCCGGTCCACGTAATTGGCCGTGGAACACGACAACGACCACCTTCTCCTAGATGGGCCCAGGGCAAGATTCTCGCCCTGCGCGGTGGTACGGCAGTTTTTGCCCAAGCCGTAACCCTTCTATAGACGCCCCCTGCTTGATTTACAAGGTGTCCTCGTGAAGGCGATCATGGTCGTCGACATGGTGAAAGACTTCGTCACCGGGAGCTTGGGGGGTCCCGGAGCCCGCAGCATAGTGCCACGGCTGAAGTCCCTATTGGCAAGGGCTAGGTCCAAGGGGATCTCTGTTGTGTACGTGTGCGATGCCCACGAGCCGGGGAACCCGGAGCTCGATGTGTGGGGCCACCACTCGATGAAAGGGACCGAGGGAGCCGAGATAATCGAGGAGCTCTCACCTCAGGAGGGGGATTCCGTCTTCGAGAAGCAGGCCTTCGACGCCTTCACCAATCCCGCCCTCGATGAGGAGCTGAAGCAGAAGGGAGTGGAGGAGCTGGTGCTGACGGGGGTAGCCACCAACATCTGCGTCCAGAACACCGCCGCCAACGCCTTCTACAGGGGGTACAGGCTCACGGTGGTGAAGGACTGCACCGCAGCGCGCAGCGAGGAGGAGCACCGAGAAGGCTTGAAGTACATGGAGTCGATGTTCGGGGCCAAGGTGCTGAAGGCCGACGAGGCACTCTAGGTGTTTCCTTGGGTAAGTTCAACGTGGCCAGTGAGGACGAAATCCTCTCTGGACGGACGACGGACGTCTACTTCAAGAGGGCTGAGGAGATCCTTCGGGGGCAGGGGAAGGAGTCTACCCGGGTGGTCGCCGAGGTCACCAGTGGGAGCCTGCCCCAGGGTTGGAAGTGGGGAGTGTTCTGCGGCCTGGAGGAGGCCATCCACCTCCTAGAGGGCCGTGACCTCGACCTCTACTCTCTACCTGAGGGAACGCTTTTCCAGTCCAGGAGCCACAGCGGCATCCGTCTGCCCGTGATGTTAATCGAAGGCCCCTACGGCCAGTTCGTCCTCTATGAGACCCCCCTCCTTGGGCTCATCTGCCAGGCCACGGCCATCGCGACCAAGGCTAGCAGGGTGAAGGCAAGGGCCGGCGACCGGGAGGTCGTCTCTTTCGGGATTCGACGAATGCACCCTTCCGTCTCTCCCATGATCGACAGGGCCGCCTACATCGGCGGTTTTGACGCCGTCTCCAGCCTCAAGGGTGCCGAGACCATTGGGAAAGAGGCTCGCGGCACAATGCCACACGCTCTCACTATCGTACTAGGAGGTCCAGAGGAGGCGTTTCAGGCCTTCGACAAGCACATCTCCAAGGACGTCCCGAGGATCGCCTTGGTTGACACGTACCTGGACGAGGTGGCGGAGTCCCTGATGGCTGCCAATTTGGTTCCCAACCTCTACGGCGTCAGGCTAGACACGCCCTCATCCAGGAAGGGCGACTTCGTCGAGATCGTCCGACAGGTGCGCTGGGAGCTCGACGTGAGGGGCTTCCAGCATCTGAAGATCTTCGTCTCGGGAGGCATTGACGAAGATGCCATCCCAGCTCTGGTGGAGGCGGGCGTGGCGGGCTTCGGCGTGGGAACCAGTGTTTCGAACGCCCCTACCGTGGACTTCTCCCTGGATCTGGTCGAGGTTGAGGGAAGGCCCTCCGCCAAGCGCGGGAAGTACAGCGGCCGAAAGGAGGTCTTCAGGTGCAAGAAGGATCTGTCCTACGAGGTCGGGAGGAAGGCCCCTAGCTGTCCCGTCTGTGGGGGAACGATGGCTCCAGTGTTGAAGCAGTACCTCAGGGGCGGGAAGCTCATACGAGACCTTCCCCCTCCCGATGCCATTAGGCAATCTGTACTTAAGCAGATGAGCAAGGTGAAACTCGAAGCATGAGGCGTACCGACGGGCTCCAAGCGTTACTCACCCTGGCCTTCATGGACAGCGGGAGAATTGGCGATGAGTTCGAGCCAGGCCTTCGGAGGCAGTTTCGGACGGATGCGCTCATCCTTCTGGCCATTGGCGTGATACTGATTGCCATCGGCGCCATCGCTGCGTTCCTTCTTCCGCAGGAACTGATCGGAATAGTCCTTCTCGTAGTGGGCGCGATTTTGGTCGCCGCCGCCGTTCTCATCCTGTGGGCATCGAAGTAGCGGCCCTCACAAACCTTGATAAAGAGGCCTGATCTAGCCGCGTCGCGTTTACATGTCCATGATCCCCAATGACCTCAGGTACACGAAGGAGCACGAGTGGGTCAAGTTTCTTGAGGGGAAGGCCATCGTTGGCATCACCGATTACGCTCAGAACGAGCTGACGGACGTCGTTTACGTCGAGTTGCCGGAGACTGGGAAGGAAGTGGCTGCCGGAGACGAGGTCGTCGTCTTGGAGTCGGTGAAGGCCGCATCGGAGGTGTATGCCCCTGTAGGTGGAGCAATCTCGGAGGTCAACGCGGCCCTGGAGGAGAAGCCCGAGCTGATCAACGAGGATCCCTACGGCGAAGGTTGGATTGTCGCCATCAAGATGAAGGATGAGGCGGAGCTGGAAAGCCTCCTTAGTCCAGAGGAGTACAGAGAGCTAGTAGCGGAGTAGCCCCCTCACCCCTCAGCTCTGCCCATCACAGTGAGCTTCTCCCCGCAGTCGAGGCACTTTGCCTTGCCCTTGGAACCGAGGCCGATGTTGACTGAGCCGCAGCGGGTGCACCAGAGGACTGGCTCCTCTATCATGTCCTCCAGCTCCCCCTCTACCTTCGGCTTCTTCTCCTTCTCATCCTTCTCCTTGGGCGTGTCCGCTGCCTCCTTCTCTCCTCTCTTCTCCGACAACCGCTCCTCCTTCTCACCCTTCTCCTTCATCTCCTCCGTTGGCATTGGCTCCTCCAGGGGTGGAGCCTGGCCTCTGAAGGTCTTTAGTGCCTCGTAGGACTTCTTCGCCATCATGAGGGCGTTCACGTAGTCCCCCGTCTTCAGGAGTTCTTGGGCGGAGTCCAGGTCCTCCCTGGCTTTGTCGGCCTTGAAACCATCCTTCTTCGCTCTCTCAATAAGAGGTGCAATCTGAGATATGAACCTCCGAACCTTCACCACCATCCGTTCCTTCATCTTGGTGACCTGGTCGGTACCGGGAGTCTTGGAGGCGGGGACAGACTGTTCAGCCATGTTAACTAGGTAGTTGGCTGAGACGAAGTCGCCGGCCTGGATAGCCCTTCGAACGTCGTCCAAGAACTTCGAGGCCATAAGCGAGGCCGACTCCTTGATCTCCGAGACCCTGAGCTCCTTGGCCTTATCGACCAGGGCATCCGCCTTCTCGATCAAGGATAGATAGCCGGTCCAGTCATCCTCTGCGAGAGCCTCGGCGGCCCGGCTGAGCACGGTGCTTGCGGCGCCAATGTCCCCGCCCATAGCCTGTACCTCCTTCAGGGCCCGACTCTGGGCAGCGACATGCTCCCTGGCCATATCCATTTCGAAGGCGTAGAGATTCTGGGCTGCATCGCTCAGCTTGTTCAGGATCTCGTGGGAGTCCACAAAGCTCCCGTTCTGGAAGACGTCAAGGGCATCATCCAAGCGTCTCTTTGCTTCGGCGGCCAGCTTGGAGGCCTTGTTGGCGGTTTCCAGTAGCCGGCTGGTAGAGAGGATCGCTACGGCCCAGGTCACTTCCAGGTAGTCCTTCATCTGTTCCTGGATGCGATAGACGGAGTCCCTAGCCATTCGCACGGCCGCGTTGTAGCTCTGCTCCTTGAACTTGCTGATTGATTCAGCGAGCAGTCGCTCCATGCGGGAGAAGTCTACCGTCTTCCCGAGGGCCTGGGAGACCCTCCGGCTCAGCGATTGGGCATCTTGTTGGTCTTCAGACTTCCCTTTCCCCTTCGACTTCGCCATGAAACGAAGGCCTCTGGGCGTTCCAGGCCTGGCCCACAGTTAAAAATGTCGTGGCAAGTATCAGGGCTGATAGCAGGCTGGCCACCCCGCTACCGAGAGCGCGTCGGTAGGGGCTAGAACATCATCAGCCAGACCGAAGGTTGAAAAGGGAGGAGAATCTGAGGCTGCCGGGAGGAGGATTCATGGCAGAGACTCCGAAACCAGGAAGCATAGTGCACATCGAACTCCCCTGCAAGGACACGGAGAGGGCGAAGAAGTTCTACGGTGGCCTCTTCGGATGGAAGTTCGAGGATTTCCCCGAGATGAACTACACGCTCTTCGAGACGGCAAACCCGCCAGGCGGCGGGCTCTTCGTCCCGGAGCAATTCAACCCCGGCGGTGCCCTCAACTACATTCTTGTGGAGGACGTGGACGCGAAGGCGAAAGAGATTGAGGCGGCTGGCGGGCAGATTCTAGTACCTCCAAGCGACGTCCCGAACATGGGGCGATTCGCCGTCTTCAAGGATCCAGAGGGCACCATGATGGCTCTCTGGAAGGCGTTGGAGAGGCAAGAATAGCCGCCGTTCGGCTGCTGCCAAACTGGCAGAGACGAAGTGCCGTAGCGGGAACCTTCTACAGTGTGCGCCTTCGTTGCCAGCCGAAGGTCTCCCGGTTAGCCTCGGCCGGTAACGTAGCCCGTGACCTGCGCTTCAACGACTAAGCTGGATCGTGTGAAGATCCCGTTCCTGACCGTGTGGACAACCAGGCCGACGAACTCCCCGGAATCCACGTCGAGGTCTAGTGGCACCATCACCGTCTGTGTGTCCTTTCCCTGGGTGTGGACCACTGCCAGCGGCTCCTCGACGCTGTATCCGACCAAGTTGCCGTCTTCCACCTGCCCTTTGACGATGAGCAGGAGCCCTTCGCTATCCTCGGTCTTGCAGGAGAAGTTCACCAGCAGCTGCTGCAGGCGGCCATCGGACTCAAACACGTGAAAGCCCTTCAAACCCTCGAAGTAGTAGACGGTGACCCTTCTGTGGGCATCGTACTCGGCGTCCAAGCGGAAAGTGTTCATCGTTCCTAGACATGAGTGGGGGGATTATGAGACTAGTCCCTCTGCCGACACCCGTCGAGGCCCCTATGATGACGGCGGCCCTGTCGGAATGTTCCTGGGTCATGTCAAATCCGATGTAGAAACGCCTTGGGGATATTATACTGACCAGCAGTAGAGCGTGGCGTATGCAGCGCTCGCTCCTCGCCCGAACTCCGTCGCCCCTATGGCAGCCCTCGGAAGGTGTCCGTCAGCGGCCCGACCGCACGACCATCTCTTCAGCAATGGGAGAAACCCCGCCCTCTAGTTCTCGTATGGTGGCGACCAATCCCTCCCGATAGCTGGGAAACTTGAGCCTCCATCCCAGCTCGCTCTTCGCCTTTGCGTTCGTAACCACGACATCCATCTCAAGCGTCTCGATAAGCAGTTTCCCCATGACGAGTCTCGCCAAACCCATTGGAACGGTCCTGGGACTGGGAAGCCCCATGCACAGGGCCATGAAATCAGTAAACTCGCGAACGGTGCACGACGTGTCGTCCGCAATGATGAAGGACTCACCTACGGGCCGCTTCTCCACGGCCCGGGCGAAGGCCTCTGCGCAATCCTCCACATGGATTCTCGGGATGCGATTGTCGCCTCTCCCGATGATGGCGGCCTTTCTGGCCCTAACACGTCGGTATATCTGCATGAAGAGTCCGCCCGGCCCGTATATCTGTCCGGGCAACATGCGAATGAGTGGAGGTGTCCCCCGCTCATTGGCGGCGGCAATTAGCGCATCGGCCTGCTCGCCCGCCTTCGTCATGCCGAATCGATCGATGGGCCTGCTCTCGTCCACCACCTCTCCTGGACCAGCGCGATAGCTCGTGCCCAGGGTCAAGATCGTAGGGCAGGAGAGCTCCTCGCCGACGGCAAGTGTTGTGGCCACAAACTGCGTTGTCCGTTCCCTTGTTTCGACGAACTTCCTTCGCGACATCCGACCGAATTTCAGCGGCATCGCAATCTGCACGACGACGTCATGAGGAGACAGCTGTGACAGGATCGTTCTCGGTTTGAGCAGATCTCCGACGATTCCCGCCAAGCCCTGAGACTCGAGTCGGGACTTCTCGGATTCCCGGCGGGTCACCACCGTGACCTCGTGCCCCCGAGAGACTAGTCTGGGCACCAGATAGGAGCCGAGGAAACCCGTACCACCGATCACCAATACCCTGACTGACTCACCCCCGCCGAGCTATCACGCTATTGAGGGCTAAAAATATAGCGCTCCTCCCAGACCCTCGTTGGGATAGACCAAAGCCTGGCACACCCTGCTCACTCCCTGGGGTTGTGCTACAGGGGTGTTCTCTAGGGGATGTCAGCCGCCTCACCAAGTTAGGCACCATTGTAGATGTGTTCGGCACCTTTAAGAAGCCCCGGCCTTCTGCCACACACGATGAAGCGAGCCCTCCTCATCGTCTGCGCATTCCTAGTCACGACCCTTCTCCCCACCGTTGCGGCCCACGTCCCCGTGGAGCCTGGAGAGAACGAGGCTCTAGACAACGCCTTCCACATCGAAGATCCCCTCAAATCATGGGCAATCTACGGAGGACTCCAGCAGTCTCCACAATACTACCGTTTCGACATCGAGGCGGGTCAGATCATATACCTGGGTCTGCTTGTGCCTCCCTTCGAAGCGGCCCGGAGCTTCACACCATCCCTCGTCCTCATGAGTCCCGTTGGGGAAATTCAGGGGGGCATCCCTCCGGAGGTCGCCATACCTACCGGCTATGGCGCCACTCTCCTAGAGGGCCAACTAGCCGCGGAAGCCACGTATGAGCCCTTCGGTCCAGGGAGCTTCCATTGGCTGGGCGAACTCAGGTATCCTGCTCCTGCGACTGGCACGTACTACGTCGCGGTGGTCTCCTCCCAGGGAGGGGGGAACTACGGCCTTGTCGTGGGCACCCAGGAGTCCTTCACGCTGACGGAGTGGATGCTCAACCCGTTCAACATGATTGCTGTGTACCAGTGGGAGGGACAAGCCCTGTGGACGATTATCGCCCCCGCGGTTGGCGTCTCAGCCATTGGATTGGCAGCGGTGGGGACGATGCTGAAAAGAAAGGGTCGTGTGCGGGATAGCAGTGCCTGGGCGGGCTCCTTGGCGGGCGTCCTGTACCTCGGCAGTGCCGCGACTGTCTTCTACCAGATGGGCTGGTCGCTTAGCACCGCCTCCTTCGGCGCGGACGCGGCCATCACCATCGCCTTCGGCCTGCTGCCCCTAGGTCTGGGGCTTGGCATCCTGCGATTGACCTTGAAGGGGACCGGAGTTCAAGATACCCGCGGTCGCGTCAAGCTAGCTCTCATCGGTGTTGGGGGTCTCCTCGCCTGGGCAGGCTTTCTGGTTGGCCCCGCCCTGGCCCTAATGGCCAGCCTTCTTTCCGCCTTGGGAAAGAGGCTGAGCCCGGAGGTCGGACCGGGAATGATCCCTAGGGTGTAGATGACTCTGCTGGGCATTGTCTCCTGATCCTGGGTCGACATCGCGACTTGCCTTCCAAGGTCGCCCCCCCGCCTAATTCTGTTGGGTAGTGGTGGACACTTAAAGCCATGGAACCCGGTATCCACCCGTGGCTTTCATTCGCTCCAAAAGGCTGAAGGGCAGGGACTATGCCTACTTGGTTGAGAGTGTCTGGGACACAGAGAAGAAGGCGTCTCGCCAACACACGATCAAGTATCTGGGTCCGGCGGAGAAGGTGAAGCTGGAGGACGTCCCGGAGGAGTACCATAGTGATAAGGTTAGGGCCTTTGTCCTTCGGAACTCGGTTCTCGCAGCCCATCGCAGAGCGAGGTTCATTGCTGACCTCAGGGATCGGCTCCTAACTGCAGTCCTTGACGGAAACCTCCCTCGCACAAAGACCGTGGCCGCTGAGGGCCTGAAGTCCTTGGGAGTGGATCAGCTCTACGTCCATGCAATCACCCAAGTGATGTACACCGTGGGTGAGATGTGGGCTCGAAGGGACTTATACGTGAGCCACGAGCATCTAGCTACCAACACCATGACTCGGGCCGTGGCCGACATGAATGCTGCAATTCGTTGGACCGGACGGAAGCGGGGAACCGCCGTTGTCTGTACGCCCGATGGAGAGCGGCACAAGTTTGCTGCCGAGGTTCTCCGAGGTCTTCTCTTGAACCGAGGTTTCGAGACCCTTGATATCTCCGATTCCGCTCCCACAGACTCAATAGTTGCCTTTGTCGAGTCAAGACAACCAGACTTGGTGTTGGTATCAGTAACTATGATTGAGCACCTGTCTATGGCTGGCCGACTTCTTTCCGCGATGCAGAGGGCCCTACCGGAGGCCAGAGTCATCGTGGGAGGCCAGGGCGTTGCGGAGGGAAGAATCGAGCGAATCCCCGAAGGTGTCCTGATAGCCGGACCTGATACGCTTGAGGTGCTCGATCATCTCTCCGCCATGCACGGACTCACGACCAGTTAGGCACTATCCACAGGTCAGTCGGCACTATTATATAGTGCAGGCAACTGGTTAAGCCTAGGTGATTCTAAATGGGAAACATAGTCGAAATCGCAATGAAATCAGAATCCTTCGGAACGCTTGTCGCCGCAATAGAGGCAGCCGACTTGGTGGAGACCCTCGCGAAGGGGGGGCCTTACACGGTCTTCGCTCCCGCCGATGAGGCTTTCGCGAAGCTGCCTGAAGGCACAGTTAAAGGTCTGCTCGAAGACCCTCCAGCCCTTCGAGACGTGCTGACCTACCATGTCGTCAACGGCAAGTTCATGGCTGCCGATATTGCTGAGATGCCTTCACTCAAGACCCTCCAGGGACAAGATGTGACTATCAACGCGGAAGATGGCGTACGGATCGAGGCAGCAGCGGTGACCCATCCCGACATCGAAGCTGACAATGGCGTCATCCACGTGATCGACACAGTGATTCTGCCGAGGTAGCTCCGCGATAGGCCGGGAAGAGGATACCCGCCCCCCCGACCCTCCAGGGCCCTCTTCCCCTTTCCTTTTAGTGTCAGCTCCAGCTGGATCGGACCCCCCTCTTAGCTGGACGTCATAGGACTAGTGCTACCCCCCTCTCACTTGCACATCTTACAGCCGCATCGGTGCGGTCCCCGTTGACAAGATCCATGGGGCCCAGCTCCGTGGCTCCCCAATTAGGTGACATCCGCTGCCTGCACAGTGCTTAGTAATCATGACAGACTGTACATCGGCCCACCTGAGGATGTGAGGGAAGAGTGATCAGCGTGCTGACCTCCAATTCGGCCTTTGTTGAATAATGCTAATAAACCTCGGGAGGAAAGATCCTTCGATAACATGCGAGCAATTCAGGTGGCCATGCTGGCCATGGTGCTCCTCTTGTCGGCCCTGGCTCCCCTCGCCATCGCGGCGGAGGGGCCAGGGGGAGGCTCGGGTAGCGACGACGAGCTTACGACCGAGGCAGAAGCGCAAGAGGACGCGCAGAACGATGAGGGTGATGAGTTCGAGGACGCACCCCGAGCCCTGGAGGTAGACGAAGAGGATGATGCCTTCGAGATCCGGTCCTTCGGCGCAGACGGTGACCGAATCCGGGTCAGGTTCGAGGCCAGAGACGGAGAGCTCCGCCTCGACTTCGTGGTCCCGGAGAGCGGGGCGACGGAGATCCAACTTGAAGTCGCCTTCGAGGCAGTCTTGGAGTTCGTCGATGGCAATGGAGATGGCCGATTCGACCTCGGAGAGCAGGTGATCCAGAGATTCGATGTGGACGACATGCCCTTCAACGCGCCCATCCTCGAAGACCTCGACGAAGGACACCGGATCGAGGTGACGTACGTCTCCAGCTTCACGCTGCGCCTGGTCTTCTACGTGTTTCCCACGGAGACCATGGTGAACGGGACCCTTGTGAAGCCCACGCAGGTGAAGTTCGATATCGGCATCGAAGGCTTCCCCTTCACCCAGGGGGACACATACCTGGCGGTCGAGACGAAGCTGAAGACGGAGGTCGAGCCCGCCTTCGGCACCAGCCCGACCATCGAGGAACTGAAGGCAATCGGGGATCGCTACGAGGGCTTCTTCAGTTGGTCCACGACGGCAGATGTGGACGGGACCCCCAGCCCGGTCAACTCAACCGTCGTGAAGGTCGAGACAGAGCTGGAGTCCGAGGCCACCATGGAGTTCGAGGTGGAGAGGATCATCGTCCTTGTCTATCCGCAGGGGGAACAGGTGCTCCACGATCCCCTCGTGGGTGTCGCCATCGCACCGATCCTGGGCTCGATTCTGAGTCTGATCAACCCCCTGGTCTACGCGGTCATGATCGGGATCGCAGTCCTCTTTGTGCTGGGCACGATCCTGTTGCGGCGACGGCGTGCCTCCTGACCCCAGACAGCACCACTCGGAGGGTGTCGAACCACCCTCCCCCTCTTCCTTTTCTGATTTCCGACAGACGTCACCGTCGGAACTCTAACGAGAAAGCCATATTATCGCAGGATGTAATGGTGCCCTCATGGTGACTGGGTTGGACGTTCAAAGCGCAGCCATAGCGTGGACCACAGTCCTCTCTTTGGCACTACTAGTGGTCGCCCTCCTGGCGTACCGGAGGGCCCGCGAGGCTAGAATCCTCCTGATATCCTCAGCCTTCGGCCTCTTCTTCGTCAAGAACCTCGTCCTCACCTACTTGCTCTTCTCAGCGGAGTCTGGGAACATCCTCCTTTTCTCCTCCATCTTCGACACTGCTATCTTGTTGAGCTTCTACATCGCTCTTTTCCGAAGGAGAGTGCCCAGTGAAGGGGCAGGCGGTCCTTGACCTCAGGAACCGCCGGAGGATCTTCGAGGTCCTGTCGAGGTACCCCGGCCTTCATCTGAGAGAGTTGGAGAGGCAGCTCGGACTGGACGTCAGAGCGCTCAAGCATCATCTCGAATTCCTGGAGAGGCACGAGGCCGTCGTGTCGATGACCCAGAATGGCTACCGCCGGTTCTACCCGAGGCAGTGGGATGCGGGAGCCTTTCGGGAGAGGATCGGGGCCCTCGAGAAGAGGGCCCTCGGACTGTTGAGGCGACGGACCTTCCTGCAGCTGATCCTCGTCCTACTGGAAGGGGGAGCGTTGTCCGTGAAGGAGATAAAGGAAAGGACGGGACTTGCTGCCTCGACGCTGAGCCATCACCTCAGTAAGCTCGAGGGTCTCCCCCTCGTCGGCTCAAAACGCGAGGGCAGGATTAAGTTGTACTGGGCAACTGACCCTCAGGCAACCGTCCAGCTCCTCCTTAAATACAGGCCCACCCAGGATCTGATCGAGGACTTCTTGGACCTGTGGGAGAAGATTCAACTGTGAGTGCAGAGCTGCAACGGTGTCTCTCGATTGTAATTCAGTCGTTCAAGGAGTCTGCGCGAGAGTGAGCCCATCGAATCTCGGTTGAGCGAGACGGTACGTCTCCGTGTGACCCCCAGATCCCATGGGCCAGCGATAGCAAGTCTGGCAAAGTCGAACGGCAGGTGCAGTCCAAGACTAGCGCTACACCCCCCTGGGCTTGATGTTGAAGTGGTGCTAGCACTCTCCTCGATGTGGTGACGTCGTCGGCAGCGCGCACGCTATGAATCTGAGGGGGAGCGCAGGCACCTAGGCACATTGTCATCCTTGTCTCCTGACCGGAGCCTTAGAGTGTATTAGGCCCCGGTCGAAAAGGCGACCTAGCCCCTCCGATTTAGTCCAGCCTCCCGCTCATCGGAATGGGTGTGTGGTGAGTCTCACTTGCCCTTCTCTAGGATGACAACGACGTCTTCGCCTACGATAGGGGTTCCTCCGAGGCTCGACAGCAGGTTACCTGTGAGGTGCAGCACTAGGACATCCCCATCGTCGACGTCACCCAGCATTGCCACGATCTCCTGCTTGTCAAACTTTAGCGTGAGATCCATGAACCCGTCTGGGCCTGCCTCGGTGCAGTCGTCTTTACCCTCCCTTCTGGTGTAGGGATCGTAGGGAGTGGCGACGTCCTCGTACTCCCAGCGCAGTGGAGACACGCCCTCCAGCTGAATGGTCGTGACGTCCAATTGGGTTACGTCTAAGTCCTCCGTACCCAGCACGGCGACAGGGAGAACCCCCTTGCTATTGACGTTCAGGGGGTTGGGGCACGACTGCGGCTTGATGTCCACCCGCACTTCGACTTCCACCACGGGAAGTGGGCAGGTGCCCGGCTCGACCTCGAAGGCTTCGTAGAGCCTATTATAGGCATCCTTGGCCAGGATTGCCTCCTTAGGGGCGTAGGTGATCGGGTCGCAGGTTAGGTCCTCCACACGGCCCGCGGTGGTCGCGAATTGGGAGATGAAGTCGCCCGTGGTCTTGTCGACCCGCCGAATCTCGGCAAAGCCGTCACGACCAATGTACAGCGTGTTATCTGACCCCACCACAACCCCGCTGACGGCACCGTCGGCCACTCCCGCCGCGTTCTTTGGGGTCACCGTGTTCATCAACGTGCCGAGCGCGGGGTTGCCGCCAGTCCCCAGCGAGAAGTGGTAAACGTTCAGGTTCACGTCAGGGCTGAAGTACAGTGTGTCGTCGCTAGCGTCGTAGGCGAGCCCATCGACGAGCCCGGATCCTCCGACACCTGGATTGAACTGAAACGTTCCCACGGCGTTGGCACCGCTGATGTCAATCAGCCAGATAGCTTGTCCGATCGCTGCGGCCCAGAGTTTGCCCCGGCCCGGGTCCCAGGCCACTGCGCTCATCTGGATTGGATTCCCGCTGCCGTCGACGACGGGCTTGCTGAATGCCAACGTGGCTAGGCCGGTTCCAGCAGGCGGTGTCATCCAGTACAATGCAGTGCCAAGAGCAGGGGCGCTGATGTAGTAAGTGCCGTCGAAGGTGCCGGCCACGGCTGTTCCCGCTGGCATTTCCAGATCCACCGTCGCCAGCAAATCGCCCGGTGCGGCCGAGGCTGCGGGAGCCATCAGTCCGACCAGGATCAGGCTCAGCAGAGCAACACGAACATACCTTCTCTTCAACATTCCCCCCCCTCGGTCCATTACGACCTTGAGTGCTACCTTCAATGCCGTTCTCCCATAAATCATTAACGTTTTTGGACATGGCGCGCAAAAATGTAGGCATTTCTTGACACCATGGAAGTAGCGCATGACTGATGCTACGCGCGCCGCAATACTCGCTCCCCTACTAATCGTGAGAAGGGGAACCTTAAGTCCCGCTACCCTGTTCCCGGGCTGTGGACGCCCTCGACATCCAGCTTCTCCGGACAATGGGCCTTCAGCCATTCGTCTACGGCGCCCGGGGCCCCGACGCGCTTAAACCATCTCGAATCGCCCACGCCCTAGATGTTTCCATCAAGACCGCGAAAACGCGACTGCGAAGGCTCGAGGAGGAAGGAGTAGTCGGCTCGAGAGGACCTTTCATGCCTCGGCGTTGGATCGTACCGGTCTCAATCCACCGTTGCCGCGGGGATGTGGAAACGATAATAAGCGCCCAATTGATGGAGCCAGCATGGGTCGCATTAGCCGCGGATGGCAGCTGACCAAGGTGGCCTACGGCGTCATCCGAAAGGACAAGGAGCTCCTTCTGTTTCCCTTTCTTGGCCTCCTGATCTCCGGCATCATGTGGGGCCTCTTTATCGCTAGCGTCTTCTTCCTGAACATCCCCTTCTTCGAACAGATCCAGGGGGATTTCCCCATCCTGTACTACGCCCTCTACTTCATCTTCTATCTGGTGACGGCCTTCATCGCCATATACTTCCAGGCGGCAGTGGTGGGCTCTGCCATGATCCGCCTCGAAGGGGGCAGCCCGACTTTGGGCGACGCCTTCCGGGCGGCGAACAAGCACTTGGGCAAGCTCTTCCTATGGGCTGTTGTCTCCGCCACTGTGGGGCTCATCCTGCGGGTCGTTCGGGAGCGGGGTGGATTCATCGGCCAGATGATCGCCGCGGGGCTGGGCATCGCCTGGGCCCTGGCAAGCTATCTTGCCATCCCCGTAATCGTGGCCGAGGGGCTTGGCCCTTGGAGCGCCCTGAAGCGCTCGGCCTCCCTCTTCCGCAAGACGTGGGGGGAGACCCTAGTCGGGGGCCTGGGCCTGGGACTCATTCTTTTGGGTCTCTTTCTCCTGGGGCTCCTTCCTCTCGCCGCTGGCATCTACCTCCTGATGCAGGGCCTAACCCTGTGGGCCTTCGTGCTCATGGGGGTCGCCGCCGTCTACTGGCTCATCATCGGCCTGCTGTGGGGGGCCGCGTGGGCGGTCCTCTCCGCCGTCCTGTATCGCTTCGCCGCCCACGGGAAGCTCGCCCCTGGCGTCCCGGCGGATGTCCTTCAGTCGGCAATCCAGGCCTGAGGTCACGCGATCTCGGCGCCACGTAGGGTCCTAATCATCGGGGGCAAGTCTCTGCACCCGGCAGCGGCCTCTCGATTCGTCATCGCCTTGCTGTGGAAAGGTATAAAAAGAGTTCAACTCTCCCCGCAGGAGAGGATATTCATGGGAGGAGGAAAGCAACTATCTATGAGCGAGGTCCGACGGACCATCGCTACTTCGCTTGCTGCGGCCTTTGGGTTCGTGATTGCCCTGGTTTGGAGCAACGTCGTGCTAGGGGGTCTGGCTCTTACTGGGGCTCCTTTGACCGCGCCCAAGGACCTGATGGGGCTCGTGATTGGGATCATCGTCGCCTTGGTCTTGACCATCGTGATGATCGTCCTGATCATCGTCATCAGTCGTTGGGGTGGAAAGGCTTAGTCGCGGCAGGCAGCCTCCCACTCATCCCAACGGTCAACGAGGGGGGCCTCCAGGCCCACGCGATACCCGATGGCTCGGGATTCGAATCGTCCAGCTAGCCCTCAGGGGAGTGAGGTGCGGTAGGCTGATCGCTCAGCTCTATGAGAGGCGGATGTACCCACCCAGGAACTGGTGCGCGCGAGGCGCATAGGGACCCCGGTACTTCCGGCTTCCCTCAACCCATTGGGGGAGTGTGCCAGATTGCCATATTGGTCCCGCGATGACGATCGATCATACTGCAGCCGAACACGAGTCCGCCCAGGAGGAAGGCGAACCTGGGGACTGCGGGGGAAGGAGTTCGCTATTGCGACTCCGCGCCCTTGGAAGCTGTCCTCGAACTTGACGGGCCACGCCACGACTCGTAGCCAGCCCGTCACGCGTTAGCAGAACTGTGTAGCAAAGGCTTGCGCCTGTCGTTTCGTTGCCCCTCTGCGCCTGACGCGACGACGCTCTAGCTCGACTGCACCTTCCGTAACACCGTGAGGACCCCGTTCTCTAGAACCCGAACCCCTTCTGGGGTGCGCCGCGACTGAAGCCTCCTGCGGATCTCCTGCTTCGACTCCCCGTCGAGCTCGTCGTATTGCGGTCTCCACTTCTTTTTTATGGCCTCGAGGACTTCATCGGCCGTGTCGTAGTAGATGTTGTTCGTGAACAACTCCTCCGCAATGAGGCCAAATTTCCCCTCGATCAGGGACGCCCGCTTCAGGGCATATCGGGCATCGAAGTCATCGGTTTTGACATCCTCGCCGACAAGACGCTCGGGGTCCCTCGTCACCAGGTACGTGATTTCTCCCCAGTCAAACGGTTGATGCAGCGAAGGTTGGATGCTGAGAAGGATCCCCTCCTTTCTGAGGACTCGCCAGGCCTCGTCGAGCGCCTTGCTCATGTGCGCCTCGGAAGCCATGCAACAGAGAGACCAAGTGAAGAAGACTTCGTCGTAGGTTTCGTCCGAGAAGGGGAGCTTCTCCCCCGTTCCCGTGAGGAAGTTCAGTACCGGAACTAGCGCTTGGGGCGTGTTCCGCGTCGCCTTCTCGATGTCCTCCGCGATGGGGTCGATCGCCACCACCCTCTTGGCCATGCCGCCGAACCCGAAGGTGAGTCGTCCATCCCCGCAGCCCACCTCCAGAACCTCCTTGTCCGTGAAGGTGGCGTGCCTCAAAACTGTCTGAAGTTGAATGCCCTCGGGATCTTCTCGCATCACCATCCTTCCACCACGTCGGTAGAGATCACTCCATCAAGTCCTTTTATGCAGGTCTCGAGGCACCGGGACTGTAGCGTGGACCTCGCCTTCAGAGGCATGCCTCACTACGTGCGACATGCACAAACGTCACAAGATAGCCAGATCCCAGAGTCAGCCCTGGGCTTCGAGCCCCAATTGAGCCATCATCCCAAGCAGATCGTAGTAGCTGTGTTCTTCCGTGATCTTGCCGTTCACGATCTTCATCACGCTGCACGTCTGGAGCTGCAACGGCTTGTTCGTCGGGGGAATCTCCTCTCCCGTCGGACCCTTGAGAGGTCCCTTGTGGGTCCCCTTCACGGTACTGACCTCGCAGATCCACTCGCCCGAACCGAACACCTGATCTCTCTCCATCACGAAGTCCGGAAAGGACTTCAGAATGCCCTGCATCCCCTCCCGATGCGCGGCGATTCCCTTGGTGGGCTCGGGGCTGAGCGGCGAGTATGTCGTAACGGACTCATCATGCACCGCGTCAAAGCGATCCCAGTCTCTTGCCTCGACGGCCTGTTGTGCCTCATCTAGGATCTTGATGTTCTCCTCTATGCTCACTCTTTCTCACCTCCTCCCGCTGTGCGGGCTTCGAGTCTTCCTCGCGCTCCTAAGCGGCGCGAAGAGAGGGCTGGCCGTCTCTCGACAAAAAGGGCACTAGACGGTCTCCCGCTCCTCCACACCGTCCATCGAGGGCAAGCGCTTAACGTTTTCCCTCCACTCGTTAACGACCAAGAACTGGGTCCGTATGGATGAAAGACTTTGGAATAGCCCCTCCCGACGCGTCTCACAGGGACGTCGAGCTACTCCAAGAATCTGTTGTGCCAACCCGGCGCGGTCCCGAAGGCCCTTAAACGTCGGGTGACAAAGACACAGAATTGGAGGCCGTGGGCCCCCTCAGGAGAGGAGAAAGTACATGACTAGCACGAAAGAACTGTCGGACGCCTTCTACGAGGCGTTGAACACCCACGATGTCGCGAAGCTTGGAGAACAGTTGTCGGAGGAAGTCACGTATTGGGAGGCGAACCTTCCCGAGCCCATCAATGGCCGAGCGGCCGTTAAGAAGCACATGGCCGGGAACTGGGAGTCCTTCCCGGACTCGAGGGTCAAGCTCGTGAATCGTATCGAGAGCGGCGAATGGCTCGCTGATCAGATGGAATGGACCGGGACGAACACCGGACCGATTGAGATCCCGGGTCAGCCCCCGATTCCCACCACGGGAAAGAAAGCCACGGGCTCGGCGGTGGCCATCGTGAGGACCGCCGAGGGAAAGATCACCGAGCTGCGGGTCTACTACGACAACCTCGGGATGCTCGCTCAAATCGACCTGTTGAACCAGCAGGGTTCCGAGTAGATGAGAAGTTCTAGCCCCTCCGGTGAGGGAGAGCTTTCAGGCCAGCTGCAGCAAGGTTCCGCTCCAACTCGGACAGCGATTCCGGCAATGCCACACCCTTAAGTGGGATAAGGATATCCGCCCGGACTAATAGGTGTGGTTATATGGCGGCAAATCCTCAAATGGAAGAGCTACAAGCAGCGACTGGCAAGGTCCTCGCGTCCTACGCGGGATATTTGAATACGTGGAGCATCGAACTCGGCCTTCGGTTGGGGCTGTTTGATGCGATTCGGGAGAACCCCGGCATTTCCGCAGGCAAACTGGCGGAGACCCTCAATTACGACCCGCTCTACACAAAAGTCTGGTGCAATGCAACGTACGCGGGGGGATTCA
>CAYFYA010000023.1:0-23592 GCA_964347325.1 uncultured Methanomassiliicoccales archaeon | reverse complement strand
ATCCTTCCAGCTTGGGGTGCTGGCGACTCCAGTTCAAATCTGGGCGGGCCCATCCCTCTCAGCAGGGATTCTCTCGATCCAGCTAGATAAATCCCGTCGACGTTGGGGCTGTTATCTCAGACCCAAAGGCTCATATATTCAAGTGAATTTGACTTTTTTAAACTGCACTGGAAAGAGGGTTTCTTGAAGCGGAACTTGGCGGGCGTAGCTATCGGCCTTTTCGTGTTGCTCCAGGCCCTTCCGGCAATCTCAGGCCAGGTCGAGGGAGACGTCGCCAATGTCCAAGTGATGTTCGACTTCGGCGAGGGCACTGTACTTTGGCAAGATGTCGGCCTGACGGACAATCGAACAGCCATCCTCGCCACGGAGAGGGCGGCGCAGCTCCTCGGTCTGACTGTCGAGGTTCAATGGTTCTCCTTCGGGGCCTTTGTGGCCGACATTGGGGACCGCAATCCGGTGTTTCCCATCTGGTGGCACTTCCTCCGCTGGGATGAGTCCAATGTCGCGTGGGTCCTCGCTCCGGTGGGTGCCTCAGATCTGCATCTTGAAACTGGCGACATCATCGGCTGGTTTCTGACGGAATCCTGGCCGGAGACAGTCCCCCAAGCAACGCCCTCCCACCCGTACCCCGCGACGAGTTTCCGTGGCGATAGAGCGAACACTGGCTTCACGCCAGCCTCCCCGCCAGAAATCCCAGCTCTCGCCTGGAGGTTTGACTTCGGGGGCCACGAAATCGGGGCGAGCCCCATTGGAGCCAATGGCATTATCTACCAGGTGACCTGGAACGGGACCCATGCCATCGATATGGACTCCCGCGAACTTTTGTGGCGGGCGGATGCAGCTGCGGGCCTCTCCACACCGTCATTGCTGGGAGGAGACCTCATCGTCGGCTCCAGGGATGGGAGTCTCTATCGGCTGGATGGCGGGACAGGAGACATCATTTGGAGCACCTTGCTCCAGGACGGAGCCCAGTTCACGGGGATAGCCTCCTCACCCAAGGTACACGCCAACAGGGTGTACGTCGGTACGTTCAACGAGTCTGGAGGCCAAGGACACCTCTATTCCGTGAACGTCACCAGCGGCGCCGTCGTGTGGAGTGCGGAGACAGGCTCCATCCACATGTCCTCTCCGGCGCTCCATGCCGCATCTGTTTACATCGGTGTCATGGGTCACTATGATCCAACTCCTGATTGGCCGGCTGGAGGGGGGAGCCACTGGAGCCCTCCCTACGGTCTTCTTAGCGTGAACATCAGCGATGGGACTGTGCGTTGGTTCTTTGAGACGGACGGGCCAGTTGCCTCATCGCCTGCAGTGGCGGAGGGGACGGTCTACTTCACATCGCGAGACGGGTACCTCTATGGAGTGACCGTTGAAGGATCCATGGCCTTCAAGGAAGAAATCGGCCCGAGCACGTCCTCACCCGCCGTCCGCGGCGATCTCATCTATGCGGCCAGCGGCAGCCTCACGGCGCCGGAAGGGAGGGTCGTGGCCTTCGACAAGGGTCTGGGGAAGTTGTGGGAATTCACCACAAACGGGCCAGTACAGGGTTCCGTCACCCTCACTGCTGACCTCGTCCTCGTGGCAACCAACGTTTGGGAAGGAACGGTCTACGCCCTCGATGTAATGGACGGCTCAGTGGTCTGGAGTTTCACACCACAGCCCTCCCAACACATCCTGGCTACTCCCGTGGTTATGGATGGGGTTGTTCTCATTCCCTCTGACGGCGGCTTCCTCTTCGCCCTCGGAGAAGGTTCTCCGGACTCCACTCTCGACATGGTGCTTGTCTACACCCTAGTAGGTGTGGGAGCGGCGGCCGTCATCATAGGGGTCGCTGTCCTTCTCTGGAGGCGTAAGTCGTGAACTGGCCTCGCAAGGAGTGGCAGGCAGCGGTTCTGTTGACCATCGTCATCGCGGGCGCCATCTCTGGCCTCTGGTTCCTCCTTGGCTTCTTCCCTCCCGTCGCCGCCCCAACGGGTCCTGTCTCCGTGAGCCTGGACATCGAGGCCCCAGGCTGGAACCTGACATACGCCGCGGAGACGACGAACAGAACTGTATTGGCATTTCTCCTGGAGGCGGCTGAGTCTGAGGGGTTCGCGGTGGAGTGGACGGATTGGGAGTCTCTAGGTGCAGCGAAGGTGGACTCCATCAAGGGGCTGCACGATGGTCAGGGTGGCCTCTACTGGCAGTATTGGGTCAATGGAAAATACGCCAACGTGGCAGCCGATCGTTACATCCTTGAGGTAGGGGATCACGTGGTGTGGATGTTCACAACCTACCCACCCGAGGGGGGTGGCCATGAAGCTTAGCTCTCCCTTCAAGATGACGAGGGAGAAGAACGCCGTAGCGGCGGCCTTCATAATCATCGGTATCGTCGGGCGCCTCCTGCTCTTCGATGCCCCGAACATCGAGACTGTAATGGCGGTCTCCATTCTGGCGGGTTACTTCCTGGGGGGCGCCTATATGATCATCGTCCCCCTGGCCATCATGGGGGTCTCCGACGTCATCATCTACGGCGGCCTGGTGGGAGGCCAGTATCGGGCGGAAGCGATACTGGGCCTGACTGCCTTCACCTGGTCCGGATTTGTCTTCGTCTCCCTCATCGGGCGTATGTCCCGCCGCAGGGTGCTGAAGGTCGTGAGGAGCGTGGCCATCGTCACGGCCGTGAGCATCCCCGCCACCATTGCCTACGACCTGTGGACCACCCTCGGCGGATGGTACTTCATGTACCAGCCCCTCATGGGATGGACGCTCATGGACGCCCTGGTCAACCTGATGCCCTTCATGCTCCTACACCTCATCAGTAGCCTCATCTTCGTCCCGATATTCGGCACCCTCTTCACCCTAATCCACCTACACGGTTGGCCGAGCCCAGGCCAGATATCCATTCCCCAGGAGGATGAGACCCTGGGCGCATCCTTTAAGGCGGCCTGACCGATACGACACCCGCGGGGGTAGCCAAGCCCGAAAACGGCGCAGGACTTAAGTTCCCAGGTCCGAAAGAGTTCCGGATGAGACATCCTGTCTCGAAGGAGTTCGTGGGTTCAAAAGGCGGATGAGCCGGAGATTCCCACCCCCCGCACTCCTGCGTGACCAGCTCACGGCACCTCGACCTTCTCACCGGTCTTCTCCACCAACTCGTCGATGGTGCCAGTCCGAAGGGCGGCCACGAGCTCCTTCACCAACCCCTCAATGTCGTTGCGGGTCTTCCGGTAGAAATCCACATCGAGACCCTTGTTCAGAGGGTTCTCCACCTCCCACCTCAGGGCCTTGCCCTGGAAGTACTTCATCCGGGGTTGGTCAACGTCGCAGTTGATTGTCACGAGGAGGTCAACCCCAATCATGTGCTCAGGGAGGAGGTATCGGGGATGCTCCCAGGAGACGTCCAGGCCCGCCTCCTTCATCACCGTCAAAGCCTGGGGCCTCACGAAGCCTGCGGGCACTAGTCCCGCACTGAAGATGTCCATCTCCTCATCGCCGTAGGCCAGAGCGAGAGTCTCGGCCATGGGACCCCTGACGGCATCGTAGGGTGAAACGAAGAGGACTCTGACCACGGGACTACCCCCAGCCCCGTAGGCTTGGGTTTCTCTTATCCTTTTTCCCTGAGGGAATTGAAGACCTTCTGGGCGGCATGGGGATCAGCTCACTCCACAGGTCGCACGTGGGGCCATATCTTTATCTGGCCGCTTCTGTTTCGAGGCCCTGCGCCAGTCTGTGAATTCCAGGAAGCTCTACCGGTTCACGGGGAGGATTCATGAAGGTCGTGGCTGTCCTTGTGACTAAGGGATTTGACGGGGCAAAATCGCGGTTAGCCCCCCTCCTAAGCGCTGCTGAGAGGGCAGCCTTCGCCCGGGCGATGTTCGAGGATGTATTCGCTGCTGTCCGGGATTCTGATGTCGACGAGATCGTCGTCGTCTCTCCCGATGAGGAGGCCCTTCGCACAGCCCGCCACATGGGAGCGAAGTGCATCTCAGAGGCCTCCCCCCAAGGGATGAACGCTGCCTTTCAAAGATCCCTAGAGTACTGCTCCGGGGTTGGCGCCGACGTCCTTGTCTGCGTTCCCTGTGATCTACCGCTCCTCGAGGAACGGGACCTCCGGTACGTGATGCGACACGCCGAACCAGGCCCAAGGGTTGTCCTCTCTCCGTCCACGGGGTCCGCGGGAACCAGCCTAATGGTACTGAATCCGCCAGACGCCATCCCCTTCCACTTCGAGGAGGACAGTTACCTACTTCACGTTCAGGAAGCGGAGGAGAGGCGGATCCCCGTTGTAGTATACGACGCACTCTCTGCTTCCGTGGATGTGGACGAACCCAAAGACCTGAACATCGTTCTGCCTTCGCAAAGGAACGGAGGCGCAAAGAGGTTTCTTGAGAGGCTGGGAGTCGCGAAACGCCTAGCTCATCTCGGGGGGTGATCGGATGGCGAGAGCACTGCAAATCCTTGGCATAGACGGGATCGGTGAGATAAGGGCTGGAGACTCCCTCCCCTCGATCGTTGGTGACGCCATTGTGGCCTCTGGCCTCACGCTCCAACACGGCGATGTGGTGGTAGTGAGCCAGAAGGTTGTCTCAAAGGCCGAGGGCCGCCTCTGGAAGGCGAAGGAGATAGAACCCTCGCCACTGGCTCGCCGACTCAGCGAAGGCACCGACAAGACGCCAGAGCATATGGAGATCATCCTGCGGAACACGAAGTCCATCGTGAAGATGCACAGAGACCGGGCGATATTCATAATAGAGACACCTCACGGCCTGATATGCGCCAATGGCGGGGTCGATCGCTCCAACATCTCCCGAGAGGAGGCGTACACGGGCCTGCCGGACGACCCTGACAGATCGGCGCAAGAAATCAGGGGAGAGCTGGAGAGGAGATTCGGTGGGAAAGTGGGCGTTGTCATCAGCGACAGCTTCGGTAGGCCCTGGAGGGTTGGTCAGATAGACGTGGCCATCGGATTGGCGGGCTTCAACCCCATCAAGGACTACCGAGGAGAGACGGATGGTTACGGATACGAGCTCAAGGGAACGTTGATTGCCCTGGCCGACGAGATAGCTTCCGCCGCGGAACTCGTCAAGGGCAAGGTGGACCGGGTTCCCGTAGTCATCGTCAGGGGACTCGACCTGGACCTCCGCGAGGGGTCATCGCGGGAACTCATCCGTGACCTCGATGACGACCTCTTCCGCTGAAATCGGGGTGTCTAGTATGACCTGGGCAGGCCCAGGATGTGTTGGCCTATGTAGTTCAGGACCATATCCTCAGGTATGGGGGCCGTCTTGAACAGCCTCACGTCACCCTGAAGGTCGAGGTCGACATGTCAAGTGCCGTTCAGGCTGTAGAGAGGTTGCGCCAGGAGGGGGTTCAAGCTACCATTACCAGTGTCATCGTCGGAGCGGTCGCTGCTAACCTGACCAAGCATGGAATGGTGAACTCCACCTTCCAGGAGGGCAAGATAGTGAAAAAGAAGCGGATCAGTATCGGCGTTGCCTCGGACACTGAGGAGGGACTTGTCGTCCCAGTCGTCCACGACGCCGACAAGAAGGACCTATCGGAGATATCTAGGGAGTTGGCTGACCTGGTGGCCAAAGCGAGGTCGGGAAAGCTATCCGTGGATGATGTTACGGGAGGCAGCTTCACGGTCTCCAATCTGGGCATGTTCGGCATCGATTCGTTCGCACCGATCATCAACCCTCCTCAGGCGGCTATCCTGGGCATAGGGCGAGTCCGACCGCAGCCTGCGATCGCCGAGGGGCAGTTGAAGGAAATTCCCGTTTGTAGCTTGAGTCTCTCCTTTGACCATCGTGTGCTCGACGGAACTCAGGCCGCCAGCTTCCTCTCAGAAGTTAAGGAGCACCTAGAGAAGGCGTAGGAATCTGTCGTCAGGAGAGGGCGACAATCCCCTTGCGGGCGAGCTCTTCGATCTCGTCCATGGAAAGGCCAACGTCCCGCAGAATCTCCGCTGAGTGCTCACCCAGCGAGGGCGGGGGGGTTGACCGCTCCTCAAGATTCGCCGTGTACGCGACGCGGAATCTTGACTGCACGAGGCTGCCGAGCCTTGGATCCTCCAGAGTCCAGTAGATGCCTCTGTCAGCAAGCCCAGGATCATCCATTAGGTCCTCCGGCCTATTCACCGGGGCGACGGGGACCTCCTCCCCGCGCAGGGTCTCCAACCACTCAGTCGACCTTCTCGCTCCGAGCGTCTCTCTTGCCCTCGCCTCTACCTCATCTCGTCTGCTCCCTTCCGGAGCGTGATCTGCCTCGAGGTCTGAGAGACCCGATTGCCGACAAAAGGCCCTCCAGAACTTCTCCTCTGTCGCTCCCAACGTGATGTACTTCCCGTCCGATGCTTGATAGAGGTTGTAGCTTGGGTACCTTCCGGTGGAGAAGGTCTTTCCACCCTCGATGGCCCTCCCCGTCGCCAGGTAAGGTAGGATGTTGTAGATCGACCACGAGGAGATCAGATCTGCCATGGATATGTCGAGATAGCGCCCCTTCCCGGAGGCCTCCACATCTCTGAGGGCGATGCTAATAAGGAAGGCTGCCAGGAGTCCGCCCGCAAGGTCGGCCACGGGTAGGCCCGGGATTGCAGGCGACCCGTCTGTACCTCTCGTCGAGTCCAGTAGGCCCGCGACTCCGATGTAGTTTATGTCATGTCCTACTCGGGAGGAGTAGGCACCAGTCTGACCGTAACCACTGAGGGAGCAGTATACAAGCTTCTGGTTGTGTGCCTGCAGGGAGTCGAAGTCGACTCCAAGCCGTCTAGCCGTCCCGGGTCGAAAGCCCTCGATGACGACGTGCGAGCGCTCCACCAGTCTGTAGAAAAGCTCCCTTCCTCGAGCCTCCTTCAGGTTGATTCCCAAGCTCTTCTTGTTCCTATTGAACATCAAGTACCAGCACCCAATGCCCTGAATGTACGGGCCGATTTCCCGTGCGTAGTCCCCCTTGTTCGGTTCCTCGACCTTTACGACCTCAGCCCCGAGATCGGCCAACAGCATCGTGGCATAGGGACCGGGCAGCAGACGCGTGAGGTCTAGGATTCTGATGCCCTGCAGTGGCAGGGCAGCCGCCGTCTCGCCGCTTCCCCCACTCTTACTCAACAGTCATCATCCCCCGCTTATCGGCCCTTGAACACTGGTTTCCTTTTCTCGCACCACGGCGACCTTCCTATACTGGGCGTCCTCGGCGAACTCGTAGTCAAAGGCCGCGTTCTCCACACCTACCCGCAAGGCTTGATGAGAAGTAACGCCCTCTACACGATTGCCTTCGAAGTAGACTTCCCTTCCATCCCGCAAGCTCTTCAGAAACTCCTCCCTACTCCTGAGGCCCATGGACCGCCACCACACTGGCATCTACGGGTCTCATAAAAGAGCTTTATGAGCGTTCACCGGGACGCCCTAAGGGATAGCGATGGCCCTCACGACCTCTCCTGCGTCGAGGAGTCGGTACCCCTCGTTGACCTCCTCTAGCGGAATCTTCTTCGTGACAAGAGTCTTCACGTCGACGAGACCCTTCCTGACCAAGGCGACGACCCTGGGAAGATGTGAAGGATTGTAGAGTCTGCAACCGACCATCTCCTTCTCGAACCACATGAGATGCTTGGAGGAGATCTCGATGTCTCCTAGCGAATAGCCTGCCACCACCACCTTCCCTCCTGGTTTCGTGCTCCGGAGGGCTGCCTCGGAGATTCCTAACGCTCCAGTGACGTCGAGCGAGACGTCCACGCCCCCTCCGCTGATCTCACGTATGTGGCGTGGCAGGTCGTGGTGCTCCGTGGCGTTCACGACATGATCCGCCCCGAACTTCTCTACCATCGCCAGCTTCCAATCCTTCCGACCGACGGCAATCACTCGAGATCCATACGCCTTGGCGATCTGGACAGCCGCCATTCCCAGTCCGCCCGTCGCGCCGAAGATCGCCAGTTGGAGGCCCTTCCCGATGGCGGCGAGGTCGACTAGCGCGTGAAAGGGGGTGGCGACGGCGTCTGCAATGATTGAGCTCTCCTCCAAGGGCAATCCAGTCGGCAACTTGAAAACGTTCTTCCGTGGCATCTTCAGGTACTCCGCTAGGCCCCCGTCATCGTGCCCGCCGATGGAGGCTAGGGTATCACAGAGGTTCTCCCTGCCTCCCTGACAGAAACCACAAACGCCGCATGCGACATGGGGAGCCACTATGA
The DNA here is from genome assembly GCA_964347325.1 of uncultured Methanomassiliicoccales archaeon. GTDB lineage: Archaea > Thermoplasmatota > Thermoplasmata > RBG-16-68-12 > JAJISG01 > JAJISG01. The sequence continues at coordinate 15,428 of CAYFYA010000023.1, read as the reverse complement.
CCTTGTCTCCCCTCTTCAGGCCCCCATCTGGGTGAGTGAACTCCTCCACGACTCCAGTAACCTCATGGCCCAGTATGATTGGGAATCCTTTGGGCGGCACGAGGCCCCCCTTCATGTAGTTGAGGTCCGTGTGGCAGAGACCGCACGCCTTCACCTGGACGAGTACGTCATCCTTCCCCAAAGCAGGCTTCCGAACATCCTCCAGTTGGAGGAGGGTTTCAGGCCAAGACCCCGCTGGGCCCTTGAAGACCGCGGCCCTCACCCTGCACCACCCATTCCAATCCAGTCTTGACTCCTATATTAATTCGCCTCCGATTCACGGCCGTGGACCAAGTTGCTGGCGGCGCAGGAAAGGTTTTAGCGAAACGCCACTGTTCCCATGCCCCTGATACACTGACCGAAGAGAGGGCGGATGCCGACGTCATGATTGAATACCTTCTTGCTTCAGGTTACGTGGAGGTCTCGGGCTTCCGATGCCCCAAGTGCGGATCGAGGAAGATCATCAGCAGTGGCCTGAGAACCCTGTGGTCGAATCCAGTGGACTCGGAGGCTCTTGGAACGGGACTGGAATTGAGGTGCACCGACTGTCTCCACTCTGAGTTCAGAACCACCTCCAAAGAGGTGGACGATCTCGGGCAGGAAATGTCGGACTGGGTAGGTCCGAACTCTGGCCCTTCCGATTAGCTGAGCTGGACTCGCTGCAAGGCCGACGGCTGGAACGCTTTCGTCAGAATGCCGAGGGCTATGGCTACTTCGACTTGAGAAAAATACAGAAGAGCCTGGCCCTGTGGTAGGGCCAGGCGCTCAACCTCTCCGCTAGCTAGCCTGCTCTGGCTCCCCCATCAGGTTCTCCCAGGATCTCTCCGTGCCCATGAGGCGTTGGAACATCCGTCTCTGCTCGCTGATGCCCTTCTCGTCATCGTTGGAGGAGAGGTGGAGATAGTTTACCATGGTGACCTCCAGTTTCCCAGGGTTGCGGCCCTGACGAGTGCATCGAGCAGATCGAGCTCTTCCAGAAGGAGCTCGGCGCTGACGCAATCCTGTTCAGGCTCAGGCACCCGGGTCCCAAGGGAACCGGACCTTCTCATGAGAAAACCTTGAGAGCAATAAAGCTGTTCGGAGAGAGGGTACTCCCGTACTTCGCGAAAAAGGCTTGAGGTTCCCGGAATCGGTTGACCGCGTCGGAGTGGTGCGAGCTCGAGAGCCGAGCGGTAGCTAAGGGATGGATAGCATCAACCATTTAAGCCAGCGAAGCCGTTGAATCAGGAGTCTCTGGTGTGGGACATGCAGGAAGAGGTGGCCCTCGGTAAGAGCTACATCATGGGAAACGAGGCTATCGCGGAGGGAGCCATCGCCGCAGGCTGTCGCGCCTTCTTCGGATATCCGATCACGCCAAGCAATGAGATCATGGAGTCGATGGCTCTCAGGTTGCCCGCGCTGGATGGTGTCTTTGTACAGATGGAAGATGAGATCGCCTCGATGGCGGCAGTGATCGGAGCTAGCTGGGCCGGCGTAAAGGCGATGACGGCCACTAGCGGTCCCGGTTTCAGCTTGATGCAAGAGAACATCGGCCTGGCGACGATGTTGGAAATCCCATGCGTCATCGTCAACGTTCAACGGGTGGGTCCCAGCACCGGAATCCCTACCCTCTCTGCCCAGCAGGATTTGATGCAGAGTATCTGGGGACGACACGGCGATCAGCACCTCATCGTCATGAGCCCGACCACCCTTCAGGAGATGTACGACTTTAGTATCGAGGTCTTCAACCTCTCCGAAGTCTACAGGACGCCCGTCATCCTTCTGACAGACGGGACAATCGCAAGGATGTACGGTGAGGTCGTAGAGCGGCGCAATCCAGTCGTTATGAATCGCAAGCCCCTGGACATATCCCTCAGGGCGACCCCCCTCCAGACGGACGAATCGGGGATTGCGGGCTTCCCACCACTGGCGAGCGGCTTCCGAGTCCATCTTACAGGACTCACACACAATCAAAGTGGGTATCCGACCGCTGACAGGGAGCTAGCGAAGGAAGAACTCCTGCGGGTCAGGGACAAGATATGGAGGAACCGCCGGGAAATAACTGGCTACGAGGCGAGAGATGTGGGGGATTGTGATGTGCTGTTCGTCGCATATGGGTCGTCCGCCATGCCCGTCAGGTGGGCATACAAGATGGCCCGCAAGAAAGGGCTGAAGGTCGGCTACTTCATTCCAAAATCCCTGTGGCCCTTTCCGGAAGATGAGTTCCTAGATGCGGTGCAGTCCCCGAGGAAAATCGTAATCGCCGAGATGAGCATTGGGCAGCTAATCTACCTACTTAAGGAGATGCTAGGAAGGGATGCTCGTCTGACTCAGGTATATGAGGTAGGTGATCTAGTGGATCCCAGGAGGCTGGTGGTGGAGGCGGAGGCCTAGCCATGAGCGCGCGTCACGACCTGCTGGAGTACTTCAGGATGGATCGCTGGCCCAACATGTTCTGTCCAGGATGCGGCATCGGCGTCATCATGCAGGCCTTTGCGAAGGCCGTCAGTGAGCTCGACCTGGACCACTCGAAAATCGCAATGACCAGCGGCATTGGCTGCAGTGGACGCATTCCAGGATACATGGACTTCGATTCCCTGCATGGCACCCATGGGCGCGCTCTAGCGATCGCGACAGGAGCCAGCCTCGCAAGGCCGGACGTGCGCTTTGTAGTGTGGCTCGGGGATGGCGACGGCTTGTCCATCGGAGGGAACCACTTCCTTCACGCCGCGCAGAGGAATCTGGACATGACTGTGGTTCTTATCAACAACTTCAACTATGCTCTCACAGGCGGTCAGGTAAGTCCCACTACACCGCAGACGATGCGCACGAGGACGACCCCCCAGGGAAATCCGGCGAGGCCCCTCGATCCTTCAGGTATCGCCCAAGCGGCAGGCGCCTCTTACGTCGCCCGATGGACAACCCTTCAGTCTAAGGAGATGACGAAGTCCTTCAAGGAGGCCTTGACCAGAAAGGGGTTCTGCTTGGTTGAGATACTCTCCCAATGTCCGCCCATATTCGGCAGGAGAAACAGAATGGAGGATCCCATCAAACTCACGAGATGGATATCAGAGAGAGTGGTAGGTCTGGACACCTTCGACCCAGAGGTTCATGCGGGGAAGGTAACCGTGGGCGAACTAGTCCATTGACCTCTCGTGGTGGACGGCCTTGAAGATAGCGATCAGAATATGTGGAGAAGGAGGACAGGGGAGCATTTGGACTGCCACCACCCTTGGGATATCCGCCGTCAAGTATGCCGACCTTCACGCCGCGGAAACGCCTTTCTACGGTCCCGAGATCACCGGCGGCTACTCGAGGGCTGATATTATAATCTCCGATGAGGAGGTGGACTTTCCCAAGGTAATTGAGGCGGACCTGCTTGTAGCCCAGGCTCAGGAGAGCTTCGACGACGACTATGAGGTCACCGCCGCAGACGGACACATCATCATCGACTCCATCCACGTAGAGGACACGAGGAGCTTCAACGGCTCGGTGTTGAAGATCCCAGCCTCGAGGATCTGTGAGGACGAGTATGGAACGGAACGCTTCTCCAATTCCGTGATCCTTGGGTTTCTCAACGCGGTCTTCGACATTGTGCCTCCAGCCGCGCTTGTCAAGGGCGTTGGGGAGAACTCCCCAGAGAGATGGGTCAAACCGAACCTAGGGGCTTTGACACTTGGGGGCAGCTATGTCGACTCCATTCCAGGCCTGCGAGACAACCTCGACAGCTACAGGGGGTGGAAGCAACCCCCATGACGATCAGACCTGGCAACGGAGGAAGAAAATCTGATGCCAAACCCGGTAGTGACGGTGTAATGTACACTCCTTCCTGGCGGGAGCTACACCGCTATGTAGTCTCCACACAGCTCTGTTCTGGTTGCTCTGGCTGCATCGTCGAATGTCCGTACGACATGCTCACCTACGACGGGGATGTCCCCAGGCAGCACTTCCTCCCCAACATGCCTGCTGACTTCTGTCTCGTTGCGGAAAACAGAGAGTGCGACTTCTGTGCGAGAGCCTGCCCTCGCCTTGGGGATTGGGAACTTGATGCTGGACGATTGCTCTTCGGACTTGACTACCCCGGTAAGGCCGATGAGATGGGGCACTACCAGGATGTCGTCGTGGCGAGGGCCAGGGATGCGGAGATCTTCCACGCGGGAGTGGACGGTGGCGTGGTCACAGGTCTCCTCGTTTGGCTTCTTGATCAAGGGCTCATCGACGGTGTTATCCTCAGCGGCTTTGACGAAGGTCGCCCATGGATCCCAGTGCCCCTGGTGGCCCGAACAGCGGAGGAGGTCGTCGCCGGCGCTGGCTCAAAGTACACCTACTCCGCCAACCCGTTGGCCCTATTGGACGCCTCGGCTGCCGACCTCCATAACCTGGCCTTCGTCGGCGTTCCCTGCCAGATCGAATACATCAGGAAGGCGCAGGTCACCAACTTCGGGGATTCACCCTTGAGGAGGTTCGTGGATAGGATCAAGTTAACCGTGGGGCTCGTCTGCTCCGAGGTCTTCGCCTTCGAGGGCTTCATGAACAACCTGATTGCTAAGGGATTGGATGTTGACCTCAAGGACGTGAGGCTCATCAAAATAAAGGGGAAGATTCTCGTCTACCTGAAAGACGGCAACGTCAAGGAGGTGTCCCTTAAGGATGCGAAGCAATACTCCAGGCCTCAATGCAGCTACTGCGGCGACTTTACCGCCGAGTGGGCAGACATCGCCGCCGGAGGGATGGGGACGATGGACTGGACCATTCTACTTCTAAGAACCTCGATCGGTAAGGATGTGTATCGCAAGGCGGAAAGAGCCGGTATCTTCGAGACGGCCCCTGTGCACGATTTCCCCAAATCCTTCGAGCTGCTGAAAAAGGTCTCTCTCAAGGAGAAACGCATTCAGATGAGCCGGTATGAAACTCTCAGGGAGCAGGATTGCATAGGCCCAGAGGTCGTGACATGGCCCAAATGAGACAGAAACTGGAGACGCCTGTGAAACGGCTGGCCTTCCAGCCGATCGTCGAGAGGGACTTCTGCAAGGGCTGCATCCTCTGCGTCGACCTCTGTCCAGTGGCCGCGCTGGACATGACCGACGACTACAACAGCCTCGGCTACCATGTTGCGTATCTCAGGGGTGTGTGCACTGGTTGCCTGATCTGCGAGAAGATCTGCCCCGAACTTGCCATCAAGGTCACGGAGAAGCCAATCTGACACTAGCTGGCCTGGAAGATTCAGGGCTCATCGCATTCTTATGGCCCTGGTTATGATTCATTTCACTCCATTACCGATATATATCCCCCTGTGATAACCCTTCACCCATGCCCAAACGCAGGAGATGGCAGAGATCCTTCACCATCGAGGGCGAAACAACCGAGACGCTGAAGAGAATCAGTGAAATGATAGGGGTGTCGGAGAGCAAATTAATTGACCTAGCGGTAAACGAGCCCGAGCGGTTCAACGACTTAAGGGAGCTGACCCTCAGATGGAAGTCAGAGTCAAGTGAGGAAGGCTAAGGGATGCAGCTTGATTGCACGCGAATGTAAGGGATTTTAGATACAATATCTCTTTTCTGTTCTACAAGAAACGTATTTAGGGATGTAGTGTATACACGGGCTCTCATGGGGGGAGACCCCGCAAAGCGGTCAGTCGTGCAGGACTCGCCTCGTGTGATATTGACAACGAGACAACTCGCGGGGACGGCCGTTCTTTCGGCGATCGCAGCTGTGCTCGAGTTTCTTCCGATTGACCTACCCTTCCCCTTCTTCCCTAGGCTGACGCTGGATCCTGTGGGCATACCCATAGCGATTGCCGCAATCCTCTATGGTCCTTCAGCAGGCTTAGTGGCGGCCGGCGTTGCAGGCATTGTCATAACCGCCAGGGGAAACCCCATAGGTGCCAGTTTCAAGTTCACCGCCGAGGTCGCCACGGTTGTGCCCCTGGGCGCTGCCCTCTATTTCTCAAGGAAGGGGTTGGCCAAGGGAGGGATTGCGTTGTGGCTCGCTGTTTTCGTTTCGTGGGCCCTGGCCATCGCGTGTAGAGTGGCCGCCATGACAGGATACAACTACTACTTCCTCCAGTTCTTCTATGGTATTCCTGAGCCCGTGGTAATGGGCCTTCTGCCATTAATAGCGGCTTTCAATGGCATCCAGGGCCTGATCAACGTAATCCCGGCATATCTCGTCGTGGACAGGCTCCCTCCAGACCTGAAGCCGGAGTGGCTCACGAAACCTGGCTGACATGCCAGTTCCCATGGGGTACGACGAATGTTGGCAGCACAGATGAGGGGGGTCTCATTCAGGTACAAGGGCAGAGAGGACCTTGCCCTCTCCGACGTTACTGTCAACATCAAGGAAGGCGAGCGCGTACTCCTTACGGGGCCCTCCGGATCTGGCAAGTCGACCCTTCTGAGGGTGCTCAACGGCCTCATCCCCCACTTCTACGAGGGGGAGCTGAGGGGGGAGGTGAGTGTTCTCGGAATGGATACGCGGCAGGTCAGGCCAAACCACCTCGCCAGAACTGTGGGTAGCATCTTTCAGTTTCCGGAAGATCAGGTGATTGCATCCAAGGTCTGGCGGGACGTAGCCTTCGGTCTTGAGAATCTGCTGCTGCCTCGTGAGGAGATCCTTCGAAGGGTGGATAAGTATCTTGCCGTGGTTGGTCTCTCGACAGAGAGGGAGCGTGATGTCTTTGCCCTTAGTGGGGGCCAGGTACAAAGACTCGCATTCGCGAGCGTCATGGCGATGGAACCTAGATTGGTCCTCCTTGATGAGCCTGCATCGGAACTCGACCCGGCAGCGCGTCAGGAGGCGCTTGGCTTAATCTCCAGGATGAGTATCGACCACGAGAGGACGTTCATTCTGGCTGACCACCGGTTGGATGATGTTATTCCCCTGGTGGATAGGGTAATAGTGCTTGACGACGGGATGATCATTGATGACGGTCCGCCGACGGAGGTCCTGTGCAGGAAGGACGTGGAGAGACTCGGCGTAGAGGTGCCTGAGGTCATCAAGGTGGCGAAGATCCTCGCCGAGAGCGGATTGGTCCTCCCGCGCGTGCCCCTTTCGATCTCGGAGGCAGCTCACCTAATAAGGGAGGCCATTGGAGCGAAAGCATGGACACCGGTAGCCCACTCCTAGAGTTCGAGGATGTATTCTACACGTATCCCGACGGGACGAGAGCCATCGATGGTGTGAGCCTCCACCTCGGTCCCGGCGAGATGGTAGCGCTCTTGGGGGAAAATGGCTCCGGGAAGACGACCCTGGCGAAGCTGGCCATGGGCCTGATAGTGCCGGACAAGGGAAGGGTCTACGTTCAAGGTGTTGATACCAAAGAGGCTTCCACATACGAGATTGCCAAGAAAGTGGGAATGGTCTTCCAGAATCCAGACCATCAGATCTTCGAGAAGACGGTGTTCGATGAGGTGGCCTTTGGCCCACGTAACTACGGCATCTCCGATGAGGAAATCGAGCACGAAGTTCACGCAGAGCTCCAGCGGTTCGGGTTGCTGCATTATGCCCGGGACCTACCTACCGCGTTGAGCGGCGGTGAAAGGAAGAGGGTGGCGTTCGCCTCATCCTTCGCCCTCGACCCCGAGGTTCTGTTCCTCGACGAGCCGACCAAGGGGCTCGAGAAGGTAAGGAAAACTCGACTGGCGGCCATGGCGAGGGAACTGGCACATCGGGGGAAATCGATTGTCTTCATCACTCACGATGTCGAGTTTGCGTCGCATGAGACAGAGAGAACGGTGGTCATGCACTCAGGCCGTGTTCTGCTTGACGGCGCAACTCGCGAAGTCCTCGCGGACAGCAGAATCACCGAGGCCAGGCTCCTGCCTCCCCAGGTGCAGCTTCTCGCTACTGCCCTCCGGGGATTGGACCTACCCGAGGGGCTCACCACTACCGATGATCTCTGTGAATCCCTCCTGAGGCTCTTGAAATGAAGGACATCCTATCGGCGTTCCAGTACAGGGATCGGGGAACCTCCCTCAACAGGCTCGACCCTCGCTCCAAGCTTATAATGATCTTCTCGATCATCCTGTTTATCTGGATTAGGAATGACTTGATAGTGCTGGCTCTGGGGTTGGTTCCCATCGGCATTCTCGTGGCTGTTGGTAGGCTTCTGGGGGATCTTAGGGGAACGCTGAAGGTGTATCTCTTGATAGGAGTTGTTCTCCTTCCGCTCAACGCTGTATTACACTCGATTTACAGCCCGGTCGTGGAGGTAGGGGGGAGCACCATCCTCCTCTCACTAACTGCAGAGGGCACCCCCCTGGTCGGTGGGATTTCGATCACCGAAGAAGCAGTGGAGTTCAGCATCCTCATCTACGGCAGGTTGGTGCTGATGTTGGCAGCATTTAGCGTCTTCGTCATGACCACGAGTCTGGACAAGTTGGAAGCGCTCCTGTTCAAACTGCGTCTGCCCTACTTCTTCGTCCTAACGCTGAGCTTCACGTTCCGGTTCATCCCGACGATGGTCACTGAAGCAGAGAGGATAAGAGAGGCCCAGTTGGCGAGGGGGTTGGACTTGAAGAAAGGAGGCTTCCTCAGGCAACGGTGGAACGCTTGGGTTCCCCTCATCCTCCCCTTGATGGTGAGTACGCTGAGGAAGTCTATCAGATTCGCAGAGGCGCTGGAGGCTCGTGGGGCATTCACCTACAGGAAAAGGACTTCGGTTCTCAGGTTGGATCTCCACGCCAATGATGTCACCGTCGCTTCTGCAAGTCTCGCCCTCCTATCCATTGGCATCTTCTTCATGCGGATCCTTCCAGTGATCTGAGAGGCACGCCGATCGACACGAGATTCCACCACTGAGGCGTCCCTGGTGGGGAGTCCGTGGCTTCAGAGTAGTTCAAAGGGCGGAGATTCACGCCCCCACTCCGAGATGTCTCAGGGGTGACCTTCAGCCGCCATCTTGGCGTCGGTGGACCGGAGAGCCTCATCCAAGGCGTCAATGCCTTCATCTATCTCGGCTTTCGTCACGGTGAGGGGCGGGGCTATCAGGAGAACCGATAGCATGTTGAGGACAAAGACGCCCCGCTTCATCGCATCGGCCACCACGTCATCCACGGCCGAACGCGTCCCCCTGAGGGCGTCCTCCTTTTCCACGAAAGGACTCCTCGTCTCCTTGCCCTTGATGAGTTCAAGACCCCAGAACAGGCCCAAGCCCCGAACGTCGCCTACGGACGGGTGGCGCTCCTTGAGCTCCGCTAGCCCCTTCTCCATGTAGGGCCCCAGTCGGCGAGCGTTCTCCACCAGGGCCTTCTCCCGATACTCCTTGATGGCCGCCAAGGCGGCCGCCGCACCAACGGAGTGACCGGTGAAGGTGTGGCCGTGAAGAAAAGGCTCCTCCTCGAAGTGATCCCCAATCTCCTTGGAGACCGTAGTGGCGGCGAAGGGCACGTAGGACCCGGTGAGGCCTTTGGCCATGGTAATAACGTCGGGCTCCACGTTCCAGTGGTTGACGGCAAACCACTCACCCGTGCGGCCAAACCCCGTCATGACCTCGTCGGCGATGAGAAGGACGTCGTTCTCCTCCGTGATCTCCCGCAACATAGGGAGGTACTCATCCGGGGGCACGATCACGCCATTGGAGCCGACGATGGGTTCCACGATAACCGCCGCCACCTTGTCCCTCGCCTCCATTTCAATCATGTAGCGGATGTACTCCGCACAAGCAATGCCGCACTCGGGGTACTCGTGCATGAGGGGGCAGCGGTAGCAGTAGGCATCGGGACCGTGCATCACGCCCGCTATCCTACCCTCGGGTTCAACCCAGTGTCTCCGTGGGTCTCCCGAAAGAGACATGGAGGCCGCTGTAGAACCGTGATACGACCTGTAGCGGGAGATGATCTTGTGGCGTCCGGTGTAGGCACGCGCGATCTTGACGGCTGCCTCGTTTGCTTCTGTCCCGCTGGTGGAGAAGAAGCTTCGCTGCATGTCTCCCGGTGTGATCTCGGCCAGCAGCCTACCCAGCTCCGCCCTCCGGGGGGTCGTGAAGCTCGGTGAGACGTACTGAGTGTCCTCAATGCCCTCCCTTACTGCCTCGATGACACCTCTGTTTCCATGCCCCAGGTTGGCGGCGATGAGCTGGGAGGAGAAGTCCAGGTAACGGTTCCCCTCTGCATCGGTGAAGTAGGCTCCCTCTGCACTCACAATGGCCTTTGGTCGATGCGCCTTCTGCGCCCTCCACGGACCGAATACGTGGCGATGCTCAACTTCTCCATAGTCCTCGGGGGACATCAGGACACCGTCTGTGGAGACGTGGGTGGCCATATTTAAGCTCGGTCCAGCGTATTCATGGGGCCCCCCAGCGACCAGTTCCCGGTCGGTGGAACGACCGTTGGCCATCCCCTGGGCATCGGACACCAGATGGGCGATCCTGGGACTCCGGCTACCCGACGGGTCGGAACCTGAAACCCTCGTACACCTTGTCCCCGACCCTCCGGACGACCGCCCACTCGGCCTCGACTCTGGTGCCCACGTCCATCTCCTCAGTGAGCTGGCCTAGGGCTCTCACCCCTCCCTCGAACTCCACAATCCCGATTCTCAACGGTGGATCTACCCCCGGAGGCGGCACATGCAGGACTGTGTACGTAAGAAGGGCGCCCTGACCAAGGTTAGTATCCTTGAAGTCGGCACCCCCACATGAATGACATACCGAGTGGACGGGATAGCTAAGGGCCCCACAGCCCATGCACCTGGAAACTCTCACTGCAGGGCCTCCAGCATGGCTACCGTAACGTTATTCCCGAAGCCTGCGACGTTGCACGTCAGCCCGATGGTTGCTTCAACCTGCCTTTCGCCCGACCTGCCCTGGAGTTGGGAGGTGACCTCGGCCACCTGGGCGACACCCGTGGCCCCGATGGGGTGACCCTTTGCCTTCAGGCCGCCGCTGGTGTTGACGGGCTTGGGACCGCTCAAGCTCGTTACTCCGTCCACGGCCGCCCTCCAGCCTCGACCCTTGGGGAAGAAGCCAAGTTCCTCGGTCTGAACGATCTCCAGGATGGTTGCCATGTCGTGGACCTCGGCCACATCGACATCCTCCGGGGTCTTTCCAGCCATCCGGTAGACTGCCTCGCCGGCCAAACGTGCCGCCTTCATGCCCGTCAGATCCTCCCTCTCATGGACGACGTGGGTGTCGGTGGCCCCCGCAACCCCCAGAACCCGGGCTGGCCTGTCCGTATAGCTCTCTGCCTTCTCAAGGGGGCAAAGGAGGACAGCGGCGGCACCGTCGCTGATGGGGCAGTAGTCGTACAGGCGGAGGGGGTCGGCGATCATGGGCGACTCAAGGACCTGCTCCACGGCGATCTCCTTCTGGAAGTGAGCGTTCGGATTCAGGGATCCGTTGTGGTGGTTCTTGACCGCCACGAGAGCGAGGGCCTCCCTGGGGGCCGCGTATCGCTGGAGATAGGCCCTCGCCATGAGCCCGGCAAAGGCGGTCAGAGAAATCCCCTGGGCGTACTCTACGGGGTGAGTGAGGCTCGAGATGATGTCCGTGGCCCGTGCCGTACCGACAGAAGTCATGGCCTCCCCACCCGCGACCAGGACTAGGTCGTAGAGCCCGGAGGCGATCCCTGTCCACCCCCACAGGAACGCGGCTCCCCCACTTCCGCTGGTGTTCTCGACCTTGGAGGCGAAGGCTGGTTCCAGGGCGAGCTCCGAAACGAGGGCATTGGCGATACCCGATCTCCCCTCGAACTCTCCGCTGCTCATGTTTCCGACGAGGAGGGCATCCACCTCGGAAGGCTCCGCTGATGCGTCTCGGAGAGCGGCTAGGCCGGACTCGGCCAACAGGCTTACGACGGACCTACCCAAACGTCCGAATCGCGTGAGACCGTAGCCGACCACGGCAACATCTCGCATTGCGGGTCGTAAGTTCAGCCACTATTAACCTCTGACGAGGCGAGCTGGGAGACGAGGGCCGCGGAGTGGTTCGATTCCCGCTAAGACATCTTTAAGTATGGCCCGCTCTTTCTTCGATTGTAACCATGATTAAGCCGCTCCAGAGGCTCAACCAGAGCATAAACAGTCCCGTCATCGTGGAGCTTAAGGCGGGGAGGGAGTTCCGAGGAATCCTGGACGGCTACGATCCCCATCTCAACCTGGTCCTTAAGAACGCGGAGGAGCTGGTCCACAAGGAGAGTGTCCGGAAGGTCGACCTGGCCCTCGTACGGGGAGACAACGTCGTCTACGTATCCCCCTGAGGTGAGGCATTGTCTAAGGGAACGCCCTCCATGGGTAAGCGGTCGAAGGGCAAGAGCCACATCGTCTGCCGACGGTGCGGCCGCCACTCCTTCAGCATCTCCAAAGGCAGCTGTTCCCATTGCGGGTACCTCGCCTCCCCCAAGAAGAGGCGTTACGCGTGGGCCAAGGGGCGCTGAGATGGCCGACCTGGACGATCACCCACGCTGCAACTGTGGCATCGTCGGGGCTGTTTCTGAGGACGGAGATGTGGTCCCAAGCATCTTCTACGGCCTAAGGGTCCTGCAACACCGGGGCCAGGAGTCAGCCGGGATTGCCGTCGTTAACGGCGGAATCGAGTGCCAGAAGGCCATGGGGTTGGCCAACGAGGTGTTCTCCCCCGACGAACTCAGCAAGATGGCTAGCCTTGTGGGCATAGGCCACGTCCGCTACTCCACTGAAGGTGCCTCCGCCCTGGAGAACGCCCAGCCCATCGTCGCCTCCTCCAGAGCGGGGGACATCGCCCTGGCGCACAACGGTGAAATCGTCAACGCGGCAGAGCTGCGACGTGAGCTTCAGCGGAGGGGATGGGCCTTCATAACCAGCACGGACTCCGAGGTCATCGTTCGCCTCCTGGCTAATGAGATCATCAGGACGAGGGACCTCAACCAGGCCCTGAAGGACTTCGCTAGTCAGCTGGTGGGCGCCTACTCTCTTGTGCTGCTGGTGGGAGAGAGGCTCTTCGCCATACGGGATCCCCTAGGAATCCGACCCCTTTGCTACGGACAGAGGGACGGCATCCACATCGTCGCCAGTGAGAGCGTCGTTTTCGACACCTTGGGAGCGAAGTTCGTTCGTGACCTCAAGCCAGGGGAGATCCTGGAGCTGTCGTCCGGGGGGGTGGAGTCCACACGCCTGCCTCACCCCAACAACACCGCTCACTGCATGTTCGAGTGGGTGTACTTCTCGCGGCCCGATAGCATCATCGAGGGTAGGCTGGTCTACGACGTCCGCGTGCAGATCGGTAGGGAGCTGGCGAAGGAGCACCCAGTGGAGGCGGACATGGTGGTTCCTGTTCCCGACTCAGGCAGAGCCCACGCCTTCGGCTTCTCTCAGGCCATTGGACTTCCCCTGGTGGAGGGGATTATCAAAAACCGCTACATCGAGAGGACCTTCATCCTACCCGACCCCCGCGAGAGGGATCTGGGCGTTCACCTCAAGCTCAACGCCGTCCGGTCCCTCCTGGATGGTAAGAGAGTCATCCTCATGGACGACAGCATCGTTCGGGGCACCACGATGAAGAAGATCGTCGGCCTCGTGCGGAACGCGGGCGCCAAAGAGGTGCACGTCCGCATAGGGTGTCCCCCGATTCAGGCGCCCTGCTACCTGGGGATAGACATGAAGACCCGCGATCAGTTCGTCGCCACTGGGCGGAGTGTTGAGGAGATTCGGGAGTACATGCAGGCCGACTCCCTTGGTTACATCAGCATCCCAGGGCTGGTGAAGGCCATCGATTTACCGGCCTCGGACCTATGCCTCGGGTGCTTGACGAGCGAGTATCCCGTCCAGGTACCGGGAGAGAAGCTGAGACCTCAGAGACGTCTGGACCTCTTCGTGGAGCCCGTCTCGACGGACCGAGAGGTAGAGGCGACCCAGGACATTCGAAGGCCTTAGTCTCGCCGCCCTACCGGAGAAACCTTATCTGGAAACTCATCCGTTGTCCCCGCATGAGGGACCTGGAGGAGATCTTCTCTGCAACCCTCTTCCTGGGCTCCGGTCGCGAGGTCGGGACCGATGAGTTGAGGCTTTGGATGATCGCGGAGCATCTCCAGGAGGACGAGACGGCCGTTGCCTTCGTCTCCACAAAGGAGAGCAACCTGCTGGTCACGGAGAGGCGGCTTCTGGAGCTCCGTCCCCATCTGGACGTCCAAGGCTTCTGGAACGTCCTGAGTTTCAAGGGGTACGCTCCTCGGCGGGAGATCTACCTCCGCGAGGTAATGGGCTTTCTCCTGGAAGCAAAGGATCTCGGCGGGCGCGTCCGCGTCCAAGTTGGGGAGGAGGAGATCGTGTTCCCCCTCCTTCTTTCAGGGAGCAGGCTGGAAATCGAGGGGGACCTGGAGGCCCTGGGCTCGTGCCTAGACAAGTTGGTCCGGTCCCGCCAGGCTTCCCATGACTAGCTCGGCAGGGAGCTCATCCCGCCGTGGCGAAGACCATGAGCCCGATGATCACGAGGCCCAGGAAGAATATAATGAGCTATGACATCCCGAAGCGCTTTTTGGAGGGCCGCGACCTCCTGCGGGTGCGCCTCCTCTTCCACCTCGAAGTGAACCAGGAGAGCGTTGGCGGACCCGATGCCCATGCCGAATGTCATGAGCGCCGAGGGCAGCCCTTAAGGCATCGGGCGCCTTCCGAAGCAGCACATGGCAGAGAAGCGAGCGGTCCTTGACATGGCCAATGTAAGCCCCCGTCAGCGTGTAAACCACGCACACCTCTTCGGGGACGCAATCGCTTTACACTGGCACGCGGCAGACAAGGAACCGGAGAGATTCGAAGGGGTCAGCCTGTCCCACACAGACTGGAAGCGAATCATGGACAAGGTCTACTGGAAGGAAGAAGGAAGCGTCGAGACCGAACCCTCCGAGGCGGACAACCTCATCGGTGCGGATGTTCACGTCGGTTACGTTGTCCTTAGGTTCAAGAAGGGGAGGAAGACTGCAGAGGAAGAGGTCTCTGTATCGTCGCTTAGGCAAGTGGACGCTCGGCTGCGGACCAGAAACAGGTAGCTTCTACGGCCTGTGTTGATCAAACAGGACGGATATTGGCAGCTGCTCACCGAGCACCTGGGGCCAGATGCTCTTCGAGGCAGTGAGGCACAGACCCCCCAGCCAGTAGTTCAAGCACCTGATTCCCCCATGATCCAAAGAACTGGGCTGAATAGGTTTTTAACGTCCACTACGATAGAACGGCTAGGGCCGGTAGATCAGTTGGAAGATCGCCACTTTGGCATGGTGGAGGTCGTGGGTTCGAATCCCACCCGGTCCATTGACAATCCTTCACGGCTCTCCGTCCCCGTCGATGACATGAGGTTCGAGCGGTAAGCCCGATGGAGGTCCTTGGCCTAGGAATTGCCCGATGCCCACAGGTATGCCGTAGGTTGCATCCATGTTTCACGTTCACACATGGCAAGTCATAAGTCATCCTGGTACATTCCAGGATAAAGGCGCCGAGGAGGGGCGCGG
>CAYFYA010000022.1:0-25535 GCA_964347325.1 uncultured Methanomassiliicoccales archaeon | reverse complement strand
CAGCAAATGGGTTGCGAGATGGACCCAGCGGGACTCGAACCCGCGACCTCCGCCTCGTTCGGGCTTAACATTCAGACCTTGGGATAGTCTGCGGACCACCTTGCGAAGGCGGCGATCTTCCACTGATCTATGGGCCCGTGTTCTTGAGATGGGGTCCTGATTCCTTAAAGCTCTCCTCGGTCGCAAGGCTCTTGGAACGGTCGATCGACGCTGGAGAGGGTCGATGTCCTTGCGGGGACCTAGGACGCAGTCCCGACTGGCCTTTGACTGACCGAGAGTCTGGAAATCCGAAGTGCTCGTCAGATGATTGGTTGCCCGGAGAGCCAGCCTGCCATGGTTCCCAGAACCGCCCCGTAGGCCAAGTGAATGATGAACATGATCCCAGCCATCACTATCTGAAATCTTGGGGCCCTTGCGAAGGGCATAACGACGGCGACCATGACTACAAAGAGTAGGATTCCGAATAGTACGCCGTTGACCAACGGGTTGACGAAGGTGATGATGTACGTGGAACCGGCGGCGAAGGCTCCGCCCATGATGGTCCCATAGATGAGATGGAGCACCATTCCTCTCATTACGTTCCGTCTCCCGGCCAGATCACCCCCCATGGTCCGAGCTGCGACCATCGTGATCACGCTCGGTCCCATCCTCATGGTCGGGAGAAGGAGAATCGCCATGACCAAGGCAGCCACGAAGCCCGCTACCAGGCCCCAGAGGATGTCCAGCGCCATCCTATCGTCGTCGAATCCGACCCTCTGGCTTTAACACTTCTCCTCCATTCGTTCTAAGGGAGTTTCAATCTTAGGGAGCCATCTAGTGAAATACTGGCTGCTCATGCCACGGCGGAGGCCTGGATGGCCGCGAACTCCAGTCGCGCTCTCCACTATTCTCCGCGGATGAAATCGAGGGCAACACATTAAGACGGGAGTGGCTCTTACACGACCCGATTCGCATGCAAGAAGGGCTCATTCCTCCGAAGCTACTGCGGAGGGGCCGTCGTTTCAATCTCTACCTCATCATTGGCATCGTAATTGTCGTCTCCGCTCTTGGTCTGGGTGCCCTCGAGGCCCAGACCCTCCAGAATCTACACAACCTCGAGATGGCCGGGGCCACCGGCACGTCGGAATACACTCAGGCGAAGCAGATAGAGGACATCCTCAGAATCGTCACGCCGGCGTGGAACTTCCTCGGCCTGGGCTTCCTGGCCTTCGGCATCGGGATGTCCATCGTGGTGATAATCTTCAACCTCAATGGAGCGGGGAGAGACGCGATGGCGGCCTACATACAGTCCTTCCCTGAGAGCAAGCTGCCAGTACCCTCTCAGCCAAGGTCTGCCAGAGGGTTTCCCAAGCTGATGATGGCGGGCCTCATCCTAGTAGCGGTCAACCTCCTCTTTGCACTCCAAGGTGGCCTGGCCGCGGCTGGGTTCTTCGAGATGAACTACCTCGGATTCACGACGGAGTCATGGGCCGCATTCACGGAGGTCTTGAGAACACCGCAGCGCCCCGGGGCACTCTCCTTCATCATACTCGGCATCGGACTCAGTCTGGCCACTATCGTGCACAACCTTCGTACTCAGGCAAGGATACTACCCAGGGTCGTAGGGGCCCTGAGAGAGGGAAAGCCTGCCGAAGTGAAGGCCGACCTGGAACCGAAGCTTCCCAAGTTCCCTTCCGTCCTCCTGGGCCTGGGCTTCGCCCTCGTCCTCGCCGCCAGCTATCCAGTGGGTTTCCTGGCGGCCCTGGCAAGGGCCGATCTCGTTGCGGGATCTGTGGATATGGTCATTAGCCAGAGGTTCGCCCTGACCCAGGCGCTCTTCCCCGTCATTGCCGTGACGGGCATAGTCACGATGCTCGCTGGAATCACCTACTGGCTCCTCCTCATCATCCAAGGCCTGCGCGATCAACGTCAGGTGATCCTCCGAATGGGGGCCAACATGGCGAGTGCCCAACCAGTCCCCTTGGAGCAGCCCATGTGGCCTGAGCGGGTGGCAGGCTACCTCGCGGGCGGCGGCATTCTCGTCCTTCTGATTCTCTTCGTGCTGACTAGTCTCTCGATTTTCATCCGCTGGGAGGTATTGGCCCTGGCCCCCCAGGAGAGTGGGGCGGGGTTCTTCACAATAGTCTTCCTCCGGGACTTCCTCACTGTACTCATACCTGACATGCGCTTCATCGGCATGGCCCTCGTGTTCCTTGCCATTGGGCTCACCTTGGGAGTCATCGTCGTCAACCTTCGCGGCATGGGAATGATCATGCCCGGAACCATGTCGAAAATCCTTCAGTCCAAAGGGGCCGATGTCGCTCCGGCGCACGCCATAGTGGACGAGGGGGACGTGGAGTCTCGGAGCCGCACGGCAATGACCCGCTACCCCAAGAAGCTCTATGTGCCAATCCTGATCGGCGCGCTGATCATGATCTCCACCACATTCCCTCTGGTGGTCCCGATGCACATGATGCTCCAGCTCGAGAAACGGGACGCGGACGTTGTGTTCGACTCGGAGGATTCGGCCAGGGTGCTGACTCAGATCAGGATTCTAGCCGCCCTCAGGGAACCGTGGAACTTCATAGGCATGGGGCTGGTCTTCTTTGCCATCGGCAAGTTCTTCGGTACGATTATCGGGTTCGTCCAGGCCAGGAGGGTGGTGATCTCGGACACGTGTAGCTCCCTCGCTCCGAGGCCTAGGCCCAGCGAAAGCGCTGCTGAGTGAGAATCTTCGTGCGCTTGTCGGTTCCTTTTCCTGGTCGGACTCAGCTTCAGCCCGCACTAGGCGGGACGATAGACTAAGCTGATGGAGGCGCCACCCGGGCGATAGGATCCGCTGTGGCGCAACGTAGGGCCAATCTCACTTACGCAGGTTGCGTGTAGCCGCATACGGTACAGACGTACTTCTTGCTGAGGACTCCCTTGAGAACCATGGGCTCGCCGTGGTGCTGCGGAGCGCCACCGCCGGCAGCTTCCTGTCCCCTCTGGACGACTCCCATCGACTTCCTGACCTCTTCCATGCTTTTCATGAAGTTCATGCGGAGATCCTCGGGGAGGCCGGGGACCGAATGCTCCGTAAGCTGCATGTCCGACTCGTGCACGTCCTGAGGGATTCTGGTGCCGGCTTTCATCCGACCGGTGATGATGGCGCGACGCTGTTCCTCTGGCAATGATGCGATGATCATGGTTCTGCCCTTGATGAACTCTTCCCGCTGCTTGGGCTTGAGGGAAGTAAGGCCTTGTACTAACTGGCCGATGGACTCAACCCGTTGCTCCTCTGGCATACTTGCAAACATCTGGAGCCTCTCTCTCATCAGGGCCTTTCGCTCCTCCTCCGGAGCTTTGGCAAACATCTTGATCATGTCTTCCACGAGATTTCACCTCTCGTCTGATTTCAGCGATGCCGCTGTACTTAAACGACCCGAGTGGAACAGGAGGCCTGATTCGTCCACTTCCCGAGGAATCCACGGGTTTAAGGTCTAGTCCTTCCATCTGCTGGATGTGCCAGGCACCGAGAGGGGGACCGTCGATTCCATGAACAGGAGGATTGTCAACATCCTCCAAAGAGACGGTAGGGCCACCACGGCCCAGATTGCGAGGGAACTGAAGAGGTCGGAGTCCTCCATCCGCGAACGCATTCGCAGAATGGAGGCCCGGGGCATCATTCGAGGCTACTACGCCTATGTCGATAAATCGGCCCTCGGATACCGTTCCGAGGCCTTCGTCTTTTGCAACGTCGATTCGAAGGACCGGGATCGTGTGAACCGCGAACTCCTCGGGGTGAAGAACGTCACTGGAATCTTCCACGTCAGCGGTGAGCGCAGGCTACTGATCAAGGTCGCCGCCGAGGACAACGAGAGGCTTCGGGCGTTCGTTCACAACAAGCTGATTCCCATGGGCATCAAGGATGTGGACTCCAGGATACAGATGGACGTCACGGAGAAGCTGCCTCCCGATGCCGTCGTCGACTGATGTCCAAGCCCGCTAACTATTAATCCGGTCTTACCATCCCCCCGTCCTATGGGTCAAGGGGAGGCCCAGGTTCGTGTGCTTCTGCCGAGAGCTCTCCTGGAGTACTCGAGAGGTGAAGAGTCCCTGGAGGTGTCGGCAGGTACTCTGAAGGAGGTCTTTGCTCAGCTTAGCGTCCTGTACCCAGGTCTGGGCGAAAGGGTTCTGGACGACCAAGGCCAAGTTCGGAAGTACGTTCACGTCTTCGTGAATGAGGATTCCGTAGGTCACTTGGAACCAGGAGCTGTATCCCTGAACTCCGGTGACACGGTCCACATCCTCCCCTCGGTGGCTGGTGGTTGACATGACTGATGTCGGAGCGGGTGAGACCGTTGTGGTGGCGGGCACGCGGAAGGGACTGTTCTTCTTCCACTCCAAGGATAGGAAGACGTGGAGGTCCAGGGGTCCCTATTTCGAGGGACGCACCGTCAAGCACGCTGTCCTGGACCCACGGGATGGGAAGACAACCTGGGCCGGAGTTACGACGGGCCACTGGGGCCCGACAGTCCAGCGCAGTACGAACTTCGGTGAGAGCTGGGTCCGGGGAAAGGAGGAGCCCCACTACTCCAAAGAGTCCGGCTTGAGTATCGATCGCATCTGGCACGTCGAACCCGGCCTCGACTCCGAGCTGTGGTTGGGGGTCGAACCCGCAGGACTCTTCCGGAGCGACGACGGCGGCGAGACCTGGGCGTCTGTCGATGGCCTCAACAACCGCGAGGACAGGGGGAAGTGGGAGCCGGGAGCGGGAGGGCTCTGCCTCCACACAATCCTCCCCTATCCGGGTGATCCAAAGCGAATGGTGGTCGGCATCTCGGCAGTCGGTGTCCTCGGTACCAATGACAGGGGCGAGACATGGCGGGTGATGAACGGGGAGGTCCGGGCGGACTACCGCCCTGAGAAGATCATGAAGGAGGACCAGATCGGATCCTGCGTCCACAAGATCGTCAGAGACCCGACCGATCCTGCCATCATCTACCAGCAGAATCACTGTGGCGCCTACAGGAGGAGGAGGGGAGACCCCGCCTGGACGGATATCAACAAGGGGCTACCGTCCACCTTCGGCTTCCCCATGGCGGCGCATCCCCGGGAGGCAGGGACCCTCTATACCGTCCCTCTCATCGGAGACTTCAACCGAGTGACGCCCAAAGGCTCCATGGCCGTCTACCGGACGACCGACGGTGGGGATGACTGGGAACATCTCTCGAAGGGCCTGCCCCAGAAGAACGCCTATCTCACGATTCTCCGCGAGGCTCTGGCGACGGACTGGAACGACCCCGCGGGTGTGTACCTCGGGACCAAAACGGGACAGATATACTACAGCCGAGACGAAGGGGAGTCCTGGGAGACCCTCACCGATCTCCTCCCGCCAGTCTCATCCATCGAGGTAGGTATCGCGGGCGGCGTCTAGTGAGATTCCCCGTGTGCGTGCCCCTCGATTAACCTTTAAGCTACTCGCGCCTGTGGTAAGTGGGCTGGTCACTGGATGGGCTTGAGGCTTTACAACACCAAGACAAAGCGAATGGAGGAGTTCCGCCCCGCCGGTGAGGAGGTTGGGATGTACATCTGCGGGCCGACGGTCTACGACTTCGCCCATCTAGGCCACGCAAAGGCCTACGTTTCCTTTGACATCCTGCGGCGGTACCTGGAGTACAAGGGGTGGAGGACGCTCCACGTCCAGAACTTCACAGACTTCGAGGACTCCATCACCAGACGCGCCGAGGAGGAGGGAGTCCCTGCATTGGATCTGGCCGAGAGGTTCATCGAGGCCTTCCTGGAGGACATGGATCGGCTGATGGTTCGCAGGGCCCACCGCTATCCACGGGTCACAGAGCACATAGCGGACATCGTACACGTCATCGAGGAGCTGCTCGATCGGGGTGTCGCATACGAGGTCGACGGAGAGGTCTTTCTGAGGGTGCCAGAGGACTCTTTCGGCGCCCTGAGTGGACGCGCCCTGGAGGACATGGTGACAGAAGAGATGCCGGAAAGCTCTCCCAGGCGGGGACCTCTGGATTTCGCCCTCTGGAGGCAGTCGAAGGAGGGTGAACCATCGTGGGACAGTCCTTGGGGCCGCGGTCGCCCCGGGTGGCACATCGAGTGCTATGTCATGTCCACGAAGTACCTAGGCCCGTCCTTTGACATCCACGGAGGCGGCAAGGACCTCATCTTCCCCCACCACGAAAGCGAGGACATTATCTCCCAGGTTCTCGGCAAGGGGGAGTTCGCCCGACAGTGGCTCCACAACGGCTTCGTAACCCTCCAAGCGGCGCCAATGTCGAAGTCTCTCGGCAATTTTGTCACCATTCGGGAAAGCCTGGGGAGCTTCCAGTGGGAGGTACTCCGTTACTTCATCATGAAGAGCCACTACAGGGCAACGACGGACTACAGCGAGGCTGCCATCGAAGTGGCACGTGACGAGTACTCGGAGGTGGCGGCAGCCATAGAGAAGGTCCGTGAGGCCATGGAGGCCAAGGTCCCCGGAGAGGACGATGAGCTTCTGAAGAGGTCCCGCAGTGCCCGCGAGACCTTCATAAATGCCATGGACGACGACCTGGACACCGGGACGGCCTCGGGGGTTGTCCTGCACCTCGCCAGGCTCGTCAATGAGAGGCCGGAGATCCCGTCCTCCACGGCAAGGAGTGTCTTCTCAGACCTCTGCGAGTACTGTAGCGTCCTGGGCCTCTGTGAAGAAGAGCTGGAGGCCGACCCAGGTCGATAACCTTTTAATGGCCCCTATCATAGAACGGCTGCCTTGGCCGAGTTCAAAGCCATCATCAGCGATCCGAAGTCGGGCCATTCCTACAACAGGGAGGTCAGCGGGCACTATGCCGGCGCCCTCATAGGCAAGAGGATTGGGGAGGAGGTGGACGGCATCTTCTTCGATCTGCCGGGCTATAAGCTCCTCCTCACCGGCGGCTCCGACAAGGATGGGTTCCCCATGAGGCCCGACCTCCCGGGACCCAGGAGGAAGCGGGTCCTGGTCGCCGGTGGGACGGGCTTCAGGCCACGCAAGAAGGGCGTGAGACGGCGGAAGACTCTGCGCGGGAACGCCGTCGGACCGGACACGGTGCAGCTCAACCTCAAGATAGTCACCTACGGTCCCAAGTCCATACAGGACGCCTTCAGGGAGAAGGTGGAGACGGAGTGAAGGTTCCCGAGCAACCCGAGGTGAATATCGGCCTCGTTGGCCACGTGGACCATGGAAAGACCACCCTGGCGCAGCTGCTCACGGGGGAGTACACAGACCGCCACAGCGAGGAGATCAAGAGGGGCATCTCCATCAGGCTGGGTTACGCGGATACCGCCTTCTACAAGTGCACGGAGTGCGCCGAACCAGAGGCCTACACCACAGACCCCAAGTGTCCAAACTGCGGCAAAAAGGCCGAGTTCCTCCGGGCGGTGAGCTTCGTCGACTCGCCTGGACACGAGACCCTCATGGCGACGATGCTCTCCGGAGCCGCCCTGATGGACGGCGCCCTTCTGCTGGTCTCTGCCAACGAGCGCTGCCCGCAACCCCAGACCAAGGAACACCTCATGGCCTTGAGCATTATCGGGGTCAGCCACATCGTGGTCGTACAGAACAAGATCGATCTCGTGGACGAGGAGGGGGCGAAGAAGAGCTATGGGGAGATCCGGGACTTCCTCAAAGGGACCATGGCCGAGGATGCACCCATCGTCCCCATATCTGCTCACCACAACATCAACGTTGACTATCTGATCATGGAGATACAGAAGCACATCCCCTCTCGGAAGGTTGAGCAGGGGAAGTCTCCCCGCATGTACGTCGCCCGATCCTTCGACGTGAACACGCCTGGGACCGAGCCGAAGAACCTCCAAGGTGGCGTGATCGGTGGCAGCCTACTCCACGGGGTCCTGAAGACCGGGGACGCCATCGAGGTGCGACCTGGTCGGCAGGTGGAGGCCTCCGGGAAGAGCCAGTGGGAGGAGGTCACCACGGAGATAGTGTCGCTGCGTGCTGGAGGCGAGGAGAGGAAGAGGGTCAGGCCAGGTGGCCTCATCGCCGTGGGGACTCAGCTGGACCCCGCCATGACGAAGTCGGACGCTATGCTCGGCCGTGTGGCGGGCGCGCCAGGGACTCTACCACCCATCATGGACAAGCTTAGCATGGAGACCCACCTGCTGGATAGGGTGGTGGGGACTGAGGAGGAGCTGAAGGTGGAGGAGATCCGGACCAACGAGCCTCTGATGATCAGCGTGGGGACCTCGACCACGGTGGGCGTGGTAACCTCCGCCAGGGAGAATGTCGCCGACATGACCCTGAAGATACCCGTGGCGGTGGAGCCCGGCCTAAGGTCGGCCATTAGCCGACGCATCGGGGGTCGCTGGCGTCTTATCGGATACGGCATCGTCCAGTAAGCTCGATATCCACAAATAGAGCCCTCGTCATGGTCGAGGGTGTGAGAGTCCTCGGTCGGGACATGAAGGTTGGTGCCATCAAGCTACTCCTCCAGAACCTCGACGACCTCTGGCACCTCTACAACCTGGTGGAGCCTGGAGATCTCGTGAGGGCGACAACCTATCGCAGGGAGGAGAGCCGGACTGACAAGATCCGGCCGGAGCGCCGAGAGAAGGTCCGCCTCGAGATGGGCCTCAGGGTGGAGAGGGTGGAGTTCCACGAGTTCGCCGACAGGCTTCGCATTCTGGGCGTCATCGAGGAGGGGACCATGGATCTGGGATCCCACCACACATTGAATGTGGGAGATGGGGACTCATTGTGGGTGGTGAAGGAGTGGCGAGACTCCCACCTCAAACGGATCGAGGAGGCTGTGGAGGCGTCGGAGCAGCCGGTTGTAACGATACTATCCTTGGACGATGAGGCGGCCCTGTTGGCACAGATGCACCAGTACGGAATCAGGGAGGTGGCCGAGATCAAGGCGGAGGGGGGCGGGAAGCTCTACGGAAGAGAGCCATCGAAGGCCGACTACTTCACCCAGGTTCTGCAGAAGCTTCGCCAACTGGACCCATCGCCTGGTTTCGTCGTCCTCGGTCCAGGCTTCACTCGGGAGGATTTCCTGCAGTTTGCGAAGGAGAGAGAACCGGAGCTATTCCGGGAGGTTCAGAGTTATGGCACGGCCCACCCAGGAATGACGGGAATTCAGGAGGCCATGAAGAGCGGGCTCGCCGCCAAGGTCCTACAGGACTCCCGAGTCGCCAAGGAGACGAAGCTTGTCGAGGACCTCCTGCAGGAGATCGGCAAGGAGGGACTGTATGCTTACGGACCTGAGGAGGTGAAGACGGCCGTTGAGGCGGGAGCTGTGGAGACCCTGCTCGTCACAGACGAAGCGAGTCGGACCCTCGATGTCGAGGACTTGATGAGGAAGGTGGAGGAACGGAGGGGGAAGGTGACGGTCGTCAGCACACACCACGACGCCGGGAGGAAGCTGAAGTCCTTTGGAGGTCTAGGCGCCCTCCTTCGCTTCCGGATAGGCTAGGAGGATCCCTTCGACTCTCCCGACTTGATGGCCGTCGCGACTAGGTGGGCAATTCTAAGCGGCTCAGGTAGCGCTCCACGGACGGTGCTCCCTCGAATGAGCCCTTTCAGGTCGGCCGACTCGATTCCGACGCTGTAGACGTAGAGTGGCTTGTGTGCGGTCTTCACCTTCTCAAGCTCCGACCTGGAGATGACTTCAAGCCGGTCCTTCCAATCAGAGAAGCGGGCCTTTAGGGCCTTTTCAATGCTAGCCACGTCCGGCTCCTTCTTCGTTACTGTGGCTACGGGGATCAATATCTGGTCATGCAGCTCTCGGATGTCAACTATATTGAAGCCTCCGAGGGCGACTCCATCGATCATCACGAGGGCCAATCCCTCTCGAAACCTGGACTCAATGACCATCTGGGCTAGGCGATGAGTGGCGTCGTCCCCGTCCACTTGGACGTCAGATATCATGAACCCCTCGACGTAGGAGGGCAGGCGGACCACAACGCCAACGATCTCCACCCTGTCGTCATCGAAGTTGAAAGGGGCGTCGTCGATGCCCAGCACTCTGACCTGGGGCTTCACTATACCAACCTCAGGTGACCCGTCACGCTATCCACCAGTTCCTCCGGACCAGGTCCTATCCCGAGCGCCGTCTTGGTCCCAGGCGGGACCTCCGTGAGACCGGCATCGCTTATCAAATCAGTGACGAGGCCTGCCGACCGAGCACGGGCCTTGAGTTTCCTCAGCTCGTCCAGGTCCTCAGCCCGCAGGACCACCTTTCTCTGCCCCTCTCCCAACCAGGCCCTGAACCACTTGCTATGGGAACGTCTCGCCTTCATGGAACAGGAGACCGCGGCATGGGCAACCTGGACGGCGAGCTTTCCCTTGGATAGCTTCAGGTCGTCTCGGACGACGACGGCGAGCTTATATTCCATCACCACTTCCCGGCAGCCTCCTCCTCGAGCCTTGCCTTCTCGGACTCGAGACCTTCTATCAGCCCTTTCAAGCTCTCCGCCTCCTCCGGGCTGGTCGATGCTCGTCGCCTGAAGTCATCAAGTCTGGCGGTGACCTCCACCAAGCGATCAAAGGTTCCCGTACTAACCTCTGCCCTGGGCTCGAAGTCTGGAACCTGCCTCCCGAGGGCCGCGCTGATTCTGGGATAGGCACCCCGCATCACACCCACAATGAAGAAAACGACGGACAAGGCAGCTAGCCCTGGCCATAGGTAGTCCGGCCTGAAGAGGACCTGTTCTGTCCCTTGTCCCAGCAAGACCAGCGTAGTCCCGTAAACGATCACGAGGGATACGCTGGTGACGATACTCAGGAAGACCCTGTACAAGAGGTC
Source organism: uncultured Methanomassiliicoccales archaeon (assembly GCA_964347325.1). GTDB lineage: Archaea > Thermoplasmatota > Thermoplasmata > RBG-16-68-12 > JAJISG01 > JAJISG01. The sequence continues at coordinate 14,760 of CAYFYA010000022.1, read as the reverse complement.
CAGGTTGCCTCCGAGGGTGCCCTTTCCGGGAAACATGGAGTTCACGATGAAATAGCCTGGAAGGAAGAAGATCAGGGGCAAGAGCGCCAGCTCAAGGACCACGAGGTTCCAAGGCGAGATGCAGATATCTAGATTTCGAGTCCTCCGTGCCATCCAGGTCCGTCCCCAAAAGAGGTCTGGAAGGCGATAGTCTGGCCCATCTCTTTCACAATACGCCTTCGGAAGCGCTCCAAACCAGGATAGCCACTCTCCTTCGCTGAGACGACCTGCAAGAACTCCAGAGCGTCCGCGTACAGGCCCAGATGCCCATAGACCGCGGCCTTGGCGAACAAGGCGTCGGGGTCGTGAGGATCGGAGTTCAGCCTCTCCTCGCAGAGATGCAGGAGCCTCCGGAGCTCTGGGTCGGGAACCATGTTAGCCCTGCCAGCTGAGCTCTCAAGGCACCCTAAAGAAGGGTGCGAACCGAGATTCATCCCTGATTACCAGCTTTGAGTCGAGTCGTCATTTGCGTGGACTGGCTAGGGGGCTCACCAAGTGTGGAGCCTGTTATATGTCGGACGGTCGATGGAGGATCATGGGAGATGCGGAGAGCGTTGGTTCCCTGTCTCGTCGAGTGGCCGAGTTCGTCGCCAAGCGAGAATGGGAGATCTTCCACAACCCGAAGGATCTGGCTATCGCCCTGTCTGTGGAGGCCTCGGAGCTCTTGGAGCTCTTCCAGTGGCGAAGTCCTGAGGAGATTGCTGGAATGCTTCCGGATCTCAAGGGCGAAATCGCTGAGGAACTGGCTGACGTCTTCATTTACGGCCTCAGCATGGCCAACTCTCTCTCCATCGACCTGGAGAAGGCCATACTTCAGAAGCTCGAGAAGAACGAGCACAGGTACCCGGTGGACAGGTTCAAGGGTAGAGCCTACGAGTGACCCCCGACGGCAGCCGAACCTGGAGTCGCCCCTCGTAGATCTCTCAGAGAGTACGTCCTGAAACCGTGGTTGAAGCACTCAGCCTTCAACCTCTGATAGGCCATCTCCAACAGCTGCTTCAAGTTGACCACATCCTCCATGTTGTACTCCAGCAGGATCTCCAGGGCCTCCTCGTCTCCCCTGGTGTATCTGTCCCAGAGGTAAACGGCGTCCATTCCCTTCAGGTCCCTTGTCCTCGGGGTCCTCTCTATTCCCAGTCTCCTTTCGACGGACTTCAGGCCGCCCTTCATCCCGAGGTTGGCGAAGACGTGCCTCAGGTCGATATGGATCTGGTCCAGGTGAAGGTCTGGCAAGGCTTTGCGCAGGAATGGGAGGTCGAAGCTGGATCCGTTGAAAGTTACGATGACGCTGAAGCGCTTTATGTCCCTCGGGAACCTCGCGCTCTCCGCCCCCACATAAGAGCGAAACTCCTCGCCGTCGTAGAGCCCGATGATAGTGATGTCATCCTTTTTCGACTCCATCCCCGTGGTCTCAATGTCCAAGTAGGCGACGGAGTCACGAAACTCTCCGTAGGCTCGCCAGGTCTCTCGAGTGGGCAGCCAACGGCGGAAGAATCGGTGGTCCCCCCTCCGGAGGTGATACATCGAGCTGTTGACCCCTTCCTCCACCCTCTTGGTCCGCTTAGGTCCGAGGCGTGCCGTCTCCGTCGACTCCAGGAACGCCTCCCAGGACGTGACCCCAGAGTCCCAGATCTTCCTCTCGGTGATGGGGCCCACGCCCCGAAGGTGGACGAAGGTGCTCGTGAGCAAGGGTTTTCGGCCGTCTTACCCCCTCCAGCCATATCAAAAGCCATCGGGGAGGTCCCCGAAAGTGGGAAATCTCTGGTGAGAGGTGGTCCACCAGAATGTTCGAGATGAAGGAGAGGGCCGGCCTCGGCCGGATAGGCGAGCTTCGGACAGCGCACGGCGTGGTTGAGACCCCCGCCCTGATGCCCGTTGTCAACCCCTCCAACCTGGTTATTACCCCGAAAGACCTGGCCCGCATGTTCGGGGTCCAGATACTCATCACGAACGCCTACATCATCTGGAAGAGCGCGGACAGACAGCGGTTCCTCGACGAGGGCATCCACAGAGCCCTCGACTTCGACGGTCCGATTATGACCGACTCGGGGGCATTCCAGCAACACGTGTACGGCCGAGTCGAGGTGAGCAATGAGGAGATCGTCAAGTTCCAGGCGGCCATCGGTGCAGACTTGGGCGCCGTCCTCGACGTGTTTTCCGAGCCTGACGACTCTAGGAGGAGGTGCGAGGAGGCCGTAGAGGAGACGCTGCGACGCACCCGAGACGCCCTTGAATGGAGAGGTGATCTGGGACTGGTAGGGACGGTCCAGGGAGGTCTTCACATGGACCTCCGGGAGCACTGTGCAAAGGGCCTGAGCGACATCCCCATCGCGGTCCACGCCATCGGGGGCGTCGTGCCGCTCATGGAGGGATACCAGTTCGCAGACCTGGTGGACGTCATCGTCGCCAGCAAGAAGGGTTTGAGGCCCGATCGCCCCGTGCACCTCTTCGGAGCTGGGCATCCCATCACCTTCGGCCTCGCCGTCCTTCTCGGATGCGATCTGTTCGACTCCGCCGCTTATGTTAAGTACGCGCAAGACGGACGGATGATCACCGCTTGGGGGACCACAAGGGTGGAGGGGCTGGCACACATCCCCTGCAGCTGCCCCGCGTGTCACGACGCCACCCCCGAGGATCTGAGGGCCGACACCGAACGGCTAGCCCAGCACAACCTCTACGTCAGCCTGCAGGAGTTGGAGGTGGTCAAGCAGGCTATCCACGAGGGCAACCTTTGGGAACACGTCGAGCGCCGATGCCGGGCTCATCCCAGCCTCCTCGACGCCCTCAAGGGCCTGCGAGACCACGTGGACTTCATGGAGCGGTACGAGGGGCTTGTGGGCGGCACTCTCTTCTACACGGGACCCGAGTCCGTGTGGAGGCCCGTGGCCCACCGGTTTCGCCAGCGGTTGCTGAAGCGATACTCTCCGCCTAGGGTCGAGGGGGTGCTGATACTGCCAGAGGCTAGGAGGCCCTACACGCGCGCGTATTCCAAGCTCCTCAGGACCCTCTTCGAGAGGGCCAACGCCCACGCCATCGTGAGGTCAGCTTTCGGTCCCGTGCCGGTGGAGTTCGATGGGGTCTATCCCGTCGCCCAGTCGGTGGTCCCCGATGACCTGGACTTGGAGACCGTCGAGGCGTCGGAGGTGCTCCTGAGGCAGTTCCTACGGCGGGGCTATTTCTCCCAAGGGGTGATGTGGGAGGGGGAGGATAGCCTTGAGGAGCTCTCGATCAGGGCGCCCGGTCCCTCCGCGACTGACATGGACAAGCAGAGGGCTGAGGCCTTGGCAAACTACCAATTCGGCCCCGGGGCGGCTGATGCCCTTCTGGAGGGGGAGGTCGAGTACGTCAAGTCGAAGAAGACTCAGAAGATCAGAAACGTGCTCGTCGATGGCGATCACGTGCTTTCTATGCGGGCTAGAGATGGTCTCTTTACGCTGAAGTTAGCCGGGGGCAAGCGCCTGCACAAAGCCCTTCCGGCGCCGAAACTAAGGGTTGTCGTTAACGAAGAGTCCTCGCCCAGCAACAGGGAAGGCAAGAACGTTTTCGCCAAGTTTGTGGTTGATTGCGATGGTGAGCTGCGCCCACTTGACGAAGTTCTGGTGGTGTCCGAGACGGATGAACTCGTGGCCGTAGGTAGGGCCGTGATGAATCGGGAGGAGATGCTCGCCTTCGAAAGGGGCGTTGCAGTGAAGGTTCGGGAGGGCTCACCCCTCCTCTAACATGCTCTCTGCCACTGCGACACAGGAGAGGTAGTCCTCGAGGGTGTGGATGAGACTCTCCAAGGAGTCGGCCGAGGTCTCCGACACGAGGAGGGGTCCCTCGACCCTTGCCCTGACGAAGGGATAGTTCTCCAGTTCAACGGTGCTCAGGACCTTCTGGGCGAGTTCAGGGCTCTGGTAGGAGAACTCCAGACGACACTCGACCTGCGGCATCCATGTGCTTCATGGCGCCCAAAGCTAAAGCCTTTCATGCGCATGGTCTGCCTATGAAGGTGGAGCCACGGGTTGCCCTCCTCGGCCTCATGATGGGTGTGGGGCTTACGATTACCCTCGTTACCTTGGCACTCGCGTCCCCTGGACAGGGCTATCTTGTCCTCCTCTTCCCTGCCATCTTCTTATGGATTCTCATTCCCTTCGCCGCCCTTTACATCTGGAGAGTGCTCTCCGAGCGGCGAGAACGAGGATAGCTCAGGTCGCTCCGATCCTCGCACACGACTACGCGGTTGCCTGCCGCTTCAAAGCCCAATACTCCTTCGTGGCTGCCGCAACCGACAACACAAGTAACGTAACGCCTACAATCAGCAGGATGGCAAAGAGGACATGCAGAGGTGAGGACAGGAGAAGAGCAGCAATCCGAGCGGTGAGGGAAGTCTCGGCTCGTGCGAGGAGTTCATTAAGCAGCCAATAGAGAGAAGCGGCAGCAAGCGACCAACCTATGGGAAATATCCAGCCCCACCTACCCCATACCTCGCTGGACAGGCCCGAAACCATTCTACTCACCTCGACTGTTGTGTGAAGAAGGCGATGAGCAGACTGACGAATGCGACTGACATCCCGACCGTAGAAATGAGATAGGCAAAGGCAGCCTGTGGGGGTGTTGTCCGATAGAGATTGAAGAATGGCCCGAGGAGCACGAAGAGCCAGCCTACGAGTGCAATCCCAAGAGCTACTAAGGCGACTAGGATGGCCACTCTCGTCCTGTTCACGGTCTTAATCCCCACCACAGCAGTAACCACGCTAATACGCCCACGGCTTCCACCACCAAGACGAGGGCGACAATCTCCCAGACGCGCCACTCCCTACGCAGTGGCATCCTAGCTTAGCCCCCACCATAACAGGAATACGAGCAAGCCTATGACTGCTACCATCACCAAGAAGAAAGCGCCACTCTCCCACCACCAGTTCCAATCACGCCGTGCCATGTTTCCTCCACAGCACAAGACCTACCATCAGCGTTAATGAACCAGAAACTCCGATGCCGAAAGGGACGCCCCAGAATCCTAATGCGAAGAGGTTTGCGAAGGCGTTTGAGAATACAAGATTGCCCACTACGAACAGGAGCCCAAGCCACCAAAAGAGTCTCCTTTCGTGGGGCTCCCAATCCTTCCAACTGCGCCATGCCATTATGCTCAGTCTCGTTTTCGGATTCTCTTACGTCCCAACCCCCGCCTCATCGCCTCCCGGTTCAACTCGTCAAATCTCGTCTTCCTCCGTAGCTCGGCAGCCTTGTGTAGTTCCTTGATGAGTTCGCTGTTGCTCATCTTCTCGGGCTTGCGTGCCATCCTACTCGCTTCTCTTCCGCTTCTGCCTGTTCTTATCCTTGTCCTTGTGATTATCAAGTGGAACGTGGAGCCCATCGAGAATCAATTCCCAAGAGTCCTCACGGCTGATATCATAGGGGCTGAAGAGGGGCAGGCTCAATCGGAGTCTCTCTTTCCTAGCCATGCTGCTGCCTCAAATCCTGTAGAATGCCCCACAGCTCTAACGCCTCTCTCAACGCATGGAGACTCTCCCACTTCCTGCCCCATTAGCATGTGACTTCGACGCATCCGTAAACCCGAGGATGCGAGAGCGATGCGCCTCGATGACATCCTCTATAGCTCTGCAATCAAAGGCCATCGGACAGTCCCCGTTTGTGGGAGAGCGTCCCTGCGGACGCCCTGATGCCTACCAGAGCCCCCCAGAGACTGCCCTCTGTCCGTGGAGACCCTGGTTAGACATCGGTCTTAAGTTGAATCTTAGACGGTTTAAGGATGTTGATTGAGGTATCGACATCTAGAACCACCCCAGCAACTTCGCTCCTATGACCATCAGCATCAGTCCTGCCGTGAATAGCGCCATCCTCCACGTCTCCCAATTGGGAGCTGGGGCTTCTCTCCCCGCTCTCATCTCAGGCCGCTCGTATCCCCCAATAGTATCGACCAGTTCCTTCGGGATGCCGAGGAGGTTGTAGTCCACGGGAACATCGGAGGCAATCGCCTCCAGCTCCTCCTTTGAGAGCTGCTCATAGTCAACGAACTCCAGGTGGAAGTCAACCATTTTCATGCCTCCTACGGAATCGGGGTTGGCGTCCCTTGTGGAATTGAGCCGAACACCGGGCAAGAATCCCAATTGTGATTCCTAATCCCAGCGCTAGTGCTATCTCATCAGCCCACCATCGCAGAAACTTGCGGAAGACTTTCTTGTAGTTGTCTTTGATGCGGCCTCCGAACTTCTCCCAGTCGGCGAAGTATGAGCGGATGGCTTGCCGGGTCAGGTGTCTTACGGGGAACGCCCGAACCCCCTCCCTCAAGACAGTCCGTCGCCTGTCATCTGGGTCTCGCCTCTTTAGGTCCTTGATGTTCTTTCTCATCTTCATCTCGACGAGATTGGTTGTAATCAGCCGAGCATCGTTGTGAGCGGTCTTGATATCCCCATCTGCCCTCGTGCTCTCGGCAAATTGCCTCACAAGAGAGGCGGACTCTGGGTCAGTGGTTCGTCCAAAATCGTTCAGGAGCCGCTCCAACATTGGCCCGAATCGGGCGTCTCTTTCACGGCTAGCTCGTTCGGACGCACGTCCCACGGACATACGTCCAATAATATATTGGTCTGAAGTATTTAAACGTCTTCGGGACATTGCAACTAGGGATAGATAGCCCCGGGGAGATTCGAACTCCCGTCGCCAGGTTTCCTCTCGACGAATGGCCGATCCAAAGCCTGGTATCATTGTCCTCTAGACCACGGGGCTTTGGGGGAGGATATCGGTTGCCGCCTTTAAGATATCAGGAGCGCTGTGAGACGAATTGCGGGCTTAGAGCGTCCCCACTTCGAGCTGGCAGTTCCCGGACTAGGAAGACTCCAAGGGCTCGCCTGTGACGTACGTCTCCGCTGAACCGCGGACAACAACGTCCAGAAACTGGCCCAGCGGAAGTCGCTTCCTGAGGACAACGGGGCTGTAGTCATCGGACCTGGCAAGGGTTGTCTCCCACTTTCCTTCCTCGGTCGTCAACACGCGGAGCCTTCTGCCGACCAAGCGTCTATGTCGGGCCCGACTGATCTCGAGCCTCAAGCGCGTCAACTCGCGCGACCTCTCCTTAGCGACCCATCCAGGCACCCTGTCCTGCATGGAGGCGGCCGGCGTCCCCGGTCGAGGGGAGAAGCGTGTTACGTTCAGGATGTCCGGCTCCAGTTCACGAACGAGGGCCAAAGTGTCCTCGTACTCCTGCTCGCCTTCCCCGGGGAACCCCACGATGATGTCGGTGGCCAAAGTGAGGGGCCTCACGTGATCGCGAAACCCTTCAACAACATCCCAAAAGTGTCCGATAGTGTATCCCCGTCTCATGCGCTTCAGGATCGCGTCGTTGCCGCTCTGGAAGGGCAGGTGAAGGAAGCTGAAAACCTTCTCACTCGCGTACGCTTCCACCAGATCATCGAGAAGTGGTCGAAGCGTCATGGGGCTCATCATGCCGACTCTCACACGGAACTCACCCTTGATAGCACAGACCTGCCGTAATAGGTCGGCCAGGTTGAGGCCCAGATCCCTGCCGTACTGGCCAGTATCGAGGGAGGTGAGGCGAATCTCCCTCCTGCCTCTTGAGAGGGCTGCCCTTACCTCAGAGGTCACCCTTTCAGGTGGATAGCTAGTCAGGGTGCCTCGGGCGATGGTTGAGATGCAGTAACTGCAACTCGCGAGGCAGCCCTGTGAGATAGGTACGATGCCGTCCACGGTGTTGGGCGGCTCGAAGCATTCGTACTCCTCATTAGGAGTTGGGGGGAAGAACTCCAAGACGGAATCCGCCTGGGTGGGCGGGAGGATTCCCGCCTCAGGCGCAACCTGGTGGATTCTGTCACGTTGAGCCGAGGCCATGCATCCGGCGACAACCAGCCTCCTTCCAGCCTCCGATAGCCGACGCATTCGCTTCAGCATCCTTCTCTCGGTGGCATCGATGACCGTGCAGGTCACCAGGACACAGGCCTCGGCGTCCTTCTCGTCGGCAACGATGCTGTGCCCAGCCCCAGCCAGCCTTCCCGCCAACCAACGCCCCTCTCCCTGATTCAGAGTGCACCCGAAGGACTCGACGAAGACCCGCATCCTCGCCTGCCCAGGTCTCTGACTCCTGATAAGGCTGACGCTGGGAATGGCGGAAAGGGAGCGGGACCTCGGGATTAGCATGGCCCACAGTATCGCCCACAAGGCCTTCTTATTCCGCCCGTACCTAGGGGTTTTCCATGGAGACGCTCGAGTGCATACGAGATCGCGCGGCTGTGAGGGCCTTCACGGATGAACCCGTGCCTGAGCCTGTGATTGCCAAGGTCCTCGAGGCTGGAAGGTGGGCGCCCAGCTCCAAGAACTCCCAGCCGTGGCACTTCATCGTCGTCAGGGACAAAGCCACACTGCGAGACCTAGCCGGCATGACCCCGACGGGACCCTTCCTTGAGGGGGCGCCCCTCGCCATAGCCATCGCAATGATTGGAGCGAAGATGCCGCACGCCGATGCCGCCCGGGCCATCCAGAACATGGTCCTGGCGGCCTGGGACGCAGGGCTCGGGACATGCTGGATAGGCAACTTCAATGGGGAAGCCGTGAAGAAACTCCTGCATCTACCCGGGGACGCCGTCTTCATCACGGCCATGCCCTTTGGATACCCGGCCCCCGGAGCGCTCAGGGGAAAGAGGCGGAAACCTCTGAGGGAGATCGTGCATTGGGAGCAGTTTGGTCAGACAGAGCCGCCTGACCTTAGGAGCTAAAAGGCATCAGGATCGCGTGGCCTAGACGGTCCACTCCTTTGGGTCGCGCGGCTCCAGGAGATCGAACTCGTTACCGTCAGGATCGACGAAGGCGCAGAGCCACTCTCCCCAGTCCATATTCCGTGGAGCGTAGAGGAACCTCACTCCCCTCTCTCTCAGCCTTTCGTAGTCGCCGTGGATGTCGTCGGTCATCAAAGTGATGCCGGTCGGTCCAGCTTCCACCCCATCCTCGAGTTCGCACAGATGGATCCTGGTCAGCGGCCTCGGAGGACCCACCTCGATCCAATGCCCGACATCCGGCGCCACAAAGGCCTCTTCCAAGCCCAGTACATCGCGATACCAGTTCAGCGCCTCCCTTCGGTCGGAGACGACGACGGCCACCGTGTTGATTCCCGTGATGCTCATCCTGTCAGTCATGGAGGTTCTCCTAAAAAGTTCGTGCTCGAGGCAATGCGGCGCAAAAAGCGATAAGTACACAGAATCCACTCCCCAAAGGGGTTTCCATTGGAACCTTCTGAGACACCACTAACGGACTATGCTCAGGCTCAGGTGAGCTCCGCCCGAACCTTCGCCCTCATCGGTTTCATATTCTTCGCGATAATGGCAGCCATCTGGGCCATGGTAACCGCCTTCGTCTTGGCGACCACCATCGGCGTCGAGATCATATCTCCGGGCTTCGTGACGTATGGGGTATCCCTGGCTCTCAGCGTGGGGTTTGCCGCCTGGTCGTGGAGCACGCTAAAGGACATCGACGCGGGGGACTACGGCAAAGCCCAGACCCCTGCCCTGCTCCTGGGAATCCTGGGGCTCTTCCCACCCATCGGGGCCATCATCGCGGGTGTATTCTTCATACTGGTCTTCTGGAAGCTCAACTCTGCGATGACTTACGCCCAGGTCCCCCCACCGTTCCACGCGCCGGTCCCGGCTTCACCAGCCGGGAGGATATGCACCGAGTGCGGCCGCGCCATCCCGCTGGACGCCAAGTTCTGCCCGCACTGTGGCAAGGAGCTCGCGTAGGATGTTGGTCCTATGAGCGGTACGGCGGAGTCCTTGACACCCTACGCCCTGAGCGAGGCCCGGTCGGCTCGAACCTTCGCCCTCATAGGCTTCATCTTCTTTGCCATCGGGACTGCCATTCTGGCCTTCGTGTCCGTGTTCGTGTTCATCCCCCTGGCAGCCTTGACCACCACTCCAGGGGTGCCCGCCCCCTTTCTCTTCCCACTCACCATCCCATTCGGCGTCTTCCTGGCCCTGGGGGTGGGATTGACGATCTGGTCATGGGTCGTGATGCAGGACATCGAAGCGGGGAGATACGCCAAGGCCCAGTCGCCTGCTCTCGTCCTCGGAATCCTCGGAATCTTCGTCAACCTCATCAGTGGGATTTTCTTCCTGCTGGCCTACATGAAGCTGGGCAATGCGATTCAGTACGCGAAGGCTCCTCCGCCGACCTATGCGGCGGCGGGAGTCGGCACGACGGGGAGGTACTGCATGGAGTGCGGCCGCGCCGTGCTTGTGGATGCCAAGTACTGTCAGCATTGCGGGAAGCCCCTGGACTAGGAGCCTTGCGGCCAGACCGCGCTAGGCCTGGCGGCGAACCAGGAGAGTGGCCCCCAGCAGGGTAATGAAGGCATAGACCACCAGCACGAGGAGTTCCAGGCCGACATCCACCGCGCCCCAATCTCGAAGCATGATACTCCGGAGGGCCTCGTTGGCGTAGGTCAGGGGCACCGCCAAGGAGAGGTCACGGAAGGAGGCCGGTATCGCCTCCAGGGGGTAGAATACTCCCGTGAGGAGGATCGAGGGGAAGAGGATGATGGGGACGAACTGGACGGCCTGGAGTTCGTTCTTCGCGGCCGCGGACAGCATGATGCCGAGTCCCATGTTTCCCACCGCGAACAGTAGTAGTACGCCGAAGGAGAGGGCGATGTCGCCCACGATCTTGACCTGGAATATGAGGAGGGTCGCGCTGAAGACGACAGCACTCTGGAACAGAGCTATGACCGACAGGGCCAGAACGTGGCCGACCACCAGCTCCACGGGCCTGAGGGGGGTGGAGAAGAGCCTCTCGAGCATGCCGCCCGTCTTCTCCCGGACGAGGATGATGATGGAGAAGACGGTGCTCGCCAGCAGGATGGCCAGGGCAACGACCCCTGGGGCGAAGGAGTCGATAAAACGTGTGTCCGCGGAGCCGTATACGTAGTCCTGGTCTATCGAAAGGGGAGTGGCTCCGACGAAGCCCGCGAAGGCGCTCTCGACGGCCGCCCGTAGGGTTCCGAGGACTGCGGAGACGATGGTGGGCGACGTACCGTCAAGCATCACGGTGATGGTTGCGTTCCCCGCCATGAGGTCCTGGGTGAAGCTGGATGGGAACAAGAAGCCCGCCCAGGCCTCTCCGTCCCTTATCTTTTTCCTGGCGGCCTGAGGGTCATTGCCCTCCAGAAGGGCGAGTGTGTCACCTTCGATGTTCTCAATGATGAGGTCGGCCAACGGACCGCTGTCCTCGTTTACGACGACGGTCCTAACGTCATGGACCTCTCCGCCGAAGGTGTAACCGAAGGTAAGGACCAGGAGCAAGGGCATGCCGAAGACGAATCCCAGCGTCCTCTTGTCGTGACGGAACTGGCCGAGGGACTTTCGGGTAATTGCGAGAATTCTGCGCGCCGTCATCGACCCCTCTCCCCACCTCTCACCAGACTAAGAAAAGCGTCCTCCAAGCTGGTGGTCTGGGTTCGAGCGGCGATGGCGCCGGGAGAGTCGACACCAAGCATGCGCCCTTCGTGGATCAGCCCCACCAGGCGACAGCGGGAAGCCTCGTCCATGTAGTGCGTCGTGATGAGTACTGTCTTACCCTGTGCCGCCAGGTCGTGGAAGAACGACCAGAAGGAGTCACGGAGCTCAGGATCGATTCCCACCGTGGGCTCATCGAGCAGGAGTAGGTCGGGATCGTGGAGGAGGGCCGCCGCGAGCGAGACTCGCCGCTTCATTCCACCCGAAAGCTTGGAGGCCAGGTCGCGACGCCGCTCCGGCAGGTCCACCAACCGAAGGACCTCGTCCGTTCGACGGTCGATGGCGGGCCTTTCCATACCCGACAAGTACCCGAATAGGGCTAGATTCTCCTCAACCGTCAGATCGGGATATATGGCGACTTCCTGAGGCATGTAGCCAATGCGCGTGAGAACCTGATGCGGCGGGATGGGGTGGCCGAGGACTGTGGCCATGCCTGCATCGGGGCGGGTCAGCCCCAGAAGAACTCGTATGAGCGTGGTCTTCCCCGCTCCGTTGGGTCCGATGAGTCCGAAGGTTACGCCGCTGGGTACCCCCAGGCTCACTTGCCAGAGGGCCTCGATGTGTCCGAAGCTCTTCGATACGCCCTCGCACGCGACTGAGGGCAGGATCTCTGAGCCGGCGACGCCCATCATGGCGGAATCACGATGGCGTTTAAAAGCTGCATCATGGGTGTTGACGCGGGGAGGGGGATTTGAACCCCCGCGCGGTTTCCCGCACAGGATTAGCAATCCTGCGCCCTACCTGGCTAGGCCATCCCCGCCTCGGCACGTAATCATCCGGTCCGCGTAATAGGGTTTTCCATCGCGTGCCGCGAGCCTAGTGACGATGCCTTGACCAAGGACACCTGAACTCCGTGACCCGCAGCAAATGCCAAGTAGTGTCCCCACCTTGCACGGGTCATGGCAGATGCGAAGAAGCGAACGGCTGCTCTCCTCGCCATCGTGTCCGGGGTTCTCCTGCTCTCAGGCCAGTTCTCGGGGGCGGCCCGTTGGCAGGCGCTCATCGACACGCTTTCCGGATTCATTGAAGTCACGCCCTGGATTCAGGCGTTGTTCCTCGCCATCATCGTCATCGCCTCGCTGGGCGGCATCGCCCTCATCCTCGCCGGAATTCTAATCGCCCGCGGGAGCAGTGCGCTGCCCCGCCTGCTCATTCTGTTGGGAGCCGGTTTTGGCATTCTGTCCTTCCTGGTTTACACTATCCCCCAGGCAATTCGCGGACAGTTCCCCTTGATCGGGGAGAGCGCTGTGGTCACCGTCGGGGTTGTCCTATCCATTGTGGCGCGTTTCCTCGCGAGGGGCTGAGGTCCCGTCGCTGCCAGTGGGCGGCTAGGTTGCAGACCTGGATGGTCCTTCGACCTTCACCTTCCACCGCCCGTAGCCTCGGCACCCGCCCAGAGATAAATATACCGTGGGCTTTCCGACTGTTCGATCAAATGAGACTCGAGCACACCTCCGTCAGGACCAGCAACATGGAAAGATCCGTCAAGTTCTACACAGAGCTGTTGGGTATGGAGTTTGTGCGGAGCAAGGAGATCCCCCAGCGAAACGCGGAGATCGCGTTCCTCCGGTCGGACAACGGGAACCTCCTGGAAATCAGCTGGTACAAGGACCAGAATCGCTTCGAGGTGCCGGAGTATGAGAACACGGTCTTCGACCACCTCGCCTTTTCCGTGGAGGATATGGACAGCGTCATAGCGGAGTGTCGGAAGCGAGGAGTGACCATCACCGATGAACCCTTCTACCTAGAGCCCGGGGGGAGCAAGCTCGCATTCATCGAGGATCCCGACGGGACACTCATCGAACTGCTCGAGCGGCCGAGGTAGGTTCGCGGATGAGGCTACGCCTGCACCCGGCGCTGCGGGGAGACTTCCCCGGTCTGGGGGCGACCCTCCTGGGCCTTGAAGGGGTATCCGTCCATCGCCAGCGAGAAGATCTCGAGGACTTCAAGATCGAACTTTCCCAGCGACTCAGGGGGACCTGGGACCTGGAGTCCCTGAAGGACGAAGCCAGGGTCCGAGCCTATCGCGACTTCTTCTGGCGCGTGGGCATTGACCCCACCAAGATCCGACCGGCAGCGGAGGCCCTCTTGCGTCGGCTCCTCCGAAATAAGCCGTTGCCCACCATCAACACGCTCGTGGACGCCTACAACCTTGTCTCCATGGAGACCCGGATCGCCCTCGCCGCGTTCGACAATTCGACGTTGAGCGGCGACATGTTCATGCGGTACGCCGTCGAGGGCGAGGAGTTTCTCGGAATCGGGATGAAGACTCCCGTCGCCCTCCGCGGAAAAGAGATCGTCGTCGAGGATGATGAGGGCCTCCTCGCGGTCTACCCGTACAGAGACGCCGAGCGGACAAAGGTGACCACGGATACGAGTAGCGTTGTGATCATGGTCTGTGGCGTGCCCGGCATCCAGGAAGAAGTCCTGGAGGAGGCCTATGAGAGTTGCGTTCGCGTCATAACGCGGTTCTGCGGCGGAGTCCTCTCGCCCACGGTCGGAACACCGCACCCACGTGGTGACCAGTGAGAGTGAGTCGTTCCCGAGTCGGGAGGAAAGGAAAGAAAAAGGGGGGAGGGGGGAGGCTCAGTCGAGCCTCCCGAAGGCCGGAGGCATCCTGCGCCTCTTGGACCGGCGTCGTAGGTGGACGGCCACGCCCACCATGACGAGGGTCGCCACCGACACCAAGCCCATGAAGACGAAGGGTCCCAGGTTGAGTTCCGGCAGCAGGTCGACGAGGATGGCCGATACCGAGTAACTCGGGTCGTGGAAGATGTCAGACCCGGCGGGGTAGACGTAGCCACCCAGGAGGACGATGCCACGGAATTTGTCGTCGTTCTCATCGACGACACGGAGGCCGTTGGTCCCCGCGTGGATCTGATAGTACATCTCCGTCTCCTCGTCGTCCACGGTGACGTTGCTCACCCAGGTCAGCTCGCCGTTCTTCCTCCAGTTGTCGCGGAAGACGATGGTGTCCTTGGTCAGGATCGTCGCCTCCGGCGGGATGTCGTCGTTGCTCTCGAGGTCCACGGCGCCGCCGGTGAAGGTTTCCAGCTCCGCCACGCCCGTGCCGTCCTCGACGTAGCCCTCGACGAACTGGGCGTCAAGCCACTGGTTCACCGGACCGGGGATGAAGGTGCCGAAGATGACCAGGGACTCCAGCATCAGCTTGGACGTCTCGGACTTCGCCGTGTAGTCCCAGCCCTTG
>CAYFYA010000021.1:0-30141 GCA_964347325.1 uncultured Methanomassiliicoccales archaeon | reverse complement strand
TTCCTCGTCGTTCATGGCCATGCGCTTGAAGGTCTGGCGGATGAACGCCGCGGCCTCGACGGGATCGGGGTTGCCGTCGGGGCCTTCAGGGTTGACGTAGATGAGGCCCATGTGGTCGGCGGCTAAGGGGCCCTGCAAGGTCCCGTCCCTCTCGTGGCGTTCGTTGGCGAGCCACTCCGTCTCGGGGCCCCAATCCACGGTCTCATCCGGCTCCCAGACATCGGGGCGCCCGCCGCCGAAGCCGAATGTCTTGAAGCCCATCGACTCGAGCGCGACATTGCCGGCGAGGATCATCAGGTCGGCCCAGGAGATCTTTCTGCCGTATTTCTGCTTGATCGGCCAAAGCAGCCGGCGTGCCTTGTCGAGATTCGCGTTGTCCGGCCAAGAGTTGAGCGGCGGGAATCGCTGCTGGCCGGTGCCGGCGCCGCCTCTGCCGTCGCCGACGCGGTAGGTGCCCGCTGCGTGCCACGCCATACGGATGAAGAGTCCCCCGTAGTGGCCGAAGTCCGCAGGCCACCAGTCCTGGCTGTCCGTCATCAGCGCGTGGAGGTCCTTCTTCAGCGCTTTGAAGTCGAGCTTCTTGAACTCTTCGGCGTAGTGGAAGGCCTCGCCCATCGGATTGGACAGGGACGAGTTCTGTCGAAGAATCCCGAGGTTCAGCTGATTCGGCCACCAATCCCTGTTCGACCGCATTCCGATCCTCGTCGCTCCGTGCACGACCGGGGACTTGTCCACGTTCTTCTTCATCTCTACGTTCACGTTCTCCTTCGACCCCTGCTGGTCTACATCGACCGGTGCCATTTCATTCCTCCCCGTCGTCTATTTCCCGGATTTGTCCGGGGCGTGCGGGCCCCTCTCGGACTTGTCATACGCTCGGACCGCCGGGACGCGGCTTCCCCATCAAGCACGCGGATGTCGTAGAAAAGGGTTTTCGACCGCGTCAAGCACACGAGGATCGTCATTCGCACTGCTGACAATCCAATCCGGTTCGACGTTCAAATTCACTCCTAGGGAGCCGGCCCTGGCCAACCACATATACCCCTCTCTCTGGGTTCTGGACTTAGTCAGAGAGACGTTGGCTTGTTGCGCCAGTATTCGAGTGCGAGCTATAGCACTGGTTCAGACACCCCATTTCTGAGATGTCTGACAACGTCGGATACTAGCCGGTCACGCTGCCCATCGCCTCTGGTGCCTCAGAGGGTCAGCCAATGTACTGGGCGTTGGACCGGTCGAAATCCCGGACCAGCTCCAGGGAGAGTTTCTCCGGCTGCCACGCCACGTCAGGATACACCAGGTTGGGGAAGAAGGTGGAGTAGTCCCGGGCGATCTGGGTCGCCAGGTGCTCCTCGCCGAAGGCCTTCCGGCTAAGCTCCAGCACGTTCCGACGCACAGTCCTCTCGTCCAGGTAGCCCAGGGTGTGAAGGTACTCGTGGAGCAGGATGTTGAAGGCGTAGGGCCTGTAGAGGTCCGGGTTCGTGTCCCGGATGCGCTTCAGAGGCACCTTGTTCATCACGATGACGTTGGAAGCCACGGGGTAGAAAGCACCGACGAAGCCGGCAGGGTGGTTGCCCAGGTCTGCAAGCCCCAGCATGAGCCCTGCCCGTAGGAGCCCCAGGTTCTCCTGGACGACCCGCTTGACAACCTCGAAGATCCCGGAAAGGCCCTTCGCTCTCTTCAGCGCATCAGCGTAGCTCATACAACTGTAATAGCATCCTTGCCGCCCTATTAGAATCCTCCCCATTGGCTTTCAGAAAGCCTCTTCTTTGGCAAGGATATCAGGCCGGACGTGCAGCTTTTCCTCCCCTTCGCCCGCCAGTGGGTCGCCGGGTCTGAACTGCACGACGCCATCAGGAGATCCGAGGAGAGCAACGCCGGTGGGATCGGAGCCATCATAAACAACCTTGGGGAGCACTACGTGAAGGAGGGAGACGTGGAGGCCGCGGCGGCGGAGTACATCTCCATCCTGGATTGGATCGCAACCCTTGGCCTGGACGCCTGCATCTCCGTCAAGCCAACGCAACTGGGCCTCACCATCGGGGAGGACTGTTGCAGGAAGTGGTTGGGTACCTTAAGGGACCGCTGCAGGGAGCTGGGCCTCTTCCTTTGGCTCGACATGGAGGGCTCGGAGTACACGTCGGCCACCCTGCGGATCTACCGAGAGAGCCTCCAAGACCACCCCGAAACCGGTCTCGCCCTGCAGGCCAACCTGAAGAGGAGCGAGGAGGACCTGAGGAGCCTGTTGACCGAGGGGGGCATAGTCCGGCTCTGCAAGGGGGCCTACAGAGAGACACCGTTCATTTCGTTTCGGAAGAAGCGGGACGTGGACGCCAGCTACCTGCGTCTGATGCGCCTCCTCTTTCAGGAGGGAGATCGATTCGCACTGGCTACTCACGACGACCGCCTGATCGGCCAGGGCCTTGCCCTCCAGGAGGAGTATGGCCGGAACCTCGAGTTCCAGATGCTCCTGGGGGTCAGGGACGGGCTCAAGGCGGACCTGCTATCGGCCAACCACCGTGTGCTGGAGTACATACCCTACGGGCCAAGGTGGCTCCCGTACTTCGGCCGCCGTCTCAGTGAGAGACCTGGTAACATCCTGACTATGTGGAAGTCCTTCCTGGCGAGCGGTTAGAGACCATTCCCAACCGACGGCCGTGAACAGTCCTCTATATAGAGTCGGATGATAGAGTTTAATAGACGCACCCCGCCTTGCTGCCCTTAGGTCAGGAGGCCTGTCTTGACCTTGCTGAGAGTATTCAGGTACGCCCCGGGAGACGGCCGCCCACGCTTCGTGGACTACGAAGTGGAGTTGCCTCGGGGTGCCACGGTCCTGGACTGTCTCTTTAGTGTGAAGCATGAGATCGACGGTTCCCTGGCGTTCAGGTGCTCCTGCAGGAGTGCCATCTGTGGCTCCTGCGCCATGACCATCAACGATGCCAACAGACTGGCCTGCAAGACCCAGGTCGGTGACCTCGGCAAGTTGGTCAGGGTCGAGCCCCTCGTCGGTTACCGCGTGGTTAAGGACCTCGTGGTCGACATGGACCTCTTCTGGAGGCAGTACAGGTCCATCAAGCCGTACCTCATGGGGGCGTCACCGCCGAGGCAAGAGTGGATACAGTCCCCGGAGAACAGGAAGCCCCTGGACGAGCCGGCGCAGTGCATCATGTGCGGTGCTTGCAGCTCCTCCTGCCCGGTCCTCTGGACCGATGAGAGGTATCTGGGCCCAGCGGCCCTGCTGAAGGTCTGGAGGTTCGTGGCGGACAACAGGGACACCGCGAGGGAGGAGAGGCTCGGAATGGTCAACAACGAGTTCGGCGTGTGGCGTTGTCACACCATCTTCAGGTGCGTCGACTCCTGTCCCAAGTACATCAACCCGACAGATGCTATCGAGAACCTGAGAAGGGCCGCTGTGCGCCAATCGCTCTCGGGACTCTTCAGGAGGGGTTGAAGACCTAGGAGGACAAGGAGTAGACGTCATGAAGGAACACGATGTGGTCATCGTTGGTGGGGGCCTGGCCGGGCTCCGGGCTGCCATAGAGGCGGGACGCAGGGTAGATACCGCCGTCGTCTCCAAGCTCCACCCGCTGAGGTCCCACACGGGGGCTGCCCAGGGAGGGATCGCCGCCAGCCTCGGGAACGCCAGCGACGACTCCTTCGACATGCACCTCTACGACACCGTCAAAGGAAGCGACTACCTGTGCGACCAGGACGCCGCCGGGATTCTGGTCAACGAGGCTCACGACAACATCTACGAGCTTGAGCACATGGGGGTCGTATTCAGCAGGACTGAGGAGGGGAAGATCGCCCAACGGCCCTTCGGCGGACACTCCAGGCCACGCGCGTGCTACGCAGCCGACTGGACCGGTCACACGGTTCTTCACACAGTCTACGAGCAGAGCCTGACGGCGGGCGTGACCTTCTACGAGGAGTACTACGCGCTGGCCCTCGCCATGAGGGACGGAGCTTGTGCGGGAGTCGTCGCCTTGGACGTCGTTTCTGGCGATGTCGAGGTCTTCGGCGCGAAGGCCGTAGTCTTCGCCACGGGGGGCTATGGAAGGGCGTACAAGATCACCTCCAACGCCTACGCCAATACGGGGGACGGCCTGGGAATGGTGCTTGGGGAGGGGCTACAGATCGAGGACATGGAGTTCGTCCAGTTCCACCCCACCGGCCTCTACCAGCAGGGAATCCTGGTGACGGAGGGTGCCCGCGGAGAGGGCGGGTATCTAATCAACGACCGTGGAAAACGCTTCATGGAGAACTACGCTAAGGAGAAGATGGAGCTGGGGCCTAGGGACGTGATCTCTCGGGCCATCCAGACCGAGATCAACGAGGGGCGTGGAATCGGTGGGGAGGGATTCGTCTACCTCGACATACGCCATCTGGGAAAGGAAAAGGTTCAGGAACGGCTGCCTCAGATTCGCGACCTCGTCATGAGTTTCGTGGGCGTGGACCCGGTGGCGGAACCCATTCCGATCCAACCGACGGCCCACTACTCCATGGGAGGTATCCCCACCGACGTGCACGGCCAGGCGATCCTGGGTCCCGACAGAAAGCCCGTTCCGGGCCTCTTCGCTGCGGGTGAGTGTGCCTGCGTCTCTGTTCACGGGGCCAACCGGCTAGGCACCAACTCCCTCCTTGAGGCCGTGACCTTCGGGAAGCGGGCCGGCATCGCGGCCGCTCAGTACGCAGCCAAGGCCGACAAGATTCCCTTCCCTGAGGACCTGCCAAGAGCGGTGAGAGAAGACCTCGACGACTTAATCGCATCCGGCGGGAAGGAGTCTGCCCCGTTGATTCGGGTGGAGCTCCAGGAGACCATGACAGACCTGTGCGGCATCTTCAGGAACCAAGAGGGCCTCCGGGAGTGCATCGAAAAGATTCGTGCACTCAGAGAGAGGTTCGCGAACATCGGCATCCAGGACAGGGGGCGAACCTTCAACACCGAGGTCATCGCGGCACTAGAGACAAGGAACCTCCTGAACTTCTCCGAGGTGATCGCCGTGGGAGCAGAGGCCCGGCGGGAAAGCAGGGGAGCACACTTCCGGACGGATTACCCGAAGCGCGATGATGAGAACTGGCTCAAACACACCCTTGCCTGGCGGGAGAATGGCAGGCTGAGGCTGGACTACAAGGACGTCGTCATCGATCGATATCCCCCGGAAGAGAGGAAATACTAGGCTCCCGCACCGCATTGCAGCCGAGGATATCGATACACCTCGCTCTAGCCGGAGAGACACATCCATGGATGAGACCACCTTTCGTCAAGTGCTGCAGACGGTGCTCGAGGAGTTCCCGCCCGATCACTGGTCGGCCGATATGGACTCCTTCGAGGTCCTGGTGGCGATCATCATCTCCCAAAACACATCCGTGGCCAATGAGCGTCAGGCCCTCCGGGGGCTCCGGAACTCGGTTGGCATCTCCGCGGAGGCAGTTGCTAGGGCAGACGTAGGGGATCTGGAGGAGGCCCTGCGACCTGCCGGTCTGCATCGGATGAAAGCACCCAGGATCAAGGAGGTCGCAATGCGAATCCTGACCGAGTACGACGGCGATCCAACTGAAGTCCTTCGACTGCCCCTGGAGGAGGCGAGGGCAGTACTGATGGATTTCCCTGGAGTTGGACCCAAGACGGCCGATGTCTTCCTCAACATGGTGGGTGGCTTCCCAACCTTCCCGGTGGACACCCACATCTGGCGAATCGCGCGAAGGTGGGAACTGACTCCCGGAAGGAACTACGAGGATGTGAGGAGCGTCCTGGAAGGCCTCGTCCCACCTGAGGGACGGCGTGCGGCCCACCTGTCCCTTATCAAGCTGGGTCGGACGACGTGCCATGCCAGGAAGCCAGAATGCCCCGTATGTCCCGTCCGGAGCTTGTGCCCCTACTACGCCAAGCTCCTCCAGAACGAGTAATAGTGTATATTCAGAAGGTTTTTTTGATAGCTTAGCCATCGCCCCACTCCTAGGGCTTTGGCCAGGCCCGCGGAGGAATCGCATGCTGGAGCGGCGGGGTTTCGGGGAGTATGCGAAGAGGACCGTCAAGGTGTCACTGCGGGAGACTGGGACCCTGGCTTATCTTCTGCACAGGGTGACAGGGATCCTGCTCACCGTCTACCTCTTCATCCACATCGGCACCATGTCCCTCGCGAGGTTCCAGGGACTGACCTTCGAGGAGACCATGGCGATGTTCCGACAGCCCCTCTTTCTATTCGTGGACTGGGTCATCTTCGTCGGAGTCCTCCTCCACGCCTTGAACGGCCTGAGAATAACCCTCTTCGACCTTGGCATAGGAATCCGGAGACAGGTAGCAATCTTCTGGAGCTTCATGGCCCTGGCGGGTGCCGTCGCCCTCTGGGGTCTATTGATCGTCGTAGGCGAGGCCATGGGGGGAATCTAGTGGCTGAAGCCTACGTTCCCGCCCCCCAGAGGTGGACCCTCTTCCTGTGGGTGATGCAGAGAATCAGTGGTGTGTTCCTCATAGCCCTCCTACTCCTTCACGTCATCTGGCTTCACTACGTGGACCCCGAGTCTGTCCTGACGGTTGCTAACGTACAGATCAGGCTCCAGTCCCTCCTGTTCGGTGTGACGGACACCCTCCTCCTGGCCTTCGCCGTCTTCCACGGGGTAAATGGCATGAGATCGGCCCTCTATGACTACGTCGGATCCCCTAAGAAGAGGCGAGCGATTAGCGTTGGGCTACTTCTCGCAGGTATGGTTCTCTTCGCCTACGGCCTATGGGCCTTTCTGCCCTTTGTCCTAGGCACAACCTGAGGCATCGCATGATCGAGCACGACGTCGTTGTGATAGGTGGAGGCCTCGCTGGGACTCGGGCCGCTCTCGAGGCTTACTTCACCGGCGTGGACGTGGCCATTGTCTCCAAGCTGCACCCCATGCGCTCCCACTCGGTGGCGGCGGCTGGTGGCATCAACGCCGCCGTCTCGGAGGAGGACAGCTGGGAGGGTCACATGTTTGACACCGTCAAGGGCAGCGATTACCTGGCGGACCAGGACGCGGTGGAGGCGTTCACCCGTGATGCGGCGGATACCGTCATCCAGATGGAGCACTGGGGAACGCCCTTCAGCCGTGGGCCCGACGGCAGGTTGTCCAGTCGTCCTTTCGGCGGACACGGCATGCCACGGGCATACTTCGCCGGCGATAGGACAGGGCTGATGCTCCTCAACACCACCTACGAGCAGGTCGTCAAGGAGGATCTGACGGTCTATGAGGAGTGGGCGGTGACGAACCTCGCCGTGGAAGACGGGACTTGCCGCGGGATGTTCGCCTTGGAACTGGCTACTGGCGAGCTTCACGCCATCCGCTCCAAGGCGGTGGTCATCGCCACGGGGCCCGCGGGGCAGACGTATCAGAAGTCCACCAACGCGGCCACCTGCACGGGGGACGGCCTCACCATCGCCCTTCGGGCGGGCATCCCCCTGAAGGATATGGAGTTCGTGCAGTTTCATCCGACCTCCCTCTTCGGACCCAACGTCCTCATCACGGAGATGGCCCGCGGCGAGGGTGGGCGCCTCTTCAACGTCCTGGGCGAGAGGTTCATGGAGAAGTACGCTCCCACGGTGGTCGACCTGGCTCCCAGGGACATCGTCTCACGGTCCATCATCATGGAGGCCAGGGAGGGAAGGGCCTTCGAGGGAGGCTACGTCCACCTGGACCTCACCCACCTGGAGCCCGGATACGTGAAGGAGAGACTCCCTGAAGTGATAGAGTTCTCCCGCGACTTCGCCGGGGTCGACGCCCTTTCGGAGCCGATTCCCGTGGAACCCGCCCAGCACTACATGATGGGAGGTATCGCTGTTGATGTCAACGGCGCTACGCCGCTGCCCGGTGTTTACGCCGCCGGCGAGTGCGCCTGCGTCAACCTCCACGGTGCCAACCGGCTGGGAGGAAACGCCCTCCTGGAGTGCCTGGTCTTCGGCAAGCGCGCCGGGGCGGCGGCCGCCGCCCACGCACGGGAGAGGGACTTCGGCGACCTCCCCAAGGCGTCGTTGAAGCAGGAGGAGGATCGGATACACCGCATCCTGTTCCGGATGAGATACGAGCGAGTGGCCTCCATCCGACGGGGGATGCAGGAGGCGATGCACGAGAACGCGGGCGTCTTCCGAAGGGAGGAGGAGATGGTGGATGGGCTGAAGGCCGTGAAGCAGCTGCAGGAGCGGTACCGCAACGTCTACGTGGAGGACAAGGGCAGCGTCTTCAATCAGAACCTCCTCAACGCCCTGGAACTCGGCAACATGCTTACCGTGGCCGAGGTCATCCTCAAGGGAGCCATCGATAGGAAGGAGAGCAGGGGCGCCCACTCCCGAGTGGACTATCCGGAGAGGGATGACGAGAACTGGCTGAAGCATACCATCGCCACTATCGTGGATGGGGAGGTGACGCTTTCCTACGAGCCCGTCACCATCACGAAGTTCAAACCGGAGGCCAGAGTATACTAGGTGAAGGGCATGCCGCGGCTGAAGATCCTCAGGTATAACTCCGAGACGGGAGAGACCCCACGATACGATCAGCACGCTGTCGAGGCCGAGAAGGGGCTTACCGTTCTGGAGGCCTTATTGAGGATCAAGGACGAGGTGGACGGGAGCCTCGCCGTCCGCTACTCCTGCAAGAGCGCCATCTGTGGGTCGTGTGCTGTCACAATCAACGACCAGAACCGCCTCGCCTGTCAGACCCAGCTCTCCACCCTGGGGAAGGTCGTCAGGGTGGAGCCCTTGGCCGGCTACTCCATTATCAAGGACCTTGTGGTGGACATGGGACCCTTCTGGGAACAAATGAGGAGGATCCTTCCCTATTTCATCACCAAGTCCGAGGACCCGGAGCGGGAGAGGCTCCAGACGCCGAAGGAGAGGAAGAGGATCGACGAGGCCACGTGGTGCATCCAGTGTGGGGCCTGCAGCTCATCCTGCCCCGTCATGTGGACCGACGAGAGGTACATCGGCCCAGCAGCCTTCGTCAAGGCCTGGCGGTTCGTGGGAGACTCTCGGGATGAGGGGGCCGAGGAGAGGCTCGCCAGGATCAACAGCGAGTTCGGCGTGTGGCGCTGTCACACTATCTTCCGGTGTGTCGACTCCTGTCCCAAGAAGATCAACCCTACCGTGGCCATCGAGAGCCTCCGGAGGGCCCTGATCAGCCGCCCCTTCCGGAAGAAGGTCGCTCTAGTGGCTAGACCCTAGTAACTGTTAAATTCCGGCCCTAGGGTACGAAACCTCGCCCGTGGAAACATGAGATCTGCAACCTTTGATCGACTGCAGGTCCCCGAAGAGGGAGGGACCATAGAGCCCGCAGAGGACGGGCTCAGCGTTCCCGACGACCCCATAGTCCCCTACATCGATGGGGATGGCATCGGGCCCGACGTCGTCCTGACCGCCAGAAGGGTCCTGGACTCGGCAGTGGAGGCGGCCTACGGCGGCAGGCGGAAGATCGTATGGCTGAAGGTGAAGGCGGGCCAGGAAGCAGAGGAGGAGTACGGCGAGCTCCTTCCCAAGGACGTGTTCACGGCCATAAGCCACTACGCCGTCGCCCTCAAGGGCCCCCTCACAACTCCCATCGGCGGTGGATTCCGAAGCCTGAACGTTGCCCTGCGCCAGACCCTGGATCTCTACGCCAATGTAAGGCCCATCACCTGGGTCCCAGGAGTCCCCAGCCCCCTGAAGGAGCCGTGGAAGGTGGACCTGGTGATTTTCAGGGAGGCCACTGAGGATGTCTACGCGGGGATCGAGTGGAGTCGCGAGAGCGCGGAGGCCGAGGCCGTGAGGCGGTTCCTGAAGGAGACCTTCGATATCGACGTGAGGGAGGACGCCGGCGTCGGCCTGAAGCCCATCAGCGAGTTCGCCAGCAAGAGGCTAGTCAGAAAGGCCCTGAGGTACGCCCTCGACAAGGGGCGAGAGAGCGTGACCCTGATGCACAAGGGTAACATCATGAAGTTCACCGAGGGTGCCTTCAGGCAGTGGGGTTACGAAGTTGCTGAGTCGGAGTTCGGGGACATGGTTGTCGACGAGCAGGAGTTCTGGGGCAAATTCGACGGGAAGGTCCCCGAGGGCAAGGTCCTGGTGAAGGACAGGTTGGCGGACAACATGCTCCAACAGATCCTCACCAGGACGGATGAGTACGACATCATCGCGACCACGAACCTGAACGGCGACTACATCTCCGATGCTGCGGCTGGTCTGGTGGGGGGCTTGGGCATTGCACCCGGGGCGAACATCGGCGACTACGTTGCCCTCTTCGAGCCGATCCACGGGAGCGCCCCCAAGTACGCTGGCAAGAACAAGGTCAACCCGACGGCTGAGGTCTTCGCCGGTTGCATGCTGTTGGAGTATCTCGGGTGGGATGAGGCGGCGGGCCTGGTACGGCGAGGGGTCGAGAAGGCGGTGGAGTCCCTGGAGGTAACCTACGACTTGGCCCGAAAGATCGAAGGTGCCACCAGGATCGGCACGAAGGAGTTTGGGGATAGAATCGTCAAGTTTATGGCCTAACCCTACGCCTGACCCAGACTCTTGAGGAGAGCGGGGATCACCTTGAAGAGGTCTCCTACGACGCCGTAGTGGGCGACTCCGAAAATCGGCGCCGTCGGATCGATGTTTATGGCGATGATGGTCTGAGAGCCCTTCATTCCGGTAACGTGCTGCATGGCGCCTGAGATCCCACAGGCAACGTAGAGCTTGGGACGCACAGTCTTCCCCGATGAACCAACCTGACGGCTCCAGGGGAGCCAATCCTTGTCGATGATGGGGCGAGATCCGGCAACGACACCGCCCAGGGCTCCTGCCAGGTCCTCGATCAGCTTCAGGTTCTCCTGCTCCTTGATGCCGCGGCCGGCGGCTACGATGATGTCGGCCTGGGAGATGTCTATGTCCTCCGATTCGGGCGTCTCGTAGCCCAGGACCCCCCGGGTGACTTCCAGACCGGTCAAGTCCAAGGCCACTTCGGTCACGGTGGCGGCTTTACCCGACTTCTCGGGGGCCTTAGCCACTCCTGGGCGCAGCGTGAGGAAGCAGGGATTGGACGGGGCCACCTCCAACTCCACGGCCACCTTCCCGTTATAACCCATCCTCGTTGCGATAGCGGTCTCGCCCTCCAAGGCAACGTCCACCACGTCGGTCACGCAGGGCTTGCCGAGGTCACCTGCAGTCCTCGGGACGAACTCGTATCCCGTGGCCGTGTGCCCGGTCATCACGAGGCTGTACGCGTCCTTCTGAAGGAGCTGCCCAAGGGCCTCACTGTATGCCTCCGGCGTGTAGTCCTTGAGTCTGTCGTCCTTCATCGCCAGGACCTCGTCCACGGGGTATGAGGCGAGTTCCGACGCCAAGGACTTGACATCTTCGCCGAGGACGGCGGCCTTAAGCGGGACATCAGCCTCCCGGGAGACTTCTCGCCCCTTTGCCAAGGCCTCGACGGATATCTCATCCAGCTGCCCGTCCCGGTGCTCTGCGACGACCAGTATGGTCACGCTAGCCCCTCCTCCCGAAGCCCTTCTCCTTCAGGATGTCCAGAAGCCTGCCAGCCACCGCGTCAGGTTCACCTTCGATCATTTCAGCCCTCTGCGTCACCTCCGGAACGTACATCCTGCGGACTCTGATACCAGCGCCCAACTCCTCCTCAGTGAGGTCCAGGTCTGCCAGCGTGACCTCCTTGATGGGCTGCCGGGTGGCCTTCAGAATCTGCGACACGGAGGCGTACCTCGGTTCGTTGATGCCGAACTGAACCGTCAGGAGGACCGGCAGCGGGAGGGAGAGGACCTCCTGCAGGCCCCCCTCCAGCTCCCTATACGCCTTGACCTTCCCCTCCTCGAGCTCTACCCTTGCGACGACGGAGGCGTGAGGAATCTTGAGCAAGGAAGCCAGCAGAGGGCCGGTAGAGGCGTGGGCAAAGTCTTCCGACTGGACTCCGGTCAAGATCAGGTCGTACTCCATGTCCGCAATGGCCTTGGCCAACGCCTTACCAATTGCCGTCGGGTTGAACTCCCATCCTTCGGGCATGTCCACCCGGACGGCCTCGTCGGCTCCCTTGGCCATGGACTGTCGAAGCACCTCCGTCACACGCTCGGGTCCAGCGCTGATGGCAGTGACCTTGCCCCCGACTTCCTCCTTGATCTGGACCGCTTCCTCCAGAGCGTACTCATCGGGCCCGTTGAACTGATAGGTCAGTGCACCTCTTGCGATATCCCTGCCGTCCTCCTGAACGCGGAACTGCAGCTCTGGATTGGGCACCTGCTTGACGCAGACAACGATGTTCATGAGCGATTCCATCGGACCTCCTGACTCGATATAAAGATGTCGCCAGGGGTCCAGCCAACACTCTGGCAGGCACATCGGATGGTGCTATGCTTACCGCGGGAATTGTCCTCTCCCTCCCCGTTGCCCAACCCTTATATGGTGTAGATTCCGTCATCCGGCAATGGCATGGATGGGGGGGGTCCTCCAGGCCATGGCCCAGGAGCCCGAGAGGGAGCACTTCGCCATCGTTGGCGAGCAGGTCTTCGGGCCCATGCTCAATCTCTTCGCTTTCTTCATGGTCGTCTTCCTGATGGGCCTCGTCTATCGGTGGTGGACCTGGAGGAAGACTAAGGCCCAGAGTCCAGGGGACAGCCTCAGGAAACGCCTCAGGATGCTCCTGAGATACGGCCTCCTTCAGAGGAAGGTCATCCGAGAGGTGTACGCCGGCATCTTCCACTCTCTCATCTACACCGGCTTCATCATTCTCTTAATCGGCACAATCCTAGTCGCCCTCGAGACCGACATCACGCTGCGCTTCTTCGGCACCAGGTTCCTGGTCGGCGCCTCGTACATCGTCTTCGAGGTGTTCATGGAGGCCTTCGGCCTCTTCCTCATCGTTGGAATCGCCATGGCCCTGTGGAGGAGGCTGGTCAGTCGGCCGAGGCACCTTAGGTCCGGGTTAGGCGACTACTACCTGCCCCTCATACTCCTCGTCTTGGTGGTCCAGGGCTTCATCCTAGAGGCCATCCGCCTTGGGGCCACCCCCCAGCAGCCGTGGTACCCCTGGTCCTTTGTCGGCTACGCCCTCTCCCGCTCCTTCGTCCACTCTGGCATCCTGACGCCTGGGCAGATATCCCCCCAGTTGGAAGCCACCTACGCAGGCTTGTGGTGGTTCCACGCGATAACGACCTTCGCCTTCATCGCGAGCATCCCCTTCTCGAAGTTCCTTCACATGATTACCTCCCCCGCCAACACCTTCTTGGAATCCCTCAAGCCCTACGGCCAGCTCCCGACACCCTTCCGGCTGGAAGAGCTCGCGGAGGAGGGAGCGGAGGTTAGGCTGGGAGCCGCCCACACCGACTACTTCTCCTGGCAGGACAGGCTGATGTTCGACGCGTGCACGGTGTGTGGTCGGTGCACCGAGGTCTGTCCCGCGTGGATCACTGGGAAACCTTTGGACCCCATGAAGGTCGTCCTGAACCTCAGGGACCTGACCTTCAGCGAGGCCCATGGCATGGTGGGGAATCCCATAGCTGGGCAGGTCGGAGAGGAGGAACTCTGGGCCTGCACGACCTGCATGGCGTGCATGGAGGCGTGCCCTGTGAGCATCCGCCACGTCCCGCCCATTGTGGAGATGAGAAGGAACCTGGTGATGGAGGAGGGGCGGTTCCCCGAAACCGCGCAGAGGGCATTGGCGAGTATGGAGACGAACTTCAACCCGTACGCCTCGCCGTGGGACCAGCGCGATGCCTGGGCAAAGGGTCTCGGCGTGAGGTTGGCCTCCGAGGCGGACAGCTTCGACGTCCTCTACTGGGTGGGGTGTGCAGGGTCCTTCGACGAGAGGAACCAGAAGGTGGCCCGCGCCTTCGTGAGGATCATGCAGGCCGCTGGGGTCAACTTCGTCGTCCTGGGTAAGGAGGAGAGGTGCACGGGAGACCCGGCGAGAAGGATCGGGAACGAGTACCTTGCCCAGACCCTCATCGAGGAGAACGTGAAGACGCTGAGGAAGTACGGCGTCAAGAGGATCGTGACGGCCTGTCCCCACTGCCTTAACACCTTCAGGAACGAGTACCCCGAATTCGGAGGAAGCTACGAGGTGATCCACCACTCGGAGTTCATCCGGCAACTCGTCGACGGGGGCAAGATCTCCGTTAAGGATGCGGACCTAAGCGTCACCTACCACGATTCCTGCTACCTGGGTCGATACAACGGGATCTTCGACGCTCCTCGGAAGGTCATGGGGGCCGTCAAGGGCGTGGAGTTGAGGGAGATGGAGAGGTCCCGGGAGAAGGGGCTGTGCTGCGGAGCCGGGGGCGGCAGGATGTGGATGGAGGAGCTGACCGGCAAGCGAATCAGCGTCGAGAGGACGGAGGAGGCCCTGGGGACCGGGGCCAAAACACTGTGCACGGCTTGCCCCTTCTGCATGACGATGATGGAGGATGGGATAAAGAACGTGGGTGTGGAGGAGGACCTACAGGCCTTGGACGTGGCGGAGCTAGTGGCTAGGCACCTGGAGGACTAGGGGAAAATTCCCCTCACTCTGTACGCCTCGACGATTTTCTCGAGGGCCACAATGTAGGCCGCCGTTCTCATATCCACCTTCTCCTTCTTCGCCGTCTCCCACACCCGCTCGGTGGCCCCCACCATGACCTCCTCTAGCTGCTTCTTGACCTGATCTGCGGTCCAGAAAAAGTGCTGAAGGTCCTGGACCCATTCAAAGTAGCTCACCGTGACCCCGCCAGCGTTGCACAGGATGTCGGGAATCACGGTGATCCCTCGTTTGAACAGTATCTCGTCGGCCTCGAGGGTCGTGGGGCCGTTTGCTCCCTCGGACACGACCTTGGACTTCACGTGCGGGGCATTGTCCTCGGCTATCGCTCCCTCGAGAGCGCTGGGCACGAGGATGTCACACTTCAGCTCGAGCAGCTCCTCATTCGTCAGAGGATCCGACTTCGGGTAGCCGACTACACTCCCCGTCTTGGCCTTGTGGAGTCTGACCTTCTCGGGGTCGAGGCCGTTGGGGTTCTGGATCCCGCCGCGGCTGTCGCTGACCGCAACGATACTGGACCCGCACTCCTCGTGGAATAACCGGGCCGCGTGAGAGCCGACGTTACCGTATCCCTGGACGGCGATCGTCGCCTTGGACAGGTCGATGCGGAGGTGCTCCGCCACCACCCTCGTCGAGTACATGACGCCCCGCGAGGTGGCCTCCTCCCGTCCCTTGGAGCCGCCCACCACCAAGGGCTTGCCCGTCACGACGCCCGGCACGGAGTAGCCCTCGTTCATGCTGTAGGTATCCATTATCCAAGCCATGACCTGGGGGTCGGTGTAGACGTCGGGAGCGGGGATATCTTTGTGCGGGCCTATGATGATGGATATTTCTGAGGTGAAGCGCCTCGTCAGCCGCTCCAGCTCCCTGGGGCTCATCTCCTTGGGGTTACAGATGATTCCACCCTTCGCCCCACCGTACGGCAGCCCTATGACGGCACACTTCCAGGTCATCCAGGCAGCCAGGGCACGCACCTCGTCAAGGGTGACGTCCGGATGATACCGGATCCCTCCTTTGAAGGGACCCAACACCTGGTTGTACTGAACTCTATAGCCCGTGAATACCCTGATCGTGCCGTCATCCATCTTCACCGGGAAGTTGACCGTGAGCTCACGACTGGGCCACTTTAGGACGTCCAGCAGCCCGGGATCCAACTTCATGCGCCTTCCGACACCGTCAATCTGCGCTTGCGCAATTTCGAAGGGGTTCTCAGTCTTTACCTCCTGCATTCTGATCACTCCATCCCTTTCGGAGTCTCCTGGACGATGCGATTCATCAATACTCTACCCATATAGAAGTTGCCTATATTCTCTATGGCCAGTGCCATCATCGCCTCCCTGTGGCCCGGGACGTGGCCCGCCACATGGGGAGTGGCTATGAAGTTCTTAAGCTCGTGGAAGGGCTGTGTGAAGGGTCGGCCCTCCTCGCTGGAAGGGTACCTCCACCAGACATCGAAGGCGGCTCGAAAGGCGGGGTGAGAGAGCATGTGCTCGTAGAGGTCCTTCTCCCGAACGAGGGCGCCTCGGCCAACGTTGACCAGGATCGAGTCCCCCTTCATTGTCTCCAGCTCCTTGCGTCCGATAATCCCTTCCGTCCGTGAGGTGAGAGGGAGACACAGAACGAGGTAGTCGGATTCTCTGAGGACGTGCTCGAGATCATCTAGGGTGCCCACGAAGTCCACATCCTCGGCGGTGTCGCCCGAGCGGTTGATCGCCATCACCTCCATGCCAAGATCCTTGCACTGGCGGGCGACGATAGTTCCCACGTTTCCGAGGCCAAGGACGCCAAGGACCCGACCGCGCATCGTGAGGTTGGCCAGACTCCGATCAAACCTTCCATTTGAGATGGCGTTCGAATGCTGCACGACGTTCTTGGCCGCCGCCAACAGGAGGGCGAGGGCGTGCTCGGCGATGTCGTGAGAGGCTGCACCCGCACCCGTGCACACCGCGACTTCGGGCCTGAAGACCTCCGCCGGAAGGTGGTCGGCCCCCGCGAGTAAGGTCTGTACCATCCTTAGGGACTTCATTCGCTCTATGTCAGAAGTGCCGATATCCCGGAGGCCGGCACACAAGACGACCTCCACCTCAGGGAGGACGTCGCGTGACGAGTCGCCTAGCTCTTCGAGAGTGAGGACCTCTGTCCCCCGGCCCGCCACCTCCCGCAGCGCCTTCCTGTCCCCCTCCTCCAAGCGAACGGTGACGAGAAGGACGGCCATCCTGCTGGGATTTTCCTCCCGCTTTAAAGGCGTTTGGGGACCTACCGGCAACCATGGCCCTTCGAGGGACGTACATCCTGTACCTCTACTTCCCCCGCCCGGCCGAAGTGGAGGTTGGTGGCCTGGGAGCTGTGGGTCTGCTAGCGGGGACGTACGCCTACGTTGGCTCGGCTATGGCTGGTATCCATCGGAGGGTGTCTAGGCACCTCCGGCCCCGGGCGGCTCGCCGATGGCACATTGACTACATCACTCCCCATGCCCAGGCGATATGGGCCACCCGCATCCCTACACGGGAACGCATGGAGTGCTTTGTCGCTCGTCAGCTTTACGATATCGCAAAAAAGGTGGTGAAGGGCTTCGGAGCAGGTGACTGCTCCTGCCCTTCCCACTTAGTCTATTTGGGGGAGTCTAGCATTCGGAGAACCCGCAGTTACGGCACTTAGTGCAGTTCTCCTCGAAGATGAGGCTGCTGCCGCACTCCGGGCATTCTGGATTGAGGCCCTGTCTCACCATGGCGTCGGTGTCGTCCCGGTACTCCTTGTCCAGCTCGTCGTCGAATTGACCGTCCTCCTCCTCGAAGCTGTCGACCCTGGGTTGGAGGGTGTCCTGGGAGTAGCCGCTGAGATGTCTCTTGAGAGCCTTGGCCAGCGCGTCCGGGACCGAGTAGATCTTCTCTCGGTGGTCCCACGACAGGCGGGGGCTCCGGATGCCCTCGAGCTGGTCGATTATCTCGTCCACGGGCAGCCCCGTCCTGAGACAGAGGCTTATGAGACGAGCCACCGCCTCCGTGAACGACGCTGTGTATCCGCCTCCGCGCCCAATCTGCGCGAAGACCTCGAATAACCCCTGGTCGTCCTCGTTGATCGTGACGTAGAGGGCGCCGTATCCCGTGATTATCTTCTGAGTGGTTCCACGGATTACGTCGGGTCGTGAGCGAGGCTCCGTAATCTCGACCTTCTCCATTTGCTCCTCACTCTGGGAGACCCCGACGTTCATGACCTGTTCCTCCCTGCTCCCGTCGCGGTAGACCGTAATCCCCTTGCAGCCCAGTTCGTGGGCTAGAAGGTAGGCGTTCATCACGTCCTCCACGGTGGCCTCCCTCGGCATGTTTATGGTCTTGGAGACGGCAGCGTCACAGAACTCCTGGAACGCCGCCTGCATCCTCACGTGCCACTCGGGGCTGACGTCGAAGGAAACCTGGAAAACCCTCCGCCACTCCTCGGGCACCTCGGAGAGACCCTGGCAGGACCCCCCGTTCTCTAGAATCTTCTCCATCAGGTCCTCGGACCACCAGCCCTCCCCCTTGGCCACCTCGATGAAGTAATCCAGGATGTAGGGCAGGTGCTCCCCGTCCATGACGTTCTTGTACCAAACCAAGGAGAACTCCGGTTCGCAGCCTCCCGACGTGTCCGCGATCATACTCAGTGTCCCGGTCGGGGCCACTGTCGTGACGTAGGAGTTCCTGAGGCGAAGTCCTCTCTTCTGCTGGGCCGAGCCCTCCCACGCAGGGTATGCGCCCCGGGCCTCAGCGAGCTTCTTGGATTCGTCGTATCCCGTGTCACGGATGAACTTCATGAACTTGCGGCCCATCTCTACACCCTCCTCAGAGGCGTATGGAACCCTCAGCTTGAAGAGGGCGCGGGCAAACCCCATGACGCCCAGGCCGATCTTGCGCGTCTCCCTCGTTATCTTCGCAATCTGATCGATGGGATACCTGTTCATGTCGATGACGCTGTCTAGGAAGCGAACCGTCAGCCTGATGGTTTTCTCGAGCCTGTCCCAGTCCACCTTCCAGCGGTTATCCTCCTCGACCAAGTGCTTCTCCAGGTCTATGGAGCCAAGGTTGCAGGACTCGAAGGGGAGAAGCGGCTGCTCGCCGCAGGGGTTCGTCGCCTCGATGGGGGCCACGTTCGGGGTGGGGTTCGCCCTGTTGGTGGCGTCTATGAAGAACAGACCTGGCTCCCCGTTCCTCCAGGCCGACTCGGCGATCTCTCGAAATAGCTCTCGGGGATCCACCCGCTTCACGACTTCCCCGTTTCTCGGGTTGACCAGAGGGAACTCGGCCTCCGTGCGGTAGGCCTCCATGAACTCGTCCGTGATGGCCACGCTGATGTTGAAGTTCGTTATCTGGCTGGTGTCGTGCTTGCAGGATATGAAGGCCTCGATGTCTGGATGGTCTACCCTGAGAATGCCCATGTTTGCCCCTCGGCGCTTCCCACCCTGCTTAACCTGCTGCGTGGCCTCGTCGAATATCTTCATGAAGCTGACGGGACCGCTGGCGACGCCCGTAGTGCTGCGCACGAAGTCTCCTTTCGGCCTCAACCTACTGAAGCTAAAGCCTGTGCCCCCGCCGCTCTGGTGGATCTTCGCCTGCCACTTCAGGGCGTCGAAGATTCCCTCGATGCTGTCCTCCACGGGAAGGACGAAGCATGCGGAGAGCTGCTGCAGATCGTTTCCTGCGTTCATCAGAGTTGGGCTGTTCGGTAGGAAGTCGAGATTGGAGACGAGATCGTAGTACTCCCTAGCAATTGCCTCCAAATCGGCGCCGGTGGTGTACTGGAGTTCCGCCTGGGCCATGTTGAGAGCCACCCTCGCGAAGAGCTCCTTAGGGGTCTCAATGATCTTGCCTGCTTCGTCCTTCTTGAGATACCTGCGCTCAAGCACCCGCATGGCATTAGGGCTGAGAACAGGTGCAGGCCAGGTGTCCAGACTGGATAGTGTTCCCTCTAGCGTCTCCATAGCTACCACCAAGCACAGGAAGGCGAGGGCAGGCTAACTTGTCCATCCCATAAATGCGTTTCTGGTCCCGATTCTTTACCTAAGGAGCCGGGAGTGGTACCAGCCTTCTTATCGGAACGTACATCTAACCTGTAACCATCACTGTGTACGGATGGCAACCAGGTACGCATCATTTCGGTTACTATGATACGGGGGGCTATCATTCTGTGTATGGGAGGTAGGTGAAAGTGATGATTGATTGGTTTCGGGTGTTGTCAAGCTGGCCTCCTGACGAAGGGTGTCCTGACTACCTCAGCAGGATGAACCTCGCCCCTGACATCGATCCCGACCTTCTCTCCTGGCCTGGCCACGTTGGGGTCGAGATATCCAAGACCGATACCGATACCAAGGCTAGGCGAGAAAGAGGCGCTCGTTAGTTCACCCACGCGACCCTCACCCTTGTAGATACCATTGCCCCTACGAGGAATCGCATCATCCAGGAGCTTGACCCCCATGAGCCTAGAATAGCTGCCCCTTTCCTTCATCTGGAGAAGGAGCTCTCTCCCCAAGAAGTCGTGGTTCCAGTCTATTAATCGCTCGTAGCCGGTTTCCAGAGGCGTCTGGCGCCCATCAAAGTCCTGGCCTGAGAGGAGGAAGCCCTTCTCCAGTCGTAGAGTGTCCCTGGCTGCCAATCCCACCGGAATCACCGTTAAGTCGTCCCTAGGCTGAAGGATGTAGGCCCACAGCGCCCTGCCCAACCCATTTGACGCGAAAATCTCGAAACCCACCTCGCCAGTGTAGCCGGTCGTGGTGACGTAGATCTGTTCTCGGCGTTCGTCCAAGCCCAAGACCCGCCAGATAGGGTCCCACCCCTCTCCTTCCACTGGAGGCGCGACCACCTCCGGTTTTATAGCGGCGAACGTACCGTGAAAAGGGCCAAGCTCGAGTATGGAAGTATCCAAGAGGGACTGCAACACGCTCGGAGAAGCAGGACCTTGAATTGCTAAGCATACGATTTTCGACGTAAAATCAATCGTAGCTTGCGAAGCGAGAGAGCCTTTCAAGTGTTCGATCACTCCTTCAGCCGCGCCGGCATTACACACGCACAAGTACTGACCCCGGGCCAGAGTGCTGAAGATCACATCATCGATAATCCTCCCACCGCGGTCCGTAAGATGCGTGTACTTACAGACACCGACCCTCTCTGGCAGCGTGCTGATTGTAAGTTGCGATAACTCCGAGCTTGCTGCGGTGACGGCTAGCTTTCCCATATGAGAGACATCGAATAGACCCGCAGTTGACCTCACGGCATGGTGTTCCTCAATGACACTGGAGAAGTGAAG
The DNA here is from genome assembly GCA_964347325.1 of uncultured Methanomassiliicoccales archaeon. Lineage (GTDB taxonomy): Archaea > Thermoplasmatota > Thermoplasmata > RBG-16-68-12 > JAJISG01 > JAJISG01. The sequence continues at coordinate 9,375 of CAYFYA010000021.1, read as the reverse complement.
CGGCATCTCCCAGCCAGAGAACTCAACTAGGCGCTTTGAGTAGTCCCTATGAAACTCGTGGATGGGTGTCCGTCTGAGCGTCATACCAACGACCCTGAATCTGAACTAAGAAGATATTAAAGTTGATTCGCCATGCACCAGCCGTGGGAGTCTTCCGGGAGATCAAGCTGGAGCTGAGTTATGTAGTGCTCGCGCTAGGAGCACTCATGACGCTATTCGTTATCTTTCACTTCCTCCTGCGGGGCGTTCTCCCGCGTGCCTTCTTGGACATACTAGATGCAATAGGTGGTTGGATTGTATGGTTCGTGGTTGTGGGCCCAGTCCTGGTGATTGTGGGTGGGTGGTACTTCGGGGACACCATAAGGAAGAAACGGGAGTTCGAAGAACTCATCGATGTTCATAGCAAGGCCCGCTTCGTACGAAACCAAGCGAGGCTAGAGGAGCTCAGCTGGTATTTGCCTTCCGAGTACCACCGCAGGATTCGAGAGCGTAAGCGCCACTGGAAGATAAGGGAGTGAAGACTCCATCGGAAACCGAGGGGTCCGGGCGCTGACTAGGCGTAATCCACTGTAGATTCAACGAGATCATAACCTAGGGGGCACGAGAGTCGCTGGAGAACGGGCCCGACTTTGACCTTGGCGGGGCCTGTCAGACCGTTCGGGTGACAGAGATCGTAATTCTCGCACTCATGGTTGGCACAAATCGGGCGGGCGTAGTCGATAACAGACCCTTCAATGGCTACTGACTTTCTGAGCGAAGCTTGAACCGTGGCCGCTTCGACCTCCACCACCCGGACCCCGTTCTCGTGGTACTTGCAGCCGTCCTCATGGTGGGTGTCTCTCACCTCCACAATCTTGTAGAGCTTGTCCCTCTCCAGCTGCAGACAGGCCGACTTGAGGCCGCACTCTCGACACTCGGGTTGGGGTCCTAGGAAAACGAAGGTCGCATCACGCCGAGCGATTCTGTCGCCGATGAGGGTCACGCGCTTCAATGAAACCCCTTAGATGACCTTGGTGATTGCTGCCAGCCTCTCCGCTGCCTCGTAGTTGAGACCCCTGTCTCCCAGGATGGTGTACCGGTTCTCTTTCATCTCGTGAGCGTGTACCAGGGCTTCGATTACCTCGCTCTGCGAGACACCCATGGCCTTGGCCGTGGTGGGGGATCCGATGTCCAGAAGGGCCTGGCGAATGCCTTCCCAGTCGCCCCCATGAAGGTACATCATCATCACCGTGCCTAGCCCCACCTGCTCGCCGTGCAGGGCTGGCTCCTTCGCGATCCTGTCCAGGGCGTGGGAGAATAGATGTTCCGACCCACTGGCGGGGCGGGAGGAGCCGGCGATGCTCATGGCGACACCGCTGGAGACCAGGGCCTTACAGACAAACCACGCGGTCTCCTCCAGGCCGGGCTTGAGGCCATGAGCGTTCCGGATCATCATCTGGGCCGTCATCTGAGAGAGGGAGGCGGCGTAGCTGCTGTAGTACTCGTTCCGAAGGTTGTGGGCGAGTTCCCAATCCTTCACGGCGGTGGAGTTGGAGATTATGTCACCGCAGCCGGCGGCCAAGAGGCGGTGGGGGGAGGCAGCAATCGTCCCAGTATCCATGATGACGGCGATGGGGGCGTGGGCGGCCAGGGAGGTCTTCCCGTCGGGTCCCTGCAGGGAAGCCTGGGAGGACACTAGTCCGTCGTGAGAGGCAGCGGTAGGCGTGCTCACGAAGGGTAAGCCCTCCTGGAAGGAGGAGAACTTCGTAACGTCGATGGGCCGGCCCCCGCCGACGCCAATGGCGAAGTCAAAGGAGCCATCACCCAGAGTTTGTCTCACCAGCTCCGCCTCGTCCAGGCTGGCTTCCTTGATGACGTGTTCCTCGGCCTTGATCCCCACCACTCCCAGGGCCTCGTGAACCCTGTCGCCCGCGATCTTCTTGGTGACGGGGTCATCCACGATGAGTCCCTTCCCACCCAGCTTGAGCTTGGCACAGACGCGGCCAGTCTCATCGAGGGCGCCGTGGCCAACGACCACGCTCCGTGGGAGCTCCATGCTCTTCCACTTCTGGAACTCCTCGCCATTTGACCGCATGAGCCCTATCTTATGGTGCGAGCCGTATATATAAAGGCGACGAGACGCTGCGCGATAGGTTGGGTAACCTTAACCGCCCACCCCCAATCCCAGTACGTTGACTGTCAAGTCCCTGAGGCGCCGGAAGAGGCTGCGCCGCAAGGAGGCCCTGCTCTTCAAGGAACGGCTGGAGGCGGCTCTGGGGACATCGCCCTTCTCCCCAGAGGACCAGGTGGACAGGGCGGCAGCCGGAGACTTCGACCTTCTGCTGGTGGAAGGTGCCGCCGTTGCGATGATCCACGAGGGCGAGCCCTTTCTGACGGTCAGGGGACTGCTCAAGAATCCTGGGATCCGCAGGTACGTGACCGTGGACATGGGGGCCGTTCCGCACGTCTCAAACGGCGCCGATGTCATGGCTCCCGGGATTGTGGACGCCGATCCCGACATCGAGGAGGGGCATTTGGTCTGGGTACGGGACGAGAAGAACATGGTGCCCCTGGCAGTGGGTCGAGCCCTGCTCTCTGCCTCGGAGATGGTATCGGCGGACCGCGGAAGGGCCATCCATACCCTTCACCACGTCGGTGATTGGATCTGGGAGGTAGGCGAGAGTTAGGGGCCGCCTGCCGATATGTTTAAATCGCCTGGTCAGCATCGGGGACGGCGCAGAAGGGATTGGGATGGGCATCTTCAAACCGTTAAGAAAGCTGGTAGCGCACGGACGAACCTCCGAAGGAGAGTACATAGACCTCAGCGAACTACCCGTCCAAGAAGAGATGGGTCCCTCGAAGACCGTGGTCAAGGTCGCCGAGGTCACCAGGGAAGAGGACCTGGGCCTGCTGAATAGCCTGCTGTACGAGGGCACCGTCCTCGTGGTGGACTACAGCCCCATTGCCAACGACGAGCTGGCCCTCAAGAGGGTGACCAGCGAGCTGAAGGCCGTGGCACAGGACACCGGCGGCGATGTAGCGGCCCTGGGTAGAAACTTCCTTCTGGCAACCCCCACTGGGATGAGGATCGATAGGAGCAAGATACGCAACTCCTATTGAGCCTCCCCTATCCGGACACCGGAAGGACCTGGAACACCCCCTGCCGAAAGGTCAGTTCGAAGGCGTCCCTCGAGTGCTCGGAGTGCCGTAGCTTGGCACACCTGATCCACAGGGCGACGTGGCCTGGCTCCACCTCCCTCGGCAGGATCTCGATGAGGCCGTCGGCCATGTACTCCTCCTGGTGGCCGAACTCCTCACCCTCGTAGATGAGGTAGGTGGTCACACCCGAGGATCTGAGGAACCTGAAGAACTGTAGGATTTCGATGCGGGGGGTCAGCATCTCGGCGTTGGAGTACAGGGCGTTGAAGGGATCGATGACCAGGAGGTCAAGCCCCGCCTTCACCTTGCCCTTCAAGTAGCTCACGAGGATCTGGAACCAGTCTCCAGCCTCCGCCATGTCGTGCTCCAGCCTCATGGTGGCGATATCGACGATGAAGTCGTCCGCGGGCATCTCCAGGGCCCTCATGGTCTCCCGCAGGCTCTCACGCGTCTCCTCCAGGGACACGTACAGGGCCTTCTTACCCTGCTCCGCGTTACGGGAGGTGAGGTAGAGGGCAAGGGACGTTTTCATAGTCCCCGCGGGGCCGTGGAGCAGGACCACGTGCCCCTTGGGGACTCCCCCTCCCAACGCATCGTCAAGGCCCTCCACAAAGGTCCTGACACGTTCTTCGCGCCAGGGAGGCCCCCTCTCCGTTAGCTGGCCTATCTGCTTCTCCAGCCTCCCCATCCGGAGCCTGAGCTTCTCCAGCTCCTCCAGTATCCGATCGTCCTGGCTCTCAGACCTCATGGCGGGCGCCTACTCGACTCCCCTCCTGTCCTCCGGGTGTCGTTCGTATGCCCCGGAGCCCATTTATCTTTTTCTTGACACCTTTGATAATAACCCTTGCTAAGCAATAACACGCAACCTAAATATAGGTGAAGAACGCAATTGAAGAGTTCAGGGGCGGGACGACCCTGGCGTTTGATACTAAGGAGAAGGGGCTGGAGTGCACTCTAACTGTCGATGACCTCACGCGGGCCATCAAGAATAGTATAGACAGTCAAAGGTTGAAGGAGGATGAGGCCAGGGCGATGGCCCAGCACATCCTCAATTTTTTCGGTTATTCTGAGAGGATCATCGACAACGTTTTGGAGCCTGACGACCGGGACGCCTTCTATATGCTGGAGGACTCCGGTATCCTGACCACCGAGAGGGAGGAGACGACTCTCTACGATGGGCGGGAGTGGAGGATCCACTACTGGCTCTTCAGGAAGGAGAGAATCTACGAGCTGGCCGACAATGCACCGGCCCTGGAGCAGCCCGAGGAGGAGCTCTCCGTCTACGAAGAGATGCCGGAGGACCTGTGGGAGGTCCGACAGAGCCGGGTTCCGGAGCCCTAGAGGGTCACTATCGTCTGGAAGACCGTCGGGTAGCCGACCAGCATCTGAATTGCCAAGGAGTAGGGAATCCACATCTTCCCGTCTCTGAAGGGGTAGGCCGAGCCGAATCCCTCTAGACGTCGAAGGATTTCCGCCGCTACCTCATCGTCCAGGCTGGCCTGGTCCTCCAGGTCCGCATGGAAGCGCAGTGTCACCGGCAACCGCAGCCTTCGCCTCTCTTCCGGGCTCGCCTCATCACCAAACTTGCTCAAGACCTCCCGGTCGAACACGTGGTCCTCCCCTTCCCTGGTAACGCACTTCGGCTCTTCCTCAGCCAGTAGGTGTTCGAGGCTCCGTTTCTTGAGAACGAGGCCCTGGTGGAGGCCCCCCAACTCGAAGTCAACCCACCTCCGGACCCGCCGCTCGTCAAACACCAGTGGAGAAGCGCAGAGAGGCGTCTTAAGGTTTCCACGATCCACTTTCGCCCACCCCTCCCATGAACCTTTAATGCGACCTCTTCTGAGACCATCCGTTGAGGTTCCCGTATTCGCCCAGGAGGTATCAGAAGACCATCATCTCCAGCATGAGGAGGGCCCTCGGGGGCGATCACCTAGTCATCCAGTCGGGCACGGGATCCGGAAAGACGGTGTGCGTCCTCTACGCCACCCTGGTGGAGGCCCTCGAGCGGGACAAGGTGGTCCTGCATCTACTCCGCACCAACTCTCAGCAGAGGCAGGTGATGCTGGAGCTCAGGCGACTGGGGCCCTACGGCCTCGCCCTGCAGGGAAGACACAGGATGTGCCTCCTGGCCCGTGAGGACGGGGAGCTGTCCCACGGTTCCCCCGAGGAGCTGTCCCACTTCTGCAGGGACAGGAAGGAGGCCACCATGGAAGGTAGGGGTGAGGGCTGCCCCTACTACGAGGGCCTGCTAGCGGCCGACCTGGAGGAGCTGGAAGCCCATTCCCGGCAAACACTCCCCACGGCTGAGGAGACGGTGGAGCATTGTCGGGAGCTGGGAATCTGTCCCTACGAGCTGAATAAGCTCCTGCTATCCCGGGCGAAGCTGGTCACCGCCCCGTACATCTACTTCTTTGCTCCATCCCTGAGGAGAAATCTCCTAGAGACTATGGGGCGGTCCCTGGAGGATCTCATCGTCGTCGTCGACGAGGCGCACAACCTCCCCGAGTACTGCAGGGAGATCGCCTCCTTCAGCATCTCCCTGAACGCCGTCGAGAGGGCCGAGCGGGAGGTGATGGATCACGGAGACCTGGACCTGCGGGAGGATACCAGTACCTTCGACCTCCTGGAGATCGTGAAGGGTGGGATGCTGGAGCTCGCCTCCGAGTACGTGGTCGATGAGGACGGCTTCCTGCCGCCCTTCGCCCTGGAGGCCGTGCTGCTGAAGGCCCTGACTGCTACCTCCTCCCAACTCAAGGGTATGCTGGGCTCCATGGCCGCCCTCGGGGAAGTCATCAGAGAGTCCAGGAGGCGAAGGGGGCGCCTCCCCCGCTCCCTCGTTCTCTCCACGGCGAACAACCTCCTGCGATGGATGACCACGGAGGATGTGGAATTCGCGAAGCTGGTCACCGGGGGCGAGAACCCGGCCCTGAAGGCCTACTGTCTGGACTCCTCCATCGCCGCAAGCCCCCTCCTCGATTGCCACGCCTCCATCCACATGTCGGGAACCCTGGAACCCCTTCGAGAGTATCGGGACTCCCTGGGGCTCCCGGAGGACTCCCCCCTCAAGAGGTTTCCCTCCCCCTTCCCTTCGGAGAACCTGCGCGTGGTATACCTGGATGGCGTGACCACGAGATATGAGGATCGGATGACGGACCCGAGGGTACTCGAGAGGCTGAAGGAGGAGGTGCGTTACCTCCTCACCTCGTGCAACAGGAACACGCTCGTTCTCTTTCCCAGCTACGAGCAGCTGAGCTCCTATGAGGACATCGCGAAGGAGGCTCGCGTTCCTATCCACATGGAGGAGAGGGGGATGGACCAGGCGAAGTTGATGCGCACCCTCGACGCCTTCAGAAGCTCCACTTCGGCCTTCTTCGCCGTGGCGGGTGGGAGGGTTGGAGAAGGGCTGGACTTCCCGAATCGGGAGCTGGAAGTCGTCGCCATCGTCGGCATTCCATACCCAAAGCCTACGGCGGCCCTTAGGGCGCTGGTGAACTACTACGACTGGAAGTTCCAGCGCGGCTGGGAGTACGTGGTTCACGCACCCGCCACGCGCCGCCTCCTACAGTCCATAGGCCGCCTCATTCGCTCGGAGACCGATAGAGGGATCGCCATAATTCTGGACCGCCGGGCGGTATACTTCAAGAGGGTGCTCGGACCAATGGACCTGGTGGAGGATACCTGGGCCGCCGTGGAGGACCACCTCGGGTCCGAGACCCCACTCGACTCCTTCCCGCTTTGAGAAAACTCCCTGGGCGGACGCTCGAGGGGAAAGTCCCTATAAAGGAGACCCTATGCTGGCGCGGTGCTCGCACTAACCCTCTTTCTGGCTTTCTGGCTCTTCATACCTGCGTACGTGGTGAACCCTCTGGCTGTGGTGTGGGGTGGCGGGGCTCCCGTGGACCTCGGCCGGAGCCTGCGAGACGGGCGCCGAGTTCTCGGTGACGGAAAGACCTGGCGCGGTCTCTTCGGCGGCGGACTGTCAGCGGTTCTGGTCGGCACGCTGCTGTGGCCCTCCAGCGCCCTCTGGTCGGAACCACTGACCCTTGGCGCTTTCGTGAACTGGCTCGGCCCGGTGACCACCCTGGCTTTCGGGGCCCTGCTGGGGGACCTCCTGGGGAGCTTCATCAAGAGGAGGTTGGGCATCGTGAGGGGGGACAGGGCCCCGGTCCTGGATCAGTATGACTTCGTGTTGGGCGCCTTACTCCTGACGGTGGCGCTCTTCCCGGGATGGCTTCTGGAACACTACTTCATAGGGGAGGCCATCTTCGGCCTCATCCTCATTATAGTGATCACCCCTATCCTCCACAGGGCCGTCAACATCATCGGCTACAGGATTGGGAAGAAGGAGGTGCCTTGGTGAGCTTGGTGGAGGCCCTTAAATCGAGCGGTGCCCTGCAGTTCGGGGACTTCACGCTGACCTCTGGCAGGAAGAGCCCTTACTACATCGACATCAAGAAAGCCGTGACGAAGCCGGAGACGCTGAATCTCGTGGCCAAGCACATGCTGCCCCACGTGGAGGGGTACGCAAAGCTTGCGGGCGTGGAGCTGGGGGCAATCCCCTTGGTAGTGGCACTGGCCCTGCGAGCGTCTCTACCCTACGTCATGATCAGAAAGGGAGAGCGAGCTCACGGGACCATGAAGGCGTTGGAGGGGGACCTTGAGCCAGGGGATAGGGTGGTGCTGGTAGAGGACGTCACCACAACAGGCGGGAGCGTGGAGCGGGCCGTCCGCGCGTTGAGGGATGCCGGGGCGCTGGTCGATCGGGTCGTTTGCATCGTGGACAGGGGAGAAGGCGCGGAGGACCGCCTTGGCAATCTGGGCGTTCGACTAATCCCCCTGCTCACGAGCGAGGACCTAATGGGACCTGAGGGATAGACCCACTTTCACCCATCTCTCCCCCCTCGGTATATAAGGCTGGGAAGACCTCGGAGAGGTGTGAATCAGGTTTGGATGAGGAGGAGGGGGGACGAGGTCGTCATCCAGTTTGAGTACGCCAAGGGCCTGGTTAAGGCGGTCAAGTCCCTGGACAAGAGGTCTTTCGATTCCTTCTCCAAGGAGTGGGTCGTACCGATCCACCTCTACATGGACGCGATGGCGCGGTTTGAGGCTGTAGGGGCTCACGTCGAGCTGGACGACGAACTCGCCTCGATGTACGACAAGACCCTGGTCCCGCCACCGAGGAAGCCTGAGGTCACCATTAGCCGCGTCGGCGAGGACTACGTTGTGCAGTTCGACTACGATCCTGAGCTTGTCAAGGCAGCCAAGAGGATACCTGGGAGGACCTTCGACCCCTCCTCCAAGGCGTGGTTCATCCCCATCGAGGACGAGTTCGAGACCTTGAGCAACGTCGCTAAGACCTTCGAGCTGCTGGAGTGTTCCATCAGGCTTGAGCCCAAGCTCAGATCCATCATGGAGGCTCCCACCCCGCTACCGTAGATGTATTGGTGTTGACTCGCCTACCCCACCATGTGGATGTCCCTGGTGAAGAGAGCATTGGTCAGAGGCGGCTGCTGGAGCTCAAGGCCCGGTGCTCTGACCTGTCGATCGCTCGAACCTGGTGTGAGGCCAACGCCCGTCTCGTGGGAGAGTTCCATCAGACTGACACCTACTTCCGCGTGAATCGGGGTAGACTGAAGATGAGAGAAGTGGAGGGTCAGCGGAATACGACCCTCATATACTACTCCAGGGAGGACCTCCCAACGCCTAAGCGCAGCCGGGTAACGCTCATGCAGTTGAACCAAGGCTCACATCTACCAAGGGTCCTCGAGGAGGCGCTAGGTCTTCTCGCCGTCGTGGAGAAGCGTAGGACCATATATCGATGGGGCAGCGTCCAGATCCACCTCGATCGCGTATCGCAGCTCGGGGACTTCATCGAGTTCGAGAGGGTGACGGAAACGGAGGAGGAGGAGCGGAGTGCACAGTCAGAGTTCGAGACTCTTCGTACTGACCTCCACGTAGCGGAGACCGATCTGGTCTCTGGATCCTATAGCGATCTCTTGGGGTCGCACACCGTGGAGGCGACAGGAGATGTCTGAAGACCACCTTGGGGAGTACCGGTCCAGGAGGGACTTCCGGAGGACTCAGGAGCCCGAGGGGGGTCCTGCCTCGCCTTCAGAGGCCCCGATCTTCGTCGTTCAGAAGCACCAGGCCCGTGCCCTCCATTACGACTTCCGGTTGGAGGTGGACGGGGTCCTGAAGTCCTGGGCAATTCCGAAGGGACCGTCTCCAGACCCGAGT
>CAYFYA010000020.1:0-32445 GCA_964347325.1 uncultured Methanomassiliicoccales archaeon | reverse complement strand
CCTGCCCGAGGAGATTGACCCGGATGTAGTTCCCTTGGAGAGGGGAGAGGTCGTCCGAGAGGAGGATATCCAAGGAAGCACGCCTGAGGACGCCTCAGCGAGTTCGATGTTCAGTCGATACGCACTCACCGACAGTGGCATCTCGCCGAGGAGCCTCCCGGGCACCTCTGGCGGCACCTACACCGCAAACAGCAACGAGCACGACGAGACCGGTTATACTACGGAGAATCCCCAGATGCGTGTGAAGATGATGGTCAAGAGACTGAGCAAGGTGGCCACCCTGGGCCACACGAGGAGCCCACCCGTAGAGGCTTTCGGGCCGCCGGACGCATCGCTGGACGTCTTCGGCATCGGCTCCGTGAGGGGCCCGGTGATCGAAGCCGTGGAAGCCCTCAACGCGGAGGGGCACAAGCTTAGGTTCATACAACTCAAGATCCTCGCACCCTTCCCGACGGCATCGGTTCGGGAGTTCCTTCCGGACGGGGAACGTTTTGTCACCGTCGAGCACAACGCAACGGGCCAGCTCTCCCGAGTTCTCAGGGCAGAGTTGGGAATACCCAGAGAGCAGGTCAGGACCCTCCAGAAGTTCGATGGGACTCCTTTCAGGCCGAAGGAGGTCTACGAGGCGCTCAAGGAGATGGCTTGATGAGTTCCGTCAAAGACTTCGGGCTGCACCGTCCGACATGGTGTCCTGGCTGCGGCGACTTCGGCATCCTCAAGGCCATGCAGATCGCCCTGACGAACCTGGGCCTGGAGCCCCATCAGGTAGTCCTCGTAGGCGGCATCGGTTGCTCCGGCAAGATTACGGATTATTTCAGAGCCTACGGGTTTCACGGCGTCCACGGGCGCATTCTGCCGCTGGCCATGGGAGTGAAGCTGGCGAACAGATCCCTAACGGTCATCGGCGCAGGAGGCGATGGCGACGGCTACAGCATCGGGGGTAACCACTTCCTACACGCCATCAGGCGAAACGTGGACATGACCTACATAGTCTTCGACAACCACGTGTACGGCCTGACCAAGGGACAGTCCTCTCCCACCGCTGCCTCCGGCTACAGGGCCAAGTCCGCGGCCTATGGAGTCGCGGAGCAGCCCATGCGCCCCATAGGCACCGCCCTAGCCATGGGCATATCCTACCTGGCCCAGGGCTTCTCGGGGGATGTGAAGCAGCTCACACGCCTCATAGAGGGGGGCATTAGGCACCGGGGATTCTCCCTGCTGAACGCCTTTACGCCGTGCGTCACGTACAACAGCGTGAACACCTACGAATTCTACCGCAAGAACATCGTCAACCTGGATGAGGATCCCGACTACGATGCTACCCAGAGAAGCCTTGCCATCGAGAAGGCCATGGACGTCACGAAGGTCTACACAGGCCTCATCTACCAGGAGGAGAAGCCGTCCTACGACCAGCGTCTGCCCAACTACCCTGACGTGCCCATCACTTCTCTGGACCTCAGCAAGGACAAATTCGACTGGAAGTCCACCTTCATCGAGGAGTTCGCCTAGTCCTCCAGTATCCTCGTCATCCTGTCAGCGTTCAAGAGTTCCTCCAGCTCCTCTGCACTCAGCTCGCCCTCCCGCAGGGCGACCTCGCGCACCGTGCGGCCCTCGGCAAAGGCTCTCTTGGCGATCTCTGCTGCCTTCTCGTAGCCGAGACGAGGTGAGAGGGCCGTTGCCATAGCGGTGCTCCACTCCACGTAAGACATGCACTTCTCGCGGTCCACCTCGATCCCCTTGACACACCTTTGCGTGAAGGCGACAACGCCGTTGGCCGCGATCTCGATGGACTGGAGGAGGTTGTAGGCTATGACCGGCATCATGACGTTGAGTTCAAGCTGCCCCGCCTGGGATGCGTAGGTAATGGTCGCGTCGTTGCCCAGAACCTGAAAGGCGACCATGTTGAGCATCTCGGCCATCACAGGGTTGACCTTGCCCGGCATGATGGAGGAGCCTGGCTGAACAGGAGGCAGCCGAATCTCAGCCAGCCCCGTCCGGGGTCCCGAACTCAGGAGTCGCAGATCGTTGGCGATCTTGGTCAGGCTGACGGCGAGGGTCTTCAGGGCACCGCTCACCTCAACAACAGCATCCGTGTTCATCATCGCTTCGAACATGTTGTCAGGACGCCTGAACACGAGACCCGTCTGTCGGTTAATCTCGGCCAGGGCGAGATCTGGATAGGATGGATGGGCGTTCAGGCCCGTTCCCACAGCGGTGCCCCCGATGACCAGCTCACTCAGGCCCTCAGAAGAGTTCTTGACCCGCGCTATGGAGTGCTCCACCATGCTCGCGTAGCCGGAAAACTCCTGGCCCAACCGTATCGGAACCGCGTCCTGGAGGTGGGTCCGGCCGATCTTGATTACGTCGTCGAACTCCCCCGCCTTTGACTGCAGCCCCGAGCGGAGGGCTTCCAGGGACGGCAATAGCTCCCCATTGATTGCCTCCAAGGCAGCGATGTGGAGGGCTACATGGATGGTATCGTTGGTCGATTGGGCCATGTTGACGTGGTCGTTGGGGTGAACAGGGTCGTAGGCTCCCAACCTGCCGCCAAGTAGCTCGTTGGCCCTGTTAGCGATGACCTCATTCGCATTCATGTTCTGTGAGGTCCCCGCCCCCGCCTGGTAGACGTCGACTACGAAGTGATCGTCGAACCTGCCTTCCACGACCTCCCCTGCGGCCTGGACGATGGCATCCCCCATCTCGCTCTCCAGCTGACCAACCCTCATGTTAGCCGTGGCAGCAGCGAGCTTGATGATCCCCTGGGCCCTGATGAACCGACGCTGGAGCTTGAGACCGCTGACGGGGAAGTTCTCGACTGCCCTCTGAGACTGTACGCCCCAGTAGGCGTCCTTAGGGACCTGAACCTCTCCCAGGAAGTCCTTCTCCGTACGAGAGCCCGCCATGAATACCGACGGCAGCATGGCCCCCGTGTTATTTCAGGGCGCCGGCCTAAGATACTTCAGAAGATGGGCCGGCCTCTGCCCACTTTCCCTCTCCCTCCCAGACTCTGATAGTGAAGGGAAATTCGAGGACCTTCTCGAGACGGGTTCTCAGCACGGCGCAGATGTTCTCAACGGACGGATACTCCATGAAGTCGTTGAGGGCCCTGTGATCGTACTCTCCGAGGATCTTGCGCAGGCTGGTCTTCAGGTCGGCGAAGTCCTGGATCATCCCCCCCTTCGCCTCGCCCTCTATGATAAGCTCGACCTTGTAGGTGTGACCGTGCAGAACACCACACTTTGAGTGTCCCGGAAGGAAGTGGGCACAGTCCATGTATTCTACGACGCCGAGTCTCATGCCTACAGCTCCCTCGGAGACTAAGCAACCTCCTTACTTAAGCGAAGCAGCAGGGGATCCTCCAGCCCGGCCCCCTCGAAGGCCCCGGCCCTTTCTTGGCACGAGTGGCACTCGCCGCAGGGTGTCTTCCTGTCCAGGCTACAGCTCCACGTCTCCGCCAGCGGTACCCCCAGCTCCACTCCGAGACGGATCACCTGGGACTTCGAGAGGCCCTGGAGAGGGTTGACGATGGTGACTGGGAGCTCGGCCGAGGTCAGGAGGCTACGACCCAGGAGTTCATTTAGCACGGAGAAGAACTCGGGGTCGGCGTCTGGGAAAGTATCGGAGTCTGGCCCGTTGTGGCCTCCTACGATCCACCTCGCGCCCGTGACCTCCGCGTGGTGGGCCGCAATGGAGTAGAAGACCAAGTTTCGAGCTGGGACGTAGGTCAGCGGGGCCCTTGCTAGGAGGGGATTCTCCACTCCCAGCTTCTGCATATCCTCCACTTCCATCATGAAGGGAAGGTCGACGGAGATGAGCTTGTCTTTGCAGCCGCAAAGATTGGTCAGCATCTCGACAGCGGCGCGCTCCCGTTCGGGACGGAGGTGATACTGGAAGGTGAGGGGGTAAATCTCCCAACCTCGGTCCATCGACCAGAGGAGGGAAACAGCCGAATCGATGCCGCCCGAGAGGAGGACAATAGCTCTTTCCATCGCGATCGTGGAAACCTAGCGGGCCCTGCTATTTATGTTGCCCGGAACGGCCAGCTGGCTCTATCGCCGGCCCTCGATGGTTCGGACGCGCTCCCGCAGGATGGTGAAATCGAATGCAGGGGTCCTTCGGACCGTCCGGATGCCCCAAGCGAAAAGCGCCAGTCCCGTCGAGGATCCGGCCGCCGCCATGAAGCTGACCATCAGGCTTCCTGCTCCGGGGAGGGGGTTCCACGCCACCAAGGCGGGGGTTGGAAAGAACAGCACCCCGAGGAGGAGACCCACGAGGGCGCTTCCGATGGCCTCCAGGGGGCCGTAGCGCCGCGCGAAGAGTCCTAGGAAGACGGGAACTAGGAAGGAGGCGGCCACCAAGTCAGCGACGAGGAAGAGATAGAGCACGCTGTACCCCTGGGTAGCCAGGGCCATGGCGGGCAGAGCCATAGCCACGGTGCTCAGGCGGGCCCAACGGAAGAGACGACGGTCCCCGCCACCTGGACGAAGGCGGTGCAAGTCGGCAGTGAATCCGCCTACGAGGCCGTTCAGGAGGCTGTCGACGCTGCTCGTCACCAGGGCCACCCCGAGTAGGAGGACGGCCAAGGCCGCCCAAGGCATGACCTGCCGCACCAGATCGAAGACGGCGACGGAGGGGGTCTCCACCAGGCCGAAGCCTTGCGCCATCACGCCCAGGAAGCCAGCGAGGAAGACGATGGGGATGACGAGGACCGCGGCCAGAGCGAAAGACCGACGTAGCACGCCAAAGTCCCGGGCTGACCACACTCTCTGCCAGTAGCCCTGGTGGAAGAGGTTCGCTGCCAGGATGGCGATCACGAGGGCCGCCCCTGTCTCGTACCCCAGCCGGTGGCCCAGATCCAGGAGATGAGGGGCCTCGTTGGCGACCTGGTTCACGACGGGGGCCGGCCCTCCCAGGGCTAGTAATGCCACCACAAACAGAATGGGCAGGAGGGGGAGGAGGACGGCGAACTGCAGGAAGTCAGTGTAGAGGACGGAGCGCAGGCCCCCGTAGGCGGTGTAGACGAGGGTGGCCCCGCCTACGAGCGCGGCTGTCACCAGCAGGGGAAGGTTGGCGATGGATCGCACCGCCAACGCGATGCCCGTGAGCTCCGCCGTCAGGAAGATGAACATGTAGAAGACCACGACCCCCAGGGAGAAGGCGTACATCCCCCGTCCGAAGCGGTACCAGACGTACTCCGTAAGGGAATGGCCCTCCGGCATGAGCTGCCGCATCCGGCGGCCTAGGGGGATGAAGACCAGCAGGGGAGCCGCACTCCCCAGGCTGTAGCCTACCAGGGCCACCACACCCCCGAAGGTTCCAGTCTCGCCTGGGCTGAAGAGGATCCAGACGCCCAGGGCCGTGGCCACCATGCTGGCCGAGGCCAGAGGCAACCCCGCTGACCCCCGGGCCGAGATGAAGTCTTCAACAGTGCGGGAGAATCGGCGGCCGTGGAGGAGGCCCACGAGCATGAAGAGGAGAGAAACCACCCCTACAACGGCCAACGCCACTAAGACCTCGCTCACGCTTCCCCCTCGGTCGCCTTCGGGCCGGACCTCCCAAGGATGGGGCTCTCTTAACCTTGTGGGCTCTGGCATGCCACGGGGGCGTAGGTGCCCCCTCGACCAAAGGCGGTAGCCTTATGAAGGAGGCGGGGAAGTCCCTTGTGGGGCGTTCATGACTTTCGAAAACGAGGCCACGTTCACGCGAGCTGTTCAGGAAGGATCGGTGGCGACGTTTCACCGAAGGTTCGACGAGGCTCTGGAGGAGGTTGAGCAGGAACTGGGCGAGACCCATCCCCTCTACATCGGCGGGAGGGCGGTGTACTGCAAGGAGACCTTCGAGGATCTAAGCCCCGCCGATACCGATCTCGTCCTGGGACGCTTCCAGAAGGCGGGGAGGGAGGACACAGCGAGGGCCATTGAGTCAGCCCGAGAGGCCTTCCTTGGGTGGTCCGAGACGGATTGGAAGGAGAGGGTGAGGATCATCCTAAAAGTCGCTGACCGCCTCTCTGAGGATAAGTACGAGCTGTCGGCCCTGATGTGCCACGAGAACGGGAAGAACCGTCTCGAGGCCATGGTGGACACAGACGAAGCCATCGACTTCCTCAGGTGGTACAGCGCCGAGATGGAAAGGACAGACGGGTTTGAAAGGGAGATGGGGAGGTCTATGCCGCAGGAGAGGACAAAGAGCGTCCTCCGGCCGTACGGCGTGTGGTCCGTCATCGCGCCCTTCAACTTCCCCCTGGCCATCACTTGTGGAATGACGACCGGTGCATTGATCACTGGAAACACCGCAGTCCTGAAGCCGGCCAGCGATACACCCTTCATCGGCCTGCGGTTTTTCGAGGCCCTTCGTGATTCAGGCTTGCCGGACGGCGTCGTGAACTTCGTCACCGGCCCCGGATCCTCCCTAGGGGTGGAGATTGTGGAGAACCCCCAGGTATCCGGTCTTGTCTTTACTGGATCCAAGACTGTGGGGGTGTCATCCTTCAAGGCAGCAACCAAGGAGTTCGCCAAACCAGTCATCACCGAGCTGGGTGGGAAGAATCCGGTAGTCGTGACGGAGAACGCAGACATCGACAAGGCGGTCCCTGGCGTGGGACGCGGGGCCTTCGGCTACGGCGGGCAGAAGTGCAGCGCAAGCTCGAGGGTCTATGTCCACAACGATCTCAAGGAAGAGTTCATGAAGAGTCTCGTCGAATGGACAGAAGAGCTGAAGATCGGGGATCCGACGGAGCGTGACACGTATCTGGGACCCGTGATAAACCGAGCGGCCCACGAGAGCTACAAAAACTACGTTGCTCAGGCTGCCAAGGCGGGTAGAGTCCTTACTGGAGGGAAGGTCCTCAAAGAGGGTCCACTGGCCAAAGGGTACTTCGTACAGCCAACAATTGTTGATGGTCTGCCTTTGAATCACGCTTTGTTCAGAGAGGAGCTCTTCGTTCCCATCGTCTGTGTCTCAGGCATCGACTCCTTGGAAGAGGGCCTCAGACTCTCCAACGATACGGAGTATGGCCTTTGCGCGGGAATATTCACGGAGGACAGCAGCGAGCGGGACACCTTCTTCCGTGAGGTCCAGGCGGGGGTGGCGTATTGCAACCGAACTCAGGGGGCAACCACTGGGGCCATCGTTGGGGCTCAGCCCTTCGGGGGCTGGAAGCACAGCGGCATATCTGGAAAGGGCGCTGGCGGCAGCTACTACCTACAGCAGTTCCTCCGGGAGCAGAGCCAGACCTATTACACCTGATCAGTACCATTTCTCGGTGTGGACTCTCTCCCTGGGGGCCCCCATCTTGAGGAACATCCCTTTGACCTCGTTCACCATCTCCGGGACGCCGCAGAGGTAGATCTCCTCGTCCTCGTATCTCTGCACGTACTTCTCAACCAGAGTCTGTACGTAGCCCCTGTGACCGGTCCAGCCATCTGGGGGCCGGCTCAGGGTCGGGACATACATGAGGTTCTCGTGTTTCTCCGCCAGGTGTCTGAAGTGCTTCCCGTAGATAATCTCGTCCTCCTGCCTGGCTCCGTAAAGGAGAAGCACGTCCACCGACGTCCCATTATGAAGGAGGGTGTCGATCATGGACTTGAAGGGAGCAACTCCCGTACCTGTGGCCACGAACTTTACATCAGAGACGAGGGGATCCACAAGCTTGAACTTGCCAAAGGGGCCTGCGCAGTCGAATGTCTCCCCCTTCTCCATCTTTGCCAGCAGGGGGGATACCGATCCTCCTTCCAGTGCCTTCACGCAAAGCTCGAAATGCTCAATTTCGTGCGGAGGAGAGGCTACTGAGTAGGCCCTTCTGAGGTCTGCACCACCCTCCAGGCGCACGAGGACCCACTGGCCCGGAAGAAAGTCGAGGGGCTCCCCGTCAGTTCTCCTGAGCCGAAGTAGGAACACGGTGGGGGTCTCCCACACCTTCTCGATGACCTCTACCTCGAACTCGTCCATGGTATGGACACTCGCTAGCTTGCATCAGAACGATTGGAGCTGATTGATAAAAGGGTGCGGGGCAGCGGGCTAGCCCGTCAGGCCACGCTTTGGGCCTCAGGTAAAGGATAAATAGCTTTCTTGGATAGTTCAGACAAAAGGGCAGCGGGGGTTTGCGCATCTTCAAGCCAGACGTCACCAAGACCTGCGAGAAGTGTGGGACGGAGATGGTCTACTTCATTCAGCACGCCCACGGTAACTACCCCCTTCTCGACTACATGTGCCCGAAGTGCGATCTTGGAGATGAGGAGTAGCCCATCTTTGGTGAGGGCAATGAAGGTCCAGGCAATCAGGGAAAGTGGCTATGTCCTTGGCCCCTGTTCCCTGTGCGGGGAAGAGGAGCTAGCCGTCCTGATGTTCGAGGACAATAGGCTGGGGGTCGAGTGTATGGCCTGCGGCCACATCTTCGAGGTTGACGAGATCGAGTGGTTGGAATAACCCGCCAGCGGGCCCTGTGCCCGCGCGCGTTTCCTCTGTCAAAGCCCCTTTCTACCGGTGAGCCATTCCAAGCTGTATGCCGTGGATAGACGTCGTTGAACCTCAGGAAGCGACCGGAGAGTTGGCAAGCGTGTATAAAGAAATCATGGAACGGAGGGGCCAGATCGCCAACGTCTACAAGATCCAATCCCTGAATCCACAATCCCTGAGGGCTCACCTGGATCTATACATGTCTATCCTCTTTAGGAGGGGTGGGCTGAAGCGGGCGCAGAGGGAGATGATCGGCGTCGTCGTTTCGGCTCTGAATCGTTGCGATTACTGCGTTGTCCACCACTCTGAGGCGTTGGCGAGGCACGAAAGGTCCCTCCGAGTCCTTCAGAAACTCCGAACCGACTATGCCGACGCCCCTCTTTCGGAAGCGGACAGAAGGATGCTCGATTACTGCGCGAGGCTGACACATAATCCTGCGGATATGCAGAGGGAGGACGTTGAGAACCTTCGAGGAGCCAACTTCACAGACTCCGAAATACTGGACATCACACTCATCGCCAGTTACTTCAACTTCGTCAACAGAGTCGTCCTAGGGCTGAACGTAGACCTGGAAGTCGAAGGGGGAAGTGAGCACAAGTATCGAGATTGATTGGGTTGTGGCGCACGGGTACCAGGCCGCGGGATTGCCCACCCATCGACGCGGAACCTTCTTAGTCAGCTGAACCATAGTACATCGAATGGCCGAGGTGAAACCGGGAGAAATCGAGGGCATGAAGGTGTCGGGTCGGAAAATCGAGGAGGGGACCCTGACACTGATGCCTGAAGAGGGTGAGGAAGTGACGTTGGTCTGTGACTGCGGGCGCCACCACTGGCTCGTCACCACATATCGCGACGCCGGTGCTCTGATCCTGAAGCTAGTGTGTCACGGTTGCCAGCGGCCCATCGAACTGCCCTACTCAAGTAGCATCGATTGAGACCCGCGTCACCGCGTTATTCTCCCGCCCCGTGTGATATGGAACTGGCAACCTCCAGGGCTGCGGTGACGTCGACGGCCGTGGTCTCGCTCACCACGCTCCCGATAGCCTCCATCACCGACATGAAGTCCTGGAAGTTGGCGGAGGGCCCCATGTGGCCAATTCTGAGGACCTCCCCCTTCAGCTCGCCGATTCCGCCGGCCACCAGTATCCCGAAGTCTTCCCGGAGCCTTTGCTGGAGACTCTCTGAGTCGATCCCGTTGGGCGGCTTGACGCAGGTGACTGTATCGCTGCAATCTTCCTCCAACGCGACTGTCTGGAAGTCCATGGCCCTCAAGGCCTCCCTGTAGCCCCGCCCCACGCTACGGTGCCTCTCGATTCTAGCCTCCAACCCTTCCTCGAAGACCGACTCCAGAGCGGCCTTGAACGCGAAGAAGACTTGGGTGGATATGGTGGTGGGCTGGGGATGCCACTGGCCCCACTCCTCTTTGAACTTCTCCCAAGTGAGGAGGTTAAGGTACCAAGACCGCACCAGTCCCGGGTCCACGCCCTCCAGGATCGATCCGCGAACAGCCACAGGGGCTATCCCGGGAGGAGCGCCCAGGCACTTCTGAGACCCGGCGAAGCAGGCGTCTATCCTCCAGTCGTCACAGGGCAACGCCAAACCTCCAAGAGAGGAGACGGCATCGACGACGAAGAGAGAGCCGTACTCGTGGGCAAGGCTTCCCAGCTCTCTCATCGGATTGACCATTCCTGTAGAGGTCTCAGAGTGGACGGCGAAGAGGGCTCTGACGTATCTACTGCTCAGGACTTCCTCCACGCGACGCATGTCGGGCGGCGTTCCCCAGCGGGAGTGTATTGAGAAGGCCTCAATCCCGTGGGAATCAAGGACTTCGCGCAACCTGCGGCCGAAGAAGCCGTTGTCGATGACGAGGGCCTTGTCCTCTTGCCTCAGAAGCGTCGTTACAAGGGCTTCCAAGGCCACGTGGGCTGGGCCCACGAGCGGGAAGACCATTGCCTCCCTCATATCGAAGAGATTCTGGAGCAACTCCTCGACTTCAGAATAGGCCTTGACCCACTCCTTGCCGTAGTGAGGGACCGCTGGCTTTGTCAGTTCCGCGGCCGCCTTTGGCTCCAGAGGGACTGGACCAGGTATGAGGAGTCTCATGGGTTTCATGAAACCTGGGAGAAGATAACCGCACCTCTTTTACAAGTTTCGGCACAGTATCATCTGGTGAGAACCAACTTGAGAGTCTTCCTCTTCACTTATCTCGCCCTTAGAGTGCCGCCAGCGCAAGGACGTAGACCAAAACCGCGACAGCGAGGGTTACCGCCAGTAGGATAAGGACCGAAATCTCCGAAGAGATGGCGCGTCGGTCGCCTTTCATGGAGCCAAGAACCCATTCCTCCCCTATTAAAGCCACTCCTTGGGGATGTGCTGGAAGGCTCCCGGTGTCCTTCCCAACACTTCCAGATCGATTGGGGAAAGCATTTCAAGGGCGATTTCCTCACCTAGGAGGGGTTTCCCTGGACGTCTCCTGCGAGAGGCATGGGTTCCACAAGCTCTGGGACATGCCGAAGAGGTGGATCGAGAGAGATCGCCGACGCACCCGTGAGGCATACTGCCCTGACGACACGCGGAACGAGGACCCACTCATATACTGGACAGGCTCTTCATGGGCCCCCGTCCCTGGTAGGGGGATAGCTGCTGCCTGGTGCATGCAGGAGGAGAAGATGATCTCCCTTGAAGGCACGAAGACCACCGTGCAGGAGGAGCGGAAGGGACCGGTGACATATGCCCTCTGTCCCCAATGTGGGGCAAAGGTCGCTCGGAGAAATAGGTGGAAGTACTGGGAGCCCATCAGCGCTGAGCGTGGGGTGCTCGAGGAGGACTAGACTATCGACGGCCCAACACGATGGCTAGTAGGACCGAGAGCAGACCCGCGGCAGAGAATGCCGCTTCGACCGCGTGGGCCGACACCAACTCCCACTGCATGAGTTCGATGGTGACACCTTCGACCAGGGCCCCCAAAGAGATGAGGCTGAAGCCCAACGCCAGCAGAAGGTGACCCCGATATCCCCCCTTGATGTATCTGAAGAACGCGAAGACCGCCAGGGACGAGCCCATCACAACGATGGCCAGTCTCATCCCGATCAACGCATATAGCACCTCCGTCAAGGCCCTCTCCTCCGGAGCCTTGGACCGCTGCCTCGGACCACGGCATCGAGGGAGAGGGAGCTTGGGCGTGAAGGATCCAACGTTTCAGTCCCTCCTCCTAGGCATGAGGTAATAGGCAAGGACCATGAGCCCCGCGAGGGTCACGGTCGATTCGACAAGATGAGCCATGTCAAGGGAGATGGCGAAGAGCTCGAAGAGAAGGCCCTCGATCAGGAGACCAACGGTAAGCAGCCCAAACCCAAATGCGATGAAGATCATTAGGCCGGCTCCGTGCCTTCGATAGGCCACGTAGCTCAGGCCTGCTATGAGGCCCCCGAGGATCACACCCACTCCCTGGAGGACTCTTAGCAGTAGGAGTTCCACCCTACGATTCCTCCGTAAGAGACTTGAACAAGAGCAGAGTCTTCTCGAAGATGTCTCGATTCGGCACTGCTTTGACCTCTAGAGAGCCCCGTCTGAAGTTGATGTTCACCTCCCTGAAGGTGCTCTTGTAGAGGTCGTACTTCTTGCCGTCCTTCGTGACGATGGTCCTGTCAACGGCCAGCAGGCCCTGATCCTTGAGCTCCTTTACCCTTCGATATGCGGAGGTGGAAGGAATTCCCTCATCCCGCACCATGTCCATCACGGAAAGGGACTTCCAGGCCGTCGAGGACAGTATCTTCGACGAATACTCGTCTGCAATGGCGCTCAAGAGAGCCCTCTTCAGATTCCGGTCATTGATTAGCATAGCGGACGTTTTCCAGGTCTGGTATTCATCGGCGGTAAGCCGCATGGCGCCTTATTCTTTCTGAACTTGGGGCAAGGATCTTCTCACGGAGGCAGGCCTGGGGGCGCTGGTATTCTCGAAATCGATAACGATAAGACTATGTATTTAAGGCCTGGATCCCGCGGATCCTTCCATGGAGAAGAGGGGCCGCCTGCGTTACCTAGTCCCGGTCCTCGCAATCGCCCTGGTTCTCATCATGCAGCCTAGTCTACCGCAAGCGAACCTTCCAATCTCCTTCGAAAGGCGTGCGGGAGATTACTCCTTCAGAGATCTGACACACCTGCTCCCCGATGGAGTAGATGGCATCGCTGCTGCTGCGCCCACGGACGCTGGACTAGCGCTCATCGCACACTCCCACAGCGGCGCCCTCGTTCTAACCATGTACAACGCTGCGCAGAAGAAACTCGTGGGAAACCTCTCTCCCCTGCCAACCCACTACCGCGCGGTCGACTCTCTTGCCAGGTCTGGACAGGACCTCCTGTTCGGTGGATCGAGTCTTGGTACCTCTCCCTACCTAGGGCTCTACGAAAGTTCCTCGTCGCAGATTCTTGACGTCAGCGCAGCTCTTCCCTCCGATGTCAAACAGACCTCCCTCATTGTGGGAAACGGGGCATCGTATCTCTTGATCATGAGCACGGACGATGGTCTGATCATCCCGGGTGTATTTGAGTCAGCCCTACGCAGCCTGAGGACCCTCCAGGTCGGTGAGTTTGCCAACGTCACAGAGGTCAGCCATGGCGTCTGGAACGGTACGTCCTTTTACGTAGCGGGGGAGAAGTTCAGTGGGGCCCCTGCCCTTCTGAGCGTCACGCCTGGAGGAGAGATCGTCGACCTGAGTTCCGGCCTTCCAACGGACATGGAGCAGATTGACCATCTGATCTGGGCCCAGGACGCCCTCTACATCCTTGGATCGGAGAGCCAATTCCCCGTAACAAGGGCCTCCATCGCGGTTCACAATCCATCCGCGGCGGCCACAACCTCTCTCAGCGGAGCCCTCAGGAGTGACTACTCTCGACTCCCCACCGGCGTGTGGAATGGCACTGCTTTGATCCTTCTGGCAGAGGGGATCGGATTCGAGACATTGATGGCCTACCACCCCTCCAACGATACTTCCCTCTACGTAGACGACGTCCTCCCGCCCAACTGGGACTACCAGAGCATGGTCCAGGCTGGAGGACCGATCGTGATGAGTGGAAGCAACGGGTCGCCCTTCATCGGGCAACTCAGGACGAACGATTGGAGTTGGGAGGAGAATGAGGGAGTCTTCGAGGCGCGCTATCGGAGCCTTCACCACGCCCTGGCAGCCGGTGAAAGTTTCATCATCGGGGGGTCCCGCCAGTCATCGGCAGCCCTCGGTCTTATCGACACACTGTCGTTGACTCTGGAAGACAGAAGTGATTCGTTGAATCTGGTCGACACCGTGATATACGGAACAGCAGGGGACGAGGATTGGCTGCTCATCGCGGGTGCAAACGAGACCCGTGGGGTCCTCTACGCCTATGAAGCCAACGGGACGCTACAGGACCTGACCCCCGACGTTCCCGCTGAGGTAGAGGTGCTCTACTCTCCGAGCCAAATCGGTAGCATCTGCGCGATTCCCGGTTATGGGGGAGGGAAGTCCTTCTTACTTGTGTACGACTCAGCAAGTGGTGGGATTACGAATCTAGCCCCGCAGGTCCAGCGCTACTTCGACAGTCCAATTCGGGTCACCGCCGGGGTTGACTCCTTCCTCATGTTGGGAGAGAATGATCTGGGACCCGCCCTTGCAGTTCTGGACGCGGCAACGCTAAACACGACCTTTCTCGGGAGAGAGTTCGGAGTGACATACGGCCCCCTCAGCTCTCTACTCGATGCCGCTTCGGACGGGGAGACCTTCCTGCTTGGGGGTACGATAGAAGGCCGCCCCCTTCTGGGATTGTGGACTCCTGACTCATCCTCCTTTGAGGACCTCTCCATTGAGATTCCCGTCGACTTCGGCATGATCACAGCCGTGGCTGCGACGGAGAGTGGGTTCGTGCTCGGCGGTCTTGGTCAGGAGGGCACATCCTTGGGAGTCTACTACCCGCACAACAACACCTTTGCGCACCTCAGGGGTCTGGTCCCATCTTCATATGAAGCAATCTACGATCTCGCTAACCTTGGGGACGACGTGCTCCTCGTGGCCACGCAGGCGTCAGGCGATCCCTCCGTGGGGATACTGGGTCTTGGTGATGGCCCCGTGACCCTGGCTGATCTGCCTGCTATCATCAGTGAACCTGCGGGCGCAATTGTTCTCGGGCTATCGGTCGCTCTTGCCGCCGCAGTGGCATACACCCTCGGCAGACGCCGCAGGCCACCCATCGTTCAAAGGGCACAGCCCCCACCCACCTACCCCGAGATTCCGGTCGGGCCTCCAGAAGAGTACCCACCGGGATACCCGGACGAGTACCAGAACACACCGCACTGGTACGATTGGTGACTCTGGTGTTGCGGCGTCTGACGAAGTCGAGATTGAGGGCCGTGAACGTGTCTTGTTCGGACTAGGCAATCCTCCTCCAGAGGGTCTGAAGAGCCTTCAGCTAGTTTCAGAATCCGCTCATTACCTTTTCTCAAACCGGAGAATGACTTCCTAACGCTTAAATAGCGACCTACTCACAGGCATCCCGATATCCCTCGGAGGATAGAAGGATGAAAGCAATCCCAAAGGCTCTGGCTGTGGGTGTGGTGGCCTTCGCCGTCCTCTTCGCGCTCGGTTCGGCAGTGGCTCCGGACGTCTCCCAGGATGATGACACCGACAACACGTTGGGCGCCACCGTGAGCAGTACACCCCCGACGGTTACAAACTACACAATCACTGATGCATCGGACGTGTCTCAGATGCACTCGCAGATCGACGTCGGCACGACCTACTACTTCAACGTCACCCTGCAGGACCCAGACGGATGGGGTGACATGCGGTGGGCGAACATTCGCATTTGGTTCGACGGCGGGGGTGCAGAGCTAAGCTTCACCCAGCAGACCACCGGGGCCAACTATCGCATCGATCTCAACTACACGAACGTCGCTCCCCTGACATCTCCTGCTTTGAGTGAGTGGAGTGTCACAGAGGGTAACATGGTCTACGCTTCCGGCAGCAGCTCAATCTTCACCAACGTGGCCAACGAGAACTACACCTTCAAACTGGCTTTCACCCTCAACAACCAGGTTCGATGGGGGACAGATCCCACCAACCAAGCGAGCGGGTCCTACAACGATGCGAACTCTTGGAACTCCGAGGTTAGGGCCAGGGACTTCGAGAGTAATGTCGTCTCGCAGTCCAACTCAACCAACGTATACCACGAGTTCGGAGTCTTCCTGTTCAACAACGTAACCATCGCGTCGGATTGGGACGCGGGAACGATCTCCCCAGGCGCTAGCGGTACCTCGGCCATCGTCACTGTGACCCATGCAGCGAACAGAAACTACAGGCTGAGCGTCTGGTTTGACACTACACTAACCAGCGGTGCCAACACCATCGCCGTCACCAATATCAACATCACGGCCGCAGGGGACGCCAACGACGCCATCACGTCGGACACCTCATTTGCGGGACTCGGATCTGGGAACCGAGTCTACATCCACGGCAGCGGAGCGAGTGAGCGAGCGCACAACGTCAGCGCAGACTCGGAGACAACCGGCGTACAGTTCAGGGTATACGTACCCTTCGGAACCGCATCGGGCAGCTACGTAGCAACCTTGACCATCAGGGTGGAGACCCCGTAGTCTCCTCCCTCTCTTACCTAATCTTTGGAAGTGTGTGTTGTGGAGGATGGAAAATGCGCTTTGGAGGACTCGCGGTACTTACCGCGCTAGTGCTAGCAGTCGGCGTGCTCACCCCAGCTACCGCGTCGGCCTCTGAAGGCGTTAGCCTGATCCTCCAAATGCCTGGAGAAGGGCCTATCCTTAACTCCGAGGGCAAGCCAGTCATGGTGGCGGGGGTCTGGCACGACCTGGTCGTTAGCCTCGAGACCCCGGTGCAGGCTGGTCTCATTCTCGAGGCGTCAGCCGTTGGGTCCCAGGGAGAGGGCATGGGTAACCACTATCTATGGGAGCGAGACGAGACCAACGACACCTGGTCGGAGCCCCTGTACGGGTTCTTCCTTGAATCTGAGTCATCGAGCTCCGAAGGGCAGGTAGTGACCTTCCGCCTGGGCGTCGATGCCACGGCCTTGCCCGGGAGGTGGGAGCTGGCCGTCGTCAAGGACGGGACCTCCCTAGGACTCTACGAATTCGAGGTCCGTGAAGCCCGGATAGGCTACGGCCTCTCCTCAGCAGACCTCAGCTTCCGAGCTGAGCCCTTCAAGGAAGCGGAGATACTCTCAGAGGACTCGGGCCAATATGTCCGGATCATCAACCAGGGAAATGTCCCTCTGCGTCTCTCCGCCACCTTCGACCGGCTCCAGAACCGCATCTCCTTGGTGAATCCAACGGACATCGCCCACGTGAGCGACGACATCAAGTACTTCTTCAAGCTTGAGCTGGACCCGAGGCCACCCCAGATCATCAACGTTCAGGGCGTCTCCCGCGTCGAGGCGATGTACCTGATACCCTCGCCCGGATCCTCCCAGATAGTGCCGGCCATCGAGGGTGAGTTTGGTCTCAAGGTAATAGTCGGGCGCTCTGGCTACACAGTGGGCACTGTGGGCAACGTTGTCTTCCAAACGATCGACGGCGTGAGGGCAGCCTTCGGTTCCCTTGTGACGTGGCAGGTGTACCTAACCGGTGATCAGGAGGTATCCCTCCAAGTGGATGTTGTTGGCGCTCAACTCCTCGGCGTCCTGCAGGGTGAAGACCTCCTCTCGCTACCAGCGGTTCTCAGGCCCACACCCAACGCGGAGCTGCCCCTGACCATACAGGTCCGGACCACCGTCCCGTCTGTGCTGGCAGAGATACTGTACACCCTAACGGTCTTGGACACGGGAGAGGTCAGCATCTACAAGACAACCATTGACGTGGGGCCGAGGCCTGCATCACCAACTCTCCAGCCCTCTCTCCTGTGGTTCTTCGCCTCCCTTGTATCCGCATCTGTCTTGGCGATTACCACCTACAACCACTGGAGGTTCATCAACATGCGAAGCAGCGGCGTGCGGCTCTCGAGCCGTAGAAGCCGCACAGGGGATGCGAAGGCGCGCAACCTAGGTGAGAGAGCGGGAACCAAAGGGAGAGAAGCGAGGGGAAAGAGCAGGGGGAGAGAAGGCAAGAAACGTAGCGGGAAGGGGAAGGGCGATGGCAAGTAGGCTGCAAAGATCTTCAGTTATCACTCTTGTTTGCGTTCTGGCACTGTTCGCTGTTGGGCTCGTGAGCCCGTCCGCCCAAGCCCAAGAGCCCGGCGTCACCGTTATAAACGTTCCACCGGATTTCAGCAGCCTCGACATCCGATCGAGGGGCGGCCTCCACTTCATCGATCTCGTCGTCTCGGACTACAACTCCTGGGAAGACATCCAACAGGTGGATGTGGAGGTCCTCAACGAGGACGAGCTCCAGGTTGCCCACGTCCTCTTCAGGCAGTATGCAGAGAACCAGACACCCCAGGACGAGTTCCTGCAACCGCTAGGCCAGCTGCTAGTCCTCGATCTCTCATCGGTCTCTCGCAGCACAGATCCGCAGACCATTCAGGAGAAAACGGAAATGCACATCACCTTTGTCCTCAGTCAGGTGACGGGACGATGGCTCAGGGTGACGGCCACGGACCTCGCCGGTCTGTCAGCCCTTGCCCAGGTGGAGTACCTCACGGGCGTCATTGGCGGCGCTGCTGGCGTTCCTTCGGTGGTCCTCATGATGCTCGCCATAGCGGGCTCCGTGGTGGTGGTGAGTTCTCGACTCAGGAGGGAGCGAAGTGGCGTCTGATGGGACCTTCGTGGAGGACGTCCGCTTCAGAGACTTCGCCTTCGCATACCTCAGGCCGAAGTACATATCCCTGGCGATTCACAGCTTCATGGCCTTCTATCTGATCTTTAAGCTGCTCTTCCTCATGTTCAACGCCACCGAGGTCACCGAGAGGTGGGTCTTCGAGCTCACTCCGCTGCAACTGATGGGGCTGCCAGACCTGCAGCTCTTGGCGGCTTCTGTGGTCTTCGCTAGTGCGAACGCGGGTCTCCACTTCACGGATCGAGGAATTCGAGGCCTGTACCGCGTCGTTCTGACAGTCCTCATGGTTGTGGGCCTGATTCTCGGCCTCCGAACCTCGCCCTACTACTTCGATGCCGTCAACACCGCTCGCATCCTCGTGCTAGCGGCCCTGCTCATCACCATTCCCTTGGACCACATCGATTTCATCCGGTCGAAGGTTCGCCGGGGAAGGACTCGCGCCGTCGATGCGGACCTGTGGCCCGCAGCCCCACAGGAATTTGATGACGTGATGACCTCCGTCGACGAGGCCCTTGGCCTTCTGGACACAAGCCAGGACGGCGAGGAAACGGACGAGGAACTCTCTGGTTTGGCCACAGACCTCTTGGAGGACCTGATGACCACAATATCGGATACCGGAAGCCACCCGGAGGAGGCGGAGAGGAGGCCCGACAGCCTAGAGGTAGAGCGACGTCGCATCCTTTTCGAGAAGCGGCTGGAGGCAATCGACAAGCGGCTAGCTAGCGACCCAAAGGATGTGGACGCTCTATTCGCGAAAGCTACCTACATGGCTATGCGCGGACTGCACGACGATGCCATGCGGGTGCTGGACGAGGTCACTCGGCTCAGTCCCTACTATCCCGGGGTGTGGCATCTCAAGGCCAAGGTCTACGAGATGATGGGGGACCAAGAGAAGGCCGAGTTGTGCAGGAAGAGGGCCCGTTCCCTGTGAGTTGACGGAGCCAGCCCCCATCGCAGGGTTTAAGGCCGTTGCGTTGGTGATAGCCCGCGATGGTCAGGTTCAGGCAGCTCCTCCACGTTCTCGAGGTTGCAGCCTTCCTCACCTTACTTGTCATAGGCGGGACGGTGGGATTCGTGCTGCTGGAGGGCCTTTCGCCGTTGGACGCCCTCCACCTGACCCTCCAGACCATCACCACGGTGGGGTATGGGACCCCTCTGATACAGACCGCCGAGGGTCGCCTCTTCTCCAACTTCCTAATGGCCTTCGGCGTCGGAGGTGCCCTATACGCCTTCTGGCTGCTCATGGATCTGTCCATGGGGAGCCACATCAGGCGAGTTCTGGGAAGAAGAAGCTTTAGGAGGGAGTTGAGAAGAATGAAGGGTCACGTCGTTCTCTGTGGCTTCGGACGAGTGGGACAGGCGGCTGCGGAGAGGCTCTTGGACTCTGGGAGAGACTTTGTCGTCGTGTGTCTGGATCAGGCGCTCTTGGAGGACTTGCCGGAGAGAATTCCAAGAATCGTGGGCGATGCCACGGAGGAGGAGACCTTGAGGGAGGCGCGGATCGAGGATGCGGAGACGATGCTAATCGCTTTCGGGGACGACTCCGACACCATCCTCGCCATCGTGACAGCGAGAGCCCTGAACCCAGATATCAGGCTGATTGCCCGCGCGAGCTTCAAGGAGAACACCAGGAAGATGGCGAAGGTGGGCGCCAACGAGATCATCGTTCCCGAGCTCGTGGGAGGCAGGAGGATGGTGGACCACGCACTGACGCCTAGGGCCTGAGGGGTGAGCCGTCGCTCACCTGCTGGCCCTCTCGACCTTCGTGACCCGGACCTTCCGCCACCATTCCCTCACTCGTTCGATGGGCTCCGAGTATCTCTGCTCCTCCCAAGGATCGCCGACGAGATGGTAGCCCCGCTTCTCCCAGAACCCTCCTACCCAGTTGTCCTGGAACTCCAGGCCGCTCAGATACTTCGCACTCTTCCAGGCATAGAGTTGGGGGACGAGGAGGCGTAGCGGTGCACCATGCTCGGGCGACAGCGGCTCCCCGTTGAGCTCGAAGGCAAGGAGGCTATCCTCGAGGTACAGGTACTCCAAGGGAACGTTGGTGGTGTAGCCCTCAAGACAGTGGGCCATGGCCTGGAGCACATCCTCCTCTGGACGCACCGCCTCCACGATGGAACGAGCGGGCACACCCCTCCATCTCAAAGCCTTCTTGGACCAGCCAGTAACGCAGTGGAAGTCGGCAACAACCTCCCTCCACGGCAACTCCATCAGCTGCTTCCACGTGAACTGCACCGGCTTCTTCACAGCCCCCCAGGCTCGGAACCTATAGGTCTTCTCATCGAAGATGGGCCTCTGGGGCGTTATGTCGTAGATGGGGAAGTCGTCAACGTACCTCTGGCCCGATGGATCGCCCATCTTCAGGTTCGGGCTCTCGATGGTCTCGTTGCTCATTCGTCCAGCTTCGCGTAGGCACTCATCCGTTATCAACGTTCATCGATGGGATCTGCCTCCTCGCAATGCGATGTCCCTCGGAGGCGGTGCCGATGAGTTCTTAAGCGGCATGGAGTGTAGAGACCTGCTTGCACGAGTGGTCCCTGGCTGAAGCCATTATCTCTGCTGCATCCAAGATCGCGAAGGAGGAGGGACTCGACAGGGTCACGGAGGTCAACATAGGGCTGGGTGAGCTTCAGCAGGTGGAGCCCGAGCTGTTCGAGTTTGCGCTATCACAGGTGAAGACGGAACTGTTCCATGACGCAGTCTTCAACATCGAACGGGTGAAGGCCCGCTTCAGTTGCAGGGCCTGCAGTCACGAGTGGAGTTTCGAGGCGAGGGGTCTGGAGGAGGAGACGAGAGAAGCGATCCACTTTGTCCCGGATCTCGCCCACGCCTTCACGCAGTGTCCGGAGTGCAGGAGTCGAGACTTCGCGATTACTGAGGGACGAGGGGTCTGGCTTAACAGCCTCAAGGGTGACAGGCCAGATGGTTGATCCTCGATTGGCCCTCATTGAAGAGAGGCTCAGCGGCATCCATCGTATCATCGCGGTCTCCAGCGCGAAGGGCGGGGTAGGCAAGAGTCTCGTCGCGACGTTGATGGCCCTGACTCTCTCCCAAGCAGGACGGAAAGTGGGGCTCCTGGACCTGGATTTCACCGGCCCCTCGTCCCACATAATCCTGGGTGTCGGAGAGCTGCAGCCTGCGGAGGAGCGGGGTCTTCTTCCACCAGAGGTCTACGGCTTCGAGTACATGTCCATAGTGTTTTACTCGGGAGGGCGTCCTTCCCCCCTTAGGGGTGTTGACATCTCCAACGCCCTGGTGGAGCTTCTCGCAGTTACCAAGTGGGGTAAGCTCGACTTCCTCATCGTGGACATGCCCCCTGGGCTCACGGACGCGACCATGGACGTCCTCCGGTTCGTGGAACGGGTGGAGTTCCTATTGGTGACCACCCCCTCCCGGCTGGTGTTCGAGACCGTGAGGAAGCTCATGGCCCTGCTGTCAGAACTTGAGGTTCCAGTGATCGGGGTCATTGAGAATATGAAGACGGACGACTCGGAGGTCATCATGAAGGAGGTGGACATGAGAGGGATTCCTTACTGGGGGGATCTACCTCTGGATCTCGGCCTCGAGGAGACGCTGGGATCGGTCGAGAATCTGATTGACACGGCTTTCGGTAAGCGGCTTCAGATCGCCGTGCGCAAGAACCTCGTTTAGTCGTGTCTGCTTTGCGTCTCACGGAATCTTAACAAGCCATGGACGTTGCCCTCTCTTCTGCAGTGGCCTTTGGATTCGTCATCGCCTTGCTGTGGAAAGGTATAAAAAGAGTTCAACTCTCCCCGCAGGAGAGGATATTCATGGGAGGAGGAAAGCAACTATCTATGAGCGAGGTCCGACGGACCATCGCTACTTCGCTTGCTGCGGCCTTTGGGTTCGTGATTGCCCTGGTTTGGAGCAACGTCGTGCTAGGGGGTCTGGCTCTTACTGGGGCTCCTTTGACCGCGCCCAAGGACCTGATGGGGCTCGTGATTGGGATCATCGTCGCCTTGGTCTTGACCATCGTGATGATCGTCCTGATCATCGTCATCAGTCGTTGGGGTGGAAAGGCTTAGTCCTCTCTTGAGGTCACCAGCCGCCCGCTTCACTCCCTGTGATAGCTGCAGCCCTGGCTAGGTCGAGGTGGGCGCTCTCAACTGGCGATGGCAAGAGCGCGGCCCTCAAGTGCACAAGGGAGAGGGCGCCAGTTATAAATGCGCGGCGCACCCTCGGAGCCATTGGCGGGGAGAGGATTGGTAATGGCGGACAATTTCCTGTACGTCGGCCGGCCCTTGTCACTCTGTGGGGCGTTGCCCACATCCTGCCAACGCGATTCATCGTCAGTGCCTCGCAGAACCAACCGAGGAGAACCGATCCATCACGATGTCGTGGGTAGCGGAGGGCCTCGCATTGGCCTTCATAGGGTTTCTAGTCCTCCTAATCACACTGTTTCATAAACCCGCCAATCCAGTATCGGCTAGCGTCTATCGCATCGCCGGGGTTATGCTCCTTATCATGGCCCTGTGAACTGGGTCGACCCCTGGAAGAAGATCCGTGGTCTTCTTCAAAATCTGTCTCGTGGTGAAGACGACAGGCGCCGTCCTGTTTTTCGTCGCGTCCGTCCTTTAGTCATGAGTCATGCCAAGGAGAAAACCTCGCCCTGCTGAAGCCCTCATTCGGCTCGCAAGCCTGATCTTGGTAGGCTCGCTGAGACGGACGGCACCGGTATACTTTTATGAACGCTAGCCGCGTGCGGTGTTGCCGGTTTTCAAACGGGGAGGGAGAGAAACGAGTGTCATAATTCGTACGGAGGGGCTGTCCAAGCACTACGGGGCCGGCCAGATTAAGGCGGTGGACCGGCTCAACCTCGAGGTCTACGAAGGAGAGACCTTCGGCCTGCTAGGGCCCAATGGGGCGGGAAAGAC
This sequence comes from uncultured Methanomassiliicoccales archaeon, assembly GCA_964347325.1. GTDB lineage: Archaea > Thermoplasmatota > Thermoplasmata > RBG-16-68-12 > JAJISG01 > JAJISG01. The sequence continues at coordinate 9,324 of CAYFYA010000020.1, read as the reverse complement.
CACAACCATCCGCCTCCTGAACTGCATCGTGAAACCAACCGGCGGTGGAGCCACGGTGAACGGCTACGATATCCTCAAAGAGGAGATGGATGTGAAACGGGTCACTGGGCTACTTGCCGAATCACCTGGGTTGTACGAGAAGCTCAGCGCCTACGAGTTCCTTGAGTTCATAGGGGCGCTCTATGATGTTCCACGAGACATCCTTTCCGATAGGATAGAGAATCTGTTGAAGCTGTTCGGCCTTCATGGCAGGCGTGACAATCTCCTAGAGGGCTACAGTCGTGGGATGAAGCAACGTATCCTCATTGCAGCAGCCATAATACACGATCCTCCCATTCTGTTCCTCGACGAACCCACCTCGACACTGGACCCACGGGCGGCCCTCATGGTCAAGGACCTGATTCGAGGGCTCGCGGAAGACGCGGGAAAGACCATCTTCATCAGCAGCCACATCCTGCCTATCGTGGAGGAGCTCTGCGATCGGATAGGAATCATCGATCGTGGCAAGCTCATCGCAATTGGCACTGTGGATGAGATCGAATCGCAGACGGGCACGAAAACCTTGGAGAAGGCGTTCATTGATCTGACCGGAGGCGTGGAGGAGAAGGAGCTCCTGGCGTGGAGGGAGCAGAAGGGTGCCGCGACCTAAGTGGTTCGTGGTCGCACGGAATGAGTACCGTGTGCGCACTAGTTGGTTAGGGAAGCTAAGACCGTACTTCCTGTTCCTGGCAGCCGCTTTGCTGGTAATATATCTGCTCTACCTCGCGCCGGCCATCGTGAACTTGATGATAAGCGACCTCCTTGCGGCCTTCCTTTCCCAGGCGGCTGTTCCCCTGACACAGATCATCCTCTTCATGTTCTTCTTCATGTTATTGACCTTTCCAATCAGTATGGCCCTGCAAGAAACCGAAGCAGGTCAGCTGGAGACCTTCCTATCGGCCCCCATAAGGCCTGGAGACATATTGCTGGGCGAGTTTATGGGTAAGTTCCCCTTCTACGCCATCTTCATAACCGCTGTTACTGGCTTCTTCACCGCTGTCCTGCATCCGCTGGGACTGGATTTGCTGCAGACTGCCATAGTCATCCTTGTCTTCATAATCACGATGATTTCCGCCCTCTGGATCGGCGCCGTGGTTGGTGCGGTGGTGAGGACAAAGCTGGGTAGGACTGCTCACGGAAAGGATGTTGGCCGGGCCCTCGCCCTCCTCATCGTCCTGCCACCGATTGCAGTCCTATATGCTATTATGGGGGGTGGCCTCCTACCGGCGCTGGCAAATCCTGAGACGAGTCAGGTAGTAAGCTCGATTCTGGTTGTCTTTCCGAGCTCCTGGGGAGCCCATGTATTCGGTGGTTTTGTGGCCAACCCAAGCAACATTGCTGCTGTCTGGTTCGAGACTTCGGTGTGGTTTGGGGGGCTGGTCTCTTCTTTGTGGCAACCCTGTGGCTCGGGGGAAGAGTGGCAAACAGGGCCTATAGCTTGGAACTCATGTCCTTCACGTCGCCCCGGGCCAGACCGGATGGTGTCTTCTACACTGCCATCCGACGGTTGGCCGGAAACCGGTCCTTCGCCGCCCTTCTCGTTTCCGTCTTCAAGGACTACAGCCGAAGGGTTGAGAACCTCTCCTGGGTGGTATATGCAGTTGGTCTTTACGCCATGTTGAGTGTCTTCTTCTTCGGCCCCGAAGATCCGTTCCTCAAGCTGTTTCCTGGCGTGTTGCTCATGCCGATTCTCGCCGCCGCCGTCGCCGGAGACGTGACGCTGCGAGGGAAAGATAGCTTGTTCATCTGCAGGAAGGCGCCATACGGCGAACGGAGATATGTGAGAGCCGTCCTGCTTAAGAGCTGGATGGTGGCCGTTCCTTTGGGGGCTCTCGTCATGGTGGTCGCGACAGCGTTAAGCCCTCAAGCGGACTCCATTTCCATACTCTGGAATGCGGGATTCATAGCGCAGTTGACCGCCGCCGCGACGATGGCCTCTGTCGGCCTCTTCCTGCTCGTGCGCGTTCCATCCGAGAACCCGAAGGACAAGAGGATGACAATGTTCATTGTAGCCCAGATCTTCGTATTCATCTCCTTACCGCTGTTCATCTTCTCTCTAGAGCTTCTTGGAGAACCGGATGGTTTGCTCCTGCTGCACGCTCCTGTGATGTGGCTTCTTGCGGTCGTCTTCCTCCTCCTCGGTTCCAGGAGACTGCGCTCAATCGAGTAGAGTCAGTCCGCGAGTCACGGGCAACGGAAGAGCTAAGTAACTATCTCCGATGAGGGGGTGCTCGGAGACTGTCAATGGTGCGCCAGATAGCTAGGGAAGAGCTGAAGGCGAAGCTCGATCGTGGGGACGACTTCAAGCTTGTGATGGTGATGGAGAGATGGCACTTCGAAGCTCAGCACATTCCGGGTTCCATCCTGGCCGAATCCAACAAGCAGGCCATGGAACTCCTATCTCCGGAGGATGAGGTAGTCTGCTACTGCTCCCATAGCGCCTGCTCCACGAGTCGCAGGGCTGCGAAACTCCTCGAGAAGGCCGGGTACCAGAACGTGTGGCACTTCGACGGGGGACTGCGCGAATGGAAAGAGGCTGGCTACCCCTTGGAAGGGACCATGTCCTAGTCGCGTCAGCAGTTGAGACCCGTCCAGCTCCACCGGCTGAAAGTCCAATGCACGACTGGCCTTTCTCTCCCCTCTCGAACGAGGACCGCGAGCAAAGCTTATCGCACTCGAGCTGAAGGATTATGGGGGCGAAAGGCGATGGGGCAAAGAGGCTGTTGAGATGAAGACTCTGAATGTCTCTCTCACCGATGAGCTGGCGACGAAGATCGACCGGATGGTAGACGAGAAGGGGTATGCAACGAAGTCTGAGGTGGTGAGGGACGCCCTTCGGTCATACTTCACAGAGCTCGACTGGGAAATGACCCTTGACGGACAGATCCTCGCCGTGGTGACGCTCTCCTTTCGAATCGACCGCAAGGGCATTTTCGATGAGATCAGTCTCCTCGCACACCGCCACGAGAACATCATCGCCACTACCACGCACCATCACATGGGAAGGTCTTGCCTCGAGGTGGTGCTCGTCAGGGGTGAAGCTGAGAAGGTGCGGGAGTTCGTGGAGGACCTCCGGGTCGTCCGCGGGATCGAGGCCGTCCGTGTGATTGCCGCGTGAGCGGTATCCGTCCACCTCCGACTCCTGAAGGGCCTTGGCAGTACACTGGTAGCAGCTCGCCAATTCCTGCCAGTGTCACATATATCGGTGGATCGTCCTGAAGTAATCCGTGGAGTCCGCTTCGCCTCCAATCATCGAAGAAGAGGTGCCGAAACTCAGGAACAGATTCGTCCTCGTGGGGGCCACGGCCGCTCTCATCTCCGGGAGTCTGCTGCTCTCCTTCGTGCTGTCGGATCCCCTGAATCTCGCTCAGCCCCTCGCTCTACTGGCCATTCTCATCGGGATGGTTCCCATCGCCGTGAGTTTCGCCAGTGAACTCCTGGAGAAACGCTTCGGTGTGGATGGCTTGGTCGTCAGCGCCGTCGGGGCTACAGCCCTCCTGGGAGAGTACGCCGCAGCTGCCATCGTCGCCCTTATGCTGAACGCTGGCGAGCTATTGGAGGACTACATCAGCAACCGGTCTCGGCGGTCCCTTCAGGCCCTCCTTAAGGGCGCTCCCCGGACGGCCCACGTACTGATGGACGGGGAGGAAAGGGTGGTCCCGGTGGACAAGGTGGGCCCTGGGATGACCGTCGCGGTGCGCACAGGGGACCTGGTTCCGGTAGATGGCGTGGTCCTCTCTGGCCGCGCCAGTGTCAACGAGGCGGCTCTGACGGGGGAACCCTTCGCCGTTCCGAAATCACCCGGGAGTGAACTGCTCAGCGGATCTGTTGTGGAGGGGGGATACCTGCTCTTCAAGGCCTCCGCTTTGGCGCGGGACTCCACGTACGGCCGCATCATAAGTCTCGTGAGGCAGAGTCTGGCCCGGAGGGCTCCGATCGAACGTATCGCCGACCGCTACGCCCGTTGGTTCGCTCCTGTGATCTTGGTCGTTGCCTTCGGTGCCTGGTTGGTGACGACCGATGTCGTAAGGGCCATCTCCGTTCTAGTGGTGGCATGTCCGTGCTCCCTCGTCCTCGCGACGCCAACGGCAGTTGTGGCCTCGATGGGCAAAAGTGCCAAGAGAGGGATCTTGGTCAAGGGCGGGGACGTGGTCGAGAACGCGGCCAAAGTCCAGGCCGTCCTCTTCGATAAGACGGGGACGCTCACGCTGAGCAGCCCCCGCGTCGTACGGATCAGCGCCATCGGAGGGGTGGAACAGGACGAGGTTCTCTCTCTGGCGGCCGCCGCGGAGATGTACTCGGAACACGCCCTGGGAAGGGCGATCGCGCGCGAAGCGAGGAGACGGAAACTGACCTTCCCTGAACCCCATGAGTTCGAGGTTCTCCCGGGGATGGGCGTCGTGTCGCAGGTGGGCGGAGCGGAAGTGATGGTTGGTAACGAGGAGCTGCTCCGGCATGTTAGCACAGACGCCTCCATTCGTGGAGCGCTTCCGGACGGCGTTGTGCCCGGAACTACGAAGGTCTTCGTGGCCAGGAACGGCCGGCTCGTCGGTGCCCTGTACCTGGAGGACACGCCCCGCAAGGGAATACGGGAAACGGTTCAGAGACTGAGACATCACGGCATCGAACGGGTTGGGCTCATCACAGGGGATGAGGTGGAGGCGGCGACGCAGGTCGCGGCTCTTGGAGGTATCGCGGAGGTTCAAGGAGGTCTCCTTCCAGAAGACAAGGTGAGAGTGGTCGAGACTCTGAAGCGACAGGACCTGACGGTTCTGATGGCCGGTGATGGGGTGAATGATGCCCCCGCCCTGGCCGCTGCCGACGTTGCAGTGGCGGTTGGGGATACCGCCACAGATGCGTCTCTGGAGGTTGCGGACGTAGCACTTCTGGAGGCGGACTTGGAGAAGATCGTCTGGTTCGTCACGCACGCACGGAGGACAAGGCGCATCATCCTGCAGAACATCCTCCTAGGACTCGCTCTGAACCTCGGTGGCATTCTCTTGGCCTTCCTCGGTTGGATCTCGCCCTTGGGGGCCGCAGCACTGCATGAGGGCAACGCTCTACTCGTCGTCCTGAACTCTGCTCGTCTGGCCTTTGGCCGTTAGGCTAGGTCACTTTGCCTGGAGGATGATCTAAGGAAGAGGCGCCATCAAGAACACGTTGTGACTACCTCTCCCGCCAGGTTAAGGCTGCAAGCCCCCTTTGTCTATATCCGGACCCTCTTCCACTCTAGTTTGGTGAATTCAGCTCATCCGGCAAAAGTAGCCAGCGGCGTTGCGGTAACCGTCGTTGCGGTTCTGCTCACACGTTACTTGGCGACGCTGTTCAGCATCCAGGCGGATGGGGGGAGTCCCCGTCCGCGAAAGTGAGCTATGCCCCAAAGACGGGCCCCCACTTGGAATGACAAGTCACGCAAGCTTCCGGGCGGATTCGCATGACAACTCATTTATATTTCACTCCTCATGGCCTCCCACATGGCTTCTCTTCGCGAGGCTAAGATCTACGGAGGAGTAGGGTCCCTGCTGCTGCTACTAGGAGGAATCGCCGGGATTTTCATCCCGTTCGGTTCGATTGCTATCCCGATCGTTGGCTTGATTCTCGTCATGATCGCTGTCAAGTTCGTAGCGGACGTCGTTCGCCGACCGGACATCTTCACGAACTTCATCATCTTCTTCGTCCTCGTCATCATTGCCCTTGTCGTACTGGCTGGCTTTGTCTTCGGAGCCCTCTTCGCGTTCTTTGGGTTTGGGGCGACAGGCTTTGAGTTCATTGAAACCCCAACCGAAGGTGACATAATCGCCATCTTCACTGCCATCATCCTGGGACTCGTACTGGCCTGGGTTGTATACATCATCGCGGCCATCTTCTACAAGCGGAGCTTTGATGCCATCTCCTCAACCCTGGGGGTCGGCATCTTTGGTACTACGGCGATTATCTTCCTAATCGGAGCAGTCCTCATGATCGTAGGGGTAGGGCTCCTTGTCATCCTCATCGCTGGCATATTGCAGATCGTGGCCTTCTTCTCGATACCTGAGGAGACACCAGCGGCTGCGCCGATGGCGCCACCGACGACGTGAGACCGCACCCTGAGCTTGGGCTAGAGAATCCTCGCCGCCCTCTCCCCGAGGACAATCTGGGCGAGAGGGCGGTAGGCCTCCCAAGTGAGGTGTATCTCGCCCTGCACGTATTATCAAGAAACAGAATGTCGATAGGCTTATCATGTAACTTGCTATCACGTCCCATTGGGCGCCGAGGAGGGGCGCTGGAAGAAATACCCAACGCCCGAATGCGGGAGGAGGTGAATCATGATAAGAATCATAACGAAGTCCATAGTCGCACCCCTTATGGTGGCAGCCCTGGTCATGATATTCATGGCTCCAGTGGTCCTGGCAGCCCCGGGAGCACCGGGGAGCGTTGTGAACAAACAACTGGCTGCCGCCCGGCAGGCCACAGTCAAGTATCACGATGTGAGTAGAGCCTTGGCGGATGGCTATGTACCCATCTCACCACACATACCTAACATGGGTGCACACTACCTTAGGTTCGTTGGACCCGTGCCTGCCGTGGATCCGTTCTTTGCCGTCACCGAACCAGAGATGCTGCTCTACAGCTGGGCAGAGGGAGACGGACCCAAGCTCGTCGGTTTGGAGTATGTGCTTGTAGCGTTGGGACCCGCTCCCGAAGGATTCGCAGGAGACTCCGATGAGTGGCATTTCCACGAAGCAGCCTGCCATTACGCTGACGGCGTCGAGATCCCTTGGCCAGATCCAGACACCTGTCCGGATCGGGGCGTGCCCCTGGCCATCTGGCATCCACCTCTCTGGCTCCTACACGCCTGGATCTGGAGGGGAAACCCTGACGGCATCTTTGCGGAGCTCAATCCGAACGTGCCCTAGAGAGACCCAGATGTACACTTGGTAGGTGGGTGGACAAGGATTCCACTCGCCTCTCTCTCATTTCTCTCGTCTTGTTCCCAGCTCTGGCCAGAAACACGTCACCCAGGCAGGATGAGTCCGGACGGAAGGAATGCTCTCCCTGTCTTTCTTGGAGATCGGAACTGGCGACGAAGGGCTGTGCGTCCGGGCAGAAGGCCCCTCAGGATGGTCTTCAGAGGGATGAATGTAGGGCTCATCGAATCTGCCTTTGGCTTCGTCCTGAGTCCAGTCTCCTCAGGGCCATATTCAAGCCAATTGTCGGGCTAGCCATTGTCGGGGCTGACCTTCGCCCTTCGACCATTGGCACCCGATTCGAGAGGTAAGCTCTCGTAGTCGCCCTCGTCTCATGGCGCCGGCGTTAGGGGCGTCTCCGCTTTAGGAGCACGAGGATCGAGATGGCAGCCACGGCCACAGAGATAGCGACGATGACCCCCACGGTCATGGGTTCGATTCCCGATGGCTCTTCCCCTACAATCAGCTGTCCGTGCATCCCTCCCACGGTGTGGAGAGGCACCATGCACACGAAGACGTAGGTGCCATTCTCAGAAGGCGCGGTGAAGGTGACGGTCGCCCCCTCCCCTCCCTTCAGCCAGACGTCCACCAGTTTGATGTGGGTGGCGTTGTAAGCCTGCAGGTCCGCCTCATCGCTCAAGGGGACGGACGGGTTCCTGTCAGAGAACAGTGTGAAGGAGTGGGGGGCGAAACCATCGTTGATGAGGTGCAGTGTGAGGGACTCACCGGGTTGGGCGGCTATCCTGTCTGGGGCGAAGTCATTGGAGTCTCTGAGGCGAACGTCCAAACTCTCCGCCTCCGAAACAGGTGCCAACGAGAGGGTCATCAGAGCCAGGGTCATCGTGATCATTGATACTAGCCAAATCCTGTGTTCCATACGATCTCTGACCGAAGGAAGACGAGAGGGTGATAAGAAGATGATGCTGGGCTACAGGACTCTGCCCCGGGAGGAGGGCCTAGATTCTGAGAACCGGAACACAGAGCGGGCCGAAGAAAGGTGAGGCCATTCTCCCGATAGAACGCCGCTCGTAATCGCTACACGATGTGATGGCCGTACGCCTACCTCGGCGAGGGATATGATCAAGGGGGATTATGTGCCAGGTGACGGCCGTAAGCCCCCTTCTACTGGTCCCGTCGCCTTCGCACCCGAATCCTCCAGATGACAACGGTGGCAGTGAGGAGGGCCCCCACTCCCATCGCGGCGAAGGCGATCAGGGTGAAGGAGGGCGGGATCTCCACCCGGATCTCGATGCTGTCGACCGCGACGTTGCCCGAGGCGTCGATGGCCCGGGCGTAGATCGTGGCGATCCCCTCTGGAAGCGTCAGGTTGGCCGCCCACGTGGCCTTGCCCGTGGCGGGAAACCACTGCGTCCCGTTGCCGCTCACCTCCACCGCTGCCAGGGCCACGTTGTCCTCGGCAACTCCGGCAATCTCTACCACCTCTGACGTCAAGATGTCGCCCTCCGAGGGCGAGGTGATTTCGATGGTGGGCTTCGTGAAGTCGGCCATGGCGAAGTAGATGTCCAGGTCTTCCCCGCGCCCGTCGGTCCAGACCACGTAGGCGTTCCCGTACCGGTCGGCCGCTAGGCCCAGGTAGTCCCCTGGCCGTGCGTAGGTGTGAGGCGTCTCCACCGTGGTAACGCGCAGGTTTCGGGACCACGTCATCCCACGATCGGTGGAGTTGCTGTAGTAGACGTTGAGGTTTCCTGTGCGGTTGTCTAGCCACGCGGCGTGGAGGACTTCCTGACCATCTACGGCCAAGGCGACCATCCGCTGCTCTCTCCCGGACCCATCGTCGTTGACGCGGCTAGGCGTGGACCAGGTCATCCCGTGGTCAAGGGAGCGAGCGACCAAGATGTCCAGGTTGCCTTCCCCACGATCGGGCCAGGCCACGTACAGGCCCCCCTCGGCGTCCGACACCATGGAGGGCAGGGGCATCCGCCAGAAGTTGTCCGCACTCCCGGGGGCCGAACCGGACAGGGAGTTGACCTGAACCCCCTCCACCCATGACTCCCCACGGTTCCACGAGGTGGCGGACATGACGTCGCCCGCTCCCCAGTCCCACCAGGCAACGTGCACCGTGCTGTTGGGTTGCGTGGCGATGACGGGCGCCACTCCCTGCGCGCTGCTTGGCACGGCGGAAGTGGGGGCCCAGCTCCCGCCGCCATCGGTCGAGTGGGTAAAGCGGATGCTCGTGTCCCCGGTCACCAGATCGACGTCGTCGTAGACCACGTACAAGGTACCATTTCCGTTGCTGGCCATGGCTTCCTTGTCCGCGAAACTCGGTTGATCGTCGATGTTGAGGATACTACCCCATGTCTCTCCCCCGTCGTCGGAG
>CAYFYA010000019.1:0-33424 GCA_964347325.1 uncultured Methanomassiliicoccales archaeon | reverse complement strand
GTCCTTCTTGAACTCCCGCTTACCTCGCTGGACATCGCCCACCGGTGTCGTGGTCGTCCACGCCCCGAAGGGGGTCGCCCCGCTTCGCTGAATCCCCGTGTTCATGTAGGCCTCGTTGTCGTAGCACAGGTAGAGGATGTCCTCGTTCCTCTCAGCGGCGCCGGAGAGGGCCTGCAAGCCGATGTCTGCGGTGCCGCCGTCCCCCGCGAAGGCGATGACGTTGGTATCCTCGTATCCCCTACGGCGGAGGGCACGGCTAATGGCGGCCGCACAGACGGCGGAGTTCTCGAAGAGCACGTGGTGGTAGGGGACCCTGAAGGCGTTCTGCGGGTAGGTCGAGGAGAAGACGAGCATGCAGTTGGCCGGTAGGTAGACGACGGTATCGGGTCCGAGGACCTTCATGGCGATTCTGGCCAAAACGGCGGCGCCGCACCCGGGGCAGGCCGTGTGACCACTAACGAAGAAGTCCTCATCTGTGAGGGTCTTGACCGTGAGCCGCTCGGCCATTAGGCCACCCCCCTCGTGCCGATCCATACCGTGTCCGTCTTCGGTTCACCCTTCTCAGCGGCCTTCAGCAGGTGGCGGAACATGGCCTCCACGTCCTCGGCCGTCACGTCCCGTCCTCCAAGACCGGCCAGGAAGTCGAGGACTGGAATCTCCACCTCGCCGTACAGGGCGTGGCGCGTCTCTATCCAGGCGGGTCCACCGGAGCCGAAGGAGATGGCCCTGTCGTAGACTCCCAGGGCGGAGACCTCTCGGGCGACGAGCTGCAACTCCCTCCTGGGGAAGGGCCTGAAGAATCGGAGCTTGACGAGGCCGACCCTCTCTCCCTCGGATCGCATCCGGTCCACCACATCCCGGGCGGTGGAAGTAACGGTACCCATGGTCACCAGAGCGACCTCAGCATCCTCCAGCCGGTACGGCTCCATCAGGCCGCCATAATCCCGTCCAAAGGCCTTGGAGAAGGCGTCGTTCACCTCCCCGATGACGTCTCTGGAGGCGTTCATCGTCTTCTCCGTCTGATATCTCACCTCTTGGATGTACTCAGGGGGGGAGAAGGGGCCCACCACCATGGGGTCGTCGGGGGAGAGGTGGGCGTGGGAGGGGTCGTAGGCCGGCGTGAACCCGTTCACCTCTTCCTGTGACGGCGCCCTCACGGGCTCGATGGTATGGGACAGCACGAAGGCGTCGAGGTTCACCATCATGGGGTGCAGGACGCGCTTGTCCTCAGCGATTCTGTAGGCTTGGATGATCATGTCCAGCACCTCCTGGTTGTCCTCGCAGAAGACCTGAAGCCAACCGGCGTCACGTTGTGGCATGACGTCGTTGTACTCGCACCAGATGCCGATGGGAGCGGCCACGCTGCGGTTCACAACCGCCATCACGACGGGAAGGTGCATGGCTCCCGCGACGAAGAGGACCTCGTGCATGAGGGCTAGACCCTGGGATGAAGTGGCGGTGAAGGTTCTCACGCCCGTTGCCTCCGCGGACACGCAGGCGCTCATAGCGCTGTGCTCGCTCTCCACAGCCATGAAGTCGGCGTCCAGCAAGCCGTCTGCAACGAATTCCGAGAGGTGCTCGATAATCATGGTCTGGGGGGTGATGGGGTAGGCGGCGATGAATTCGGGCCTCGACAGGAGCGCCCCGTAGGCGGCCGCATAGTTGCCCGTCATCATCCTGTGCACAGGGCCTGTCGAGATCTTCTCCAGGGACCTCAGGCTACCACCTCCTCCGTGGGTTGCATCAGTATGGCACCCGTTGGACAGATTTGGGCGCAGATGCCACACCCTTTGCAGTGGTAGTAGTCGATGGACAGCCCCTCGGTTTCCTTCGCGATGGACCCGTCGGGACAGAAGAACCAGCAGAGAAGGCAGTTCGTGCACTCATCCATGTTTAGGACGGGAGCGAGGTCGCGCCAGGTGCCGGTCTCGTTCGCTACCGTGCTTCCGGGGCCTACAAGGCCCCCCTCGGTCTCCATTGCCTCGGTGGAGATGCCAAGGGGAAGATCCTCCACCGGCGGCTCCCACCTCTGGCCTTCAGCGTAGGTCTTCCCACCCTTACATCGTCCTCGACTAATCGAGTCGTACGCGGCCTCGGCAGCGGCAGCGTTCCTCCTCGCCAGTTCCTCCCCGATGCGGGGAGAGAAGATCTCAATGATCCCGTCCTTGACGAACTCCAGCCCCACAATCCCCGTGGCCGCCGCGAAGGCCCCCAGCATCGGAGCGTTGGTCACGGCCTTGCCAGTGTGCTCCAAGGCTATGTGTGTGGCATCCACGATGACAAGATCAGTGGCCTTGCTCAGGACCACATCCTCGGGCGGAAGGGGACTGTTCACCACAGCAACGCCTTCCTCTCTCAGGCCCTGAACTACATCGACGTAGGACGCGAGCTTGTTGTCGAGGACGACGACGGCGTGGGGTTCGTAGATGTGTGTCTTCAGGCGGATCTTCTGGTCGTCCATCCGCGCGAAGGCCAGGACGGGTGCTCCCCTGCGTTCGGCCCCGAAGTGGGGGAACGCCACGGAGTACTTGCCCATCAAAAAGGCTCCCGTCGCCAGGGCTTGGGCGGCCAGCACGGCGCCCTGTCCCCCTCGACCGTGGAAGCGGACTTCGTACATAGGCAAGACCTCTCACGATCAATCTGGCAGGTAGACCGAAAAGGGTTGGGAATATACTCTCATTAGATAACCATATGATGGTGGATGGACTCTGGCTCTTTCTCGATCCGCGGCCAGTCCGCAGCAAAGGCTCAAGTGGGGCGCCACTCTAGGGCCGCAGTCCAACCGATGGTGGCGCAGCATTGAAAGATCGTGTGACCGAGGACCGGGTCGCTGCCTTCCGGCTTAGACGTCATCACCTGCTAGAGCGGGCAGCCCACAAGGATCTTGCACAAGTCGCATCGGACGCCTGTGGCATCCAGGCCCAGTTATCATCAGCCGCGCGACTGGGCTTTTGGAGTCGAGTCATGGACCTGAAGCCAACGGACGTCGACGATGCCCTGTGGGCCAAGAGGACTCTGGTGAAGACCTGGGCGATGCGGGGCACATCCCACCTCCTACGCGCCGAGGATCTCCCTGTCTACGTCGGCGGCCTTCAAAGGGAGGGACTTCTCCGGGAGAAGCAGTGGATGACCCGGTACGGGCTGAAGGAGGAAGACTTCCCAAGGATGTCTCGCGCCATTGAGCAGGCGCTGGCGTCGGGCCCGACGACGCGAAAGGACCTGGCAGGCGCGGTCGCGGGCTTGGTTGGTGAGTGGGGGCGTCCCTGGATTGAGCATGTTTATGGAGGCGCTGTCCGCCTGGCCTGTTTGGAAGGACGGGTATGCTTCGGACCCGATCGGGGCCGGGAAGTCACGTTTGTACGTGCGGATCAGTGGCTCCCTTCCTGGGAGGGATTGCCTCAGGAGGAGGCCGAGGCCTCCCTTCTCCGCCGATACCTGCGCGTCTTCGGCCCAGCAATGCCCCAGGATTACGCCGCTTGGTCCGGGATGCGGATCGGGGCTGTCAAGGAGATCTGGAAACGATTGCGGCCCGAACTCGTCGAGGTCTCAATGGTGGGTCGGAAGGTGTACATCCTTGTCGACGACGAGGAACGACTGGGCCGGGCGGCCATGCCGTCGGCAGCCGTTCGCCTACTTCCCCACTTCGATGGATATCTATTGGGTCACAAGGACAAGAATCACCTAGTTTCCGAGGATCACTACAAGCAAGTCTACAGAAAGGCGGGCTGGATCTCTCCCACTCTCCTCGTGAACGGACGTGCCGCCGGTACCTGGGATATTAGGCGAAGGGTTCCGCAGATAGAGCTCACTGTCTCACCCTTTGAAAGGTTGTCTCCTGAGGTGGAGGATGCGCTGGAGACAGAGGTGGAGAAGCTGGCCCGCTTCTATGGAGCTCCCATCGAAGTAGTCCTGGGAGGGACGTCGTAACCCTGCAGCCTGGAGCGAGAGACGAGGGCTCGGGCTGGGCGACGCTGGAATCAGAAGACGTATCGCCCGGCGTTAAAATTCAGTGTCTGGCCCGTGAGCGTATCCGTCTTCGCCAGAAAGAGGATGCCCTTGGCCACATCCTCCGGCCTCAGGACCTTCCTGAGGAGATTGAGCTGTTCCACCTTGGAACGGAGCTCGGGCAACAGCATCTCAGTGTCCACGGCATCGGGCGCTATGGAGTTGACCAACACGCCGTCGGGGGCTACCTCAGGCGCCAGGGCCCGGGTGAAGCCCAGGACTCCGGCCTTGGCTGCGGCGTAGTGAACGCCGACGACTCCTCCCATCAGACCTGCGATGGAAGACACGTTCACTATCCGACCGTGAGTCTTCCGAAGGTGGGGCAGCGCGTACCGGCACATGTGCAGGATTCCCTTGAGGTTCACCTGCAGGGTCCTCTCCCACACCTCGTCCTTCAGCTCCTCAATCCGAGCAGGGATGAGCACCCCGGCGTTGTTCACGAGGATGTCCAGGCGGCCAAACTCCTCGACTGTGGCGTCGACCACCCTATGGGCGTCCTCCCGGGAAGCGACGTCACACTGGTGGGCACGTCCCGTGCCGTCCCGGTCCTGCAGCATCCGCAGCGTCTCCTCCGCTCTCTCCCTCCGCTCGAGGTAGGTAAAGGACACCCTGCAGCCCTCTTTGGCTAGGGCAAGTACCGTCGCCCGACCGATTCCCCTCGATCCGCCCGTCACCAGCGCGACCTTACCCCCTAGCTCCATCTCTCCTCCCAGGCAGGGGAACCCACCGTGTCTACTTAGGCCTTGACCCGTGGACCTTCGAAGCCCTGCTGTCTGGGGCCTCCGCGCTATCGCACCACGGACGCCGCATCGAAGCCGATCTCGTCGCCCAGTTGCTCCAGGTCCGTCCAGAGACTATCGTACACCTCGTATCCCGCTTCCAGGCCCTGGGCACGGCTCCTCAGGGACCTCTCGCCCGGAAGCATGACTGCGTCCACGCCCGGAGCGGGGGCGGATCCCCCAATCTGCCTAAAGTACCCCCCGATTCTCTCTACGAAGGCGGGGACGGGGTTGAAGGCCCCCAGGTCCAGAGCCAGGTAGAAGTCCCCCTTGTTGGCGGCGGGGTCCACCGTGATTGTACCCTCCACTTGGCGGCCCAGGGCAGCTCCAGACAGGGCGGCGAGGGCCGCCACGAAAAGCCCCAGGCCGTAGCCCTTGGCCCCTGCCATCGGGCTGAGGACCCCCTGGAGGGCCTCGGCAGGGTCCGTGGTAGGTCTGGAGGAGGCGTCCAAGGCGCAGCCTGGAGGCAACTCGCGACCCTCCTCTGCCGCCTCCATGATCCGACCCATGGATTGGGCACACGTGGCCATGTCCAGGATGAAGGGGTCTCCCGCCGTAGGGAAGGAAAGGGCGATGGGATTCGTCCCCAGGAAGGGCTCCACTCCCCCGAAGGGGTGGACGATGGCCTCCGTGGTGCTCGTCGCCATGCCGAGACACGCCCTCCGGGCGGCCAGCTCGGCGTAGTAGCCGCACATGCCCACATGGTTCGCGTAGCGGACGGCGACGGCCCCCAGGCCGACCTTCTGGGCCTTCTGGACGGCCAGCTCCATGGCTTGAAGGCCCACGTGCTGCCCGTACCCCCCCTGTCCGTCCATTACGGCAGTGGCGCTCGTCTCCCGCACCACCTCCGGTGTCGTCTGGGTTCGAATGGCGCCGCTTCGGGTCCGCCGGACCAGCATGGGAAACCGCATGAGGCCTTGCGAGGGGTAGCCACGTAGGTCCGCCTCCGTCGTTACCTCTGCCACGCTCTTCGCTTCCTTCTGCCCGGCCCCCAGGGTCGTGAGCATCCCCACGATGAGGGCCCTCTCCTGCCCGGGTCTCAGCCTCATCCACCAGACATGGAAGGGCGACGATAAAAGGCCCCCTTCAGGCGTAGTCCTTGCCGTCCCGGTCCTGCAGTATCCCCAGCGTCTCCTCCGCCTTCTCTCTCTGTCCGTGGTAGGTGAAGGACACCCTGCACCCATCTCTGGCTAGGGCCAGCATGGTGGCCCGACCTTGCCCCCAAGCTCCATCTTTCCTCCCGGCGGGGGAATCCACCGTGTTCACTTAGGCTTGGCCCGTGGGCTCTTGACGCCAGAGCCGCCTGTGGGGCAGCGCCATCCTCACCACGGACGCCACGTCGAGCCCCGATTCATCGCTCCGATGCCTGAAATCAGACCAAGCGTCGCGCTCGACGTAGGGGGCGTTCCGACAACCCTATTAAGTCCTGGCATCTTTCTTGACCGGGTGTCAATGCGGGAGACGCATGAGCGAGTCAAAGTTGAGATCCTGGGGATTCTGCCCACCCTATTCAGCAGCAAATGCAAGGTCTACTGCAATCCCACAGGCGTGGTTGGACTCAGGTCCTTCGATCAACAACTGCAGGAGTATCCTGAACACGTAAGGAGGAACCAGGAACGAATCGTTGAGATATTTGAGTCGATGGTGAACGATTTTCCGGGAAAAGTCTTGGTGAAGGTCGTTAGTCCGACATCGGCGAGGGGGCTCTGGCTGACTATCAAGCACCGTGTGGGGGACGGGCTCTGGCTGGTCGTGGAGGGTCGGAGGGTTCTCGACGCCTACTCGGAGTATTCGTCGATAAAGCGAGAGATGGCATCGGAGATGGTGTTGAAGACAGGGGAAGGTCCGTTAGGTGGTTGAAAGCACGCGGTTCTCTCATTGGGGTGAGGGATTCTATATAGGTCCCAGCCGAAGCGACCCTCAATTGGCTCATCTGCCGGTAGGCGCTGGCTGTTTCTCTTGCGCCCGCCCACCAGGCGCTGATCCGCGAGGGGACATTCAGAGAGGGACAAACTGTGAAAAGCCGTGAGTACACCGTATCTGTAGGCAATATCGTTCTGGGAGTCTACGTCTTCATGATCCTTAGGCTCCCTCCTGAGTGGAAACTCGTGAAGGGCGGTATTCCCTCGGAGTTCGTCTACTCCAAGGAACTCGAAGGCGCGCGGTGGGTGACCGAAGGTCAGGCCTACCACTACTTGATCAACCCATCTAACGGGAGCAAGTTTGAGTTCACCATCAAGTGTGTGAAGGGGCGGTGGAAGGGGCGCCCTCCCAGGAGCCTGGAGAAGCATGGGGAGGGAACGATAAACCTCTCTGGGCACCTCTGTGACTATGTCTGGGGCAACTTGCGTGGTGGACTGCTACGGAAGGAAGAGCTGACCTATCTAAACCTCCAATTCACATGCGACAGGACGGAAAGGACGGTCAGGTTCGAGTTGAAGGGTCAAGCTTCTCAGGAGGATGTGAGAAGGTTGACGGAAGCTCTGGGGGAATCTAAATGCCATACGGTCTGACGGCCTCACTCCTCGCACAGTTGCAGATGACGCAGGATGAGTTGGCAATCACCCTGGTCCTCGGCCTGGCCATCTTCTTCTTCGTCAACTACTTCGCGGGTCGAATGTACAATGTGTCCAAGGGGCGGAAGATCGCGGCCATAGCACAACGCGCCCTCTCCGACCTGGACCCAACACCTCGACTTCGGTGGTCAACCAAGGCGATTGTGCTAGCTGGCACAACCAAGAATAAACCAGTTTCAGAGTATCGGCTCACCCTCCTGATGATGGGGAGGGAAAACATCATCAACTGGGGAATCGCGCGCCTAATCGGTAGATCCGACCTAGGGATCTTCGCAGCGAACCTGCCTAAGAAACCCAAGATCCAGTTCGACGTCATAAGGAAGGACACGCCGCCTCACAGGGCCTTGAGGAAGACAGCCGACGCAGTAGAATACGGGGAAGTTGGTGATCTTGCGGTCCGAGAACTGGCCGGGGAGAGACGGACCATTCAGTCCTTGGTTGAAATGATTTCCGAGCAAACCCGAGTCTGGACCTTCTCAGTAAGAGGTGGTACGCCGGAATTGGTGGCTAACCTCACCTTGCAAGGCATCTCCGAAGACGAGGCCCGAGGAGCAGTCCAAGCCATCCTTAAGGTGTGCGACAGGATTAACAAGCCCTAACCGTCACCCTGGCAAGCCGGTGAGACCGGCCTCCGTGAGAGGGAGGCTCTGGGCGCCCCAAACCTGCCGAAACGCTTATCTTCTAAAAAAGACTCCCCTGCTGCTAGGGGGGGAGGAAGACTATGGTCTTCGAGAGTCCCGCTTTCACGGTAGGCTTGGGTTTGGCCGTTTTTGCTCTGACTTACGTCGTCTACAGTAGGTGGGTTGACAAGAACATCTGGAAGAGTGACCCTGCAAGACCGACACCCGCGCATATGTACACAGATGGAGTTGAGTACTTCCCTGTGGGTCGGTACGTTTTGTACGGGTTCCAGTTTAACAGCATTGCTGCCCTCGGCCCGATCTTGGGCCCTGGCATCGCACTCGTCTTTGGATGGGTGCCGGCGCTTCTCTGGATACTCTTCGCCAACCTCTTCATCGGGTGGGCGCAGGACTACAGCGCCATGTTCCTCTCGGTCAGGAATGAAGGCAAGTCCTTCGGCCCGCTAGCCCATGAGATGCTAGGCCCCAGGCCGAGGAGCCTGCTGCTTTCCTTCCTCCTCTTCTATTTCATCCTGATCAATGCAGCTTTCATTTTCGTCGTAGCTGCTGTCCTAGACGCCTTCCCTGGGGTTTTCTGGTCGCTCTTTGGGTTGGTCCTGTCATCCCTTGTTGTGGGTTACCTAATCTTCACGGCTCGGTTCAACATCGTTCTGACGACGATCCTAGCCATTGTATTGCTGGTCGCAAGCATCGCCGTGGGCTCCTTGGTCCAATGGCCTGCAACCGGAGCACTCGGCACGGCACCGTACACCCTGTGGCTGATACCGCTAGTTGTCATCCTGATCTTGGGAGGACTGCTGCCCCTACCCCGGCTGATCACGCCCATGAACTACATCGTATACTATCCAGCCATTGTGGCCATCATACTGCTGGTATTGGGGGCTCTCCTGGCTCCCTTTACGGGCATCACCTTCCAGCAGCCCGCGGTCACTGAGGCCACTGCGACCTTCGGCTGGGTTGCCAACACCGGGCCAATATGGCCCATCCTCTTCGTTGCGATAGCCTGCGGAGCCGTTTCAGGCTGGCACAGCCTCGTCAGCAGTGGCATAACCTCGAGGCAGCTCGACGTGGAGACAGATGCTCGTCCTGTGGGCGCTGGCGCGATGCTCACGGAGGGGTTGGTGGCGTTGACGGCCCTCGCCGCCTTTGCTGTGATTGCCCCGGCGCTAAACCCCGCAGCCAGTCCCGCCTTCTTCGTGACAGGCGCGGTCGCGTTGACTGAGGGGCTCTTCCCTGCAGGCGTGGCGACGTTCCTTCGAACTTTCTTCGGCATCTACATGGTCTTCATGGCAGTGACGATCCTAACCATCCTGGGTCGTTACTGGAGAGTCGTGTCCGCCGAAATCTTCGGAGGCACGAGGGCTGCGTTCCTGGGGAACAAGTACGTGGCCTCTGTCCTGGGCTGGGTGTTCCCAATTGCTTTCGTCCTCACGGGGAGTTGGATCAACATCTGGCTCTACTTCGGCGGGACCAACCAGCTCCTGGCAGGGTTCGCTCTTACCCTCGTGGGCATCTATCTGATTACAAGGAAGGCCTACCATTGGTACACCCTAATTCCCGGCCTCTTCATGATGGTGACCACCCTGGCTGCCATCGCCATCCAGGCCTACATCTTCGGTGACCTGGTGTTTAGGGGAGTCTCCTTGCCTCAGCAGGGGCCCCTCGTGGACCTTGCCGGAATCGGTGCTGCCGTAGCAGTCAACACCTTCTCCGTAATCGTCGGAGTGGTGATGTTCATCCTCGGTGCCGTGCTCTTCGTGTCTCTGCTGC
This sequence comes from uncultured Methanomassiliicoccales archaeon, assembly GCA_964347325.1. Taxonomy (GTDB): domain Archaea; phylum Thermoplasmatota; class Thermoplasmata; order RBG-16-68-12; family JAJISG01; genus JAJISG01. The sequence continues at coordinate 23,653 of CAYFYA010000019.1, read as the reverse complement.
AGTCGGCCAATCGGGCGCGGCGCGCGGCCACAGTCGCCGCCAACGGTGGCAGCCCCAGTCGTCCCTCCAGAAAGAGTTAAACCCCTTCAGGCCCTAGTCTCATCGGTCGGAAGGTCCTTTCTGACGGTGAGGGATACCTGTGCCATCCAAGAGGAAGGAGGAGAAAGTGGAGGAGGCTAAACCAGAGGAGGCTATACCAGAGGAGAAGACCGGATTCTTTTCCAGGGTGAAGTCGGCCGTCAAGCAACTGACCTACGGGATGGCCCTGCACTCCCAGGTTACAGGCATTCTGAAGACGCGGATGTACATCGAGCACCTCTTTGTCCTTATGACCCTCGGCGACATGCTGGGCTTCCCCATCCTACCCCCCTACTATTCCCTGAGGATACTGCCCTACGCCGTCCCAAACATCAAGAGCTGGAAACACAGATTCTATAGGGAACGGGACTTCACGGACATCATCTACCAGTGAGGGCCACGGCTCATGCCAGGTCTACAGGAGTTCTTCGAGAGTCACCCGACGGTGCAGATAGTCATCTTCGCCGGGAAGGGAGGATTGGGGAAGACTACCTGCAGCGCGTCCCTGGCTCACATCTTGGCCACTCAGGAGAACAAGAAGGTGTTGTGCTTCAGCACCGACCCTCAGGCCTCCCTCAGCGATATCTTCGAGATGGATCTCTTTGGAAAGGGAGAGGTCGAGGTTGCCAAGAATCTCTTCGTGACGGAGATCGATGCCGACAAGAGGGTGACGGAATACCAGCAGAGCGTGAAGAATAAGATCCTGGATATGTACAAGATGGACGAGATCCCGCCTGAGATCGACTCCTACATCGACTCCACGTCTGCGGAACCTGCTATGTACGAGTCCGCTACCTACGATGCCATGGCAGAGCTCCTCGCGGGCGGTGAGTACGATCTGTACATCTTCGATATGCCACCCTTCGGCCACGGGGTCCGAATGATTGCGATGGCTGAGATCCTTAGCAAGTGGGTGGAGAAGATCACGGAGGCCCGCGAGAAAGCGCAGGAGTATGAAGAGATCGCTGCATCCCTTCGGGGTGCGAAGGTTACTGAGGACCTCGTCTTGGACGAACTGATGCAGATCAAGGACTCGCTCACCCACTTTACCAGCATCATGTTGGACAAGGAAAGGACCGGTTTCTTCATGGTCATGACCCCCGAGCAGATGGCGATACTAGACACGGAAAGAGCGCTCTCCATGTTCGAGGATCTCGGCATGGCTCTCTCCGGAATCGTTCTGAACCAGGTGCTTCCCCAGGACTTGGACGCCAAGTCTGGCTTCCTGGCCCATCGACTGGCGACCCAGCAACAGCATCTGGATCGGATCAAGAGGGATTTTGGAGACCGGGTCGTGTCCGTGATACCGATGTTCCCGAAGGAGCCCAAGGGAATCAAGGAACTCGCCAAGGTCTCGGACTACCTGATGAACGGGAGAATGGCACTGTGACAGGATCCACCCTTCCCTCCTGGATGCCAAGTGAGGACGTGAGATTTGTGTTCACCGGCGGCAAGGGAGGTGTCGGAAAGACGGCTGTCGCGGCGGCGATGGCCTGGGACTTAGCCAGCAACCATGGGAGGAAGACCCTCCTCGCATCCCTCAACCCCGTGCACTCCCTTTCCAGCATCTTTGATCAGGACCTCACCGGGGGTTCTGCTAAAGAAGTTCGAGGGGTTCCAAGCCTCCAGGCCGTCGAGGTGGAGATCGATGACGCCGTGGAGGATTACAAGAAGTCTGTCTCCAAACGCCTCCAGGAGTTCTTCAAGTGGGCAGAGATACCCATCGAGCCTGGTCCTTTCATCGACATCGCGACTACCAACCCGGCCTTTCACGAGGCGGCGATTTTCGACAAAGTCATGGACATCGTGACCCAACTGGACGCACGGTACGACATCGTCGTCTTCGACACTGCGGCTGTGGCGAACGCCGTCAGGCTGATCGGCCTCAGCAAGATCTATGGACTATGGCTGTCCAGGATGATCCAATCGCGAAAGGACGCCCTGGAGACCAGACTTCAGATGTCCTTCAGGAAGGAGAAGGTGCTCGAGGAGATCAAGAGCGATCCGATGATTGCCGACCTCTTGCGTCTTCATGAGAAGTTCAAGAAGACGAGGGAGCTCCTCACCGACCCAAAGCAGACCGCTTTCTACTTCGTCACAGTACCTCAGTCTCTGCCCATCTCTGTCGTGACGAGATTCATCGACATGGTGAAGGGCTTTGACATCCCGATCGGGGGGGTAGTCATTAACATGGTCCTCCCGAGGGACGCGGCTGAGGAGGATCGAAGCGGGTATCTGCGCAGCAAGCTCGAGGAGCAGGTCCACTATCTCGGGGTCATAGATAAGACGCTGGGCAACTACGTCAAGGGGTATGTCCCCTGGTACCCGCAGGACGTGGTCGGGGTGAAGAGCCTGGAGCAGGTGGTGGCAGACCTGCAGGAGTTTAGGCCAGAAACATGACTCCTGATGTTCCCCACGATGAGAAGTACCGGCTCGGCGGCAGAGGGAAGGGGTTGAAAGCCGCCCTGAAAGACTTCTTCTTCGGCATGTTCTACTATCCGTTACACCAGCAGATCATTCAGGCTTCCATAAAGTACAGGGACGTGATTCACGTTCTGCTGCTGGGGGAGTTCATGGGCCTCCCTGTCTTCGGGTCCTACTACAGTCTTCGGATCCTCCCCCTACTCGTGGGGGACCTCCCGAACATATCCCAAAGGGTGCTGAAGGATTGGGACGTGCTCGAGCTCCTCCACGAAGGGGAGGCCGTCCACTAGGCACGCAGTAGGTCTTCAGCCTCCGACCTCAGCCGCTCCTCAAACTCCGGGGGTAGTGGATACCCTTCGACAAACTTGCGGCCGTTGACGATCATCCCGCATTGCTTCCGAAGCCGGTGCCGAATCCCCTTAAGTGTCCCCTTAATCGAGGTGGCTTCTATCATGTCCACGCTGACGTTCACGGGGAGGTCCTTCAAAGCATTCTTCGCCCGCTGAATTACCTCGGCCACCCGTTGATGGGCTTCCCTGACGTGCTCAGGATACTCCTTCGCCTGATCCGTGAAGGGGCAGTACAATCCGCCCAAGGCCCTGAGTTCGTGGTTCAGGAGGTTGAAATGGGGGCAGTGCCCGATGTTGGTCGGGAAGACGTCTATGATTTCTATGCGGAGCCAATTCCCATCGGGCGCTCTGGAATCTTGTCTCACTTTCCTCCACCCCTCCACGCTCTGCCGCAATGGTGCCTTTGGATCATTGCGTTGCTTCCTGAAGAGCGGCCTCGACCATGTGTCTGCAGCCTAAAATAGCTTGCCCCACCACAGACAATGCGGAGACCACCGACAGGCGGAGGATTTGTACTAAACTGCTTAGCGATACGTCGACGACCTCGACCTCGTTCCACGCATTCCTTAGGGGGAATAGCCCCCCCGGCCGGCCCCAACGGTGGGGATAAGGGATAAGTCATCTCGGGCGGTTGCCCCTTCTCATGGCCTGGATTGAAACTATCGCTGAGGAAGAAGCGCGGGGGTCTGTCAAGGAGGTGTATGGGGCAATCAAATTGGCCATTGGTCGCCCATCCCCAGCCTTCGTGGCCATGAGCCTTCATCCTGCCTACTTGAAGGCCATGTGGAGCCTCCACAAGGTCGTCATGGCCCCCGGCCGCTTGAAGTCGCTGGAGAAGGAGGTCCTTGCTCTGGCGGTCTCGGCAGCGAACCGGTGTGGATACTGCATCTGGGCCCACTCGAACCGGGTCCGACGCCTCGGGATGGAAGATTCGCTTGTAGATGGGTTGATCCAGGGCCCGGAGGACGCTCCGTTGACTCGACGGCTGAAGGTCCTTGTCCGATGGGCGGTCCGAAGCACGAAGACTCTGGGGGACGCCTCCCCTCACGACCTGGAGGACCTCCGTGGAGCGGGCCTGGACGACGTGGCCATCCTGGAGGCTGCCGCCGTGGTGGGCCACTTCAACCACCTGAACTGGGTCTTGGATGCCCTCGGCGTCGAGCCTCCTTCTGGCTGAACTAGGGCGGTCCTTGCGCCCCCTCCTCCGAAGAGCTCTCGCCCATTGGGCAACTCCTTCAGACCGCTGCAATCAAAGGAAAAGCTTCTAGAGTGACTGTCCCTTGCGGAAGGACATGAACCTGGGACTTCAGGGGAAGGTGGCGATAGTTGCAGCTGCCAGCCAAGGTCTTGGGAAGGCTATTGCTATGGAGCTTTCCAAGGAGGGCGCAATGGTAGCCATATGCTCCAGGGACGAAGGTCGAGTCAAGGCCGCGGCCTCGGAGATATCCAAGGAGAGCGAAGGGCGAGTGATGGCCGTCCAGGCAGATGTTACCAGCTATGAAGAAATCAAGGCCTTCGTGCAGAAGGTTGTGGAGACCTACGGGGGGGTGGACGTTGTGGTGACTAACGCCGGCGGCCCTCCTCCAGGTGGTTTTGAGGATGTGGGAGACCGAGAATGGTACGACACCTACGACCTCACCTTTCTGAGCGCCGTGCGCCTAATCCGGGAGTGTTTGCCTTACATGAAAGAGAAGAGATGGGGCAGGATTGTGGTTATGACCTCCATCGCCGTCAAGCAACCCGTTGACAACCTCGCCCTATCCAACGCCGTCCGCCTCGCCGTGGTGGGGATGGCCAAGAGTCTAGCTAAGGACCTGGCACCCTACAACATCACTGTCAACATGACGAGCCCCGGCTACATAGCCACCAATCGCTTGAAGGAGCTCTTTGAGGCAAGCGGCAAGAAGCAGGGGAAGACTGGGGAGGAGATCTTGGACAGCGTCGTGAAGACCATCCCCATGGGCCGCCTCGGGGAGCCGAAGGAAATGGGGGAGTTGGTGGCTTACCTTGCCTCGGAGCGGGCCTCCTACCTGACGGGAAACATCATCCAGCTGGATGGCGGCGTTTATCGCGGTATCTTCTGAAGCCGTCGGTGAGAGGGGCGAACGCGGACAGAGCAGCGCCCTACGTGAGCAGGATTTGCTGACTACTCCAGGACATGGATGTTCCTCTCCCGGCGCATCCCCTTGAGGTCTTGGGTCATATAGTGACGCTGACCTCCCCGATGTGGTCCTATCGCAAGAGGAGCACGTACGTGCAGAGGCACTCTCCGATCCCCGTGCCGAACTGGGTCAGGGCCATTCTCCTCCACTTCGTGGCCGCCTGCACCATCTGGGCTTCGACTGTCGCTCGAGATGTGGAACTGAATGGGTGTCCGCCAGCCGTCCCGGTCGAGCATGTCGTTGATTTCCCGGTCCCTCCAGGTCCGCCTCCTCGTTCGACTTCATGTCGACCCTTCTAGTCCCGACCTACTCGTGCGGGCTATCGAAGCTTTAGGCCGGGGACTCGGCGTGGTCAGCGGGCTTGCCGACCAGCCTGACATCCTGTAGGTGGAGAGTCCCTGACGTCCCCTGCCACTCCATCTCCGCCTTCAAAACCTCCAGCCTCGAAGAGAAGTTGGGGCCGTCCAGAACCATCGTCTCGAACTCACCCCCCTCGCCCACTGGATGTACACCGTACCTCCTCCCGAGCTCCAGGATCTCGTCGCAGGCCTGCCCATCGAGGGTCCTGCCCAGCCACCTCTCCCCCATGCCCTCTGCGGAAACGCTGACGATGATTACGCTGAATCCCGCCTCCACGTACTCTCGAAGCAGGGTGACGGCGTCCTTCCTCCACAGAGGCGAGTACACCCAGAGGTCTAGGATCTCGCAAATCTGGCCGACGCGGGTATATTGATAGTCGGAGGCTATGGCTCCCACCACGACCCCCTCCACATCGGCCCTGGAGAGGACGCGCCTAAGCGCCTCCAACTCCTCTTGCTCGCCCTGTCCAGCCTCTTCCGTCAGCTGCGGGATCCCCAAGGCCTCGGACTGGAGGTGTGTCCACCGGATGTTGGGCACATGGTACATCCACGAACCCTCCAAGGGCTGCAGGGTGACGAGGCGAACGACTTCGTGCCCTGCCTGCTGCGCTAGGTACAGGGCATAGTTGGAGTCCTTCCCACCGGAGTAGAGGGAGGCGAGTCTCATCCTAGCCTGAGGAGCCCCTCCTGCCTATAATAGTGGCGCAGCCGCCGTCGGGAAGGTATTTGGGCTATCTCACCCCTCCGGGCGATGTTGTTCACGGTGCTGTTATGAACCTGAAGAAGGCGGCAGCAGAGGCTGCGTTGGAGAGGGTGAGGGACGGGATGGTGCTGGGTCTCGGCACCGGCTCGACGACGCGCTACGCCATTGAGGGGTTGGGCCGGAAGGTGAAGGAAGGCCTGAGTGTCCTCGGCATTCCCACTTCCGAGGACACGAGGGCCCTTGCCGAGTCCCTTGAGATATCCCTGACCTCCTTGGAGGACCATCCCCACATCGACCTAACCATCGACGGTGCAGACGAGGTCGACCCCCAGGTTGACCTGATTAAGGGCATGGGGGGCGCCCTCTTCAGGGAGAAGCTCGTGGCCCTGGCATCGGAGGTAATGGTCGTAATCGTGGATGAGTCCAAGCTCGTGGCCTCCCTGGGCGAGCGGACTCCGGTGCCCGTTGAGGTACTTCCCTTCGGCTGGAGGCAGACCAGCAAGCGGTTGGAGGTACTGGGTTGCACCCCGAGCCTCCGGAGGGTAGCCGAGGAAGCCTACCTAACCGACAATGGCAACTACGTGCTGGACTGCCGGTTCCCGCCCATCGGAGACCCCGCCGGTCTGGCCCGTCGGATAAAGGAGATCCCCGGGGTCCTGGAACACGGACTTTTCCTCGGAATAGCGGACCTAGCTATCGTGGGTAGAGCCGACGGCCCTAAGGTGATAAGAAGGCCTTAGCCTCCTTCTGCAGCTGCCTAATGGTTTCCTCGATGGACCGTACCCTCTTTTTTTGCTCCTTCACGATCTCCTCAGCGATCCTGTCGAAGGGCTTCGCCAGGCGGTAGGCGTGCAGGGGCCTCCCCTTCCCCTCCCTCTTGATATCCCTCTTGGCGACCCAACCCCTTCCCCTCAGCTCCTTCATCGCAATCGAGACCTCGGGTTGCCGAAGGCCCGCGACCTTCTCCACGTCCAACGAGGTGGTCTCCCCCTGAGAGGCGAGAACGACGAGGGTTCGCGCAAGGTTCTTCGAGAGCCCCGCCTGAATGAGGAGGGCTACCAGGCCTTCTTCCTTGGACCCCATGATATGCGCTCCCCCTAATATTCCCGGTGTCAGTATTATTTGCTCTATATAAAAATTGTCGGTGTCTCTGGGCCGACAGCCAGTATATCTGACCGCGGCCTAAGCTTGAAATAGTCTCGTATCCTATTGCGACATCCGAATCATGAAACTGCCCAGGGTTATCAGGTCCTATTGCCCCCACTGCGGCTCACATCAGGAGCTGGAGGTCGAGAGGGTCAAGACCAGGCCCAGGAGCGAGCTGAAGGCCGGTCAGAGGAGGTTCCGAAGAGTGCTCCGAGGCTACGGTGGGTTCCCCCGGCCGAAGCCCTCTGGGGAGAAGCCTACACGTAGGATCAACATCCGCTACAGGTGCAGGACCTGCGGCAAGGCCCATCACAGGCCCACTTTCAGGGCCAAGCGTTTGGAGCTGGTTGAGGTTTAATGTGGGAGACTAAGAGTCGTTTCGTCAGGGTGAGATGCAAGGACTGCGGTAGCGAACAGGTCATCTTCGATCGCGCGGCGAGCGTGGTCAGCTGTCTCGTCTGCGGTGCGACCCTGGCAGAGCCCACCGGTGGCAAGGCCGACATAAAGGCGGACGTCGTGGAGGTGTTGACGTAGCTGCCTATGGGCCAGAATGGCCGGACGAGGGCGAGCTCGTCGTCTGCGCCGTGACCAAGGTCAAGAATTTCGGCGCTTTTGTCGGCCTCGAGGAGTACGGCGGGAAGGAGGGTTTCATTCACGTTGCCGAGGTGGCCCGCGGCTGGATCAAGTATATCCGGGACTACGTCCGAGAGGGCCAGAAGGTCGTCTGCAAGGTGCTCAAGGTGGACCCCGACAAGGGCCACATCGACCTCAGCCTGAAGGCGGTCAACGAGCACCAGAAGCGGGAGAAGGTCCAGGAATGGAAGAACGCCCAGAAGGCGGAGAAGCTCCTCGAGCTCGTTGCCCAGCGCCAGAAGAAGGATCTGGAGTGGGCCTACTCGACCTTCGTGAGCGACCTAGTGGAGAGATTCGGTACACTGTACGCCGCCTTCGAGGAGTGCGCCATCGACCAGACCGTCCTGGAGCGGGAGGGCCTGAAGGGCGCGTGGACGAAGGCCTTTATCCAGGTCGCCCAGGAGAACATCGTCCCACCCATGGTGAAGATCAACGGCTACCTGGAGATGACCTGCCCCACTCCGGACGGCATCGTCCACTTGAAGGAGGTCCTCACGGGAATCCAGAAGGACGACGGAGTCTCCGTCAAGGTACAGTACATCGGCGCGCCCCGATACAGGGTCGTTGTCAGGGCCCCGGACTACAAGACGGCCGAGGAGGAGCTGCAGCAGGCCGCCCAGGAGGCCCTGGACAAAATCAGGTCCAGGGGTGGTGACGGGAAGTTCCAGAGGAAGGAGTAAAGTGAGAACCCTCATAAGGAAGTGCACCGCCTGTAGTGCCTATACCCTCAGGGACGAGTGTCCCAAGTGCCACTCGAGGACCGGGATGGCTCTTCCCCCAAGGTACTCACCCGAAGACCGCTATGGAAGGTACAGAAGGGAACTCAAGCGAGGAGCGTAGAGACGTGGAAAACATAGTGATTCACTACACAGAGAAGCCGAAGCTCAAGGACCCCATATTCATCGAGGGCCTGCCTGGAATCGGCAATGTAGGCAAGCTAGCAGCCGAGCACCTTATCGATGAGCTGGGAGGCAAGAAGTTTGCGGAAATAATCTCCAAGTACTTCCCTCCGCAGATCATGGTCCAAGACGGCGGCCTCGTGAAGCTGGTAAACAACGAGCTTTACTACGTCAAGGGGGCTGGGAAGGGCGTGGACATGATATTCCTCGTAGGGGACTTCCAGGGCATGAACCCCGAGGGCCAGTACGAGCTCTCGGACTTCGTTATCCAGGTCCTGAAGGAGTTCAACACCAAGAGGATATTCACGCTGGGCGGTTACGGCGTTGGTAGGATCGTGGACACGCCGAAGGTCTACGGTGCCGCCACGGATGAGGGGCTGGTTAAGGAGATGGAGAAATACGGTGTGGTCTTCTCCAGAGGGGAGCCGGGCACCGGAATCGTCGGCGCCAGCGGCTTACTCCTCGGCCTCGGGGCCCTGAACGACATGGCGGCGGTGTGCTTCATGGGTGAGACCTCGGGCTACTTCGTCGACCCCAAGAGCGCTCGAGCCGTCCTAGAGGTACTCACCAAGAGCCTAGGAATCGAGATAAGCTTCGAGGAGCTCGAGGCCAAGGCGAAGCAGATCGACGCCATCACCGCCCGCCTGCGGGACCAGGGCGAGATCATGCCGGAGGAGCCGAAGGGCGGTCCGAAGGACCTGGGCTACATAGGGTAAGGCAGAGGATTTAACCCGGTCTGCTTATCTCCCGCACGAGGGTGCTCCCGTAGTGTAGTCCGGTCAATCATTCCGGCCTTTCGAGCCGGTGACCCGGGTTCAAACAGGTCACTCCGTCCTTGGAAATCCCGGCGGGAGCATCCACCCTATTTCCTCAACGCCTCCACGGACTCCGAGAAGGCAGGCGGGAACTGGTCACAGTCCTCGGGGAGCACGCTAAAGGAGACCCGGATGAAGTTTCTGCCGAAGCGGGGGGACAGGTAGGTGCCTGCCCGGACATGCACGTTGTGTTCCAGGAGCATTCGTTTCTCCAGGGCGGTCGAGTCGACTCCCGCTCCCTGGAGGTCGACAATGAACATGTTGGCCTTGGAGGGGTAGACGGGGAGGATTGTCCCTTCAACGTCCCCCACGGCCCCGCTTATGACCTCCTGGTTCCGGCTGCAGATGCTCCTGAGCTTCGGTAGCCAGGCCTCCTTGGTGCGGAGGGCCGCGAGAGCGCCCCGCTGGGCTATGACGTTGACGCCCAGGACGTTGGTGTCGTAGGACCGCACGCGGTCGACGATGTCGTGTGGGCCTGCCAGGGCGCCGACCCGTAGGCCCGCCAGCCCCGCTCCTTTGGAGAACGAGTAGAAGACTAGGGTCTTCTCGGGATAGTAGTCCGTGGCAAGCTGGTGGTCTTGGTCGAAGTCGCGGTAGGTTATGTCGTGGAAGAGATAGAGGTCGTGTTCTCTGGCTAGATCTGCCAGCGTCCTGAGCTCTCCGGAAGTGTAGCCGGTGCCCAGGGGGTTGTGAGGGTCTATCAGAAGGAGGGCTCGCGTCCTGTCGCCCACGTACCCCTCTACAGCCTCGGCGGTCAGCTTCCAGGGCTCCCCGTAAACGGGGACTTCCACGGCGCGGGCCTTCGACATCTCCACCTGCTTGTGGATGGGGAGGAAGCTCGGGTCTGTAGCGAGGACCTCATCGCCCTCATTGAGGAGGGCCCGCTGAGCGGCGTAGAGGGCCTCGATACCACCGTTGGTGAGGAAGACGTCGTGGTCGGGAAGCGAGAGGTCCTCCCTTATCGCCTCCGGTAGTCCAAAGACGCCCCCCTTGTAAGGATATAGGCGGTACTCTCCAGACTGGACGGAGGCCTGCATCGCCTCCTCGATCCCTGTATCCAGAGGAATCGTGTTGGTGTTCTGGCTCATCCACACGATCTCCTCCCGGCGCTCGTGGGCGAACCTAAAGAGGTCTACGCCCTTCTCGGCCATGGTTTCGAAACGTTGTCAGCGGTAAAGGATTTGTGGGTCACTCCAAAAAAGCCTATATGCGCGCCCGCTTTCTCACACTCCGGGGCTCGTAGTCTAGGGGTTATGACGTCACCTTGACATGGTGAAGGTCCCCGGTTCAAATCCGGGCGAGCCCACTCATCATCCGGGTCCTCCCCCCGAGAATCACCCCTGATATTCTCATCGAATGCCTCATTTAAGCCTCTGCCAACGGGCTCCATACCGACAGGAGCCGCAGGAGGATGTACGAGGCCGACGGAGTCACCATCCGAGACTCAACCCTAGATCAACTTCTCAGGCGGCTGGCGAAGATCATCGTCCCCTTGGCTGTTGCGGCCGTCTACATCGGGTGGGTCTCCTCCCTCGGCGCTGTCGGGAACATCCTCCTCCCCCTCCTGGCCGCCTACTTCTTCCCTCCCCTGGGAAAGGAATCAGTCATTCCTCTGGGCGTGTCCCTCGGCGTCCATCCGGCCCTGATGGCGTTTTCGATAGCCATCATCGACATCCTCGTCGGTCTCTTCCTGCTGTGGAACTATCCCATGCTCTACCGGGTGCCGGTCCTGGGAAAGTGGGCCAAGAAGACCGAGGTCAAGGCCAGGAAGATGATCGAGGAGGGTCGGGGATTCAGCAAGATTGCCTTCCTCGGGTTGGTGCTGTGGGTGATCGTACCCTTCCAAGGTTCCGGGGCTCTCAGCGCCACCATCATAGGCAAGATGAGCGGGATGGACGAGAAGAAGGTCTGGCTCGCCATCATCCTGGGAGCCCTGGCGGGGACCCTCATGGTCGCGTACTCCTTTAACCTCATCATAACCGCCTTCCGATCCGACTTCTTTCTGGGGATGGTCATCGTTGCGGCCATCGCCGCCGTCGTGGCCATTCTATACTACCGGACCAAGAGGGTTCACGATGGGGAGGACCCGTCCTTTCAGCAGATCAAGGACTTCAGCATCCTAGCGACCAACGGCGGGGAGCCCCTAGAGGAGACTCCCGAGTCGCCGACCCAGCACAGCTTTTTAGACGAGGCACCATAGCTCAGCAATGCTCACCCTGGGCATCGAGGGAACGGCCCATACCGTCGGCGTCGGCATCGTCGATGATGAGTGCCGGGTCCTGGCAAACAGAACAGAAATGCATCGGCCCGAGAAGGGAGGCATCCATCCCAGAGAGGCAGCCAACCACCATGCCTTGCGGATGCAGCCTGTCCTCCGAGAAGCTATGCAGGAGGCGGACATCGAGCTGAGGGACATCGGTCTTGTCGCCTTCTCCCAGGGTCCGGGCCTGGGTCCATGCCTGAGGACGGTGGCCACGGCCGCCCGCGCCCTCTCCCTCTCCCTCGATGTGCCAATCATCGGCGTGAACCACTGTGTCGCACACCTGGAAATCGGCCGTCGAATCACTAAGTGCGAGGATCCCGTCCTTCTCTACCTCTCTGGCGGAAACACCCAGGTCATCTCGTACGCCAACGGAAGGTACAGGGTCTTCGGGGAGACGTTGGACATAGGCCTGGGTAACCTCCTAGACAAGTTCGGCAGGCAGGTTGGGTTCCCCTTCCCCTCGGGTCCGGAGATCGAGACGAGGGCCAAGGGCGGCGGTGCACTCCTTCCCCTTCCCTATACGGTGAAGGGCATGGACGTCGCCTTCTCCGGAATCCTGACGGCGGCTATCAACCTCCACCGCGGAGGGGAGAGGCTTGGCGACCTCTGCTACTCCCTCCAGGAGGTCACTTTCGCGATGGTAACAGAGATCGCTGAGCGGGCCATGGCCCACCTGGACAAAGGCGAGATTCTCCTGGGAGGCGGAGTCGCGTGCAACCACAGGCTTCAGGAGATGGCGGAGCGGATGGCAAGAGAGAGAGGCGGTCGGATGTTCGTCCCGCCACCGGACCTGTGCGTAGACAACGGCGCTATGATTGCCTGGACGGGGGCGCTGATGTACGACTCCGGAATCCACATGACCATTGCGGATACAGGTGTACAGCAGAATATGCGGACGGACGCGGCTGAGACTCCTTGGCTGTCGTCCACATCCAAGGATTAGCGTCTACGTATACCGCCCTATGGCCTCCAAGGAGCTACCCCTCTTCAAGGAGTGCCCTGAGCTACTGAGAACAGCCTCAATGGCTGCGAAGGTCGCCACGAGGTCGGAGAAGCTGCACATCCCCATGTGCCCTATGCGGAACACCTTCCCCTTGATCTCGCCCTGTCCCCCCGCCACGAGGACACCATGGTCGTCTCTAAGATGGGGGCGGAACTTGTCGTCCGTTACCCCCTCGGGATACCAGAAGGCAGAGACGGTGTTGGATGCGCAGGCGATCTCGGGGAAGAGTTCTAGGCCGACGGCTTCTCCAGCCGCCCGGCACGCCTCCCCCAGGCGGGAGGTCCGGTTCAACCTCGCCTCCAACCCCTCCTCCTTCAGGATTCGAAGGGCCTCCCGGAAAGCGAGGAAAAGGTGGATGGCGGGAGTGAAAGGAGTGTCCCCCTTCTCCAATCTGTCGATGTGGGGTTTCAGGCTGAGGTAGTAGGGCGCTCCTTCACGCAACGCTCCGTATCCTCTGTTGGAGAGGGCGACTGCGGACAGGCCCGCGGGTGCTGCGAGACACTTCTGCGACCCCAACACCATGCCGTCGATTCCCCATCCGTCGAAGTTCACGGGTAGGCCCGCGACGGAGGTGATGCCATCCACGAGGTACAGGAGCCCCGCCTCCTCGGCAATCCTTCCCAGATCCGCGGCGGGATTCGTACTTCCGGTGGAGGTTTCGTTATGGCAGAGGGTGAGGGCACTGTACGACCCGGTGTCAATCCGAGCCTTCACCTGGTCCACATCGACGACCTTCCCCCACGGCAAATCCAATCGATCCGCCCGAGCATAGAGGGTGGAAATCTGATGCATCCTTTCGCCGAACTTGCCGTTGGCGACACAGAGCACCCTGTCCTCGGGGCGCAGGAGGCTCGCCAGCATCGACTCCATGCCGGCCGTCCCGGATCCAGACAGGACGGCAACAGGCCCCTGGGTCTGGAAGGCGTACCTCAACAGCTCCCTAATCTCAGCGTTCACTTCCCTGAACTGGTCGGTCCGGTGCCCTAATGAGGAGGTCGACATCACCCTGAGGACGCGAGGGTGGATCTTGACCGGGCCCGCGAGCATCAAGGTCACATTCTCGGAGTTCACGAGGACGCATCATGGGTGCCAAAATAATCCTTTGGGCGCATCGGCTCGGGAGGGTTTAAATACGAATAGTATCATTGCGGGGTCCGTTATAGGTACATCCGAGGTCTAGTCGACCTCCGAGGGTGGGCCTCGTGGCAGAGAAGTCTGAGAAGCTGACCATACGGTTGCCGGCGCGATTCATCAAGGCGCTGGACTTCCTCGTGGCGGCTGACGACTTCCCTTCCCGCTCCGAGGCCATTCGTGCGGCAGTCCGAGACCTGGTGTACAGTAGAATCGAACTCGTGCCCGAGAAGGTACAGCGAATCCGCGACGCCGAAGTCGCCATGGAAGAGGCGGAGTCCCTAAGGCGCGACGTGCTCCACCGATAGTCACGATAACCTCCCCCCTTTTTTTTCGAAGAGGGGGCGCATCCCCCCTTCAAACCTTTATCTATGGCATCGTTATGAGCGCCGGATGTTGCGGAAGGCCTTCATGGCAGCGACGATACTCGTCCTCCTGATGTTGGTCCTGGTAACACCGCGTCTCATTGGGGTGCAGGAAGACATCTCAAGCTTGCCGAGGCTCATCCTGAACTACGAGGAAGACCAGCTCGTAGTCTTCGTTACCAGCCTGTCCGGAACTTACCTCTACAGGGCTCTATTCCTGAACATCACACCGATGGGGGAGGCCAACGCCACAGAGAGGCACGTCGAGAACGCCCACGCCCTGGAGGAGAGGGTCCCCCTGAACGAGACGCAGGCCTTTGTGCTGGAGACTGAAGCCGTTGACCGCAGGGACTCGCGCTTCAACCTGACGCTTGACGTGAACGCCCAAGAGATGGAAGGAGACTGGGGATTCAGTCTACTCTTCTCGGGGGAGAGCCAACCGAGGACAGTCAGTGGGGAGGACCTGTCGAACTCGCCCTTGGTAACTCTCCTGGAACGGAGGGAGCTGACGTGAGCATCAACAGGTGGACGATCCTCTGGGCAGTGATAGTCATCATCCTCATCATTGTACTAAGCTTCGAGCTAGTGGGGGTCGTCGCCATCGAGGACCTGATTGCCAACCCCGTTCTCTTCCTCATCGCCTTCGCCATTGTGGCCGTGCTCAGCGCCGTGGGTGCCATGTTCATAGGGGTCTTCGTCACCCACCGGATCTTCTCCTCGGCGGACTTTACCCCCTTCGAGCGGGAAATGCTGCAGATGCGGAAGGAGGTCCAGGCCATAAGGGAGAAGCTCGAGGACGTGCTGAATACCACCCGCAAGCCACGGAAGGAGGATTAGGCGAGTTTCTCGGGGCACGCGTGTCGCCGGGAGCAGCTAGCACACTTCCCAGGCCTGTTGTGGTTCCTGTGGGCCTCTCCCTGGTCCTCCACGCCCCTCATCTCCCTCAGCTTGGAGAGCAGCAGGGATTCCAGGTCCGGGGAGTACTCGATCTCGTGCACGACGTCGCCGTACCTGAGGAGTCCATAGGGAGGACGTTGCCCAGTGCTCTCCTCCACGAGGAGGCAGTACGCGGCGAGCTGGAGGATGTGGGAGAAGAGCGGTCCCCGAGGCCGCCGCCCGGTCTTCACCTCCACAGGTACGGGGCCGCCGTTGGCCCGGAGGATGAAGTCCGGCCTCCCAGCGAGGCCGTGCACTTCGGACCTCAGGAGCTCAGGACCAGATGATGGGTCATCGACGTAGGCGATGGCTTCCTCCCCGAGTTTGCGGATGTGGCGGAACCCCCGCGCCTCCTCCAGGTCTTGGAGGGACTTGTACAGGAAGAAGGAGGCGCCGATTAGCCACAGGAGGGCTACGACCTCCAAGACCGAGGCCACCACCACATCCTGGAGGAAGGAGATGAATAGGGAGAGGAGGGCGATGACGGTGGCCACCATGGCGAAGACCACCATCAGTCGCTCCATGACCAACCGGTCCTCGGGCGACACGAGGGTTTCAGCGCGGTAGAGCAGGAAGGTCGCTGCGAGAAGCCAGATGAGGGACAGCACCGAGAGGATGATTCCAAACCTGATGTCGAGCAAGCCCAGGAGGGTAACGCCGAAGATGGCCACCAGGGACGATCCCAGGGCGAAGTAGAGGACGAGTCTCTCCCACTGCCCGGCTCTCTCCTCCTTGCGGAGAATTAGGGTGAGATCCTCGGCGAGACTGCGGTGTCTGTCCTGACCCTCTTTATGATTCCTCCCCTCAGCGGCCACGCCCTGCCTGTAGAGCCACCAGTTTAGGGGGCAGTAGGCATACTTCTCAATTTCCGCTGCCGAAATCTGAGCCCCGCTCTTCACGCCCGTTGCCTTGCGGAAGGTCGCTATTAGTAGGTTCTCTCTTGGTTCTCAACTTTCTCACCAATAGCAGACCCGCGGCCCCGCTAGCGACACCCGCCAGTATCCCAATCCCTGGGCTGATGAACCAGGAGGGGAGCGTCGTGACCACGACGGAAACGTCTGCCTCGGCCGAGATGCCCCACCCATCCTCCGCCTTCAGGCGTAAGAGGTAGGTGCCGGCAGTCTCCGGCTTGAAGGAGAACCTCTCGCCGAAGCCATCCCATGTTCCGTCGCCGTGGAGATCCCACGCGTAGGTTACTGAGGAGGCTTCCCTCGACAACTCCGCCTCATACGTCGCCTCCTCTCCGACCGCCACCACCGAAGGACCGTTGATTGTGACGGTTAGCGGCTCCAGCTGACGGCTCCAGTCCCCCTCGAAGACGTCACTGAAGAATTCCGCGAGGTCGGGCGACTGAAGGAGAAGACCTACCTCTCGGTTCTCGAAGGCACCGTGATAGTTCCAGTTCATGCTGGAGGTAAGGACGAGCTCGTCATCCACCAGGAGTCCCTTGTTGTGGAGTTTAATCACGCCCTCGACACCAGGCACCAGGAGTCTCGCTTCCAGCGGAATTCCCTCCTCGGTAGCCAGCCGGTTGAGCCTCGCGACCGCCTCGTCGTTGTCGTCATTTCCCTCGAGGTTGTAGGATGTGCCGTCGAGCAGCAACCGGACCCTCACGCCCCTCCTCGCTGCGTCGATCAGCAGCTCGACCAACGGATTAGGATGTCCGTCCCAGTCCCAGCGGAGGTAGAAGACCTGGGCGTCGATGGAACTCGCTGCGTCCTTCAAAACCCGCATGAGGCCCTCCTTGCTGACCGCGTTGTCCGGACTGAGCAGGATCGTGATGTCAGCGGCGCTGAAGTCGTCCAGGGGTAAGTGAGGGATTGGGCCAGGGACGCCAGACACTGGAACGAGTCGCGGCCCGCCGAAGACCTGAATGTCGCCCCTGCTCGTGTTCCAGTCCTCTGAGAAGAGATCTGTGAATAGACGGGCCGCCGCGAGCGCTTGGACGACGACCCCCCAGCCCCGGTTCCCTTCTTCGCGGGGAGGATATCCGTTGTCCGAGAAGTTCTCCGACCCTTGGACGACCCATGTCTCGTCGACCACTACGTACTTGGCATGGTGGGCGGCGTACCTGCGGAACCCCGAGGCATCGGCATGCATGAGTAGCACCGAAGCACCCTTGGAGACTAGGAGGGAGAGAATCGCTTCCTGATCCTCGTCCGTCCCACCAGGCGGAGTTCCCTCCAGCCCTATGTGTACCATGACGCCCCGCTCCAGCGCCGCCACCAGGGATGATGCGATGGTCCAGCTCGTCATCTTGAATCCGGAGATCAGTATGGTCTCTGTCGATGCGTCGAGGACGCTGAGCAGGTGCTGTAGGCTCGACTCTGGTGAGATGAAGGGCTTCACCAAGGCATCTCTGATCGAGACGATATCCCTGAAGCTCTGGCCGAGTCTGAAGGTCCTGCTCCATTCCCAGTCCAGGGCGGAATCCGTATCTTGGAAGGTCCCAGCGGAATCCCGCCGCCTTGCCACGTATCCCCTGGGGAGGAGTTGTACACCCCCGCCTTCCCATCCCTTCCGCTCACCCGATGATCCGTAGACAAAGGAGTCGACCAGCCGACCGTAGGGATCGTAGAGTTCCACCTCGTCCCCGCTGTTTGCCATGACGAAGTTACCCTGAGGAGTGAGGAGTCTGGGGCACCCCGATTCACACACGTCCGACAGGATCCCAGCATCTTCGAGAAGGAGGGTGGCGTTGGCCGAGATGACGAATCGCCGACCCGGCAGAAGGAGCGGGACCTCCGGCAGTCCCCAGCCCCCCTCTCCATCCGTAACCCTCCAGAGGGACAGGTTCACCGCACTCGTCCCGGCGTTGTGCAGTACGACATACTCATCGTCCCGGAAGGTGTGGTAGTACACCTCCGAGATCAGCACCTCGTGAATCGACTGTGGCCCGTTGCTGCGTCCAGGAGTCGGCAATGAGGATGACCAGTCCCGGGGACGCGCATCCACCAGTCCATTGGGCTGGAGGGCGAGTGACTGCCCCTTGGGCGATGGCTCGGCGGAACCTTCCCATGGCAGAGGCGGGGGAGGCGGGTCCACGCCGGATCCGTCCCCGTAGCTCATGAAGTCGAGGACGCCTCCGTAGCCCTCCAACAGGACGTCATCGCCAGCGTTGTTGAGTATCGAGAACGAGAAGTTCATATGGAGCACGGCGGGACCATCCTCGAAGCCGCGGTCCACACCATCGCCCACCATGAGGACGAGATACGCCCCAGTAGGAAAGACGAGGCTCGGGAAGTCATAGTCGTGGCCGTCCTGATCGCTCAGCCTTACCCCTTCGAGATTCGCCTCCGGTCCGGCGTTGTAGAGCTCAACCCATTCCTCCTCTCCCTCGACAGGATTGTAGAGAACCTCGTTGATCACCAGAAAAGCCTCCTCCTGAGACGATCCTACCGACAGCATTGTCGGCGACAGGGTCGCCAGCACGAGGAGAATCACCAGCACCCGCATGACGACGTGGAAAAGGGAGCGCCTAATGAGGCGTCCCCGTACACGTATACAACCTTTCGGCCGTTCAGGCGAATCCTAGGTGCCCAGTCCTGACAGGAGGTCCCTCAGAACCTCCTCTTGGTTCTCCACCTTCACGACGCCCGACGAGAGCAGGACTCCCTGGGTGCCGAGCTCCAGGGCCTTCGAAACGTCCCGTCCCGTCTTGACTCCAGCTCCGCAGAGGACTCCTACCTCTGGTCCCACGTCGTGGATGGCCTCCACCGACTCCGATATCACCTCTGGCTGGGCCGTCGTAACCGACACCCCCCCGCCTATGAGCTCGGGTGGTTCAATAGCTATGTAACTGGGCCCCAAGGCGGCGCAGGCCTTCGCCACAAGGCGGTTATCCGCGCAAACGACGGTCTCCAGGCCGAAGACCTCACACTTCCTAATGAGGGCCTCCAGGTCCGAGATCTCGAGGCGCTTCTCCGCATGGTTCAGGATGGTGCCTGACGCCCCGGCCGCCCGCACCGCCTCGGGGGGCAGCCAGCCCGTGAAGCTCCCGGCGGGCAGGTTGTCGCAGTGCTGGGCGAGGACTGGAATCTTGACCTGGTCCGCTATGACCCCCAGGTCAGCGGATGAGGGGGAAACGGCGATGGCCTTCCCAGTGTCCCAGCTCAGCTTCTCACAGAGGCGAGCCAGCTTGAGGGCCTCCTGGCCCAGGGCCTCCCGGTAGGCCTTGAAGTTCACAATCAGGAGGGGGGTCTTCATGGCTGTCCGATGGGTCTGCTGTTCTTAAAATGCGGCACCTCCATCGGTCCACCGAGAGCGATTCCTCACAGGAAGCCTCAGGGAACTGTATCTGGCGGTCCTAAGTGCTGTCTTGGTGCAGGAGTGTCCTAAGCCAGGTCCTCCCAGCGGTCCTTGACCTTTGCCATGAGCTGGGGCATGGTTGTGTACTCCATCTCATCCATGGGGAGACGGTGGGGCTCGAAGGGGCCGTGCCGGCGCATGTAGTCCGCCAGATCCGCCGCGTCCCGCCTGACGTTGTCGAAGGCAGGGTCGTCGAAGAGGTCCACGGGGCCGATGAGCTTCGCATCCGACACCTGGAACCCCAGGCCGAAGACTCGGGGCGGGCCGTCGAAGCGGCTCACGCGGTTATCCTTCATGCCCACGGGGATGACGGGACCGGTGTGGCTTCCGCGGTTCCAGCCAGCCGCCAGGAAAGGCCACGACCACGCTTCAAGGACCTCTCCCATGGCTGGCAGGCCTGACTGAGATCGCACCAGGGCCACCGGATCGTCCTTGCCGACGTACTTCCCGGCAATCTGCGATAGCTTGTCTGTGCTGACGGAGGCGACGGCCTCGTCTTTGGGCACCTTGCCGCTGCGGGCGTAGACCCGCTTGATGACGTAGTGGCCCTTGGTCCCGATGAAGGCCAGGAGGTCGTACATCTCCTCCGGGCAGTCGAAGAAGACCCTTCGGGAGGCCTTGATGTCCCAGACCTCGAACCGGAAGCCTTCATGCATGGCGGTGTCGATGACCAGGCCAGCGGCACAGAAGGGGTCGGCGAACATCCGGTAGATGGGGAGGTTGAAGGTCCCAGGCTCCGTCTTATCCATCATGAAGATCGCCACGGGCTCCGCGGGCCTCTCCTGGAACTCCAGCTCCGCACTGCCGGGTCCCATGCCCCGGACGTTTCCGGAGAAGGCGTCCACCAGCAGATCCTGACCCGCGCCGTAGAGGTGAAGCGATTCCGCCTCCTTGGCGGCCTTCTTGAACGTGAGCCACGCCAGTTCGTGGACCTTAGAGCTGTCCACTCCCAGACGATGAGTCATGATGAGTTCCAGGTCGTCTCCGCAGTGGGTTACGTAGAAGTCCTCCAGGACGCCCATGGATCTGGCTTCCTCCAGAGATTCCTGCGCTAGCTCCTCCAACCGGGGATGCACGACCTGGTGGCCGGCAATGCTCCCAACGTCGGCCTTGATGAGAGATAGGGTGGTCTTCTTGGGCATGGTATCGATGCCACATATTCAGAGGGGCGTTAATAAGGCTATGGAGGTTGGGTTGGTGCCGAGGGCGGCCGCTCGGGGCTGGGCAGGATCGTTTCAGCATCTCCTGCCCCCTAGACCTTGAACTCAACGCCAGCAAGCTCCTCCCCTCGCCGCCACGTTGCGTGTGTTCCTTCACTGAAGTCCATCAAGAGCTCGATGTGCCCCAGTATGCCAAACCCGAGGCCGTGGAAGACGCGAAGGGCCAGCTCGTTTCGGGCGGTCGGCCTGACCCGGAGAAACCGGGCCCCGCCCTCCCGGGCCTTCTCAATCACGGCCTCCACCAGCCTCCTCCCGATTCCCAATCTTCGATGTGTCTCGCTGACCACCAGCGGTTCAAGTTCAGGCTCGCCCTTGTCTGGGATCAACCCCGCCAGGCCGACGACTCGGCCGGAGACCTCGGCGACCCAGATGTTCTCCGGACCCACGCGTTCAAGATGCTCGTCGAAGAGCCGACCGGGGTCCGAACCGCCAATCTTGAGATCCCGATAGATGTCGCGGTGCCACTGAGTCAGTTCGACCCACAAACCCCGACAGGCCGTCAGGTCAGCGGGCCCGTACTGCCGAATAACAACTGAGTCGGACGTCCCTACCACCAATGGACCATGCTTGCCACATTCTAAAAGGCATCCCGGGTGGAGCGCCCGTCTTGCAGAGACCCAGCGAGATCAGGATTAGAAACGGATCCTCGCCGGTGGGCTACTGAAGGAGCTCTGAGATCCTCCCGAAGTCCATGATGCCCAGCTTCTCGTCGAGGCCAAAGAGCCTTGCATCGCCCATCGATTCACCGTCAAGCATGGGTGATAGGTAGGGCCCCCTGAGGATGTCGGAGCCGTAGGCCAGGGGGCTGAAGGCAGGGAGCACGATGGTCCTGTCAGTGGCGACAAAGCAGGGCAGGCTGACGGCTGCCCCGATCTTGTCCCTCAGCCTCATGGAAGGGTGTTCGTGGCCCAGGACCAGAGGTCCGTCTACGTCGACGATCTCATGCCCGTGGGCGATGGTGAAGGGGCCGGCCTGGTGGCACTGTTGAAGCTCCAGGCCCTTGCGGCTGAGGATGGTCTTCAGGAAGTTGTCGTGGTTGCCTCGGACCATGACCAGCTCAGCCTTGCCCTCGAGGAAGTCGAGAACATCCAGGACGTCGTGCCACTCCTCCTTCAGGTTTCGGGAGAACTCGTGCTTGAAGTCCCCGTCTACCACGAGGACATCGGGGGCGTAGCGTTCTAGCAGGGTCCCGAGCCGCTCCGTCATGTGCCTCTTCTGGAAGCGGGGCAGAGAGACTCCCTGCCGCCGGAGGGCCCCCTCGAATCCCAGGTGCAGGTCCGCGACCACGAGGGTCCTCTCCTCCTCCAAGTAGAGCCCGTAGTCCCTGGAGGCGTAGACACCTGGCCGGACCTTGATCTCATCCACGTTCGAGAATGGCGCGCGGGCTGTAAAACCCTATTCCCGGGGCTTCTCCTTGATTATATACTCCTTGAAGCCGTCAGGCCCCATGGAGAGGTAGAGCTGTTTCTCGACGCTCTCCACCCGTTTCACGGGCACCTTGGCGTTGCAGGTTCCGAAGAGAGTCAAGGGAAAGCCCATGTCATCGGCCGCCTTCTTCCGAACCTCCACTAGGAGATCTGAAACTCTCCAGTGCGCCTGGTCCAAGCTCATGTCCGCCAGGTCACCAAAGTAGTAGCCCCCCTCCCCCACCACTCGCCTTCCCAGCAGCTTCGTTGCCTCCCGACCCTCGCCCTTGGTCCTCACCTCGCCCTCAAGCTCGTCGAGTCTCCTCTTGAGGACCACGTTGTCGCTGAGGGCGGAGATCTCCCCCGTCTCGATGTAGGCCCTGGGGTTCCCGAGGAGGGGGCGACGGAGGTGGAACATGCGTGAGAGTTCCCTCTCGAGGAAGAGGGAGAAGAGAGGGATCCTCCACTCCCCATCGACCATGGCCGTGCGCACCCTGCCGAGGATGCGACCGTCGCTGGTTATGATGGTCCTGGTCGCGACGGACTTGCAGCTGAGCATCCGTTCTCGCCACGAGTAGTGGGGATATAAAGGCTTTTGACCTTGGGGTCGACGGTGATACGGTCCTCATAGCCCTCATCTCCGATGTGCACGCGAACCTGCCGGCGCTGGAGGCCGTCCTTGAGGTCATCGAGGAGACGGGGGTCGAGGCGGTTCTTCACGCTGGCGACGTGGTGGGATACAACCCCTACCCGAACGAGGTCATCAGGTTGCTACGGTCGAGAAGAATTGAGTCCATCAGGGGCAACCACGACAGGGCTGTCGTGACTGGAGACACTTCGTGGTTCAATCCCCAAGCGGCCAGGGCTGTTGACTGGACGCGGGGGGCGATGACGTCGGAATCCATGGAGTACCTGAGAGGCCTCGCATCCGAGATAGTGCCCGAGGGGCTTGGCCTGAGGCTGAAGGTTGTCCACGGCAGTCCCCGGGATGAGGATGAGTACATCTACCCTCAGCAAGCGACTCCGATGCTTCTGGAGGAGGCGGGATCTGATGCGCTGGTCATGGGCCACACCCACGTACCCTACGCATCCGAGACCCCCCGCGGCCTGATCGTGAATGCGGGGAGCGTCGGTCAACCTCGAGACGGTGACCCCAGGGCAGCCTGGGTGCTCTTGGACACTCAGAAGCTGAAGGCAGACGTGAAGCGCGTGACCTACGATGTGACTGCAGTCTACCAGGAAGTCATGAAGAGGGGTCTACCCCAGTTCCTAGCGGAGAGACTTCTCGTGGGCCGATGATCCCTCGCAGGGCCGGGCAATGCTTTAACTCGCCCTCAGATTAGAGAAGTGCGGGCCGATAGATCAGCCTGGAAGATCGCGGGCTTTGCAAGCCCGAAGTCGCGGGTTCGAATCCCGCTCGGTCCATCAAACAAACGGCTAATATTGAGTCGT
>CAYFYA010000018.1:0-34342 GCA_964347325.1 uncultured Methanomassiliicoccales archaeon | reverse complement strand
CCCACATCTTCCGCAAGGACCATGGCGTCCTCTGCGTCCTTCAGGGGCCGTCCAGATCCTGGGGAGACGGGAATGCCTGCGTCGCGAAGTACCGCCTTGGACTGGAGCTTGTCACCCGCGAGGGCCATGGCCCGGGAACCCGGACCAATGAAGACGAGGCTCTCCTCCTCACACCGCTTCACGAACTCTGCGTTCTCCGCGAGGAAGCCGTAACCCGGATGGATGGCCTCGGCCCTGCATCGCTTGGCCACCTTCAGAATCCTCTCCGCGTTGAGGTAGCTCTCGGATGGGTCTTCACCACCAATCTCGTACGCCTCGTCAGCGGAGGCACGGTGAAGGGACTCCCGGTCCGCCGTGGAGTACACCGCCACAGGGGAGATGCCCATCTCCCTGCACGCCCTCAGCACCCTCAGGGCGATCTCACCACGGTTGGCAATCAGCACCTTTCGGAACAATGCGGTCGGTGCAAGGGAGCGGTCCTTATAAATTCGTCGACAAGGATTACGGCATCTGTCGTATACAGCCCTGGGGTGGGCGGATCATAGCGGCATGTTCGCGTGCTTCTTCGGCGGCCTCGACTCCCTCTTGGCAAGGAGAGAGCGCAGCGCCCCTATGAGCTTCGCCCGAGTGTCCAAGGGCTCCAGCACGTCGTCCAGATAGCCAACCTCCGCCGCCACGTAGGGGTTCGCGAACTTCCTCTTGTAGTCGGCGACAAGCTCCTCGTTCTTCGCCTCCGGCTCCTTAGAGCTCGCGATCTCCTTCCGGAAGATTATGCTGACGGCGCCCTCGGGCCCCATCACCGCCAGCTCCGCAGAGGGCCAGGCAACGTTGTAGTCCCCGCCGATGTGCTTCGAGCACATAACGTCGTAGGCCCCGCCGTAGGCCTTCCGCGTAATCACCGTCATCTTGGGGACCGTAGCCTCCGAGTAGGCGTACAAAAGCTTGGCTCCGTTCCGGATAATCCCACCGTACTCCTGGCTCGTCCCAGGGAGGAACCCGGGCACGTCCACGAAAGTCACGAGGGGTATGTTGAAGCAGTCGCAGAACCGGACAAACCTGGCAGCTTTTATCGAGGAGTCGATGTCCAGCGTGCCGGCCAGAATCTTGGGCTGGTTACCGACGATGCCCACTGGGCGGCCGTCCAGACGAGCGAAACCGCAGACTATGTTCCTAGCCCAGTGCTCCTTGACCTCTAGGAAGTCGCCCTCGTCCACTATCCGCAGTATGATGTCCCGCATGTCGTAGGGCTTCTCCGGGTCGTCGGGGACAATGGCATTGAGCTCCTTGTCCCGCCGCCCCTCGGGGTCGTCGGTCTTCTTCCGGGGCGGATCCTCGAGGTTGTTCTGCGGGATGAAGCTGAGGAGGCGGCGGACAAGGTACAGGGCGTGATCCTCGTTCTCGGCTGGGAAGTCGGCCACGCCGCTCCTCTCGCTGTGGGTGTGGGCCCCTCCCAGCTCCTCGAAGGTTACCTCCTCTCCGGTGACCGCCTTGATGACGTCCGGTCCGGTAATGAACATGTAGCTAGTTCCATCCACCATAATAACGAAGTCCGTCAGCGCGGGCGAGTAGACGGCACCGCCCGCACAGGGTCCCATTATGACCGATATCTGGGGTACGACGCCGGAGGCGAGGACGTTGCGGTGGAAGATGTCAGCGTAGCCGGCGAGAGAGCGAACTCCCTCCTGGATCCTGGCACCTCCCGAGTCGTTCAGTCCGATGATGGGGGCACCAACCTTCATGCCTCCGTCCATCACCTTGCACACCTTCTTGGCGAACATCTCCCCCAGGGACCCGCCAAAGACGGTGAAGTCGTGGGCGAAGACATAGGCTAGACGACCGTCGATGGTGCCGTGACCCGTGACCACCCCATCCCCAGGGATTCTCTGCTCGTCCATCCCGAAGTCCGTAGTCCGGTGCGTGACGAAGATGTCCATCTCCATGAAGGACTCGGGGTCGAGAAGGATGTCCAGACGCTCCCGAGCCGTCAGCTTCCCCCTGTCGTGCTGACGCTTGACGTTCTTGGACCCGCCCCCCTTTAGGGCCTCCTCCTTCCTCCTCTTAAGCTCGTCAAACCTGTCCTTGCGGGACATAACCCTCCCTTTGGCGCTGAAGCTCCCGAGTTGCTTTAACCCTTTTGATGTGCTGGCTCTGGCTTCGACTCCGCCACCAGGGAGAGCTCGACAGGCACCCCGAGGGGGAGGCTCGCGACCCCGACGGCACTCCTTGTGGGTCGGCCCTCCTCTCCGAAAACCTCGACCAGGAGGTCCGAGGCCCCATCGGCTACCTTGGATTGAGCGGTGAACCCCGGTGCAGAGGCGACGTACACTACGAGCTGAACGATGCGGGCAACCCTGGCAAGGGTGCCCAGGGACTCCCGCACGATGCTCAGAGCCGCGAGGGCGGCCTCTCGGGCGGCCTGGTAGCCCTCCTCCACACTCACCTTCTCACCCAGCCTGCCGACGAGCAGGGGTTTTCCCTCTGAGATCGGAACGACGCCCGAGGTGAAGACAAGTCGGCCGCTCTGCCTGTAGGTGACGTAGTTCGCCACGGGTGTCGGTGCATCGGGAAGCCTCTCCTCCCACTCCTCAAGGCCTGGGGACATAGACTGCGATGAGCCCTCTCGGAGATAAACCGTGCGGATGCACCCAGTCCATCTCCATCCTACGCTTCGTCAAGGCCCCTCTGCAGTCTCGGGCACCCTTCGAATGGCCGCGTACGCGTAGGCTCCAAGGAGGGCCCCGAGGCCCGTCACGATGGCACCAATCAGTAGCGTCAAGATGAGCGCAACCGAGGAGAGCGAGGCGGGGAGCCCTAGGATCTTAACCAGGAGTGTGGAAGCCATGTCCAGGCGATAGTAGAAGGAGAGCACGCCCAGAGGAATCCCCCAGCCAGCAACGCCGCCGACGGCCGCCACGAGGAACGACGCCAACGGACGCTTCATGAGAATGCCCGCAAGGAAGCCGGCGGCGAAGATGAGCTGCCAATAACCCGTCAGCGTTAGGAGGTAGACCAGGATAGCCGTCAGGGGAAGAACGGTGTACCACGAGTGGGTCCGGGTCACGATCTCCATTGGTCACCCCCCAGGATAGAGCGAACCCTGGAAGTCGCCCTTCTCCGTCAGTCCGAGGATTACGTACTCCCCCTCCCTCCAGCGCTCGAATAGGTCCAGGAAGTGGGGGCTCAAGGCCCTGCCGCTCTGTCCTCCAGGGTAGATACCGAAGGCGTCGGCAACACCCCCTGCCTCGGCCGCCGAGTAGTCAACGACCAACCTCCAGGAGGGGCCACTGGTCACAAGGAACCGGCCATCCGAGAGGGAGGCGCCGGCCACATCCACGGTGAACCTACCGCCGGCGCGTGGGACGGCGGGCGAACTCAACGGGTCCAGTCCAGTGGGGTGGATTAGCTGCAGGACGTGGACATCACCCCACATCCAGGAACTCATGTCCGTTCCCAGGCTATCCTCGAGCTCATCCAAGGCTGTCACGAAGGCCTGGCGGATGATGTCATCCCGCTCCTCAGTCGCCGATGTGCCGACGTCGTCGAACCACTGGGAGGTGGGATTGAACTTGGTCATGTTCTCAAGTATGGTGAAGGAGGGGAGCCCCACGCCATCGAGGTCCGCAACGCTCCACTCGTCCTCGAAGGTCGACAACCTGTACGTGGTCAGCCAGTGGCTGTAGAGGGTGGGGGCTACGGCGTCCACCACCATATCGTGGTTCCAGCCCGCCAAGACGGATGTCGCGTCTGGTGCCTTGGAGTGGAGTGAGGTCCCTCTATCAGGCAGGGCCTCGAAAGCCTCGACCAGGAAAGGCACAAACTCTCTGGCCGCCACGGAGACGTGGTCCAGCTGCAAGGCCTTCACGTCCTCTACTGATATCTGCTCCGTGGAGTTCAGGACCTCATTGATCCTGGCAGCCCGGTACCTGTCCGCCCAGTTCCACCCAAGGTAGGGTTCGGGCTCCGACGAGGGGAGCTGGTTGGCGCTGACCAGGAAGCCCTGATCTGGATCGAAGGAAGACGGTATCTGGTCGTAGGGCACCGTACCGCTCCAGTCATAGTCGCCGCTGGAGCCGTCCACCGGAACGCGCCCCAGACCCTGGCTTCGTACGGGATACAGTCCGTTGACCAGAATGCCGATGTGGCCGTCCACATCGGCGTAGTTGATGTTCTGCGCGGGCACTTGGAAGTCCTCTAAGGCGGCCATGAACTCATCCCAGTTCGAAGCCTGATTGACGTTGAGTATAGCCCGCAACTCCTGGGTCGGCAGGTGCCCCGTCCACTGCATGGCAATCGTGTCGTCGAACCCCGACGCCACCTCTAGGTCCGATACTATCGGCCCGTGCGCGGATATCCTCAGCTGAAAGGGGACTGGATTTCCCCCTTTCACGTCGATAACCTCCTCCCTCACTTCGAAGTCTCTCCACTGATCTTGGTAGAGGTATTGGAGGTCGTTACCGGGCCTCACTTCCTCGATGAAGAAGTCGACGACATCGGCCCCAACGTTGGTGGAACCCCAGGAGATGTGCTCGTTGTACCCGAGGACAGGAAGGGGTGCACCCAGGAGGGCTACGCCGTAAACGTTGAAGGATGGGCTCGAGAGGCGCAGCATGTACCAGATCGCAGGAGCTGTCAAGCTCAGGTGGGGATCATCGGCCAAGATGGGGGCACCCGTGGAAGACCGATCTCCGCTCACGACCCAGTTGTTGCTTCCAGAGGTCTCGAACTGACCCAGAAGAGGGCTCATCTCCGCCTCTCGTGAGAGGAGGTTCTTCAACAGGTCCCTCGACGTGGACGTCGCAGAGGCGGTGCGGGTCACTGATGGGCTGGGGGCAATTCCTGAGGGCTCCTCCGGAATTATCGGAAGCGGGAAGGGGCTGTGTATCGGGAACAACTCGTCGACCGCTTCCTGGTCGTAGGCCTCCAGGAACAGGCCCAGCTCCAGGTCCTGGAAACCTCCGCTGAGACTCCAACCCATGAACTTGGCGAAAGCAATCGAATCGAGGGGTTGCCACGGTGCCGGCCTGTAGTCCAGGAGCTTGAACTCCAGGGGCAGGTCCAGAGGAGATACCTGTGAGAGGTAGGCGTTCACGCCATCGGCGTACGCCTGGAGGAACTCCAAGGTCTCGTTGTCAGCCTCCTCCAGGCTTCGCTCCGCCGCCCACGCAAGGCCGATGGTTCTGAGGAACTTGTCGGTCTCCACGAAGGACGAACCGAAGACCTCTGAGAGAATGCCCCTGGCGGCTCTCCTCTGGAAGTCCATCTGGAAGAGTCGGTCAGATGCCTGGACGTAGCCGACAGCCCTGTAGAGGTCCATATCGTCCTCTGCGAAGAAGTGGGGTATCGCGTATTGGTCCCTGAAGACCTCGACCGGGTTCTGTAGCCCAGGGAAGCGCAGGATTTCGTGGCTGAGGGGTGGAACGGCATCCTCGGCAGCGGTCCAGAACCCACTTCGTGGATTCAGGAGTTTGCCCAAAGGCGGGAGAGGGCCGAGGGGTATGGAAAGGAACGTCAGGATCAGGGCGGACGCAATCAAGGCTGCGGCGAGCCTCAGAACGGGACGTCTTCCCTGCAGCGAAATCCCTCGGTGGTAACCCTTGTACACACGAAATAGGTTCCGGTAGCCTCAGGAATCCGGAAGTATCGTACCCTCAGCCACTTCCACCTCACCGTCGGAGGTTTCCACGACGAGGAAGCCGGAGGGGTTGATGTCTAGCGCGATCCCCCGGACCATACCGTCCACTGTCTGAACAGCGATGTCCTTGCCCAGGATGGCGCAGCGCTCCCTGTAGCGCGATACGGCAGTCGGTTCATCGCCCCTGCCAGGATACACCTCTTTGAGGGAGGCCAGCAGGGTCTCGAGGAGGGAGGCGTTGTCCACGCGGTGACCCAGCTCACTCCGCAGAGTCGTCACCTCCTCGCGGAGTTCTTTGGGATAGTCCTCAAGGCGGGAGTTAGAGTTCACGCCTACCCCCACGATACCCCAGTAGGCTGGCGGTCTGGTAAGACCCTCGACGAGGACACCCGCGATCTTCCTGCCCTCGACAAGCACGTCGTTTGGCCACTTGAGCTGAGCCTCCACGCCCTCCTCCTCGAGGGTGAGAGCTACGGCCAAGCCTGTGGATAGCGAGACCACGGGGAGCCTCTCGAGGTCCTCTAGGATGGCTACAGAGACGTAGAGGCCGCCCCTTGGAGAGAACCACCGCCTGCCGAACCTCCCCTTCCCTTCCACCTGCTTCTCTGCGACGACCACGGTCCAGGATTCGGCGCCCTCGGCGACAAGAACCTTCGCGACCTCGTTTGTGGAGTCCGCCGTGTCCTTTCGAATGATCTTCATGGTGGTCCTGCCATGGAATATCGGCACCCGTCGACCTAGAAACGCTCCCTCAGTCCTCGCTGGTACCTTCTCTCAACTCGATTAGGACACCGTGGGTGGAGGCTGGATGTACGAAGTTGACCTTCGCCCCGCCCTCGCCAACCCTGGGCTCGTCATAGACAACTCTGAGTCCCGCTGCCCTAAGCTCCTCGCAAGCGCCCTCGATGTCCTCAACCCTAAGAGCGATGTGGTGAATCCCTTGCCCCCGATTCTTGAGAAACCTTCTGACGGCGCTGTCCTCAGAGGTGGGCTCCAGCAGCTCAATCCGAGTGGACCCAACTGGCAGCATCGCCACACGGACCTTCTCGTCCGGCACCTCCTCCTGGGACACGGTCTTCATGCCCATGACCGCATATGCGGCCACGGCCTCCTTCAGATCTTCCACAGCGATGCCGATGTGCTCGATGGATTTGACCTTCATCTTCAGAACTCCTTTAGCGGTCTGAACTCACCGAAGACCTCCCGAAGGGCGTCGCTGATCTCCCCAAGTGAGGAGCGGTGCCGACATGCGTCGATGACATAGGGAAAAAGGTTCTTCTCGCCCTCGGCCGCCTCTTTCAAACGGGCAAGAGACCGGTCCACTGCGCGCCCATCCCGCTTCCTCCTCAGCTCCTTCAGGCGCTTCACCTGCTTGGACTCCAGTCGGGGATCGACGCGGGTCATCTGTATCTCCGTGGGAGCATCCTCTGTGAAGGCGTTGACGCCTACTAAAATCCTGCCTCCCTCCTCCACGGCCCTCTGATACCGGTAGGCCTCCTCAGCAATCTCTCTCTGGATGAAGCCGGATTCCAGCGCCTTGAGAGTGCCCCCGAGCTGTTCGATCCTACGGAGGTACCGATCCACTCGCGACTCGATTTCGTCTGTCAGAGCCTCCACAGCGTAGGATCCGCCCGCTGGATCGATGGTGTTGCTTACTCCGCTCTCCAGGGCGAGGATCTGCTGCGTCCTCAGCGCCAGCCGGGCAGAGGCCTCTGTGGGCAACGACAGGGCCTCGTCCATCGAGTTTGCGTGGAGGGATTGAGTACCCCCGAGGACGGAGGCGAGGGCCTGGATGGCGACCCTGACAACGTTGTTCTCAGGCTGCTGGGCTGTCAGGGCCGCACCTGCTGTCTGGGTGTGAAAGCGCATCAGCAATGACCTGGGGTTCTCTGCCCCGAACTGCTCGCGCATGATTCGTGCCCACACTCGCCTGGCGGCCCTGAACTTGGCCACCTCCTCCAGCAGGTCCGTCTGGGCAGCGAAGAAGAAGCTCAGCTGCGGTGCGAACTCGTCCACGTCGACCCCCCGCCGGAGGACGTGCTCGACGTAAGTCATGGCATTGGCCATGGTGAAGGCAACCTCCTGGACGGCGCTGCAGCCGGCCTCCCTCATGTGATACCCGCTGATGCTGATGGAGTTCCATCGGGGCATCTCCTCGGAACACCACTCCACGATGTCTGTCGCCAGCCGCATGGCTGGCCCTATGGGGTAGATGTAGGTGCCCCGGGCAGCGTACTCCTTCAGTATATCATTCTGGACAGTGCCTCTCAAGGCCTCGCGCGGGACCCCCTGGCCATCGCCCACCAGGCCGTAGAGAGACAGCAGTATCATGGCCGTCGCGTTGATGGTCATGCTGGTGCTCACCCTGTCCAGCGGGATTTCATTCATCAACACCTCCATATCATCCACGGAAGAGATGGCCACCCCGACTCGACCAACCTCTCCCAAGGCCCTGCGGTGATCAGAGTCAATGCCCATCTGAGTAGGCAGGTCGAAGGCCACGCTGAGGCCCGTCTGGCCGTGTGAGAGGAGATACCTGAAGCGGGCGTTGGTCTCGTCAGCGGTGCCGAAGCCCGCGTACTGACGCATTGTCCAGAGCCGGCCCCGGTACATGGTGGAGTAGACCCCTCTGGTGAAGGGGTATTCCCCCGGGAAGCCTTCCTTCCCGATGTAGTCGTGCTCCGAAAGGTCGTCGGGGGCGTAGCAGGCACGGAGGGGAAGTCCCGAGAGGGTCTGGGGGTCTTCATCCACCGCGGCACCCTCCGCGCTCTGGCGGTAAGTCTTCTCCCTCCAGCGGCGGTGTGACCGCTCCACCTCTCTCCTTTCATCGGCTGGCATTACAGGACCCACCAGGTACTGGCCTTCTAGGGTGGACCGCGTATATTGGCTTTGTGACCTTCGACCTGCACGGCTAGAGGCTCAGGTCGAGCGACGAGAGTCTCACACCCTTCTGGCTGGTAACGGTGCCGATGATCTGAGCTTCCCGGACGGGACGCAGGATGTCGAGGGCCTTCTTCGCCTCGGCCTCCTCCATTATGAGGGCGAAGCCCTGCCCCATGTTGAATGTCCTGTACATCTCCGCCGCCTCCAGGTCTCCCATCTCTCTGAGGGCCTCGTAGACGGGCTGGGGTTCGAAGGGATCGTCCACGTCGTACCCGAAGTTCGGATTGACGCGGGGGAGGTTCAACAGACCTCCGCCAGTAATATGGGCCATACCGGCTACCGCGGTGGATCTCAAAACGTCCAACACCTCGCGGACGTAGATCTCAGTTGGTCTCAACAGCACTTCGCCCCACGTCTCAGCAGTCCCTGGCACCTTGAGTTCATACTTCACCGACTCGGAGGACAGGAGCTTCCTAACGAGGGTGAATCCGTTGGAGTGCAGACCGCTGCTCCGCAATCCCACGATGACGTTGCCGGGCTCAACCTGTGAGCCATCGACGATGGCGTCCTTCCGAACGAATCCCAAGCAGGTGCCGGCGAGGTCGTAGTCGCTGACGATCTCGGGCACTGTTGCCAGCTCTCCGCCGATGATGCTGATGTTGGCGATCTTCGCTCCTCTCTCGAGGCCCATGCCGATCTGGCCCGCGACCTGTTCGTCATACTTGCCCACGGCCAGGTAGTCCACCATGGCGAGGGGTTCGGCTCCAGCACAGAGGGCATCGTTGACGCTCATCGCTACACAGTCGATCCCGACGGTGTCCCATTTGCCCAGGTCTCGAGCGACCAGTAGCTTCGTTCCGACGCCATCGGTGTTCAGCGTTAGAGCCCACTCGCCGAAGTCGACCAGACCGGTGAAGAAGCCAGGAACATCGATGGGGGAGCCCAGGCCCTTCCTCTTGTAGGCGAGCTGAGAGACGAGGGAGGCGATGGACTGCTCCTCCTTTTTGATGTCGACCCCCGCCTCCCGGTAGCTCTTCGGTTTCACACGACCGCCACGGGAAACCGACGATTAAGCCTTTCGGGGAGGGGGAACGCTTAAGGTCTGACCCTGGCTGTTTGGAGCGTGAGCCGCTCCTGGATCAAGGCCCGCACAAGGGACGAATACTACCGAAAGGCCAAGGCCGAGGGCTATCGGAGCAGGGCAGCCTATAAGCTGATACAGATCGACAACAGGTTTCACGTACTTAGCACGGGGGGTATAGTCCTCGACCTCGGCGCCTCGCCGGGGGGGTGGTCTCAGGTCGCCATGGAGCGGGTCGGCCCGAGCGGGAGGGTCGTCGCCGTGGACCTCGCAAGCATGGCCCCGCTAGAGGGAGTGACCTTCATCCGGGGCGACATCAGGGAAGAGGTGACGCTTTCCCAGCTCCTCGCCCAGCTACCCGAGGGCGCTACTTGCGTACTATCGGACATGTCACCCATGCTCAGCGGGAACCGATCTCTGGATCATGCCCGCTCCATGGAACTCGCCGAAGTCGCCCTCGGAGCTGCTCGCAGGGTACTCCGCTCGGGCGGCAACTTTGTCACCAAAGTTCTCCAGGGTGAGATGTTGGAGGACCTGCGGAAGCAGGTGGCGAAGGGGTTTGGTTCCTGCAAGGGATACACCCCGGCAGCGTCCCTCGCCAGGAGTGCGGAGAGCTACCTGGTCGCCACCGGGTGGAGGGCATAGGCCTGTCGGAAGATTTAAGGACGCCAGGAGGAATCTTACGCGGCCCATGCTCAGCTACCTGACCGTTACCTTTTCGACAGAGGGGGGCAGGCCATCCGAGGTCGCGGCCAGACTGCAGTCACTGGGCTTTGAACCCACGACAGGTAACTACGACTTCCTGTACCGGTGGAGCAGGGATGCCAGGGTCGAAGACGCTCTGTGGCTTGCCGACAAGGTTCAAACGGCACTGAGAGGCATGAACGTCCTCTTCAAGATCGAGACCCTCGAGGACTGAGCTAGTCCCAGAAGCGCTTCGTCCTTGCGTAGGTTATCTCCGCTTCAAGGATGTCCTTGAGGAAATCCCGCTCGTCGCTGTGGTATCGGCGCAGTATCTTCCCTGCTACGTCGGGACCCACGCCTCGAGCCGCCAACGCCATGGCGGCCCTCCTCCCGTGGGCCATGACCAGGCTGGCGTTGGTGTAGAGCTTCTTTACCATCCTGCGCTCCTCCCTTGAGGGCTCCTCCGACTTGAGGGACTCGACCAGTTCCTTTTCCCACGGCCTCAGAACTGCCTGCATCACGGAGCTGCAGTGGGGGCACTCAACCCTCTCCTCCAAGTCCGAAACTCTCCGCGTCCTAGTGCGCTTGCAGGACATGCAGAGCAACAGCACCTTCTGGTCCTCCAGTCTCTTCTTGAGCAGGTTGAGGGTGTGGAAGTCCGGTCGTGGTGGCAGGAGCATGTCCAAGGCCCTTTCTGCCCCCAGCTTTCCCATGTACGAGAGGCGCCCCGTCACGACCTCGATCCTCCCGCTCCGGATGTCAGCCAAGACCTCCACGGTGCGGGGGATGTCGAGGCGCTCCCAAACCATCTTCTCCACGGCTTCCTCCATGATGGGAGTGCCCTCGAAGGCCTTCATGACCCTGGGGACGTTGACCTCTCGGTAGTTGACGCCCCTCTTCACGGCTCCGAACTTCTTGGCTACCTGTATGAAGACCCACCGGAGCTGGGTGGCGTTCTTCAGCGAAAGCCTCAGCATGGACTCGACGGTGTCGGGATCCGTGCCTGCCAGGAGGGCGGCCACGTCGGAGGCCTTCACCCTGCGGGGGACCTTCAACATCACCCTGTAGGGATCGGTCCTCAGCCCCACCGACTCGCCGAGGCGGGCGGATAGGAGGGCCGAAAGCATGTGCCCAATGGTCTCATTAACCTTGCTCCCCAGGGCACAGTTCACCACCACCAGCTCCTGGCCCTCCTCGATGGTGATACGCTCGTCAGTGGGCATCTCGTCCGTGCCCTGGCGCTTCAGATAGTCCAAGAAGGCTTGGGAGGCGTGTTCATTGATGGGATACCCCTTGACGGGACCCTCCCTCCTGAGGCGGCCGACCTCATTGGCTACCTCGAAGGGCACGGGGATCTCCTCCCCGACCCAGCTGGGGATACCTCCTAGCTCCGACACGGGCTGGACGGTGACTCCATCCTCCTCGATGTCCACAACCTCCCAGGTCTGCCCGCGCATTATAAAGGTGGATCCTGGGTGCACCTGGCCAGCGACGAAGGCCTCGTCAAGTCTCCCCACGAACCGCCGACTGGAAACGTCCTGAACCCGGTAGCTCCTCTCGTCCGGGATCATGGAGATGTTCTCGTAAAAGTACGGAAGCGAGCCCGACCCCTTGTAGAAGGTCGATTCCCGCAGTCGGATCACCCTTAGATCGCTCAGCTGCCGAAGGACGTCGATGTAGTCGGCCCAGCTCAGCGTGCGGAAAGGGTAGGCGCGCCGTAGGAGCTCGTAGAACTCACGGATGTCCGCCCTTCCCT
This sequence comes from uncultured Methanomassiliicoccales archaeon, assembly GCA_964347325.1. Taxonomy (GTDB): domain Archaea; phylum Thermoplasmatota; class Thermoplasmata; order RBG-16-68-12; family JAJISG01; genus JAJISG01. Next base: position 22,306 of record CAYFYA010000018.1, on the reverse strand, counting down.
CCGTCATGAGGTGGCCGATGGCTTGATTTGCCAATACACTCAGAGGGTTCTCCCTCACCCTGTGCTGCTCCAGAAGTCCCTGGAGACCCCGTCTCGAGATCACGGCGGACTCTGCCAGGTCCTCCTCGTTGGAGGCCACGACGATGCCCTCGGAGGCCTCTCCGACGCGATGGCCGGATCTACCTACCCTCTGGACAAGCCTCGTGACCTCTCTGGGTGAGTTGTACTGAAGGACCAGGTCCGCCGAGCCGATGTCTATGCCCAGCTCCAGGGACGATGTGCAGATCAGGGCCTTGAGCCTCTCTTCCTTGAAGTCCTCCTCCGCCTGTACCCTCACGTCCCTGGACAGGGACCCGTGGTGGACGCCGACGGGGACATCCCCCCAGAAGCGGTAGCGGGAGGAGAGGAACTCCGCCGCATCCCTCGTGTTCACGAAGAACAGGGCGCTCCGGTGGCTCTCGAATAGCTCCCGCGCTCGCCTCAGGGCGGCGGCCTGCTGCGGCTTCACCGACAGCTTCTCTGCCAGCTCCTCGTCCTTCTCAGTCGGCAACGGGAACTCAACCTGGAGATGCATCTCCTTGGCGGCCCTGACATCCACGATCTCCACGTCGCGCCCAACGCCACCGAGGAATCGGGCCACCTCCTGGGGGCTTCCCACGGTAGCCGAGAGTCCGATGCGCTGGAACTCCCTATCCGTCAAGCGCAGGAGTCTCTCGAGTCCCACGGAGAGCTGAGCCCCCCGCTCGTTGCCGGCGAGCTCGTGGACCTCATCGACCACCACCCACTGGACCTGTCTCAGATGCTGTCTCAGCCGGGAGCCGGTGAAGAGTATCTGAAGGGTCTCCGGCGTCGTGATGAGTATGTCGGGCGGGGACCGGCTCTGGCGGGCTCGCTCCGACTTGGAGGTGTCTCCATGACGCACGGCGACATCGATCCCGAGAAACTCGCCGAAGAAGGTCATCCTCCGGAGCATGTCCCTGTTGAGGGCCCTCAGGGGCGTGATGTAGAGACAGCTCATCCTGGGAGGCCTATCCCGGAGAATGGCGTCTATGATGGGTACCATGGCCGCCTCGGTCTTCCCTATGCCCGTCGGGGCGATGAGAAGGACGTTAATCCCCTGCTGGATTAGGGGAACGGCCTCTTCCTGGGGCACCGTGAGTTCGCGGATCCCCAGCTCCTCCAGGGCCTCCAGGATACGCTGGTCGACGGTCAGCTCCATAGCAATTCTCAAAGGACCTCTTGCCTCTTAAGGCTAGTTTGGACGGTATCACTCAGAATGTCTATATTCGCGCTGCACATACTGCGGTCAGGTGGTCTTCTGAAGGACCTGATGCGGGGAGTCATGGACCAGTTCACGGCCGACTACCTCGAGCTGCGCTACCACGCGAGGAGGATGACGCGTATCCGAATCGTCACGGGGGAACTGGAGGAGGCCAACTATACCGACTACCGGGGCATCGGCATTCGGGCTCTGGTTGACGGCGCCTGGGGATTCAGCAGCACCAGCAAGCAGGACAAGGCCTCACTAAAGCAGGCTGTGGAGGATGCCATCAAGGGTGCACGGGTGGCCTCCACCAGCAAGACCGAGAGGGTGGAGGGCCTCGGCGAGGCGAAGATGGCGACGGGGAGGTTTGAGATCAAGGAGCGGGGTCCCTTGGAGGACAGGAGCCCGGAGGAGAAGATGGAGCTGGTCTCCTCCACAGAGAGGATGGTCCGACAGCAAACCCCTCAGGTGAAGAGCGCCACGTGCATGTACCGCGAGTTCGTCGACGAGAAGGTCATCCTGAATACCGACGGGTCGGAAGCGGAGCTGAGGGAGGTCAGGCCGGACTTCTACGTCATCGCCGTGGCCTCTGCGAACGGAGACATGGTCACCGCCAGTGAGACCGTGGGCGTGGCCGGGGGATGGGACGACCTGTTCAGCCGTAGTAGTCATGAGGAGATGGCCGAGAGGGCGGCGAAGAGGGCCACCCGGCTGCTCAAGGCCCCTTTCCCAAAGGGAGAGAGGGCGACGGTCATCCTCGACCCCGCCGTCGTGGCCCTAATCTCCCACGAGGCCTTCGGACACACGGTGGAGGCCGACTTCGTCCTGGCGGGCTCCGCTGCCAAGGATAGACTCGGCGAGAAGGTAGCTAGTGACCTCGTCACCCTGGTGGACAGCGGTGTTCCGGAGCATGAGGGAACGCCCGCAGGCACCCTCATGGTGGATGATGAAGGTGTCCTCACGCGGAAGGCTGTCATACTCAACAGAGGCGTGCTGGAGTCCTACCTCTTCGACCGGGAGACCGCTGCTAAGTTTGGGTTCGAGTCGTTCGGGAACGCCAGGGCCTTCGAGTACAGCGATGAGCCCTTCATCCGGATGAGGAACACATACATCGAGCCCGGAGACTGGGACCTCGAGGAGATGCAGGAGGTCGACCACGGCTACCTGTTGAAGGGGGCGGGGCCAGGTCAGGCCGACGCCAGTGGCGAGTTCATGTTCGGGGTTCAAGAGGCCTATAGGATCGAGAGAGGCGAGATCGGGGAGCTTCTGCGCGGGGTTACCATCAGCGGGAACGCCTTCGACGTCCTGAACACTGTTGACGCCGTCGGCAGGGAGTTCGTCTTCGACCTGGGCTCCGGGTTCTGCGGCAAGTACCAGCCCGCCAAGGTGGACGGAGGCGGAGGGCACCTAAGGTGCAGGGCCATCATCGGCGGAAGGCAGGAGGGGTAGCTTGTCTGAACTCCTGGACCTCTGCGAGAAGGCCGTCCGCCTGGCCGGAAGGAAAGGTGCAGACGAGGCCGAGGCATACGGCATGGACGGTAAGCAGGTCCAGGTGTTCCTGGAGAGAAACGACATCAAGATGGGGAAGTCCCAGGTCCTGGGTGGGATTGGCCTACGGGCCTTCAAGGACAAGGGCCTGGGCTTCGCCTCTGTCAACATCCTCGATGAGGGGGAGGTCGCGGGGATGGTCGACAAGGCCGTAAGCCTCGCCTCCAAGTCCCCCTCAGACCCCCACAACCGCCTCGCCGACCCCAGGCCCCTCCGGGAGGTTCCGGGACTCTACGACCGCGAGAGCGAGGGTATGGAGGCGGGGGAGGTTCTCGACCATGGTATGAGGATGCTCGAGGCTGCCAAGGGCGTTGACTCGCGCGTCGTAGTGGACGGAGGGATCTTCGATGCGTCCGTGGAGGAGAGGGCCATATTCACATCCCACGGGGTCGAAGGAGAGGAGAGGAGCAGCACCTTCACGTACTTCATGTTGGCCTTCGCGCGTGAGGGCCAGGACGTCGGAAGCTTCGACTACCTGTTCGAGGGCACCCATCAAGTGAAGGATATCAAGGCCGCGGACATGGGGCGTCGGTTGGGGGAGAGAGTCCTGAAGGCCCTGGGAGCGCAGAGAGCCGAGACCTTCAAAGGAACTGTCCTCTTGAACCCGTACAGCGTCGAACCCCTGGTAGCGGGATTCATCAATTCGGCCCTGAACTCCAACAACGTGCAGAAGGGAATGAGCAGGTGGTCGGGCAAGCGTGGCCAGCGCGTGGCCGCTGAGGTGCTCACGGTCCGAGACGATGGCACGATTCCCGGAGGTCTGGGCTCCGCCAGCTTCGATAGGGAGGGCATGCCCCACGAGCCGAAGTCCCTCATTGATGCGGGGGTGCTCTCTGACTACCTATACAACACCTACACGGCCACGAAGGAGGGGCGGGAGACCACCGGTCATGCCACGGGGAGCCAGCGCAACGTGCCCTCCATCGGGCCCACGAACTTCATAATGGAGGCTGGTGAGAAGCCCAAGGAAGAGCTAGTAGGGGAGATCGATAAGGGGATCCTGGTAACGAGGTTCTCTGGGTGGCCCCAGGCAGTCAGCGGGGATTTCAGTGGAGCCGTGAAGGGGGGTTTCCTCATCGAAGGGGGGGATATTGTCAAGCCCATCAAGGAGACCCTCATCGCGGGGAACGTCCTCGAACTCCTGGGTAACATCTCTGGCGTTTCGAAGGACTTGGAGGAGGTCTTCAACTACAGGCTACCCTACCTTAGACTTGAAGACGTGTCGATCACAAGTGAGTAGAGGATGGGCCCGGTCGGAGTTTCAGGGACTTCTCCCTTTTGAACCGACGACCATCTGGTTATGAGCCAGACGCTCCGCCAGACTAAGCTACGGGCCCATCGACTTGTCCCATCGAGCGTGCCCTTAAAAGACTCACGGCCTCAGAACACCTTGTCTAGGTCGAAGAAGAAGCCCACCGCATCGGCGGCCCCCATCGGTGACTCTGCGTCCCCATCCCACCTGACGAGGACTTCAACATTCCTCTCCTCGAAGCGGCGTAGTACCTCCCGCATCTCTCCCCTGAGCAAATCGTCCTCCCGCCCGCTCGTGACAAGGACGAGGAAACAGTATTCACCCCGATGGGTAAGGATCTTGAGTTCTCCGTAGTCGATGGCGTCCAGCCATCCTGTACCAAGCATGGGTAGACTCGTGTTCATAAATCTCTGAATGGCATCCAGCACGGCTGAGAATATGTCTTCGTCGGGAAGGGAATGGCCCTTCAGGCTGCGGGAGGCGATGAGCGTGCCACCGTGGTAGATTAGGAAGGAGTGAAGGATCTCGCCCCTCGCCTTCGCGGCCTTCCTCACGAGCGTCGTGATAGATTCGGAAGTCAACGGTGCGAGAGACAACAGGAGGGCGAAACCCGGGACGATGAGGATACTGGAGAGGAGGTTTCGCCATTGGGGTCCTGCGAGGATGAGGACGATGAGCCCTGCGATGAGGAGAGCGGTAAAGCTCGTCGCCACAGCCATTATCTTACCGTACCCCCTCGCGAAGTCCTCCTTGTACTTGCTTGCCCCACGCCATAGAATCAACAGGCTGACTGAGGCGAAGAGATAGAGGGTGGAAAGCCAGATGACGTAAATGGGGAAAGCTTCCTCTGCGGAGAAGCCCCATGCGGTAGTGTCCACGGTGACTGTCATAGACATCCATATGAGGACGACCATGGCCCCCGCGGGAATCGCCAATAGTATGTCTTCCCTCCTCCTGCTGAGCGCTATCCACTTGGCGAAGAAGAAGAACGAGAAGATCGCCAGGGTGGAGACAGTGCCCGAAAGCCTGAGAATCAGGAGGGCCTGCTCTGGGGAGAGTCCGGGATTGAGAAGCGACTCGAGGAGCGCGAAGGTGGCCAATGAGAAGGCGAAGAGGGAGAAAGACCACCCGCCCGGGCTCCTGAAGTACCCTCGGATCAGCGGAAGGGCACCCGCCATGGCCCAGATTATGGCACTTGACCACTGGAACGGGAGGAACACTTCCGCGAACATCTAGGGTTACCACAGAATGTTCTGATTTGTAAGCTTTAAACTAAGGGATACAATTCGTGGAAATGATAATTATTTTTACAAGGGCGAGAGCTATCTCGAAAGATCAGCGCCGCGGACCGGATTCGAACCGGTGACCACTCGGTATCTGCCGGCTTAACAGCCGAGCGCTCAACCAGACTGAGCTACCGCGGCAACGGGGTCTGTACCGTAGGGAGCCACAAAAAGGATTCGCACTGCCCTCTCTCAGAGAGAGTTCTTCAGAGACCCCACCATGTCGCCCATCTCATCAAGCAGCGACCGAAGCTTGCCCAGGAACGGCTCGGCCTCCTCTGTTGTGACCGCTCCCTCGGGCGTCGGTTCGATGAGTCCTTCCTGCTCTAGGACCCGAAGGGTGTACCTGACCTTGTGCTGCGGATAGCCCAACTTCTCGGAGAGCCGGATGATGCCTATGGGTTGGCTCTCCCTAACCATCTTCAGCAGCTTGATGTGTCTGCTCAGGAGGTCTAGCTCCGACCTGATTCTGTTGGCAAGACTGTTTCCCTCACGCAGAGGATCACCTGTGTTTACTCTTCAACACTGGGCCTACTTAAAGCTGTTTCGACCTACAGCTCCGCTGCACTCCAAGCCATGTTGGTGTTGGCGGCCGCCCCCCAACCCATTTCGTTGACTGCAATGATTCCCACAGGCATGCCCTCGGGGAAAAGAAGGAGTCCATCCTCACAGGCCCGCTGGGCCTCCTTCCCGCCTGCTACCATATCATAGACCGTCCGGCAGAGCGTCCTGCGAACAATTTCCTCACCAATCCCAGTAGCGGTCACCGACGCAGCGGGACCTGCATAGATGCCGCAGCCGATGATAGGAGTGTCCCCCACCCTCCCCGGGAGCTTCAGGTTCACGCCACCTGTGGAGTTGGCGGCCGCCATCCTTCCACGAGCGTCCCGGGCCACGGCCCCGACGGTCTCCGTCGAGCGGTAGTCCCGCCAGGCGGCCGCCCAGGACGGAAGATCTCCCTCAGTCAGGCGCCTCTTCATGTCCTCCATTATCCCGCGGGCTTCGTCGGTGGTCGGGTTAAACTCCTCGAAGCCTGCCTTCCTCGCGAATTTGATGGCACCGTCTCCGCACAGTAGCACATGGGGACTCCGCATGACCTCCCGGGCCACCAAGACGGGGTTCCTAACGTCCCGAATTGCGGCCACAGCGCCACACCGCATCTCTGAATCCATGACCGAGGCATCCATCTCTACGACGCCCTCGAGGTTGAGCCTCGATCCTGTTCCGGCGTTGGTCCTCTCGTCGTTCTCCAACAGCACGACAGCTTCAACCACGGCATCCAGGGCGCTGCCTCCAGCCTTGAGGACCCTCTCTCCCTCCTGCGCGGCTTGCTCTGCGAGATCCTTGAGCTTGGCCGTCGAGCCGGCCCCACAGTGCACTACCACCGTAGCCATGCTCTGCCCCAGGGTGGAACCGGGCACCGATATAAGGCCTCACTCACCAGCACGGGAGACCGGCCACCCGCGATGGGCTTATGTTACCTCGTCCATTTCCTAGCGAATGTGGAGCGAGCGCGGCCCCATCATCCGACGCTTGTTCCACATATCCTCACCCGTCATCCTAGCTTACTATCTGCTTCCCGACGACCTCTATATTGGCTTTCCGAAGGTCTGGGGCCTGATCCTTGGCTGGCTTGCCCTCCTCGTCATCGAGATCCTGCGGTTGGCGTACGACCTGGAGATCCTCGGTCTCCGAGACTACGAGAAGTGGCAGCTGTCCGCCTACTTCTGGGGTGGCACCGCCTTCTTCCTCGGGGTCCTGTTCTTCCCCCCGTACTTCGTGGTGGTGGGCGTCCTGGGCATGGCCTGGGTCGACCCCCTGTGTGGTTACACCCGCAAGTCGGGAGGCTACCCCTACATCCCCACTGTTCTCTACGCAATCATGGCCCTGGTTACCCTGTGGCTGACTTTTGGAGATCCCCTAGAACATATCCTTCTGCTCGCCGCTCTGGCCACGGGCCTGGCCATAGCCGTCGAATATCCAAGCCTGACGTGGATCGACGACGACTTCACCGTACAGTTCGTCCCGGAGCTGGGGATGACCCTAACAGCGCTGCTACTCTAGAATCTCCAGCTTCCCGTAGCGGCCGGCGCTGACCTGAAGGTTGCCCTGCCACTCGCTAGCCCAACCATCGACTATCTTCACTCGATCATTGACGTTGACGCGATCGATCTCTTCATTCCAGAGAGTAAGGCCGACCGTGTCCCCGTCGGAGTCGCGCCCCCGTGCATCGCACACCTTGCCGCTGACGCCGTCGCGGCTGGTGAAGTTTCTCGGCTCGCCCTTCTCGGTTACCACCAACTCGAGGGAAGGCACTTTGTTCCGAGGCCTTAGATCCTTAACCATCATGGATGTCCCGCGGGAGTAACAGGCCTTCAGAGAAAAAGCTTCGGGGGTTGGCCCGTTAGGACTATTCTTATAAACCGGTTACTCCATCCAGGTCCGCAGAACGAAGGGATGCGCTCGTGGGCTCAGAGATGGAGAGCGGCAGCTTTGACCCGGCCCTTGTCGGCTCATACATGCGGGAAGACGTCTCGTCAAGCGTCGTGTACCTCCTAACGCTGTTTCAACCCCTGAATAGGGCGGAGATCCTAAAACACCCCTTCCGTTCCCAATACCTCAGATTGAGAGGCAGTGGTGAACCCCGGGACAATCTTGGGGACGCCCTTGAGAGAGGTCAGGAGTCTGGGCTACTCGTGGCGCTCACGGACGGACGCGAGAGCTACTTCTTCCTGAACTCCGACCTGGTCATCCGTCCGCCTCCCCTGCCGAGCGGCGAGGAAATCGTGGAGGTCGACACCAGCGTAGAGCGCCATGGAGAGCTGTGCCTGCCCGACGGATGCCGCGTCGGCCGCGACCACCCGATACCTCGTCTCAAGGATCCGTCGGCCCTACTTGGTTGGTTTCAGTGGCTCTCGGATGATGCCCGCAGGGAGCTGCTCCTGCATATTCAGGAGACGGGGCCTGTAGGAAGGGATGAAATCGACAAGGTCTCCAGTCTCGACGACACCTCCATCCAAGCCGGCCTCCGGTGTGGCATCCTGAAAGCCGTGGAGGAGGGCCTAGACTTCCAGTTCAGCGCCGTGCGAATCCCCCCGGATGGAGACCCGTGGACATCCAAACCACCAAAGTTCTGGCTGAGCAGGTCGTATGGGCCCCTGCGATGCGTTGAGGGCCTGGAGGGGCGCGCCCAGGAAACTGGGACGACCTCCCCAATGCAGCTGCTGGCCGAGGCAATTGATGAGGGGCGCAGGGTACGTCCCTCCAAGAGGGTCGATCACCTCGAGTTGAACCTCCTCTACCGCGCCACCGCGGTGGTGCCTCGCATAGAGGACCTGGGACCGGAGACTATCCCGACGGCTTGGGAGAACCGGCGGGGCTTGGTTTTCCCTGTCACAGAGGGTCACGAGAGGGCGCTGGCTACCCACTACCTCCACGACGAACTCCAGGAGGACGAAGGCACGGCGGATTGGCGGAGGGAGGCCTTGAGGAGGTTGGCCCGTCGCAAGCTTGAGAGGTACTTCCAGGCTAGGGAGGAGGAGGTCATGGCCAGGATCAGCGAGAATCGGGAGAGCGGTTACGGCCTCGGACCTCACGCCATCCTGTCGGTCGCCAACAAGGAGCTAGAGAGGGAGGGCATCCTGGCCGAGAAGAAGTACTTCGAGAGGTTTCTCGAGTTACTGGCGGAGTAGGTTTCCTCCCTGACAAGGGCCGTTTTTGAGGCTGGCCAATCTTTTTATCCGCACGAATCATTACAAGGGATAGAGCCTGATGAATAGGATTAAGGTTATCAATGAGCCCTCAGACCTAGTGCCCATCCTCAGGGCCGTTGATACGGCTACGAAGAAGGAGGTCTTCAGGGAACTGACCCATGACTGGCTCACCGAAGCGCAGATCAAGGACCGGTATGGTGAAGAAGGTCTGGATGCCCTGCGCCTCTTTGAGAAGATGCGGCTCGTCGAGACCAAGTGGCAGGCCGGCGATGGGGGTCCCGTGAAGGCCTACCATTCCTTCTACACGAGCCTTCACATCAGCGCCTCTTCCCCGGTTCATGAGATCAGCGACGTTCTCCAGGTGGCCATGATGCCCGACGACGACTACCGGCAGCTGGAGGGCAGGATCTTCGATGCTGTGGGGAAGCAGGGCAAGTTCGCAGGGGACCTGGCGGAGGAGCTGGACATGAGCCAGGTCATGCTAAAAAGTGTCATCAAGAGGTCCTCGCGCCTGGATTTCAGGGGTCACAGGGTGGAGAGGTTCGAGGCATAGGGCTGGTGCGCACCGTGCCGCGAATCGTCGTCCTCAGGATAGGACATCGGATACCGAGGGATAGCCGGGTCACCACACACGTGGCCCTCGTCGGACGGGCCTTCGGAGCCGATGAAGTCTGGGTGGATGAGCGGGACGAGGAACTCGAGAGAATCGTAGCGGATGCCGTAGAAAGGTTCGGTGGGCCCTTCACGATAAGAACTGGAGTTAAGTGGAAGCGAGCGACCCGTGAGTGGAAGGGGAAAGTGGTCCACCTGACGATGTATGGGGAGCATCTAGACGATGTGTTGGAGAGGGTCCCCGATGAAGACCTGTTGGTTGTCGTGGGGGCGGGGAAGATGCCAGGAGAGGTCTTCGATCTGGCCGACTTCAACGTGGCTGTGGGCAACCAACCCCACTCTGAGGTTGCTGCCCTCGCCGTTTTCCTTGACCGGCTGCTCAAGGGGGAGGGGATCCGCAAGGAGTTTTCAGGGAGAATGAGGGTAATACCGTCCCCCAGAGGTAAGGTGGTGGAGTAGGCTATAGAAGTTCCTCAAGCTCCACCCTGATCTCTTCGAGGCGACTGTGTACGATGTGCCTGGTGGTCTTCGGGGGGAAGACACCTCCCTCCAGCACCCTTGCCACCACCTCCTCCTTGGAGATCCTATCGACGATGGCCCCAGGCCACGTGGTGACCTCGATGTCATCCTGGAAGTAGTCCACCAGGAATACGGGGACACGCCTGCATCCCATGTCCAGCAGGGCCTGATGTCGGTGGTGACCGTCAAGGATTATGTGATGCCTGTCCTCCACCAGGATTGGGATCTTCACGAATCCATCCTTCTCGATCGCCCTCCTCGTCTCCTCCAGGAGTTCGGGGATGAGGGCTTCGTGAGGCTTCAGATCCTTTGCTTCGAGCAGAGCGAAACTGTACTCCATGATCCCACTCCTGGCCCCTGGGAGGACAAAAACCCCTTCCCTAAAAAGGGATAGGCTCCTGGCTCCACTATTAAGAGGAGGTCTGCTCATAGGGGCCTCATGGCCCTCTACACGCGCCGGGGAGACAAGGGTGAGACGGACCTGCTTGGCGGCTCCAGGGTCCGGAAGGACCACGAGAGGATTGAGGCCCTTGGCGCTGTGGACGAGCTCAACGCCGCCCTGGGGATGGCCATCTCGTTCCTCCAGGACGCCGAGGTCATAAGAATCCTCGAGTCAGTCCAGAACAGCCTCTTCACCCTGGGTGCGGAGATCGGGCGAGGGTCGGACAAGCCGAGCACGACACCTCCGCTCGCGGAGGCGGCGGTGGAGAGCCTGGAGAGGGCCACGGACGATTATAAGAGGAGAGTAGGGAGGCAGCAGGCCTTCGTCCTCCCAGGGGGGTCCCAGCAATCTGCCCTTCTGCACTATGCGCGGGCCGTCGCAAGAAAGGCAGAGCGGAGAGTTGTAACGCTTGCCGCCAAGGAGGAACTCAACCCACAGATATTGAGGTACCTGAACAGGCTATCGTCTCTGCTGTACGCTCTTGCCCTTCACGCCAACCTGGAGGCCGGGGTGGAGGAGAGGAACCCGAGCTACCCCTGAGGGATTAGGGGCGCAGCTTTCCCGGGAGACTTCCGCAGGGTGACCCGCTTGGGGAAGTGCCTGAGGATGACTATGTCACCCACGCTCTGGATCCAGCGGTATGGCACGCTGACCGCTTTACCACCTTCGACGAGGGCGGCATTGGAGGTGGCGAGGTAGAGGCCGTCCACGCGGCCCCGTTCGATGTCTATCACCACGTTGGTGACCTCCCCCAGGTACACGCCGCTCTGGGTGTACACTGAAAGGCCTATGAGCTCAGAGATTTCGCGTAGCATTTCCCATCCCTTCTGGAGTGGCACCAGAATGGTATGGGAGTATAAAGCTTTTCCAGGCCTCGCGAGAGGCCTCGGGTTCAGCTATTGGACTCGTGATCACGGAGGGCCTCAGCGGCCTCGGCATGACCCCTCTCCACAGCGATGTCAAGGGGCGTCCTACCCTCGTCCGTCTCGGCGCCTGCGTCTGCCCCGTGCTCCAGGAGGAGACTCACCATCTCGGTGTTCCCAGCGAAAGCCGCCTTATGCAGCGGCGTATAGCCACCGGCGGCCTTGGGGCTCACCTCCGCGCCTCTCTTGAGGAGCAACAAAACCACCTCCCGATGATTCGCGGAGACAGCGGCGTCCAGTGGAGTGTTCCGATTCACGCTCTTCATTACCTTGTCTATCGCGGCCCCCCTCAGAAGGAGAGTCTCGGCGACGTCTTGATAGCCGAAGAAGGCCGCCAGACCGAGGGGAGTGAATCCATCCTCGGTTTCAGCGTCCACCAGGGCGGGATCGCTCTCGAGAAGCGCATCGATCGTATTTGGCTTCCCCAGCACGGCGGCCTCGTGAATGCCGAGGTCGGGGAATCTCTCGACGAGCAGATCCGCCACGTCCTTGTGGCCTCGGAAAACGGCCGTCAATATGAGGCTTCCCTCCCTGGACTTTGCCCGTCCGAGGGATGGGTTTTCGTCCAGAATCTTGGCTACCAGCTCAACGTCCCCCACCTCAACAGCCTCCACTAAGTCTTTTTTCATGGTTGCTCCGCCCCATGACCTCATCTAGAGCAGGTGGCTTGCCACATCCTCAAGCTCCCGCTCACAGTACTTGCACCGAAGTCTTAGAGGACTCTTGGACTTCACGATGAACTCCGTCTCCAGCGGCTCGTTGCTATTCGTGATACAGCTGGGATTGGCGCACTTCAGGATCCCCCGGGCGACGGCAGGAATCTGGACCTTGTACTTCTCGGCCACGCTGAAGTTCCTGATTATGTTGATAGTCGCATCGGGCGCTATTAGGGCAATCTTGTCCACCTCTCTGGGGCTGAGCTCCCGATCCTCCACCTTCACGATGTCCTTCCACTCCTCGTGGGCGCTGGGGACGTGTATCACGACGCTGACAGTGGACTTGATGTCCTCACCAATTCCTAGAATCTTCAGGACCTTGAGGGCCATCCCGCTCCTGATGTGGTCGATGACGGTGCCGTTCTTGATCGGGGTAACCTTCAGCTCCTTCACTCTATCCCCCCAGGATGAGGCTCAGCAAGGCCATCCGTACGGGGACTCCATTGAAGGCCTGCTTGAAGTATATGGCGTGGGGCGTCCTGTCAACCTCCGGCGCAATCTCCGTGACCCTGGGAAGGGGGTGCATGATGATAACGTCCTTCTTCGCGTCCCTCAGAGCATGCAAGTCGATGCGGTAGATCCCCGCAACGCTCTGGTACTCCTGGGGGTCGGGGAACCTCTCCTTCTGGATCCGGGTTACGTAGAGAACGTCAGCGTCCTTCATCGCATCCATCAGATCCACGACCTCCTTCGGCTTGTGCCCGAGCTCGTGGACCATCTCCACTATCTCCCGCGGCATTCGCAGTGAGGGCGGGGAGACGAAGGTGAGTTCGGCTCCTAAGAGGGCCAGAGCGTACACCAAGGAGTGGACCGTGCGCCCATACTTCAGGTCCCCAACGAGGACGATCCGATTTCCCTCGATGACGCCCTTCTCGTCCCAGATAGTGAAGAGGTCCAACAGGGTCTGTGTGGGATGCTGGCCCGCTCCGTCCCCGGCGTTGATCACGGGCTTCTCAGAGAAGTCAGCAGCCAGACGAGCGGCCCCCTCCTGGGGGTGCCTCAGCACCAGAACATCGGAGTAGGCCTCCACCATGCGGATCGTGTCCGCCAGGGTCTCCCCCTTGGCCACGGAGGAGGCTTCAGGAGTGCCGAAGCTGAGAACGCGTCCTCCAAGGCGCTGAATGGCACTCTCAAAGGACAACCGAGTCCGGGTGCTCGCCTCGAAGAAGAGGGTAGCCATCACCCTTCCCTTCAGTCGTTCGTCAGCCTTCTCCCCCTGAGCGATGGGGACAAGGGTCCGGGCCTTCTTGAGCACCCGGAAGATGTCACTCTTCGAGACGTCCGCGATGGATATCAGGTCCCTTCCCTTGAACTCCATTCTGACCGTAGAAGGGAGGGGAGACGGGCTAAAGAGCTTTTCCCAGTTCCTGGGGACGAACCTCGAAACCAACGACTATCGTTTCCCACGGCTTCTCGATTCTTAGGTGGAGGAAGCTAGAGAGGAGAGGAGAGAGGGCGGCAGGCCCAGAAGATTGGGCCTGCCTTGGGTTGTGGAGGAGGGGTTATATTCACTCCGACTCGACGGCTTTCCAGTCTCCGCCGAAGTCCTTTGTTACTCCCGAAGCCAGCTGGAACCTGACCCGGAGCTTGCCGTTCTCGAAGAAGATGTAGGCGTTGCGGAGCTGTGACATGTAGAGGCTGATGCGCTTCCCCTTCTGGGTCAGCGCTCTCTCCACACAGCTCAGCAGGCCAGCCTTCTCCAAGGCGTGGATGCGACGGTAGCACGCCGCGATCGGTATCCCGTATTCCCGGGAGAGCTCGATGGCGCTCTTCGCTCTCTTGTAGGTCGCCACGAGAATCTTGGCAGAGTACTCGTCGGTGATCAAGCGGGATGCTTCTAAAGGGTCCATTACGAGGTGTCCTCCTTCCTAGCCTGCCACCCCTCGTTACCATATTTAAGCGGTGTGAGCAAATTACCTGCTCTGATTGCTGATTGTGAAAATTCAACTTGAGATTACCTGCCTTCTGAGGGTTCTGAGATCCGAGGTCTCCCGATCTTCGCCATCAGTCTCTTGTCCCTGATGAATAGCTCGAGCCCGTGAGGTCTGCCACGGAAGAGGAGCTTCGCCCTGCCCGTGGGCCTGATATAGACGCCGTGAACCTCGACGAGGCCGGCTCGCCTTAGTCTCCAGAGGACGCGATAGCACCTAGCAATCGGGATGCCTGTTATTTCGCTGAGCTCGAGCGCACTTCGGGGTTGGATGAAGCTGGCTAGGACCAGCCTCCTCGCCTCCGGCCTCGAAAGGATTCGCATGTAGTTCATTGCGGTTCCTTCCAGTCTCCTGTGGAATCGGTTCCTGAGTATACCCTATTTAACGTGACGGTCCGTGAATCGCCCATGGTAATCAGGCCATGTAATCGGTGCCTGCAATCAGAATAAGCAAAAAAGCTGTCGGCGCTGGATGACGAAAAGATCAGCGGGGGAGGATGGCACCCCACTTCCCGCTGGATACCTCTAGACCGTAGGGGCCTCTTCGGACGTAGCCATCGATAACCCGAAGGGTCGAACCGACCCGGACTGTCCCCGACTCCACCAACTCCACCTCGTCGTCCCACAGCGTCAGCCTGCATCGACCGGAGGCGTCGGCCACGGTGAGATTCACTACCCTTCCCTGGCTACCATCTCGGCGCTCGAATTCTCGCGATTTCTCCACGGCCTCCACCTTCACGTCGAGGAGGGCCTCACCACCCTCATACAGGTCGGCGATCTCCTTGAAGACCACCTCGTTCCGACCGAGCTCGTCCACGACTAGCAGGGCTGCGACGTCCTCGTCAAGCAGGTGCCCCCAGGCCTCCATTTCCTCGTTGACTCTCTTCCCAAACTCCTCTTCAGAGATCAGATCGCTTACCTTCTCGAATAACTCTTTCCGCAAGGCTCTCGGCGCTAGAAAGAATCGGAAGTTAAGGCCTTTACCTTGACAGCCCGCAGGCAGCGTTACCAAAGCGGTGTAGGACAAAGACTGGAATAACCGTCAGTGGAAGATCTGGCTTTCCATCCTGGCGGTTACTTGAGCCTTAGCGTCTCCAGGTTGTACGGGGCTCGGGTCTCCATACCGAACTTTTTGTAGAGGCTGGAGGCCAGGTCCATGCACTTGTGCTCCTCACCGTGGCCGATGAGGACCCGCTCGGGCCGAGGCTCCATGCTACCCACGTAGTTCATCAGCTGCATCCGGTCAGAGTGACCTGAGAAGCCATCGATGGTTTCCACATCCATCTTCAGCCGGAGAGTCAGAGGCTTTCCGCGGTCGTTGACGGTGATCTCCTTTGCCTGCTTCTGGATCCTCCTCGCCAAGGTGCCCTCGGCGTTAAAGCCCACGAAGATCAGCGTGTGCTTGGGGTTGTCTGCCCACGCCTTGAAGTACTCCATGATTGGCCCTCCGTTCATCATCCCGCTGGTGGCCAGGACGACGCATGGATCGGGGTCGTCGCAGATGTTGGCCCTCATATCGCTGCTGTCGACCCTCTCGAAGATGCCCGAGAGGAAGGGGTTCTCACCCGTCTGGAAGATCTGAGTCCTCAGCTGGTTGTTCAGGTACTCTGGGTAGGCTGTGTGGATGGCCGTTGCCTCCCAGATCATGCCATCCAGGTAGACGGGAATCTGGGGTATCTCGCCCTTGCGAACCAGCTCCTCCATGACCAGCATGACTTCCTGGCTCCTGCCGACGGCAAAGACAGGGATGAGGAGCTTCCCGCCTCGGTTGAGGACACGCTTGGCGATATCTTTCAGTCGCCTGGCGGCCTCCTGCCGGCTGGGCTGTGTGTCGTGGTAGCCACCGTAGGTGGCCTCCATGATAAGGGTCTCTAGGCGGGGGAACTTGTTTACGGCAGGGTTGAAGAGCCAGGTGCGCTCGAACTTGATGTCGCCGCTGATCGCGACGTTGTAGAGGCCGTCGCCGATGTGGAAGTGGGTCGTCGCGCTCCCCAGGATGTGCCCGGCGTTCTGCAGCGTGAGGCGGATGTCGGGAGCGATGTCCGTTGTCTCGCCATACTTCAGCGGGAGGGTGCTCTTCACCGCCTCACGGATCTGAGGGGACTCGTAGGGGGGCTTCTTCCCCTCCCCGAAGGCCACCTTGATGTAGTCTAGCTGCAGGAGGGAGGAGAGATCCCGGGTAGGCGGCGTGCAGTAGATGGGTCCTTCGTAACCGTACTTGTACAGGATGGGTACGATCCCACAGTGGTCCAGGTGAGCGTGAGTAATCACCACGGCGTCCAAGGATTCCAGCGGCATCAACTCCGGCGCGTGGAGATACGGAGCGCCATTGTTCTCCGCGCTGACGTCGACCCCGCAATCCACGAGGACCTTGCTCTCCCTCGTCATGAGGAGTGTGGCGGAGCGTCCGACCTGGCGGAACCCGCCTAGGCTCGTGATCCGCACGTACTGCTCCCCTGGGGAGGGCTCCCTGGAGATGCGGCGCCCGGTCCTGCGGAGGAAGTCCTGCCTGTCGTCGTGCACCGAGCGCAGGTACTGACGGATCTCATCGACGGTCTTCGAGGGTATGGGCGGCGCTCGGACCACCTTGGGCGCCCAGCCGATCTTCTTCTTGATGTCGTTCAGGAGAGTGCCCTGCTTCCCAATGACCAGGCCCGGCGAGAGGGCCTCAATGGTCACCTCTCCGGTCTCGTCGAAGTAGATACTGGAGATCTTGGCCTCCTCGGGGATGATGGCACGAATGACCTCCTCCGCCTCTTCCGGCGCGGCTAGCAGGGAGGGGTCTGGTCGAATGGCTACACGGCGGCGCAGCCCCTGGGCTAGCTGGCGCACGATCTCCTGATTGTCCGCGAAGACGTCGATGTTCCGGGTGTAGATTACTACCACCGGACCCTCGAACTCAACGCGGGTCAGTTCCACGCCAGCGGGGACTACCTTCTTCACGATGTCCTCGGCTTCGCCGAGGACCGCCTGTAGGGACATGGGTTCAACACCCAGTTGTGCCGTGGGAGCTTCAGTTCAACTTCATCTTCTGCTTGCGCTTCTCGACCTCTTCGTCGGGAACTTCGATGAAGCCGTCCTCCATGATCTTCACGATGTCGATGCCGTCACCCGAGGCTGCATCCCTCTTCATGGCCGCCGTTATAGCCCTAATGGCCAGGTCCGCTCCAGCGTCAACCGTCAAACCCTTCTCGTAGCGGTCCTCCAGGACGCCGAAGACGAAGGGAGAGCCGGAACCAGTGGTAACGTAGTCGTCAGGGATGGCGCCACCTGCCAGGTCGATGGAGTAGACGTGTGACCCCTTGCTGTCAAGGCCTCCGATGACGAGCTGGACCAGGTACGGGAAGAACCTGCGGGCCGAGAGTATGTTGCTGGTGAGGGTCGCGCAGGCATCCACGGGCATCGGCATTCCCCGCTTCAGCCTGTACAGCTCGACCTCCGCCTTGATGTACCTGGTGAGGGTCTGTAGGTCTCCAACGAGGCCGGCCGTGGTTATTCCGAGATTCTCATCGAGCCTGAAAATCTTCTTGGTCACCTTGTGGCCAATCAAGGTGCCCATGGTCGCCCTTCTCTCCGCACCCAGGACCACGCCGTCCTTGCATGTCAGACCTACGGTGGTCGTTCCAGACTTCGTTTCCTTCGCAGCTTCCGTCATTAGTCACACCCGAAAAGTGTGGAAAACTGTGCGACTGTTAGTAGGGAACGGGCGTATATAAGCGTTATGGGGTGGGTGTGGGACCTGAAATCCACCTAGGCCAGGTTCTCTCGGATGAAGTCCAGGACCTCCTCCGTGTGGCCGTCCACCTTCACCCGGGGAAAGACCTTGCGAAGGATCCCATCCTTGTCGATGATGAAGGTGCTGCGGACGATACCGTAGTATTCGCGGCCGTACGACTTCTTCAGCCTGTAGGCACCGTAGGCCTTCGACACCCGGGCCTCGGTGTCGCTCAGCAGTGGAAACGGTAGGTGGTACTTCGAGCGGAACTTCACGTGGGAATTCAGATCGTCCAGGCTCACACCAAGGATAACGGTATCCTCACCCTGGAAGGAGCCCAGGTTGTCACGGAAGCTGCAGGCCTCCTTGGTGCAGCCGGGGGTGTCGTCTCTCGGGTAGAAGTACAGCACGATGTTCTTTCCTTTGAAGTCCTCGAGCGAGATGTTCCTACCCTCTGTGGATGGGAGGTCGAAGGCCGGGGCCGGCTGGCCCTCGGCAGGGATAGCTTCCTCCATGGGATCGCCGTAACTACCTCGGGATTCCACTTGAACCTTTTCACGTTGGATATTCCCATCGGGTCGAAAGGGTCTTATCGCTGCCGCCGCTGCCCTCCTAGGGGGTAAGATGGAGATCGATCTTGTGGCGGTGGAGAATCCTGAAGGTTTGAACGTCGTCCTCGGACAAACCCACTTCATCAAGACGGCGGAGGACCTCTACGAAGCCCTCGTCAACACCGTTCCGGGAATCAAGTTCGGGCTCGCCTTCTGTGAGGCCTCGGGCCCCTGTCTCGTCCGGGTGGAGGGCAACGACGAGGGCCTGAAGGACTTGGCCGCGAGGAACGCGATGAGAATCGGCGCGGGCCACACCTTCATCATCTTCATGAAAGAGGCCTATCCCGTCAACCTGCTGAAGGCGATCCGAGACGTCCCTGAAGTGGTGCACATCTACTGTGCCACGGCGAACCCGCTGAAGGTGGCGATCTCCGACGACGGTGAGGGTCGTGGAATCCTGGGAGTTATCGATGGCGAGAAGGCCAAAGGAGTCGAGACGGAGAAGGACCTGAAGGAGAGGCGAAGGTTCCTCCGAGATATCGGCTACAAGCTTTGATTCTGGGTCGGCTCTCCGTGTCATTGCCAGACATGCCTGGCTGCGCTGAGCAATATTTAAATATTACGCATACCGTAGTTCGGCGCGATTATGGCGGAAGTGGATATTATCACTCGTTGTCCCGAGTGCAATAGCCCGCATCTGGTTAGGGACTACGAGAGAGCTGAGGTCATCTGCCAAGACTGCGGTCTCGTCCTTGACGAGGGGATGATTGACGAGGGGCCCGAGTGGAGGGCCTTCGACTCGGAGCAGCGCGAAGCTCGGGAGCGCGCCGGCCCACCCTCCACCATCATGAGTCACGACAAGGGACTGTCCACACAGATCGGCTGGAGGAACAAGGACGCGTACGGGCGGACGATCCCGCACCGCTCCAGGGCTCAGATTTATCGCCTCCGGAAGTGGCAGCACCGAATCCGGACCTCCAAGTCCGGGGAGAGGAGCCTGGCCCAGGGACTGACGGAGATCAATACCATGGCCTCCAAGATGGGACTCCCGCGCCATGTGCGGGAGAGTGCTGCCGTCCTCTATCGAAAGGCGGCCACGAAGAACCTGGTGAGGGGGAGGAGCATCGATGAAGTCGTGGCTGCCACTCTCTACGCTGCATGCCGACAGTGTGGCGTGCCCCGGACCCTTGACGAGATAGCGGACAAGTCCAACGTCGACCGGAAGTCCATCGGTCGCACCTATCGCACGCTCACTAGGGAGCTGGGACTGAAGCTGCTTCCTCAGTCTCCTGGGGACTACATCGCCAGATTCTGCAACAAGCTCGGACTTGACATGGAGGTCCAGCGGCAGGCTAAGGACATCTTGGAAGCTGTTGAGAGGGAAGAGTTGGCCTCCGGTGTGGCGCCCTCGGGCGTCGCGGCGGCGACCATCTACATCGCGGCCATGATGTGTGGACGACCCTGCACGCAAAAGGACGTCGCTGAGGTAGCCGGCGTCACCGAGGTCACCATCCGGAACCGCTATAAAGCGATCTCAGAGGCCCTCGGTTACGAAGTTCACCGCTAGTCGCCGAGAAAGCCTTATTCGGCGGGCGGTACTAGGGCACAACACCAGGGTGAGCCATTGGCGGAGAAGGTCAAGGAGGGTAACCTGGTCTTCCTAGACTACGAGGGGTGGATCCGGCAGCCCAGCGGTGAGGAGGAGCTCTTCGACACGACCAGCGAGGAGCTTGCCAAGGAGAAGGAGATCTACGACGAGAAGCGGACCTACGGCGAGGTTCCCACCGTCGCCGGCAGAGACCGACTCATGAAGGGACTGGACGAGGCCGTGATCGGCACAGCGGTCGGGGAAGAGAAGGAGGTCGTCATCCCGCCCGAGAAGGGAATGGGGGAGCGCGACCCAAAGCTCGTGGAGCTGTTCCCCATCCGAGAGTTCCACCGACAGGAGATCGACCCCAAACCAGG
The DNA here is from genome assembly GCA_964347325.1 of uncultured Methanomassiliicoccales archaeon. Taxonomy (GTDB): domain Archaea; phylum Thermoplasmatota; class Thermoplasmata; order RBG-16-68-12; family JAJISG01; genus JAJISG01. The sequence goes on along the minus strand of CAYFYA010000018.1, from coordinate 1,873 downwards.
GATGGATGTTCACATCAAGAATCGTCACGGTACAGTGACCGCTGTCACCGCGGGACGCGTTCGAGTGGACTTCAACAACCCCCTGGCTGGTAGGACCCTCCGATACAAGTTCGCCGTGAAGAGGAAGGTGAAGGGGGCGAAGGCCAAGGCGCTGGCCGTCATCGAGATGGACTACGGCAGCAGCGACGGCTTCGAGGTCAAGGTGGAGAAGGGAAAGGCCGATGTCGTCCTCCCCGAGGTCTGCAAGTACGACGAGAAGTGGTTCGTGGGGAAGTTCAAGGTCGTCAGCGACCTTCGGGACTTTGCGGGAATCAAAACCGTTCGTTTCGTCGAGGAGTACACGAAGAAGGAAGAGGAGGAGAAGGCGGAGGATACGTCGGACTAGCTTGGATCGCGACGCGCCCTCGTGAGGGCTATCTCCTGGGCCACCTTTCTTGGGCTCCGCCCCTCCGTCATTGCCAGCTCAACCACTTCTTTGGTCGCCGAAACTATCCTGTTCGTCACCTCTGCCACCACCGCCTCTCCAGAGTCGTATCGATCGCTAACCAGGACCCCAAAGGCTCCCGCCAACCCTCCGTTCACGAGAAAGTCAGGGAGGACGAGGACATTTCGCCTATGAAGCTCCTCCTCAACGTCCAGAGGTATGGGGATGTTGGCGGCCTCCACGATCATGCGGGCTTGGACGCGGTCCACGTTCGATCGATCGATGGCATCGGCGATGGCCGCTGGCACCAGGATGTCGGCGTCTGCATCTATCCACGCCTCCCTCGAAACCTGCTCGGCCTCTCGCGGAAGGGAATCGGGGTTAAGCAGACCCGGTTGGGGACCGACAAGTCCCGAAGGGTCAAGACCCTTCAACGTGCGAACACAGCGCTCTGCATCAGCGATGGCCACCACTCGAGCGCCCAGCCTCACGAGCTCCTCCGCTAATGCCCTTCCGACGCTCCCGAAGCCCTGTATAGCGACGGCACTCCCCTGGAAGCCGCCCTCGAATCTTTCCCAGGCAGCCTTGGCCGCGCGCGCTGCAACGATGCCGGTCACATCCTCTTGAATCCCTCGCAGGATCCTCCTGTAGTCCGGCTTCGCCGTGGGGGTGCGTCCGACTTCGATCAAACGCTGAACGGCCACATCGTAGGAGTCCTGGCCGAGGTGTTCAAACAGCGGCCTCATGTCACGGGCCGATGTACCCATGTCCGGTCCCGTGAAGATGCGGTCCTTGAGGAAGTCTCGGGCCTTCTCGGCGAACTCCCTGATGACCTCCCCCTTGTCAGGCCGAGAAGGATTTGCGCATACACCTAGTTTACACCCGCCGAAGGGAAGCCCCAGCATGGCCCACTTGAGGGTCATGGCATGGGCGAGCCGCCCAAGCTCATTGAGGCTCACGGAGGGGGCGAAGCGGAACCCTCCACCCGCGAGGCCTGTCCGAAACAGGTCCACAGATGCATATGCATCGAGCCCCCTTACTCGGAGGGAGATCTCCTCTACAGCCACGGATTCCGAGAGTCACTGACTGTATTTATCGCCGATGGCGGGGGCTGAAGGCAGGATTAAATAGGGTGCGACTACTCGAAACCCAGAGGACGCGTGGCCTAGTCTGGATATGGCACCGGCCTCCTAAGCCGGCGGTCGAGGGTTCGAATCCCTCCGCGTCCGCTTTCAGCTTTGTTCGACGGGGAGCAAGCCCGACTCAAGTGAGTCGGTATTCTCACGAACGAGAATACCGCAAAGACCAAGTCATGCCATCGCATATCATGCCGGGGTGCGCCGAGGAGGGGCGCTTGAGAAGTACCCAGGGCCCGCGCGGCGGGGGGAGGTGATACGCGATGGGACGAAACGCGATCCAAACGCTACTGATTGCCGCACTCCTGCTGAC
>CAYFYA010000017.1:0-34901 GCA_964347325.1 uncultured Methanomassiliicoccales archaeon | reverse complement strand
TCTTCCCGAACCGAGGCGCGTTTGAGCCCTTTTCCGCAAGTCGCACATTGCATGAAATCGCCAACTCAGTGAGGCAAGGCCCGGAGGTCCAGTCCCGGGGTCCGTACTGCAGCGCTCGTCCTCGGTGAGACCTTCGCTGGAGGCACGGCGCTACTGAACCGTGGGAGGGTCCAGGACTCGGCACGGGAGTCGGATCGACCCGAAACGGACGGACCGGCCACCGGGGCTCTCATTCTGTCCATCATTTTCACCCTGGCCCCGTCTTGCCTCGACCCTGGCGACCTCAGTGGTCTCTTTCTTGCCAGGGAGGCGTAGTTTCGGGACCCTAGTCAGCTATAGACCCACTCCACTCATTGGGCTGTCGGTTGTCAAATAGAAGGCGACTCTATCGAACGCTTCCTATTTGGCAGTCTGGCGGACCACGAGGGTTGCCGAGCGCAAGACCAGATGACCTCCAGAACCTTCAGAATGCTCGGGAGATGCGGGAGTGGAAGTCCTGACACAGGACACAACCGACGGGCTATCTTCTCGTGAGGAGGAGAGAGGCGACTGAGAGTACTAAACTTCCATGAATACGGTGGCCTGGCCCCCTTCCACAGCGTAGATGACGAAGGGTGCCGCCTTGATGCCACCCATCCCCGGAGACCCTGCGGGCATGCCCGGCAGGGCGATGCCGTCAATGGCCGGCTGCTCCTCCAGGAGTCTCTGGATTACGGCAACTGGAACGTGCCCCTCCACGAAGTAGTCTCCCAGAATGGCCGTATGACAGCTCTGCATGCTCCCCGGGATGCCCTGGCTTGCCCGGACCCCTGAGAGATCGGTCATCTCATGCGGCGTCACAGCGAAGCCATTGCTCTCCAGGTAGTTCAGATACTGGTGACAGCATCCGCACGTGGGCTGCAGATAGACGTCGACGGTGTAGGCCTGAGTTGGCGGTTCCTCTCCGTTGCCTGGGGTTGCTGGAGGCGCGGTGACGGCGAGCCCGTAGACGGCGAGGGGGACCACGAGGAGGGCAATCGCAAGGAGGGCGTACAGAAGCTTTCTGCTGGGACGCCCCCGCGCTGCTTGAACTTCGCGAGTGGACACGTCGGCCTTCGTCCGGGGGTGGACCCTACTCATGTGCACTGACATGTTCTCCAGCTTGACCGAGGCGCCGCAGATCGGGCAGGATCGATAGGCCGACATGGGTGAGGCCTCCATGGCCGACTCAGGCTGAAAAGCATTCCATCAATACTGAATATACTTTTCTATACGGGCCAGAATACGCAGGAGGCACTCGACCGGCGACACGGCCTGCAAGGGCATGAGCTTCGGAACCGAAGGCAGCGACGTATCGTCAGGCCACTATCAGAGGGAAGACGAGGTAGGCTAGGACGTTGTTGATTCCGTGCACTACGACGCAGGGCCACACGCTTCGCTCCTTCACGTAGAGCAACACGAGGGCGGCCGAAAGCACGCTCACGTCCAACGTCGGCCCCAGGCCGAAAAACCGGAGGTGCACGAAGGTGAACGCCAGCCAGGAGACCACACCTGCGACCCACACCCTCCCCGTCACGAGGATGAGCCTCTCCATCAGGTAGCCCCGGTAGAAGATCTCCTCGAGGAACATCCCGGTCACGAGGAGGCCGATAAGCGTTACGAGGCTGTACTCCATAATCATAGGTTGGAGGGAACGGATGGACCCCGGTCCCAATGAATCCAACACGAACCCGCTCAGCATCATGGCTACCAGGACGAGGAGGTAGACCAGGGCGCCCAACCAGAGGTACCGCCAATGCCACCCTCCAAGCCCGATGCTGGCGAGTCGCGTCCCCTCGACGCGAGGGATCCAGATCAGCAAGAGGGCCGCGAGCAGCAACCATTCTGCCACCAATGCGAGGCCGATGTGCAGGTCACTGGCGGGCGAAGGGAGCAAGAGGTCGCGCAGGGTAAACTCGAAGGCTAGAATGATCGCGATCCCGACGAGGAGGGGGCACCTCCGGGCTGGGCCTCCCGCCACCGAGGCGTTGTCTCGACTCTCGCGCCTCTGCCGTTGAGCGTCTTCCAGGTCGGTCCCTTACCCCGATGAAGATCAAGGCGAGTCCCTCCCCAACCCACTCCATGGTGAGGATAGATCGGTTCTCTTCAGTCAGTTCGCCGAAGCCCTTCACGATGGACCGGGTGGGCGCAATATGGGCAATCCCCCAAAGAATGATCAACGTCGAACCAGCGTAGAGGAGGATGTCTGACACCATGCGTTGTCCTCTCCCCGTCAGCGGTCCGAGCTGTTGCGTCTGACTTGAAACCGACGCATTTACTCTCTATACCGGGGTCGGAGCGGCGTTGAATGGGGAGGGCTACACCTATCTGCGGCCCGAGCTCCTCGAATTCTTCGAAGAGCCGCCTGATGGGCAGGAGAAAGCCAACAACGGCGACGACTAGGTGGAAAGGGACTGAGAGGAGCGGCTGGACGTTCGCTGAGGGGGCGTGCCAAAGTACATGATGAGGAAGATGAGGACGTTCCACAATGGTACGGTCCAGAGGGTGTACGAGGCCCACTTGTCTCCGCGTCGGTGGATGGCGTGCCAGCAACCCTACTCGCCCGAAGCGGCCGGTGAAACGTCAGTCTGGATGGTCCCTCGGGACCCATGAGGTTCGCTCCAGCGCTTGTCATGCTGAGCCCACATGCTGGAGCGACGAGCTGGCTCAAAGATCGAGCATCAGATGAATGTCCTCTTCCTCAGTGTCTAAATCTTTGCGGGCATTGGGCTCCATGGCCCGGTCTGAGAGGTGATCCATCGCCAAGCACAGATGGTCGATTGCAGGGTTCTTGTGACCAGTCCCGGGAGTACCGTGCAAGGAAGTGGCGGACCATGGGGGCACAAGGTACACGACGCCACTATCGCCCCTGATAACATCGGCCCAACGTTTATATGCAGACCCACAAGGTTGCATCCGAGGCCCATGGGAGCCAAGCGGATCAAGATGAAGGTCTGTCTCGTCGGGGAGGCCGCCGTCGGTAAGACGAGCCTCATCCGCCGCTTCGTCCACGACAACTTCGACGACAAGTACATCCAGACCCTCGGGACGAAAGTCTCCAAGAAGGAGATCGACCTCGAGGAGGCCGGGGAAGATAGTGTCCAAGTGGACATGACCATCTGGGACATCATGGGTCAGAAGGGGTTCCGCGAACTCCTGAAGGAGGCCTACTTCTACGGCGCCAAGGGGATCATTGCTGTCTGTGATGTCTCCAGGAAGAGTACGCTGGATGACCTGGACGACTGGATCGAGGGCGTCTACAGCGTCACCGGACGGGTTCCCATCGAAATCTTCGCCAACAAGGTCGACCTGAAGGACAAGATAGAGGTCGGCGAGGGCGAGGTGGAACAATTCTCAAAGGCCTACGACTCCCCCTTCCACTTCACCAGCGCCAAGACGGGAGAGAACGTGGAGGACGCCTTCAAGAGCCTGGCCCGCAGGATAGCGGAAGAGAGGCTGGCCCAGAGCGCCGTTCAGGGCGCACAGTAGAATCAGCTTTGATACGCTGGTGGCAAGGGTTATCTTCTAGGGGCCTAGAGCAGGTCCGATGGCCATCCTCGAGGCGCCGAAGACCAAGGTCATCAAGGCCAAGGTGTGCCTGGTGGGGGAATTCGCCGTAGGAAAGACTAGCCTAGCAAACCGCTATGTCCACAACATCTTCGAGGATCGCTACTTCGCCACGATAGGCGCGAAGATAACGAAGGCCGAGATCGAGCGGGTCGGGCACGACTCCGCCCAGGTGGTCATGACCATCTGGGACATCATGGGAGAGAAGGGCTTCAGGGAACTCCTGAAGGAGGCCTACTTCGAAGGGGCAAACGCCGCCCTCGCTGTATGCGACCTTACGCGTCCCGATACCATGCAGGACTTAGCCGGGTGGATCGATGCGGTGAGGAGAATCGCCGGCGACGTCCCCATGATTATCGTCGGCAACAAGGCAGACCTTGAGGGGCAGATGCAGATCAGGGAGAGAGACGTAGCCGCCTTCGCCAAGGACCTAGGATACGGCCACGACATTACCAGCGCCAAGTCTGGAGAGAACGTTCAGAGCACCTTCAAGCGAATCGCCAACCGGATTGTCAAGAAGCGGACTTGACCTCTCGGGGAGCAGCTGAAGTCCCTGGACAACCAGACACCTGGCGACTATCGGCCATGATAACGGCGTCTATAGGATTTTATAATGGGAGTCGAAACAGACAGACTGCTTCCCAGGTGTCCAAATGCCATCGACGGAGAAGATGAAGGTCAAGGTCTGCCTCGTTGGCGAGGGGGCCGTAGGCAAGACATGCCTCATCAGGCGATTCATCCACGATGAATTCGACGACCGATACATCTCTACGCTGGGAGCCAAGGTGTCCAAGAAGGAGGTCATGGTGGACCACGGCTCGGGCGTGGAGGTTGACATGACCATCTGGGACATCATGGGAGAGAAGGGCTTCAGAGAGCTCCTTAAAGAAGCCTACTTCCACGGTGCCCAGGGAATCCTAGCAGTCTGTGACGTTACCCGGAGGGACACCCTATACGACCTACACGACTGGGTCAAGGCTGTGAACAAGGTCACGGGCGACATACCAATCCACTTCCTGGCGAACAAGTTCGACCTTCAGGATCAGGTCAGCTTCGACGAGCCGGAGCTGGAGAAGGCCGCGAAGAAGTACTCCGCCCCGTACATATACACCAGTGCGAAGTCGGGCGAGAACGTTGCGGAGGCCTTCCAGAAGCTGGCGGACATGATCGCCAAGCGGATGGTTGCCCCTTAGGATAACCTCCTCCCACGACCCCCTGACGTCCACTTCCTGGACGGACAGGGGGCTTCACTATTAGCGTCCTCTGGACTTGGGTAAAACCTCGTTCGATACTCCAGCCGATTATTGTAGAATAAGTTTAATAGGATGGAGGGTCTATTTCAAGAGGTTACTGCAAGGGATGGCACCGGATGGCTGGAAGGGGTTCTGAAGACGCAGTGGAGAAGCGCCCACCATCCATCGAAGAGTGGGTGAAAGACCAGGCTATCGAATCCACCGCCGAGATCGACATCCCCGAGCAATTGGTGGACCAGGTCATTGGGCAGGAGGAGGCCGTGGAGGTCGCCAAGAAGGCGGCCGACCAGAAGCGCCACGTTATGCTAATTGGCGATCCTGGAACCGGCAAGTCGATGCTGGCCCGGGCCATGTCGGAGCTCCTCCCCAGGGAGGAGCTGCAGGACATCATAGTCTACCACAACCCCGAAGATCCCAACGAGCCGAAGATCCGCATCGTCCCGGCGGGGAAGGGCAAGGAAATAGTCCAGGCGCACAAGACCGAGGCGATGCGTCGCAAGGAGCAAAGGGCCTCCATGCTGACAACCATCATCGTGGTCATAATCATCATGTCAGCCGCCCTGGCCTTTTTGCTTCCGGGAGGACCGCAGCCTATGGTTCTCCTTTTCGGCATCTTGGTGGCCGCCATCCTCTTCATGGCCACCCGCTACACCGCGAACAGACAGGAAATGCTCGTCGTCCCCAAGCTGCTGGTGGGCCACGACCCGGACGACATGCCTCCCTTCGTGGACGCTACGGGTTCCCACGCGGGAGCGCTGCTGGGCGACGTAAGGCACGACCCGTTCCAGTCGGGTGGACTGGAGACTCCATCCCACGAGAGGGTAGAGGCAGGGTCCATCCACAAGGCCCACAAGGGCGTGCTGTTCGTGGACGAGATCAACGTCCTCCGCCTGGAGAGTCAGCAGAGCCTCCTGACGGCCCTGCAGGAGAAGAAGTTCAGCATCGTGGGGCAGAGCGAGAGGAGCGCGGGCGCCATGGTGAAGACGGAAGCGGTGCCTTGCGACTTCATCTTGGTGGCAGCCGGTAACCTAGATGCTCTTGCGGGCATGCATCCCGCTCTCCGCTCTCGGATTCGCGGGTACGGCTACGAGGTGTTCGTCAAGAGTACCATGCCGGACACCCTCGACAACCGACGGAAGATGATTCGTTTCACGGCCCAGGAGGTCGCCAAGGACGGGAAGATCCCTCACTTCGACCTCACGGGCGTCATGGAGATCGTCAGAGAGGCCCAGAGGAGAGCGGGCCGACGAGGTCAGCTAACCCTGCGCCTGAGGGAACTTGGTGGCCTGATCAGGGTTGCCGGAGACATCGCTCGGGAACAAGGTGCTTCCCTGGCCTCCGCCGAGCACGTGCTTGCCGCCAAGAGGATGGCCCGCAGCCTGGAGCAGCAGGTCGCCGATCGCTTTATCGAACGGAGAAGGGACTACAAGACTTTCGTGACCGAGGGATCCCTAGTTGGGGTCGTCAATGGCCTCGCCGTCCTGAACGCCGACCCAAGCATGGCAGAGTTCTCTGGCATCGTCCTGCCCATCGTGGCCGAGGTCACTCCCGCCCAGAGCAAGAACGACGGCAAAATCATCGCTACAGGCCAGTTGGGTGAGATAGCCAAGGAGGCTGTGCAGAACGTCTCGGCCCTGATCAAGAAGTACACCGGCGAGGATGTCAGCAATTACGACATCCACGTCCAGTTCGTCGGCACGCATGAAGGGGTGGAAGGCGATAGCGCCTCTATATCGGTGGCCACCGCCGTCATCTCGGCTCTGGAGGAAGTGGAAGTCGACCAAACGGTCGCCATGACGGGCTCTCTGAGCATCAGGGGCCAGGTCCTCCCCGTGGGTGGTGTCACGGCAAAGATCGAGGCAGCCGCCGAGATGGGCTTCAGGAAGGCCCTCATCCCCAAGGCCAACGCCAACGACGTCCTCATCGAGAGCAGGTACGTGGGCAGGATAGAGATTCAGCCCGTGGAGATGCTCAAGGACGTTCTGGATCACGCCTTGATAGGTCCGAAGAAGAGCGGACTCATCAGCAAGCTCACCTCCATGGTCTCCCCGAGGGCGAAGCCTGTCGTCACGCCGGACAGGGCTGTGCCCCATTAAGACCGCATCCATGCACTCCTGATAACTTGTTGGTGAGCGCATGGGCTCCTCACCGTCCCCCTGGAAATCAACATAAGAGAACCCTCCATCTAGGTCGCTACCGATGACCGACCGACGCTACGGAAGAGCCCTCTTCATGGGACGGTTTCAGCCCTTTCACCAGGGCCACCTCTACCTCCTCAAGATCATCCTCAAGGACTTCGGTCGCGTCGTGATCGGGGTCGGGTCCTCCCAATTCAGCGGGGAACCGCGAAACCCCTTCAGCTACTCGGAGAGGCACGACATGATACGCTCGACGCTCGAGGAGGAGGGCTTGAGGGGGCTGGAGATCGTCTCCGTCCCCGACATTGGAGACGACCCACTGTGGGTCGGCCATGTGCAATCCCTCGCCCCACCTTTCGATGTCGTCTACTCCCACGATCCCTTGACGCTCCGTCTCTTCCAAGAGGCGGGGATCTCGGTCGAGAGCCCTCCCCTCCTCGACAAGGGTACCTACTCCGGGACTGAGGTTCGCAGGAGGATGATTGAAGGGGAAGACTGGGAGGAACTGGTGCCTGGACCAGTGGCGCGTTACCTGAAGGAGATCGATGGGGTGGAGAGGGTCAGAAGCATCGCTTCAGAAGAGGACCAGCAGGGAGAGTAGAAAGGCAGCCGAGAGGGAGGACACCAGGAGGTCGATCTTCTTCACTACGACCTTCCCCGAGAGGGAGAGTCGATCCCATTCCCCTCCGCGTGGGAAGGAGAAGATGCCGGGGGCCACCAAGGCGTCCAGAAGGAGATGGCTACCTAGGCCTACGCCGATCGCCAACCCCAAGCTGACCGCCGCCGTCGATGTTATGAGGCCCAGCATCTGGACGAAGCTCAACCCCGAGAGGGAGAGAAGGACGTACACGATTCCATACCCCACGGAGTGGCCGTAGGGCGACCTCGCCTCCCGTTCGTCCTGGTCTAGGTCGGGCAGCAACGCGACCAGCGCAGCGAGGAAGGCATACTCGGTGAGGGGTTCTCCCTGCAGTCCGACCCCGATGCCACCAAAGGCGGCCATGGCGAAGAGAGCGTGGCCCAGGTGATTCGGCACTGACCCAACATGGCGTGGTGGTAACCCATCCTTTCGAGTGCCTGCACCCTACCTTACGAAAACTGTATACGTCCACCTCCCTAATCCGTCGAGGTGGCTGAGAGGAGGGCATACCTCGCCATCGTCATCGCCGTCGTCAGCGTCTCCTTCGCCTCTATATTCATAAGGTGGAGCGAGTCGACCGCGCTGGTCAAGGCGACCTACCGCATGGCATTGGCGTCCCTCTTCCTCCTGCCCCTAGCGCTGGGACCTGCCAGGAGTGAACTGAAAGCCCTGTCACGCCGGGAGATCCTAATCATGCTGGCTGTCGGGGTTGCGCTGTCTGTGCACTTCGCCACTTGGATATCCTCCCTGGACTACACATCTGTCGCAAGCTCCGTAATCCTGGTGAATAGCCACCCCCTCATCGTTGGCATCCTCTCCCACTACATCACCCGGGAGTACATGTCCCGAGGGGCGAGCCTTGGTGTGGTGCTCGGATTTGCGGGCGTCCTGGTCATCGCCTACGCAGACGCAGGGGAGCCAACGGGCCTGTTGGGCGACCTCCTGGCCTTCATCGGAGGGCTAATGACCGCCGTCTACCTCATGAGCGGTCGGCGCATACGGCAACGCGTCCCGCTCATCCCCTACGTCTTCGTGGTGTACTCCTCCTGCGCCGCCGTCCTCCTCACCACCACCCTCGCCCTCGAGGGCAGCCTCACGCCGCGCGGAGACATCGGACGTGAGCTTCTCCTCTTCCTGGGCCTCGCCCTGGTTTCAACAATCCTGGGTCACACCCTTTACAACTGGGCCCTGCGCTACCTCAAAGCGCCGGTGGTCTCAACCAGCCTCCTGGCGGAACCCGTAGGGGCCACGCTCTTGGCCGTCGTCTTCTTGCAGGAGACGCCCAGCGTTCTAGTGGTGGGGGGCGGCGCGCTGGCCCTTCTCGGAATCTACCTCACGGCTCGAGGCCTCGGTGCAGCAGTCCGCCCAGGGGGAGGCGTCACCCCTCCAGGGCCTTGACCAGCCCCGGAAGGTCGCGATAGGTGTTGAGGTCGCCCAAACCTGTGTGAAGCTCGAACCCTTCGTCCAGGCAGCGGATGCCCGAATCGTATCGCCCACTGCTGAGGCGTTTACGGAACGCCTCCTTCCCCAGAGGCTCCTGGAACTGGGTGGCGCGATCGTTGAACAGCTCCACCTTCATCCCATAGCTTTCCAGCAGGGGAGCCATGAGGACAGTGATGGGGCCGTTCTGGCAGTCAACCAGGACGCTGACGTCCTTGAGGTAGTCCACTCGCTTGTGGAGACCGCTCACGTAGTCGTCGATGGCGTTGGGGTAGAGGGCGATGGCACCCAGGTCCGACAGCGGCGCCCTCACGAACTTTCGGGACTTCCGTACCTTGTGCACCTCCCCCGCCTTCTCTTCCACTCCCTCACCCTCGAGGCCTATCCGGATCTGCGAGGGCCGGTAGTCCACGTACAGGGCAGCGTCACCCTGCCGCTCAAGGCTGTCCTCGAGGACTAGCTTCGGTACCAGGCGCAGGTCCAGCACAGAGGCGCCTGTGTAGGCGATCCCAAGAATAAGCCCCCTCTTCGTCATCCGAGAGAGGTGGAGACCGTCTCGACCGGTGAGGAGCAGGGAAGCGGAACCGTAGGCAGTCCCCACCGCCTGACCCAGGTCCACGACCTCATAGACGTCCAGATCATCCGAAATGTAGATTTCCATTCCATCCCTCAGTCAGGATTCATCACCGTATTCTCACCCAGGCGGGAACCTGGCCAGAGCCTGGTGTTGTACCCAAGTACACTCCCCGACTTGATGTAGCAGGCATCCCCCACCACGCTTCCCGTCCGGACAACGACGCCCTCCTCCAGCACGCAGCGCTCGCCCACTATCGACTCCCGCACTTTACAATTTGCTCCCACCACGGACTGGGAAAAGACCACACAGGAGCTCAGCGTCGCCCCTTCATGGACTTCCACCTCATCCCCCAGAATGGCGAAGTTTCCGACGTGGACGTCCCTCCCGATGGTGCAGTCGCGACCTGTGAGGAGGAAACCGCCGTTCTGAGCGGGAGACACGGAAGGCGTGGCCTCGGTCCTGTAGGTACCCCTGAGGCTGTCCTCCGTGGCGACCAGGTAGTTTCCCGGCCGCCCAACGTCGTTCCAGTACTCCACGAAGGGGTATCCGAAGAGCCTCCTTCCCTCCGAGAGCATCTTGGGAAACAACTGGCGGGAGATGTCCATAGGACGTTCCGCGGGGAGGGCCTCGAAGGGCTCTGGCTCGAAGACGTATATCCCGGCATTCACCAGAGTGCTGAAGGCCTCTCCCGCAGGGGGCTTCTCCATGAAGCGAACGGCCTGCCCCTCGTCGTTCAGGACTGCTATCCCGTACTGGCTGGGGTCGTCGGACCGCGAAAGGGCCATGGTGGCCTCCGCCTCCTTCTCCTGGTGGTACTCCAACAGCCCCCTAAGGTTTACATGAGAGAGAACGTCCCCGCTCAGGACAAAGAAAGTGTCGTCCAGGTGCTCCGCCACCACGCCGACAGCGCCCGCGGTTCCCAAGGGTTCGTTGCGCTCTGTGAACACGACCTCGTAGCCGTCCCAATCCTTGTAGCGGGAGACGATGACATGACCCAGGTAGTCCACCAGAATGTAGATGCGGGATGGGTTGACATCCCGCAGTCCAGAGATAACGTAGTCCATGAGGGGCCTGTTGAGGAAGGGCACCATCGGCTTCGGACGCGTCGCGGTGATGGGCAGCAGCCGTGTTCCGCGGCCCGCAGCCAGAATGACGACGTCCATTCCAGCGGCTTGAGCGCGGCTGGGCTTTTAACGCTTTTGAACGCGGCAGCCTTTATCCATAGAATCCGTTTCGGGACCGAATGTGCACCCTCCTACTCCTCAGACGGTTGGTGGAAGGGTACCCCCTCGTGCTTCTGATGAACCGGGACGAGGTGTACGGCAGGCCCTCCCAGGCCCCAGTCCTCTCGAAGAACGGAAGGTCAATTGTGGCTCCGGAGGATCGCCAGGCGGGGGGTACCTGGGTAGGCATCAACGACATGGGCCTGGTCGTCGGCATTTCTAACCGGCACGAGGGAGAGTTCGATTCGACCCGACGCTCTCGGGGGCTCCTGTGCCGCGAGGCCCTGGAACTGTCCTCCGCCCTCGAGGTCAAGGACTTCGTGGAGGAGGAGCTAGCCCAGGTCGAGTACAATCCCTTCAACCTGGTGTACGCCGACAGTGGGCGGGCCTTCGTGACACACTACGGTGAGGAGACCAATACTCAGGAGCTGGACGCAGAGGCTCACGTCCTTGCCAACATGGACATCGACGACACTAGTCAGCCCCGCATAAGACGGGCGAGAGAGATCCTGACTGGTCTGGACTTCAGCCCGGAGAGCTTCGTGGAGAGTTTGAGGAGGCTGGCAGTCGATCACGAGGAAGTCGAGGGGCAGTCAATATGCCTCCACCGTGAAAGCGCGGGCACCGTCTCCAGCACGATAATCGCAGTCGCTGAGGAGTTCCCGTCCAAAAGCCTGTTCCTCTACAGTCCTGGTAGCCCATGCCAGGCCGAATACGAGGACTACTCCTCGCTGTTGGACGAACTGATGGCGTGAGGGGACCTTACACCCTCGTGATCTCATCGCGTTCGGAGGGCTCCAGCGGGAAACCCTCCGCCTCGCCAACAACCTCGACCCCTATCCCGGAGCCAGCAACCTCCCCTATGGCCTTCGCCGCGATCCCTCTCCTTTCGTACTCCTCCAAGAGCCGCTGACTTCCGGGTTCGGGTATGGCCACCAGGAGAGACCCGGAGGCAATGAGGCCGAGGGGGTTCAGGCCGTAGTACTCACAGAGGACTCTCGTCTCCTTCTCGATAGCGATGGCACTCGGCTTGACCTGGAGGACGTGACCGCACGCCACGGAGACCTCCTGGAGGCCCATTGACACTCCGCCCTCAGTCGGGTCGTGAAGGGAGGTCGCACCCATCCTCGCCGCCAACAAGGCTTCCGACACTACGGAGATACCGGGCGATCTCAGGTAGGCCGCCGCCCTTGCAACAAGGGCAGGCCCGAACTGCGCGTTCAGCTCCCCAGCCCGCTCGCGAGCAAGGATGGCTGTGCCCTCTATACCGGCGGCCTTCGTCATGATTAAGACATCCTTCTCGCGGGCCCCTCTAGTCAGCACCAGGTCCTCCTTGGAAACCGTGCCCTGCATATCCCCCACCAAGACCACTTGGCCTACGGCCGGCGTTACCTCGCAGTGGCCTCCCGTGATGGCGACGTCAAGTTCAACACAGGCAGCGTGAACCTGACGGAAGAGGCTTCGAGCCAGGTCCCCCGTGGAGCCCATAGGGAGCAGGATGGTGGTCTGGAACCACCTGGGCCGTGCGCCCGTCGTAGCCACGTCGTTGGCGTTCACGTGCACCGCGTACCACCCGATGTCCTCCTGGGCGAGGGTCACCGGGTCGGTCTTCAGGACGAGGTACTGGTCTCCGAGGTCAATGACCGCAGCATCCTCTCCCAGGGCCGGACCGAGGTGGATGTCAGGATCGGCGGCTCCGGTGAACTCCAGCAGTTCCTCCAGCAGTCCGAGGGGGAGCTTTCCTTCGTTGAGGGCCATGATGGCGAATATCCAGGCCTTCTAATAGGGCCTTCTACCCCAGGACTAGGATGAGCGGCAACAGGAGAGATCCCATCAAGTGGACCCTCCGGACACCCACCAGCGGACACAGGAGCCCCAGTAAGGTTGCACTTATCGCTACTACAAGCCCTGTCAGCCCGGAGAACAGGATGACCATGGTCACCAGCAGAACAAGGATCGTAATGACGATTCTGCTGTACGGAACCCTGTTCGCAACGCGGGCGAAGAGCGCACCGAGGAGGGGAGTTAAGAGGAAGCTGATGGCCGCCGCCACCCCAGCGGCCACCAACAGAAGGATCAGAACCAGTGGCATGGGATTTGTGGCCACCCAGGGCGCCACTATAGGCCCGGCGATGCTCTGAACCGCCACCATTCCTCCGCTCCTCGCCCTTAACAGCACAAAGAGGGCGACGATGGTGAAGAGGGCCGTGGCGGTGTTCACGCACGACAGGGAGAGGATGAACTCCTCGTCTCCTCCGTCTTTGGATCCTTGACGACCGGAGAAGAACCTCGACAGGACTGTGGCAGTCGCTCCGGTAATGCCCGGCAGCCAGGCCACTACGGCGCCGGCGAGCGAGCCGCTTAGGATGGCCCTGGTCTTCGCGACCGCAGAGAGGCGCCGGAGACTGGGCTTGAGCTCCTGAGCCGGAATCTTTGGCGTACTGCGCAAGCTGATGAGCAGAGTGGGTATCCCGAACAAACCGGTGAACAGGGGCAGGAAGGCGACGGTCCGGGCATCTCCCTGTAGCTCCACGAAGGGGAAGAGGTTATCCTCAAAGAGGGGGGTCATCAGCGCCGCGTAACCCAGGAAGCCCGCCAGGGTGAACACCAATAGCGCCCATCCGCGTTGAACGAGAGCTCCGAACCTTGGGACTACGTCCTCGGGAGCCACGAAGAGTGAGACCTCCCCCTCAAGGGGTGTTTCGACCTCTCCCCGCAGTGCGACCTTCAGACTGGTCTCACCATCTTCGATCTCGACGAAGTCCCTGCCCCACCGTGACACGCTGCCTCTTAGGAGGTAGGCCCCTGGATGACCGCTGGCCTGCGTCGGGGTGAGTCGAGGCACCTTGGGCGAGTCCTCACCATCCCTCAGAAGCCCTCCAGGCAGTTCGCAGGCAAGATCCACACGGGCTCGGGAGGATCTGGCGGGTTCCGCCACTATGAGGATGGCGGCCACCAGCAAGAGGAGGAACGGCAGGAGAGGCCGCAGGTCCTCATAGGCATTGACGGGGGCACCCATGACCAGCGCGAGAGGGACTACTAGGAGTGCCGATAGCAGGGTGGCAGCCCCACTGCCTACCGCAGATATTCTCACCGCCTCCAGGCCTCTTCCTTGAAGCAACATTCGGTGCCCCGGAAGGACGGAGAGAGCGGTCTCTGCCTCCGGTGCCCCGAGGAAAATCGAGGGGATGTAGTCAAGGAAGGTGTGGGCCACTACGTTCCCGACGATGAGGGCCGCCACGATGACAGCGAGGTCCCCGGGGGTCGGCCCAGCCCACGAGAAAAGGCCTGCGGCGAAGACGAGCAGGTTGACCTGAAGGCTAAGGACAAAGGCCGCTACGGTATTGACGTGGAGACCCGGGAGGAGCCCCGTCGCCACCCCCGCCGCCGTACCGATGAGGGCAAACAACACGACGCCCAGGGCCAAAACTAGGAGATCCACGAAGCCGAAGAGGCGTTGGCCTCAAAACCCCTCCAGTCTGCATGTAGGCTGCTGTCAGCCCTCCGCTGCAGGACCCCACCCTCCACCTCCCGGGGTCTCGATGACCACGGCGTCCCCCCTGCGGATTCCCATGGTCACCTTGGAAGGCAGCGGGATGCCTTCACCTCCCCGGAGAAGCGTGTTGCGCCCGGGAAGGCCATCTTCTCCACCACGGAGTCCCACGGGGGGGAACCGTCTTCGGTCGGATATGATGGACAGCGTGCCCGACTCGCCAAGGAAACGGATGGTCCGCTGGACGCCGTCACCTCCGTGGAATCGCCCGACCCCACCCGATCCCGCACGGAGACGGTACTCCTCGACCCTGATGGGGTAGGTCAGCTCCAGTGCCTCCACCGGCGTGTTCATGGTGTTGGTCATGTGAGTGTGTACCCCGCTCATGCCGTGCCGGAAGGGGAGAGCACCCTCTCCTCCGGCGATGGTCTCGTAGTAGGCGAACTCGCCCACATCGGTCCTCCCGCCGAGGAGTAGGTTGTTCATAGTCCCCTGGGACTGGGCCGGAATCCTTTCAGGGAGGGCCTTCGCGAGTGCCTTGAAGAGAACATCGACGACCCTCTGAGAGGTTTCCACATTCCCTGCAGCGACAGCCGCGGGTTTGGCGGGGTTCAGCAGGCAAGCCTCGGGAACCTTCACCTGCACGGCCCGATAGCAGCCCTCATTGGGTGGGGCTTCAGGGTCCGATATGCACCTCACCACGTAGTAGACACTGGAGAGCGTCACCGCGAAGGGGGCGTTTAGGTTCCCCTCGGACATTCCCTGAGTGCCCTGGAAGTCCACCTTCAAACCGTCCTTGTCGGCTGCCACTCTCACCCTTATCTGGAGGGGTTCATCGAAGACCCCGTCGTCGTCCAGCCAGTCCTCCGCCTCGTAAGAGCCTCGGGGGATCCTCTCCAGGGCCCGCCGCACCCTCCGGTCGCTGTAGGCCATGACCTCCTCGCAGAACTCGTTATACGTGTCCAGACCGTACTTCTCCAGGTGCGAGGCAATCCGGCGTGACCCTGTGACATTGGCTGCCATCTGCGCTCGTAAGTCCCCCATCCTCTCCCTGGGGTCCCTCATCCCGCTCCTGACCCTCTCCTCGATGACTGGGCTCAGTCGACCCTCCGAGGACAGCTTCTGGGGCGAAATGAGGATGCCCTCCTCGAAGATGACGCGACTCCCGCTGGGCATTGAGCCGGGGGCCGTCCCGCCGACGTCCGCGTGGTGAGCCTTGTTCGCGACGTACCCGACGAGGCTGCCCTTCCAGAATACGGGGCTAATCACCGTTATGTCGTTGAGGTGAGAGCCTCCCTGGTAAGGGTCGTTGAGGATGACCTGGTCCCCGGCTTCCAGCGGTTCCCGGAAGGACTCCATGACCGTCCTGATTGCCAGCGGCATGGAGCCCAGATGGACGGGGATGTGCTCCGCCTGCGCGACCATCCTGCCCTCCGCGTCGAAGAGGGCACAGCTGGCATCCATCCTCTCCTTGATGTTGGGGCTGTAGGAGGTCCTGCGGAGGACCTGGCCCATCTCCTCAGGCACGAAGGTGAAGGCGTTCTTCAGGATCTCCAGGGAGACTGGATCCATCAGGCCACCTCGATCCTCAGATTGCCGTGCTCGTCTACCGAGAGGTTGTCCCCGTGGTCGAGCATCGTGGTAGCCGTCTCTTCCTCCACTATCAGGGGACCCTCAGAACTCCAGCCGCGGGCGAGGCCATCCCGTTGATAAACTTGAACCTCCCTCCATCCTTCACTAGTGAGCAACCGTCTCCTTGCCGGCCCTCGAGACGGTTCCACTGTGAGGCGAGGGAGGGGTTTCGACCGCTGGACCAGGGCCGTGAGCCGGACGTTGACAACCTCCACCGGTTCCTCCTCGATGGCGTAGCCGAAGCGGGCCTCGTGCAACCTGTGGAAGCTCGCATCCATCCGATCCGAGAGCGGCACGTTGATATCGTAGCTCTGGCCCTCGTATCGGAGATCGAGGGATCTGATGAGCAAGGCATCCTCGACGCTGTAGGACTGCAGCTTCAGCTCCTTCGAGGCCTCACGCTCCATGGACTCCCACATCGCCTCCACCTCTTCTCCCGAACCCTCCAGGAGACAGAGAAGGCTCTTGCCGTAGTCGAGGCGGAGGTCCGAGAGGAGTATGCCGTAGGCCGAAAAGGCGCCGGGGATGAGAGGGACGATCACTTCGCTCATGCCCAGCTCCCTGGCGACGTCGACGGCGTGCATCGGCCCCGCCCCCCCGAAGGCGACCAGCGCGAAGTCGCGCGGATCCAGTCCGCGCTTGGCGAAGGATAGCGAGGCCGCCCTCACCATGTTCGAGACCACCACCCGCCTCACGCCCGAGAGCAGCTCGTCCGATGCAAGACCCAAGTGCCGGCCAAGCCGCAGGGCGCCCTCGACAGCAGGCTTCCGTTGCAGGCCCATCTTGCCCCCCAGCAGGGAATCACCCAGAACCCCGCTCAGGAGGTCGACATCGGTCAGGGTCAGCTCCTCCCCTCCGGCGCCGTAGCACATTGGTCCCGGATCCGCCCCCGCACTCCTGGGCCCCACTCGAAGGGCACCTCCCTCGTCGACCCACGCCACGGAGCCACCGCCCGCGCCGATGGTGGAGATGTCGAGGACGGGGAGGGCCAGGGGATGACCTCCGATCTGAGCTTCCGTCGTCCACGTGGGTTGGCCATCGTTCAGCAGTGAGATGTCGGCACTGGTTCCCCCCATGTCCAGAGCCATCAGGCGGTCCAAGGCCAGGACCTCTGCCAGGTACTTCGCCCCGGCTACCCCTCCTGCCGGGCCTGAGAGCACCATCTCCACGGGCCGCCTCCGGAGGCTTTCGGCCTCCCTCAGTCCACCATTGGATCGCATGATGAGGAGACGCGCCCCCAGTCGTTCCTGCAAGCGGGAGAGGTAACTCCTGACAAGTGGGCCTACCAGGGCATCAAGGGCCGTTGTGGACGTTCTCTCGTACTCACGGAACTCAGGCAGGACCTCCGAGGAGAGGGAGACATTGGCGATCGGACGGAGGACTTCCGCCACCTGCTGCTCGTGCTGGGGGTTGAGGAAGGAGAAGAGGAGGGAGACGGCGACGGACTCCACTTCTAGGGCCCTGAGATTCCGCGCCAGAGTCCCCACATCCTCGTCCGAGAGCGGCAGGATGACCCGGCCCTTCGAGTCAACCCTCTCCCTCAAGCCGAGAGTCCTGTCAGCCGGAATTAGCGGCTCCGGCCTAGTGGCGGAGAAGTCGTAGAGCTTGGGCCTGCTCTGGCGCCCAATAATCAGGACGTCCTCAAAGCCTGCTGTGGTGACCAGAGCCGTTGTCGCCCCCTTGCCCTCAATGGCAGCATTGGTTGCCAGCGTCGTTCCGTGTCCAATGGCGCCGAGATCTCGCTCCTCCAGTCCGCGCAAAAGAACCTCCTCCGGTCTTCGGGGCGTGGAGGCGAGCTTGAATGCCTCTATCGAGTCGCCTTTCAGAAGTACGAAGTCTGTGAAGGTGCCGCCGACGTCGACTCCCGCGTCCAACGATGCGGGGAAGGTGCCCCTGGATAAAGGGTTGTTCCTGCTGGGAATAACCAGGCGGGAAAACTTAACTCCAAGACCGCGATGGGACAATAGGTGAGACAATCGGCGCTCTCATAGAGGTCAGGAAGTTCAAGGACTTCGACCTTAGCGGCGGTTCCGTCATCGAAGCCATTCCCACCGTGGGTTTGGCGAGCAGCATCGCCTCGAGTTACCTCATCAGCAGTCTCGGACTGGACCAGATATCGGCCGTCGAGTCCGAAGCTTTTCCTCCGGTATCCATGATCTACTCCAGAAAGCCAAAGTTCCCTGCAAGGATCTACGCTCGGGAGGACCTGAAGCTGGCTGTCTTCATAAGCGAGGTTCCCATGGCCCCGAACCTTCACCGACCCCTGGCCCAGACCCTACTCGATTGGACAAGGGATCAGGCCTGCAAGGAGATCATTTGCATGGAGGGGCTCCCCGTCTCCGACAGCACCAACGATCTGGGCTTGTGGGGTGTCGGCAGCACGGAGGGGGCAAGGAAGCGTATAGAGGAGTCCGGACTGGAACAGCTGGAAATCGGCATGATCCCAGGCGTCTCCGGCGTCCTCCTTAACGAGGGTCGCTGGGTGAAGTTCGACGTGATCAGCCTGGTCGCTGAGACCCGTAGCATCGTCCCCGATTCCCTCGCGGCGGCGAAGCTCGTGGAGGCAGTCGACAAGCTACTGCCTCAGGTGACGGTCCCGATTGAGCCCCTCGTGGAACAGGCAAAGAGGATTCAGGAGCACCTGGCGACCCTCCAGGAGCAGGCGAAGCCCGCTATGGAAGGCCGGGCGGAGATGTTTCGATAGCCCTGGGCAGGTCAGCGGTCGGTAACCTACGCTGCTTCGAGACGCCCACCCATAAACTGCGCGAAGCCCTCAATGTCCAGCAAGCTGTGGCATAACAGGTTGAAAAGGATGACCCGCCCCTTCCCCTCCACCTAAAGGGCGTGGAGTCTCGTCTAGCCGAGACCCAACTCCAGATGCGCGGTCCTCATACATCGATTCTGGATCACCATAAGACCCGCGTCCCTTGCCTTCTGGGCGGCCTCCTCATTTTCGACCCCGAGCTGCATCCACACGACCTTCGCGTCCGTCTCCAGGGCTTCATCCACCACGGGACCGACCTGGTCGGAGGGCCTGAAGACGTTGACGATGTCGATCGAGAAGGGGATGTCCTTCAGATTGGTATACGACTTCTCCCCCAGTATTTCGTCGCTGAAAGGATTAACCGGAACGACCCGGTAGCCGTGCTCCTGCATGTACTTAGGGACCTTGTGAGCCTCCTTCCGGGGGTCACTGGAGCAGCCAACGACCGCCACGATCCTGTACGTCGTCAGTATCTCCCTCTCTTCTTCCTTCGCCATCGGCAAGAGCTAGGTCGCCGCGGTAGATAGGTCTTACAGACCCAGCGCGGCTGGAAGCTCCCTGAGGCTACTGACTCTGGGCACATCCCACTTTGCCGTTCCCCTTCTGTCTAGAAGTATAGCCCCAAGTCCGGCGTGGCTCGCCCCCAGGTAGTCGTAGAAGTAGCTGTCTCCGACGTGGACGGCCTCCTCCGGAGGAACGTCCATGCCCTCCAGGGCCAGGTCGAAGATCTCCCTCTGAGGCTTGTCATATCCAACGAGCCATGAGGCCACCACCACCTCGAAGAAGGGAGCAACGCCCATACGGAGAAGCAGGGGCACCAGGCCCTCGGTGGCGTTGGAGATGACGCCCAGGCGTAAACCCTTCTCGGCAAGCGTCCGGAGGGTGGGAATCGCGTCTTCATAGAGGGCCCTGTGCTCGGGAGATTGCAGCTGCCGCATAAACTCCCCATCCACCTCCGCCAGGCGCTCTCCGAGGCCCGTCTTGTCTCGAAAGACGTCGAAGTACTCCTTCCGGAACGCGGTATACTCCTCCAAGAAAAGGTCCTTCTTCGACTCCACCAGAGCCTCGCAAGCCTGGAAGGCGCTCTCGATGGTCTCGAGTGGGATCTCCACTCCTCTGGCACGGCACGACTTTGCGAAGATGTTGGGCTTAGGCAGGAGGAGACGTGTGATGACACCCCCGGAGTCCAGAAAGACAACCTTCACGAGGGTGTCAATAGTTGAGTCCCATAACGGTTTTGCGGGGGAAGCAGCAGCGTTCCGCGCAAACCCCTCCAGACGCCCTCACATTCCATGAACGTAGCTTTAATTGCCTCCCCTGCTCTGCACGATAAAGTGGTGGTTGTGGCCGAGAAGTTGAACCTCAGGCAGGAGCTGAAGCACCTCTATACGAGCCCGCGAAAGCCCGAAGTAGTGGATGTGGAGCCTGGTTGGTTCCTCACATACAGGGGGCGAGGTAAGCCGGGCGGTGAGGAGTATTCGGCCTCCATCGGCGCCCTCTACTCCGTAGCGTACACGCTGAAGTTCCACTCAAAGGCCCGGGGGAGGGACTTCGCCGTCATGCCTTTGGAGGGGTTATGGTGGATCGACGAGCCGAATGAAAACTTCTATGATGTCCCCCAAGAGAGGTGGAACTGGAAGTCGATGATTCGTCAGCCCGACTTCGTCACACCGGAGCAGGTCCAGGAAGCGAAGGAGGAGGCCATGGAGAAGAAGGGGTTGGCTGCCATCGACAAGGTGGTCTTCGAGAAGGTTGACCAAGGGCTCTCGGCCCAGATCATGCACACCGGGCCCTACTCGGAGGAGAGGCCAACCATCGAGGAGCTCCATGATTTCATCCGGGAGGAGGGGTACCGGAAACGGGGAGAGCACCACGAGATATACTTGAGCGATCCGAATAGGACAGCTCCTGAGAGGCTGAGGACCATCATCAGACAGCCCATCGAGAGGGCCTAGGGCACCTGTCATCCCGACGATGGCCCCGGCCACTTGCGAACCTTCCGTGCAAGCCTTATCTATGGGCCTCAGCATACAATAGTGTGCTCGGGCTGGTCAGAGCAGCGGCAGACCTGGCCAGGAAGGCCTCCAGGGTTGATGTCTACAGCCACATCGACCCCGATGGCATCACCTCAGGCACCATCGCTTCAATAGTTCTGGAGAGGTTGAGCGTCGAGCACGAGCTCCACTTCCTGAAGAAGCTCGACACCGCCACTGTCGAGGAGATCAAGGACAGCGGTCCTGAACTCGTGTGGTTTACCGACCTGGGCAGCGGCCTCTTTCACCTTCTATCAGAGATGCGGGGGATCATCACGGACCACCACGTGCCATCGAAGGTCGTTGTCCCTGAGGGGAAACGTCACGACCTACGGGCCTACATGGCCTCTGAGATGGTCCACATCAACCCGCACTTGGCGGGGCTCGACGGGGCGTCGGAGGTGAGCAGCGCAGGCTCCGCATACTTCGTCGCCCGAGAAGTCGACAGAGCCAACGTCGACCTGGCTGCCCTGGGTGTGGTGGGGGCTGTCGGTGATCTTCAGGATCGGGCTCATGGCCAGTTGGTGGGTCTCAATAGGCAGCTTGTGGACGACGGGGTGGAGTGCGGAGTCCTGAACGTGATTCGGGACCTGCGGCTCTTCGGACGAGAGACGCGCCCCCTGCCGAAGCTGCTGCAATACTCCAACGACCCTCCCTTGCCCCACCTCACGGAGGATGAGGAGGCCTGCATCGTGTTCTTCCTGGAGCTCGGCATCGATCTCAAGGAGGCGGACGGCTGGAGGAGGTGGATCGACCTCGCGGCCTTCGAGAAGAAGCGGGTGGTCTCCGAGCTTGTGAGTCTACTGCTCCAGAAGGGGTACGGTCATGAGGTGGCTCGCAGGCTTGTTGGAGAGGTGTACCTGCTGTCGAGGGAGGAGGAGGGGACCCCTCTCCACGACGCTAAGGAGTTCGCCACCCTCCTCAATGCCTGCGGCAGATACGACGCGGCCCAGGTGGGTCATGAGGTCTGCAGAGGCGACCGTGAGAAGAACTATCAGAGGGCCCTCGAACTCCTTCAGGAGCATCGAGGGTACATCGTCGGCTCCCTGGACGTCGTTCAGGATGTGGGCCTGGAGACACTGGAGAACATCCAGTTCTTCCACGGTGGGAATCGCATCCGAGACACTGTGGTGGGGATAGCCGCCGGGATGGTCCTGGGATCCTCCGCAGCAAACTCCAACATGCCCCTGTTGGCCTTCGCACGAGCCGAGGATGGCGTGAAGGTGAGCGCCAGGTCCCCCAGACATCTGGTGCGGCGCGGATTGAACCTAGCCGAGATAATGAAAAGGGCAGCTGCCTCCGTCGGCGGGGAGGGTGGCGGCCACAACGTCGCCGCCGGTGCCACCATTCCCGAGGGATCTGAGGACGAGTTCCTGCAGATCGTAGACCGGATGGTTAAGGAGCAGACGCGTGGTTAGCCCCTCCCGCTGGGCGCGGTAATACCATTAATACTGGAAGCAGCTATTTCCACCAAATGCCCAGCGAGTACGAGCTTCGCTTCTTCCAGGAGAACGGCTTCGTCCGGCGCCAATGCCCGTCCTGTGGGAGGCACTACTGGTCATTGGGTGACCAGACGACCTGCGGTGAGACGCCCTGCCAGGAGTACATCTTCCTGGGAGACTCCCCGATGCGGAAGAAGCTGAAATTCTCAGCCATGCGGGAGGCGTTTCAAACCTTCTTCGAGGAGAGGGGTCACACCCGCATCGGGCGTTATCCCATCGTGGCCCGCTGGCGGGATGATGTCTTCTATGTCCAGGCCTCCGTGTACCCCTTCCAGCCCTGGGTCATCGAGGGGATGGCGGAGCCCCCCGCGAACCCACTGGTCATCTCTCAGCCCTGCGTGAGATTCAACGACATCGATAACGTTGGGAAGACTGGCCAGCACTTCACCCAGTTCGAGATGATGGCGCATCACACCTTCAACTACGAGGGCAAGCCCATCTACTTCAAGGAGAGGACCACCGAGCTCTGCCATGAGTTCATGACCGTCACGCTGGGCATCCCTGGCGACCGTCTCCGGTACGTCGAATCCGACTGGGCCGGGGGCGGCTACAGCGGACCCTGCTTCGAGGTTACGGCGGATGGGGCAGAGCTGGCCACCCTGGTGTTCATGATGTACCGGGGAGAAGGAAGGAAGCGCGAAGCCATGGACTGCCGCGTGGTGGACACGGGGTACGGGCTGGAGAGGCTCACGTGGATCTCCCAGGGTTCTCCCTCAGCGTATGAGGCTGTGTTCGAGGACGTTCTGGAGCGCCTCAAGAAGTCCGCCGGGGTTGGGGTGGATCCTGTCCTGCTGGCCGAGTACAGCAGGGTGGCGGGAGGGATGAATGTCGAGACCCACGGCGATATCCGCGAGCTGCGGAGACGCGTGGCTGAGCGGGTAGGTGTCTCGGTGGATGAACTCATAGAGAAGACCCTACCTCTGGAGGACATCTACGCCATTTGCGATCACTCCAGAGCCCTGAGCTTCGTTCTAGGGGATGGTGTGGTTCCTTCCAACGTGAAGGAGGGCTACTTCGCGCGCCTGCTGGAAAGGCGGGCGTTGAGGGCGCTGGATCGGCTGGACCTGGACCTCTCCCTGGCGGAGGTTGTCTCCATGCAGATCGACCGCTTCTCCAAGCAGTTCCCCGAGCTTGTGGATCACGAGGAAGAGATAGTGAAGCTGGTTGAGGTGGAGGAGAGGAGGTATCGCGAGACCCTGAAGAAGGGGAGGAGGATCGTGGGGAGTGCCGGGAGGAGGATCGGCGTCGACGAGCTGGTGGAGCTGTATGACTCCCATGGACTCGTTCCCGAGGTCGTCCACGAGTTCGCAGAGGAGGCCGGAATCCCCGCGGCGGACATCCCAGACGACTTCTTCTCACGAGTGGCCGAGAGGCACCTCCAACCGGAGGAGGTACGAGAAGGCCTTGCCCAGGCGCCGAAGGGGTTTCCTCCCACTGAACTCCTCTTCTACGATGATCCGGAGGTGCGAGAGTTCGAGGCGGAGGTCCTGGGAACCTCAGACGGGCACGTAATCCTGGACAAGACTCACTTCTATCCTGAGGGTGGCGGCCAGGAGGCGGACACCGGGTCGATAGGAGACCTGCGGGTCACGGACGTTCAGCTTGTGGGCGGCGTCGCGCTCCACAGGGTGGAGGATGGGGGAAGAATCCAGAAGGGGGAGAGGGTGACATGCCGTGTGGATCCCGGTCGACGCCTGAGGCTGACAAGACACCACACCGCGACCCACATCGTCAACGGCGCTGCGCGAGCGGTACTGGGGAGCCACGTCTGGCAGACGGGTGCCCACAAGTATGAGGATCACGCCACACTGGACATTACTCACTACGAGAACCTCAGTCCAGAGGACCTCGAGGCCATCGAAAGTCTGGCCAACAGGATCGTCCTGGAGAACCGGAGAGTCACGCAGGGCTTCGAGCCCCGCGAGAAGGCTGAGGCGGAGCACGGCTTCGTCCTCTACCAGGGAGGCTCCATTCCAGGCAAGATGCTCAGGGTGGTGGACATTGAGGGGTTTGACGTGGAGGCCTGCGGTGGGACTCACTTGTTCCATACAGGGGAAGTGGGACTTATCAAGCTCCTGAGGAGTCGGCGGATTCAGGACGGTGTCGTACGCCTGGAGTACGTGGCGGGGGAGGCCTCCCTCGAGTCCTTCCGAGAGATGGAGAGAACACTACAGGAGGCCAGTGAAGTTCTGAAGGCAAAGCGAGAAGATCTCCCCCGGGCAACGAGGAGGCTGCAGCGCGAGTGGAAGCGACTGTCCAAGGAGCTAGAGAGATATCGTGTATCGGAGGCGGCCCAGAACGTGGAGGAGATCCTAGCGAAGGCAGAGGAGATCGGGGACTACAGACTGGTGGTCCACTCCATAACCGGTGGGATGAGTGACCTTCTTCCCTTAGCCAGGGAGATGCTGGGTAGACCGGGTGTTGTGTGTGTCCTCGGAGCTAGGGACGGATCGGCGAGCATCGTTGTCGGGCGGAGCAAGGATGTCTCACTGGAGGCTTCGAGGTTCGTCGAGGAAGCGGCGAAGCTGTTGG
The DNA here is from genome assembly GCA_964347325.1 of uncultured Methanomassiliicoccales archaeon. GTDB lineage: Archaea > Thermoplasmatota > Thermoplasmata > RBG-16-68-12 > JAJISG01 > JAJISG01. The sequence goes on along the minus strand of CAYFYA010000017.1, from coordinate 10,089 downwards.
GCGGTCGGGGTGGCGGGAAGGAGGACTTCGCCCAAGGTGGTGGTCCGGAGGTTGGGAAGTTGCCTGATGCCCTCAAGAAGGCTGCGGCGAGGGTGCGGGCTGCGCTGAAAAGCGGGGACCTGAAGAAGAGCTAGGGCGCGGCGAACAGCGCAGATGACCACTGGACGGAAGCTTTGCCCCGCAGGGCTCGAGGTTTGAGGACCTCAGACCCGTAGGCTACCAGCAGGGAAGGGCCGTGAGACCCTTCGCCATACAGCATGGCCTCCCCGTCCCTGCTGTGCCCATCACTTTCGCGATTCCCTCCGCACCAGTTTTTAATACGGCGACTCTGTAGACCTATTGATGGAGTCCCTGGCCAACGAAGTCGAGTCCGTCCAGGCCATTGTCGGACGCTTCTTCCCGATCTACGAGACACGCGTCCGTCCGGAGGCAATGGCCTTTTTCGTTCGCATCGACCGCTCCATGCTCAACGAATCGTTCGAAGGTCTCAGGCAGGAGATGAAGCTCCACGGCTATATTCCCATCCTGCGCGATGAGGGGGGAGAGCATGTCATCTACGTGCAGAAGACTCTGAAACGACGATTTCGCAGCCCCATTGTTAACCTCATATTCCTCGTCGCTACCCTGGGTTCGACCGTCTACGCTGGGATGCTCCTCTGGCTCCCCTACGGTCAGACTGCGGACCTGTACAGCTTTGAAACTGTCCTCAACGGAGCCATATACTTCGCCCTTCCTCTTATGACCATCCTGGGCACCCACGAGATGGGGCACTATATCCTGGCGAAGAGGCACAACGTTGCCGCCTCCCTCCCCTTCTTCATTCCGGTCCCGTTGAGCCTTCTCGGCACCTTCGGGGCCTTCATCAGCATGCGGGAGCCCATTCCCAACAAGAAGGCCCTCTTGGACATCGGAATCTCGGGACCGCTGGCAGGACTGGCGGTTGCCTTTCCTGTCACCCTCCTCGGCCTCTACCTGAATTCGGTGAACCCGATTATCGGCGGCCCAAACACAGGAGGTGGGTTGGCCGTCAACCTGATGCCCCTCTATACCATCATGCTCTTCCTAGTCCCGATCCCGGACAACGCCCTCCTCCACCCTACGGCCTTCGCGGGGTGGGTCGGCTTCTTCGTGACGGCCATTAACCTTCTGCCCGCCGGACAGCTGGACGGCGGTCACGTTGCCCGCGCCCTCCTGGGCAAGAACTCCAGGTACCTTAGCTACGCGGCCTTCTTCGCCCTGCTGGCCATGGGTTTCTTCTTCGCTTTCCCCTCCTGGTTCCTGCTGGCCTTCCTTGTCCTTCTCCTGGGCCTTAGACACCCTCCCCCGCTGAACGATATCAGCCAGATACGCGCAGGCCGGAAGACCCTCGGACTCGCCGTCCTCCTCATCCTAGTCCTCTCCTTCGTCCCGGCGCCCTTGGTCACGATACCTGTGAGCCCGGGGCTGGATTTCAGGAGCGGGAGTGACCCAGCCGAACGCATTGTCGTGGATGATGTGACCCTGGTAAACGGAACGGCCGTCTACCTCCTCTACGTGAACAACACCGGGAACGTGCTGGAGGAGATCCTGTTGACCCTCGAGGCCCCGAACCTCCCGGATTGGAACATCACCTTCACTACCGTGGCGGGTCGAGAGGTCCCAGCTACCAACGCCACCATCTCCCTCAACGCAACGGAGTCAGCCCCCGCCACAGTCCTCATCCGGGCCCCAGAGGGTACCCTTCCGGGACAAGAGTTCACAGTTAGGATCGTGGCTGTCGTCACCAACTATCCTAGCGTGAGGGAGGAGCTGAATCTCAGTCTCCACACCTAAACCCTCTCGAAGACGGAGAAGTAACGGACGAGGGACCTGTGGACCCTCAGTCTGTGGCAGGAGTGAAGCCGGAAGCGGTTCCCGCCAAGAACGAGGTACTCCTCAGAGGGCAGGCAGATGGCCGCGCGCCCTCCCTTCTGAAGAACCTTGCAGAAGGCCGCGAAAGCCCTCTTCAACAGTCGCCCTACATCTTCCCCCATGGTCCCGGAGGACCTTCCGTAGGGTGGGTCCGTGGCGATGGCGTCGACGTGACCGAACTCCAGAGGAATCTGTCCCACATCGCAGTGCCGCAACTCCCCAGCGAGGTTGAAGTGCCGTAAATTCTCGCTTGCGCCCTGTACCATTTCATCGCTGAGGTCTGAGCCCAGGACCCTGGCACCGACGGAGGCTCCCTCCAGGAGGATGCCTCCCGGGCCACAGAAGGGGTCCAGAAGCGTCTCCCCCCTCGAGACCTCGGTTAAGTTCACCAACGTCCTGGCGTACTTCGGATGTAGGCCGATAGGTCTGAAGAAGGGGCAGTTCTCGGCCTTTCTGGACGTAAAGCCTCGCCGGTCCACCCGGTCGTCCACTCGGTAGAGGCAGGCACCGTCCAACCTGACCAAACGGAACTCCCGCTGGGGCCTCTCAAGGTTCACCTTGCCTGTGCCCGAAAGAGCCTGACCTAGCTCCGCCTCCAGCATGACGGTGTCCCACTCTCTCGCATAGTCAGTAACCCGGATCCGGAAGGAGCGGCCACCGAGGTCGATGCCCCTGAGGCCTCTGCGCACCCTCTCCAGGGAACCTGAGAGCAGGACCTCGCCGACGTACCTGCTCAGCGCAAGGCGCGACGCCAATTCACGTGGGTCGACGGAGGGGAGGAAGGCAAGGACGCGATCTCCCTCCACCACCTGTGAGAGTCCAGAGCCCAGCGCCTTGGCGGATCCAAGGGCATCTGCTTTGGGCAGGCTCGCATGCTCGCCCGATAGCTCAATCAGTTGATAACCTGCAAGTTCTACCATCAGCGCTTCTACCGTCAAGCTGAATGAGGGTGGGGGTTTCACCCTTTTCCCCGATTGGTGAGCGTCACGAACAGTGCAGAGTTATAGGGGGAACGGATATGGGGAGGAGGGTATGACCGTGTCTACCAGGCGGGATGGAGTCCCCCTACGAGGGGAGTCCCGCATGAGGGATTTCTCCCCTCAGGATGTTGTCGTCATCAAGGAGATAACCAAGAAAGCCCTGGGGGAGGACTACCCCCTATCCCTCTTCCTCGACATCCATGGTGCCTGGCCTGAGGGTTTCATCGTCGTCCATCAGGAGGACTCCATCATCGGATTCATAGCGGGCGTCATCCCGGCTCGTCGTCGGTCCAGAGTTCTGATGCTGGCGGTCCGTGAGTCGTACCGCAACCAAGGCATCGGCACGGTCCTGATGGACGAGTTCACAAGGAGGTGCCTAGCGCGTAAGATTTCCTCCATCGAGCTCGAGGTCAGGAAGAGCAACGCTGGCGCCATTAGGTTCTATGAGAGGCTTGGATACCACATCAGGTACCTCCTCCCGCGCTTCTACACCGACGGAGAGGACGGCGTCAAGATGTGGAGGTCCCTGCCTTAGGCTGACTAGCCGATGTAACGGCGGTCTCCACCCCAATCGTGGTAGTTCCAGTACTGGTAGGGAGAGGCACTCCTCTGAGCCTGGGTTATGTCTCGAGACATGCCGCCTTCGTAGGAGCCGTAGCGGTCCTTGATCTGCTCCTCGACCGTGCGAGCGACCTTGACTGCCTTGATGATGTGATCTGCCTCTATGACATCGCTCCCCTCTGTAACGGCAATGTCGCCCGCGGACCTGATGAGGCCCCCCATCTCACGCAGACGAAGTGTCAAGGATCCCTCCGCTCCATCGTACTCGTGGGCCCTCCTCTTGCCCTCCCCGATGATCTCCACGACCGCGTCTCTGGTCGCCGGCGGCACACGGCCATCCATGGCGATCTCCTGCGCCGCGAACTGAGCCATCTTGGCCCGGTTCAGATCCGTATCCTTCATGGAAATCTCGACCAGGAGTTCGTATCCGGAACCGACAACGCGCGATCTTAGAGGCGACAGGATGTAGGGCAGGTCCTGGATGTTACAGGCACCGACCAGAATGAAGTTGCACGGCACCCCATCCACCCGTACGCTGGCCCCCGCGCTCTGGGGGTTCCTCCCGCTTATGGGGAAGGCCTTCTCCTGCATGGCCGTGAGGATGTGGCGCTGAAGCGGACCCAGCTGTGGGATCTCGTCGATGAAGAGTACACCCTCGTGGGCCTCGTGAATCGCCCCTGACACTACCCTGTCATAAGGCTCCGTCCCTAGCTGCGGATGGCCCCCGTACGGGTCGTGCTTCACATCCCCTAGCAGCTCCGTCTCGCTTGCGCCCGTGGCCAAGAGGAAGGGATTCCTATCCAGGGGGACCAGGACCTTTCTCGGGCTAACCTTCTCAATCTCCCGCCTCTTCTCCAGGGCCTTCTGGTCCAGCACCTTGATCAGATCCCCCGCCCGCTCGAAGACGACGACCTCCTCCTTGCCGAACTGCTTCCGAGTGGTTGTGACTCTGTCCCTACTCCCCAGCTGGCCTAGGGTGGCCTCAAAGATGCCGGTGAGCAGATCCCCGAAGGGGTTTCCCACGTTCTGGGCCACTCCCTTGGGCTTGGCGCACTTCGGACACACGGCATCCGATGGTGTCGAGTACTGACCACAGTGCACACAACGGTAGCCGAGCCTCTCGGCGACGTTGATCGGAGCCTCACGGGGATCGACGAGATTCCCCTCCGCACCCTTCATTTCCGCGAGCTGCTGCAGGACCTCGTCTCGACCGCGGACCTCCACCATGGGCCGCTCTGGGTTCTCAGGGTTGTGGACCACGCGGATCTCGTGTTGAGGCCGAGGAAGGTGAAGGGAGAGGGCCTGGGCGATCATGGACTTCCCCGTCCCCGGCGGCCCCACCAAGAGGAGGTGTCTACGCTGGTTAGCTGCAATCCTAGCCAAGTTGACGGCGTCGTCCTGTCCGATGACCCTACCCAGCGGGTCTGCTGGGATGAGGATGTCCGCCGTGGTCTCCATCTCGTCCAGTGAGAAGCCCCTCTGGGCATCCAAGACGGCTTTCGCAGAGGCTATGACAACACCTCACTTGACCTGCAGGTCTTCCGCGGTGAACACCTTGACGTCGGCTGGCTGCTTGACTATTGAGCCAGATTTCATGCCTATAACATACTCCACGCCATTATCGCTCGCGATATCTACTATCCTCTGGGTGACGATCCCGTCAAAGACCACGGCCGTGACCCCCTTACCGCCCTTCTTCAAGGTGTCAACGAGGTCCCTGACAGCCACCTCCTTCGACGCCGTCTTCTTGCCTTTCTTCTCAGTCAGGAGGCGGGCCTTCGAGCTCCCGACGAGAGACTGCATCTCCTCCTGGTAGGCCAGGAGCTCGGGGGACAGACGGACCTCCTGAGGCTTCGGAGGGGCCCGCTCGGCTTTCTTGGTAGGGGCCCTGGAAGGAGAGGGGCGCCGCTCGGGCGCCTCCATCGGCACTCTGGCCGCTTTGGGCGCTACTGGAGCCCCCATGAACTGCTCTGCAGGAGCCTTGTTCCGGAGGGCCTTCATGATCTGCTTGTGGGTTAGCTCCTCCACCTCCTTCCCTCGGGGGGCCTTGGCTACGAAGTCGACCTCCGCCACCTGTAGAAGCTCTTTGAGGATGAGATCGCCGCCCCTGTCACCGTCGACGAAGGCGGTCACGACCTTCTCCTTGGCGAGACCTACGATGGCGTCGGGGACTGCGGTCCCCTCCACAGCGATAGCGTTCTTGATGCCGGACTTCAGGAGGTTCAACACGTCCGACCTGCCCTCCACCACAATGATGGCGTCGGAGTCCGCCACGTTGGGGCCTGCGGGGAGTTTCTCCCCCCCAAAGCTGACGATCTCGGACACCTGGACAGCCTGTCTCACCTCTTCCTTGAGATCCAGTCCGATGGCCTTCCCTCCTTGGCTCATCTCCGCCAGGATCTCCTTCGCACGATCGACGACCTGGCCCCTCTTGGTCACACGGACGTCCTCTACCGCCAGGACAGATATCTTCGCCTTGCAGGGACCTATCCTGTCAATGGTCTCCAGGGATGCAGCCAGAATGGAGGTCTCCACCTGGTCCAAGCTTGACGGAACCAGAACGGTGCCCTCCGTCTTACCCTTCTGAGAACCTACCTCGACCTCGATCCTCCCGATACGCCCGCTCTTCTGCAGGTCGCGCAAATCGAGCTCGTCTCCCAGGAGGCCTTCGGTCTGACCGAAGACCGCTCCCACGACATCGGGCTTCTCGACAACGCCCTCAGCCTCGAGTCTTGCCCTTATGAGATACTTAGTTGTAGCAGGATCAACCGCCATATTGTCACCTCTGAAAGAGCAGATGAGTCTCCAGGCAACTCTACGCCTTCCCAGCTGTCCGCCGACCGCGGAGTGATGATGAGGAAGTATAGTGATTATCTGAAGGCTGATGCTCTTCCGCCTTTCTACTCTCAATGGAGATATTTATAAGTTGCGAAATGGTGGTCATGGAGAGCCCGTTGGACCACGAAGAGCAGGCACCGAGCGCCGCGAACTGACTACCTAAGGGAGACGTCGTGACCTCGGCAGGGGCCTCCTTCGGAGGGGGGTTGCGGATTCAGCTTTCACCCGCTGGATCCTGTGGACATACTTTGCGAGACCCTCGACGTCCTTCACCTCCTTCCTGCAGAGGCGCGCGAGCCTCCCCCTGAGGTCGACGTCATACCGGACGCCGTTGGCGGCGAGCCCCTCCCGGAGGAGGCGGCACAGCTGCCCGCCCCGATGGTCCCAGTCCGTGAGGATGACGGCGGATTCGTGCGTCCGCGACACCTCCTCGCAGGTGGCGAAGATGGGTAAACCGTCATTCAGGCTGATGATCTTCCCGGGAACATCGATGTTCCTCAGGGCCTCGCGATCGTTCTTTCCCTCCACGATTACGGGAGACTCCAGGCTCGCCTCTCTGAGATCCTCGATGGTCTCGAGGACCCTCTCATACCTCTCTTCCACCCTCACGGCTGTCTCCTTCCGCACCGAAGGACAAGGGGTCTCGGTCCTCGACCGAACAGTCTCGCGCAGAGAGCTCGTCTCTTGCCGCGTTCTCATTGGAGGTGGCCGACTTAAAGCTTGGCCAAGGTCTGGGAGGACGTGACAACAGTCATGCCAGCTGGCTCTGCCGCCGCATCATCATAAAATAGTGACTTCCCTATGGGGAGGTGTGGCGGAGGAAAGCATCACTCTGGAGAGGATCCTCCAGGTCTACAGGGAGGAGAGCCAGAGAAAGGCGCTGACTCCCTTGGAGCCCGACTTCTGGGAAAGGGTTCAGAAACTCGTCTCCGGTCTCGAGAAGGACCTGAAGGAGGAGAGTTCTCTCGATCCCAACTCCGCCAAGGCCGCCCTCCTCCGGGACGAGCTGAAGAAGGTGCTCAAGCGGAGGGATCAGATCTACCAGTACAGGGAGAGGAAGAGGGTATTGATGGCGGCCAGCAGTGCCTCTGGAGCCGTGGTGGATGCCTCTCCACTGACGCCCTTGGAGGAGGAGTCCTTCCGGGACCTTCTAAAGGTACTCGAGGGAGGCCGCCGTCGAGCCCTCGGGCTGGAGGGAGGGCCGAAGGAGGAGGCCCATGAGGAGGCACCTCGGAAGGAGAGGGCAACGAAGCGAAGCAAGCCGAAGAAGGACCACGTGCTCCTCAGGATCCTGGAGGACATACCCCCCTTCCTGGGGGTGGACACGACCTATGAGCTGAAGAAGGAGGACGTCGTCACCCTCCCGAAGCAGGTGGCCCAGGTCCTCCTCGATCAGGGCAAAGCCGAGGTCATCAAACCGAGGCTGAAGACCAACGATTAGATGCGGCTAGAGAATCCTTATATACTCGCCAGTCGATTGGTTATGTTACTCCTCAGCAAGGGGCAATGCGGTGGAGAGAAGGCATCCCTGAGTTGATGTTGGGGAGCGGGAGTGCACCCCCTGAGGATGCCTCATGGGGGAAGTGTCGAGAGCGCTGGAGGGGCATCGTCCTCGCTGGCACAGCGTTCGTTGAGACGATCATACGCGACCTGGACGTTAGTCAGGCCAGTAAGTTTGTGGTTAACTACGCTGTCTGGGGGATGGCTTGGCTCGAGTGCCGATGAAGGTCGTGCCAAGCTGCGATAAGCGCCGGGTAGGCGCAAGGAACCTGTGATCCGGCGATGGCCGAATGGGACTTCCCGTCCCTTCGGGGACGCTCCGAAAGGAGAGGGAACCCGCCGAAGTGAAGCATCCTAGTAGGCGGAGGAAGAGAAATCAATCGAGATGCCCTCAGTAAAGGCGATCGAAGAGGGTATAGGGCAAACCGAATCCCTGCCTGAAAGGGCAGGGAGATGTGGAGTTTTGGACCCCGGCACTCCTCACCCAGAGAACTCGAAGTCTTCTAGAATGGAGCGCCGCAGAGGGTGATAGCCCCGTAGGGGTATCCTGGGGTGGAGATTCGGGGTATCCAGAGTACCGTGCGTTGGAAATCGCGCGGGAAGTTGGGAGGCATGGACTTCCAACCCTAAACACAGCTCGAGACCGATAGTGCAGTAGTAGCGTGAGCGAAGGCTGCAAAGTACCCTTGTCGGGAGGTGAAAAGAGCCTGAAACCAGACAGCTACAGACTGATGGGGCGTGAAAGCGAAGAAGCCGCAAGGTGGAGCAGCGTTCCATCTTCCGTTTAGAAAAACGGGCCAGGGAGTTCTGACCAACGGCGAGGTTAACCCCGTAGGGGGGAAGCCGAAGCGAAAGCGACGAGCCCGCAGCCTTCGGGTGAGGGGCGTGGTGCGCTCGCCAGGAGTCGTTGGTGGGATACCCGAAGCCGGTCGATCTACGCCTGGGCAGGTTGAAGCCTCCCGAAAGGGAGGTGGAGGACCGAACGGGTGCTGACGTGCAAATCGCTCCGATGACCTGGGCGTAGGGGTAAAAGGCCAATCTAGACCGGGAATAGCTGGTTCCTCTCGAAACTACTCGCAGGTAGACCTCGGGCGAGGTCGACGGTGGGGTAGAGCTACGGATTGGACGTTTAGGGGGAGAAATCCCTCGGCGTCCTGTCAAACTCCGAACCTGCCGTCGCCGTAGACCCCGGGAGTGAGGGCGTGAGGGGTAAGCTCTGCGTCCGCGAGGGGAAGAACCCAGACTGAGGTTAAGGCCCCTAAGTGTCGGCTCAGTGTGACCTAAAAGGCGTCCATGGTCTCAGACAGCGGGGAGGTAGGCTTAGAAGCAGCCACCCTTCAAAGAAAGCGTAACAGCTCACCCGCCGAGACCACGGGCACCGAAAATGGACGGGGCTAAGTCGGCCGCCGATACCTCAGGGCGCCGAAAGGCGATCCGGTAGAGAGGCGTCGTGCGCGGGTAGAAGCTTGGCCGTGAGGTCAAGTGGACCGCGTTCGAACGAGGATCCTGGTAGGAGTAGGAGCCAAGTACCGTGAGAATCGGTACCGCCGTAGGGGCTAGGGTTCCTCGGCAATGTTCGTCAGCCGAGGGTTAGTCGGTCCTAAGGCCGTTCTTAACCGAGACGGTCGAAAGGGAAGCAGGTTAATATTCCTGCACTCCGCAGGCCCCTGCCCAACGCCTGACGCATCGGGGCAGGCCGAGCGTGCTAGCCAGCATGTTCAAGCGTCGAATCCCCCGGAGGGCCGTAATGGCGAGAAGGGGGTGAAAGCGTGAAGGGGAGAGTGTATACTCTCTTCGGCTCATCCCCGGTGCCAGTGAAAAGGGCGTTGGGGTCAGCCTGTGGATCCGTACCGAGAACCAACACAGGTGCCCCTGGGTGAGAAGCCCAAGGCGTGTCGGTGTAATCCGGGCGAGGGAATTCGGCAAATTAGCCCCGTACCTTTGGTAGAAGGGGTGCCAGCCACGCGAGTGACTGGTCGCAGTGACAAGGGGGCTCCGACTGTTTAATAAAAACGTAGGCGGCAGCGAGCCCGAAAGGGTGTGTATTGCCGTTGAAGCCTGCCCAGTGCCGGTACCTGAAAGCTGGGTACAACCGGAAGAAGGGCCGGTAAACGGCGGGGGTAACTCTGACCCTCTTAAGGTAGGTACGCACTGCCTTAGCAAAATCCGGCTATATGCTGGGAAGCCTGGAGTATCCCGCGCTACTAGGTCGGACGCCATATCCAGTGGCGTCTCCGGCCAGTGACAATGCGACGGGTGCAGGCAATCAGCAGGAAAGGCCGGGTGTCGGAGCATCTTGGGCATCCGGAATCCTCAGAGA
>CAYFYA010000016.1:0-36837 GCA_964347325.1 uncultured Methanomassiliicoccales archaeon | reverse complement strand
TGATGAGCTGAAACAGTGCGTAGATGTCCGCCTCGTGGGTTATCTTCGAGGCCATGAACCGCCGGAAAATGGGCTTGAAGATCTCCAGAATCAGCTTGGTCGCCAGGATGACCAGCAGGATCGTGATGTAGGTCATGTATTCCGTGATGGGAAGGGTCGGGAGAGGGATTGGGAACTCGTAGACCCCCATCAGAACTATGAGGACGATGACGCTGCTGAAAGTAGCGATAATCAGGGCCGCCCTCATGCGGTTAGCCATCGAGAATCTGAGCCAGTTCTGGCCCACTTATAGATTCCCACCACGTTATCGGCAGGCGAAATGAAGGCGGAGGCGGGCTAGAGGAACTCCTCGAAGTCCTTGACAAGCTCCGGGTACTTCCTCTGCACCGCATGCAGGATGGCCAGGATGGAGAGCTTCTCCACCCCGGCGTCTGCGAGGCTCTCCACGAGCTTATCCAAGGTCTCATCGCTTAGCCTCGCCAGCTTCTCCTTGGCCAACCAGTTGCGATAGAGGTTGTTCTCCATCTTGGCCCTCCAGCCCTTCTCGTACTTCATCAACTGCTCCAAGGAGAAGTCCCCCTTCTGGGCTGCCTCCCCCAGCACCTCGCCTGCCACCCTTCCGGCTCGACAGGCGTTGGCAACCCCACCTCCAGTGATCGGGTCGATCTGTCGTGCAGCGTCGCCCACGAGCATGATGCCCGGTGCGACGGTCCTTTCCAGCGGCGGGGAGGTGGAGACCCCGCCGGCCACCCAGTCCAGTGGCTTGCCCTTGTTCACCCGTGGGTCCTTTTCAATGAAGCGGTCCAGGTAGGTCTTCGCATCGGCCTTCTGTTTCACCTTCTTGGCCATGACACCGATGCCCACGTTACAGGTATCCCCCGACTTCGGGAAGTACCAGAGGTATCCGCCCGGGGCCACCTCATTGCCCAGGTAGAACTCGCAGTAGGCCGGATCTACCTCGACACCTGTCAGTCGATACTGAAGGGCGCTCATAATGTCGCCGCCCTTGAGTCTTGTCTCGATACCGGCCCATCGCCCCACCTGGGACTCGAAGCCGTCGGCCGCCACAACGCAGCCAGCCTTGACGTTAAACCTGTCTCCAAAGTGCTCTACTCGGACTCCAATGACGTTGCCGTTGTCCTTGATAACGTCGGTGACAGTGGCCTTGACCATGATGTCGGCCCCGGCCTTGGCGGCCTCGAGGGCCTGAAGCTTATCGAAGATGTCCCTCTCGATGACCATGCCGACCTCGTTGCCGGCGTACCTCTCGGAGATGGTGAGTCTGTGGCCTCCGGGAGAGATGATGTGAGCACCCTCGACGTCGTTGCTGAGCCACCTTTTATCGATCTTTATGCCGACTTCATCCAGGTGTGTCTTCGACAACCCCTCGCCACACCTAACGGGGGATCCGATGTCCTGTCTCTTCTCCAGAAGGAGGGTGCGAGCGCCGGTCTTGGCGGCCCATCGCGCTGTCAGGCTGCCGCCCGGTCCAGCACCTACAACGACGGCATCGTACTCATCCTTGAACTGGACCACACCATCACCGCAACTGGGAGAGCTTGTGCCCCCGCGGGAAGTCAATGGCGCCCACGGGACAGGCCTTCACGCAGAGTCCGCACTGGGTGCAGTTCTCGTCGAAGGTAATGAGGACCTCCGACAGGAAGATGGCATTGGTCGGACAGGCACCAACACAGGCCCCGCAGTGCATGCACGTGGCCGTGTCGATGGCCATTATGCCGTTGTCGATGATGGCTTCAGGGCTAACTGTTTGCACTCTCTGCATGCCGCCTTCCCCATTCCCGTAGCGGAATTGCGAACTTCTTCTCGACCTCGTTTCTGAAAACGGGGCCGGTGTTGTACGCACAGAAGGGGATGATGCGGCCGTCCGGACTCGCATAATGGATCACGCACCGCTTCACCCTCTCGATGTCGTAGTTGTAGTTATCCTGGAAGTGCATCCCGCCCACATACATCATCCTCCAGGAGAACTCGGCGGCTCCCTTCTTGTTGCCCTCCTTGAACATCGTGCCGAGGGTCTTCAGGAAGGTCCTGAGGCCCATGCCGGAGGGGGCGTTATCCTCATCGAAGTGCCTCCTCAGGAGGTTCAGGGCCTTGATCTTGGAGACGAACTTGATCTTGGAGTCCCTGGCCCTCTGGGACAGCTCCCACATGTCCTCCATCAGGCCTTCAATGTCCACGAACCTCGTAATCGGGGTGGGCGCCTTATCCTTCTCCAGGAAGAGGTAGGTTGCGAGGCCACAACCCGGGTGGGACGTAAAGGAGGTCTTTGGGCTGTCGGTGAGAATGCTAACCAACTCGGAGATCGGCGCCACGAAGGGCACGGGGTACCAGTCGTCCACGCCAGCGTAGCCCGTCTGCTCCTCAAAGTCGTGCGCAAGATCGCTCAGGGTGTAGCGGAGTTTCTCCCGCTCCTCATCCGGTATCCTCCCGGTGAGGCTCACGGGCTGATAGTTCACTCCCTTGACGACGTCGCTGTTCTCGATAGCGAAGTCCATGATAGGGCCAACCTGGTCCTCGTTGAAGGAACCCACGAGAGTCGGCACGAGGCAGATGGTGGGCCTCTCCGGACCCATCTCACGGATCCTCTGGATGGCCTTCATCTTGATCTGCAGGAGCGGCTTTCCCCGGGCCTGGATGTAGTTGTCCTCCTTCAGGCCGTCGAACTGCAGGTAGACAGTGTTCAGACCAGCCCTGGCCACATCCTCGATGAATCCAGGCTCCGTGGCGATACGAATTCCGTTGGTGGCCATCTGTATCTGGGCGAAGCCCATGTCGCGGGCCGCCTTTACCGTTTCCACGAACTTCGGGTATATCGTCGGCTCCCCGCCGGCGAACTGGATAGCGTTCACGGGAATGGGCCTCTGGGCCCTCAGCACCGCGAACTCGTAGAGGATCTGCTCGTAGGTGGGCTCGAAGACGTAACCCGCCGCGTTGGCGTTGGCGAAGCAGATGGGGCACTTGAGGTTGCACCGGTTGGTCAGGTCGATGTTGCAGAGGGCGGTGTTACTGTAGTGCAGGTTGCACAGACCGCACTCGTACGGACAGATGGTGGCGTCCGTGATTGCCGGGTTCTGAATCCCTACGCCATCGAAGGCCCAAGACTCGGCCTTCAGGTACATGTCCACGTCGGACCAACAGACCTCCTTGAACTCCCCGTGCTCGGAGCACTCCTTCTTCATGACGAGAGCCCCGTTCTCCTCATACAGGACCGCTGGGATGATCTTGACACACTCGGGACAGAGGGAACCTGTGCGCCTCGGGAGTCCTCGGCGTAGCTTCGACGGCATGGTGACCGTCGCTCCGGCTTCCGTCGACTCCTTGTACCGCATCACGACCGTCTTGCCAGTGCCATGGGGGTCGGAGTCGTAGAGCCAGCTCTCCCGCTTCCGAGCCTTCCGATCCTTCCGATCGAGGCTTATCTCCCTGATGTCGTAGGACATGGTGCCACCTCGAGACTATTATTGTCTCTTAGAACGACCGAATGTCACGCTGCGGACTTAAAGATTATGTAGCGATACTCGCTACAACAAAATAAATCAGGCACCCTCCTCTGACCTCAGTAGATTGCTGAAGAAGCGGGATGCGCCTCCCCAGGGTCTGAAGCGGAACTGGTACCTACCCTTCTCGGAGTCGACGAGGAGCCAGAGGTACTTCCTCCGGTGGCTCCCAACCCTAATGATCTCCCGGGAGGGGAATTCGAAGTATCGAAGGACGTTGTGGGCCTCGGCCTTCGGCCCCACGAAGCGAGTCCGATCGATGGGTCTCAGGGTCCCGAGGTACATCTCCTCCTCGAGCTGTGTCATGTCCCTCAGGCCCACCACACGCTGGTTGGTGTAGAAGACCATCCACAGGCTCTCCTCGATGAGGGGCGTCTTTGTAAGCCCGGAGACCCGGGAGGCGCTAACGGTAAGGCCCCTTCTTCCGTAGAGCCTCTCACGATCGTAGAGGATCAGTTGGGCCTCTTCGTCGTAGACTGCGTCAAGACCATCTGCGTCCCCCGTCCTCATCTATTTCCCACCTCTGCTGGCACGCTGCCGATCGCGCTTATATCTTTGCCTGCAGGGCTAGGGCAGCTTCGTCTGACCGGGAACCTGGGCAGCGGGGAACCTCCCCGTCTTGGAGTAGGACAGAAACCGTCCCGCATCGGAGTACATCCTCACGCCGTGGAAGGTGAAGAGGGCCCTTCGGTACTCTCTGGACTCTCCGCGTTGGTACACCTCCGCCAGTTCGTCGTTCGAAAACTGATAAACCGTGTGGTACCCCTTGCCGAAGAGCCTGGTATAGAGAAGGGATGACTCAACCTGGGGCTCCGACTTCGACAGATCTACGCAGTGAACGATGCCTTCGTCCTCCATGAGGCGTCTGAGATCTGGGGGAAGGTCGGAGTCCGCGTAGGCCCTCGGCTCCAGGGCGATGGTGGTGTTCTGCAACGAGGTGGAGTTCACCAGGCTCGACAGCCTCTCCAGGTCCTCCGATCCGTACCGGTAGGAGGCAGGGGTCTGGAAGTGAAGGACCTCACCCTTCAGAATCCTCACGATCTCCGCCATCCTCTCTATCGTCTCCAGCACCTTGTCGGTGGCATCGAACCCGTGGGCGTGGGTGACGATCCGGTGACACCTCACCGCGAAGACGAAGTCCTGGGGGACACGCGCCCTCCATCCTTTGACCATGTCGATGGGAGGGATCTGGTAGAATGTCGTGTTGACCTCCACGTAGTTGAATGCCCTAGCATAAGCCTCCAAGGAGTCCATGCCGGGGATGCTGAAGTAGGCCCAGCCTCCGGTGCCAACCCTTAGATCTTCCATCAACGCCCACCGGTTACGCAAACGCCGCGGGCATATTAATGAGGTCCCGAGACGCCCCGGCGGTAACGATATAGCCGGCCGTCGCCCTTGTGGCTGCGAATGGTGGATTTCCTGCTGGGCTGCTCCGGATGGGACTACGATGAGTGGATCGGGCCCTTCTATGAGTCGCGCAAGGGTAGCAAGCTCGCGGCTTACAGCCGAGTATTCAGGACCGTGGAGATCAACTCGACCTTCTACCGGCCCCCCACGCCGGGAATGGTCCTGGGCTGGGCGAAGTACACGCCGGACGATTTCGTGTTCGCAGCGAAGGTCCCCCAGACGGTGACCCACGACCGCCTGCTAAAGGTGGAGAGCGGGGCTGACAAGGAACTTGCCGACTTCTGTGATCTCATGGGACCTCTCCTGCAGGCCAACAAGCTCGGGATCCTGTTGCTCCAGCTGCCTCCGAGGCTCCGCTTCTACGAGGACAGGACGCGTTCCTTCTTCGAAACACTACCCGACGAGTACAGGTTCGCCATCGAGTTCAGAAATGAGAGCTGGATGCGCCCCGAGGCCTTCGACCTCCTGCGGGAGTATGGCGTTGCGTACACCATTGTGGACGAGCCCCTGCTGCCGCCCGTGGTCCACTTGACATCGCCCACGGCCTACTTCCGCTGGCACGGGCACGGCCAGGACCCGTGGTACAACTATCGCTACTCCACCGAGGAGCTGGAGAGTTGGGTGCCCAAGTTGAGGGATGTAGCCGCTGAGTCGGAGGCCGTCTTCGGCTACTTCAACAACCACTTCCACGGATACGCCCCAGAGAACTGCCTGCAGGTCCTCGAGATGCTCGGAGTCTTGGAGCCTGAGCAGCGCCGAGCCGCTTCTAGGTTGAGGGACCACCGCAGGGGGATCCTTCGGGCCTCCCACGGGAGAGTCAGGGCAACGACGTTGGAGGACTTCGGAGGCATCCCCCCCAAGGGGGATGTGTTACCCATACTGCGGAGGCTGTCCACCAGGCCAAGGATAGAGCGGGCTCGTCCGATGGCCCAGGAAGTCCGACTCGAGGCGGAGGCGCCCGTGGTCGCCAGGGTGGGAGCGTACATGGTCACCATAGATGTAGAAAACCGGAGGATTTCCCACAACTGCGAGGACTGGAGAAAGAACGTGCCCAGCGGACCCCTCTGCAAGCACGTCTCTGCAGTCTTCCTCGCCCTCGATGCTGATGCAAGCCTGCCGGTCCTCGTTGATCTCCGTGACAATCGGGACGCATGGGAGCTGGAGTTCGTGGAGGAGGATGGCGAAGGCGGGCTTCTCACCTTTGAGACGTAGATCCTGGAGTGAGGTAGTGCGCAAGGACCTGACCGTTCGGTTGTTAACCGTTGGGGTCACCCTGGTAATCCTTGGCCTTGCCCTATCAGTCGGCTCGCTCCTGACTTCTGTTACTCTCTACCTGGAAATGGGGGCCGTAGTGTTCGCCGTTGGGCTTGTAGTGATAATAACTGTAGCACGACTCCGGCCCTAGCGCCTCAGACGATGAGTCCGCCGCCATTGACATGGATGGTGGCACCGGTCATGTAGTCTGAATCGTCCGAGGCCAGGAAGGAGATGACGGAAGCTACGTCCTCGGGGCGCCCAATTCTCCCCAAGGGGATGCCCTCGGCCTTCCGGCGGAGGTCTTGTTGTGTGTAGTGGGCTATTATGTCTGTGTCGATGGTTCCTGGCGAAATGGCGTTTACGGTTATGTTGTACTTCGCCAGTTCCAGGGCAGCTGCCTTGGTCAGGCCCAGCAACCCAGCCTTGGACGCTACATAGTCCGCCCCGTGGTCAGTCCCCTTGGTGGCTAGCTGACTGGAGATGTTGATGATGCGGCCCCAGCCGGAGGCCCTCATGGACGGGACCAGGGCCGTCATGCAGTTGTAGGCTCCCGTGAGGTTGACCGCCAGCGTCCTGTTCCACTCCTCCAGGCTCAGGTCCTCAAGAGTCGTCCTCCGATAGCGGCCAGCGTTGTTCACCAAGACGTGGACACCTGGGAACGTCTCCAAGGCCTGAGAGACCATGGATTGGACCTGGTCCGCGGAGGCGACGTCGGCCCGCACGATGAGAGCTTTCCTCCCCTCAGCCCTCACTTGGCGGGCGGTGTCCTCAGCACCACCCTGAGAGTGGTAGTAGTTCACGACTATGTCGAAGCCCTCGGTGGCCAGGCGTCGGGCCGCCGCACTGCCTATCCCCTTGGAAGCCCCCGTTATGAGAGCAACCCTGCCCATTGGATGACCCTAGGAGGAAGACTCCCGGCGGGATAAAGCGTTAACCTCACTTGGGCGGGGCGATCTTCACGAGCTTGACACCCTTCTTGCAGAGGGGGCAGGCCTTGGGCTCGTACTTCTTTCCCTCCTCATGGATCACGCGGTGGACCGGGATGTTGTCAAAGGTCTTCGTGTTGTCCCGCCGATCGACGAGGGTGGCGATGGCGACGATGGATGCACCCTGGGATCTCACGAAGTCCACGACCGCTGAGACTGTCCCTCCCGTGAGGATAGCGTCGTCGACCAGCATGACTTGGTCCTTCTCGTCTATCTCGATGAAGGGTCTGAACTCCCATCCATCGTCGGTCTTATTCGCCCACAGAATGCGATCGGCGTCAAGATGCTCCCCGGTCCAGAAGGCGATGGGTATTCCAGCGTCCACGGGCGCGAGCATCGTGAACCGCTTGTTCTTGTCGAGCCTGTAGAGGATACCGGATCTACGAAGCACCCGGCCGAGGGCAACGCAGAGAATCTTGGCGTACTTGGAATGCTGAAGGGCTAGGGGTACCTGGAAGAAGTGTTCGTAGTGGATTCCCGTCCTCGGTAGCAGGAAGTGTCCCTTCTTGAGCGCTCCTGTGGATTCCAGGATCTCCCAAGCCTGCCTCTCCTCTTTCTCCGTTGCTGCGTAGTACTCCAACTGCACTCTCTCCCTCTCCTCTTGGGCCCCCATCGGCTTCCACCCTTAACGCTTTCGCTCCGTAGGTTTGCCACTCGACCACAAATAGGGGGGGGCCAGAGCTCGTTATCGAGGGCCAAACTATCCTTAAATACGAAGAAAGGCTGTATCGTACCGCTGTCTCCCGCCGACAGGCAGGTGACACCGTGGTTGAGGAGGAAGAGGACAGGGAGTTGTACGTGAAATGCCCCGTGTGCGGGCGCATTTCCGAGTCTTGTGAACACGTCAGCCGAGAGGATGTGGCCACCATACGGCGCCTGATAAAGCAGGGTGTCATGGTCTATGAAAGCGAGGAGGAGCTCCTCGAGGATGAGATCTTCGAAGACGTGGGGGACGAGGCCAAGAAGCCACAGCTCTACGAGCTCATCAACCCGAGGTTCACACTTGACGATGTCGTCCTGAGTCCCCGCTCTCGGGAGGCGCTAGAAGACGCCCTGGCAGAGCTGCGTCACAAGAGGCTCCTCTTCGATACCTGGGGACTCTCGAGGGTCGTGCGCAAGGCCAAGGGGCTCTCCATGCTATTTGCGGGATCGCCTGGAACGGGCAAGACGATGACCGCCGAGGCCCTGGCCAACGCAACGGCCAAGCAGCTCATGGTGGTGAACTACGCCCAGCTGGAGAACATGTGGGTTGGCGAGACGGAGAAGAACATAGAGCGCGTATTCAACGAGGCGGACCAGCGGAACGCCGTACTCTTCTTCGATGAAGCTGACGCCGTCTTCTACCGCCGTGGCCAGACGACAGCTCCGTGGGCCAACAGGGATGTCAACGTCCTCCTGAGCCATCTGGAGGACTTTGCGGGGCTGGTGATCTTGGCAACGAACATGGCCGGCGTCATGGACCTTGCCCTCGACAGACGAGTAGACATCGCCATAGAGTTCGAGTTCCCCAACGTGGAGATGCGGGAGGAGATCTACCGGAAGACGATGCCGGCAGCGGCTCCCCTGGCCAAGGAGGTGGACTTCAGAGAACTCGCCCGCAGGTACCCTATGTCCGGGGGTCACATCCTCAACACCGTAAGGCAGGCCATGCGGTATGCCGCCAGAAGGAAGGGTTACCGGCGAATCATCACCATGGATGATCTCAGAAGGGCAGCGGAGCGCGAGATGGCCAAGTCGAAGCTCATGAAGGTGGACCACCTCGCAAAGGCTTCCGAAGAGGCCTCCAGGGAGTCCCTGAAGTACTACGGCTAGGGGCGCGGCACCGCCCTCAATGGTCGCTCCCTGGTTACCGGTGAAACCTTAAGACCACATCCGAGGATTCGCACCTGCCATGGGCGTGAATCTTACGCCTATCATCGCGAAGAGTGTCCTCAGCCTTGATGATCTGAGGTCCCGAAGCTTTGCCGTCGATGGCAACAACGCCCTTTATCAATTCCTTGCCCTGATACGGCAGCCCGACGGGAGGCCTCTTAGCAGCCGTTCCGGCAAGGTGACCTCCCACCTCGTAGGCCTTCTCTACAGGACTACACGTCTCATCGCGGACTACGCTCTCACTCTTGTCTTCGTCTTTGATGGAAAGCCTCACCCCCGCAAGAGGCGAGAGCTCGACGCTCGCGGGGCCATCCGGCAGAGAGCGGAAGAGGAGTACGCCGAGGCCATCGAGAGGAAGGATTACGCCACGGCCTGGTCCAAGGCCGTAACCTCTACTAGGCTGACTCAAGAAATGATCGGCGACGCCAAGAAGCTCCTCACCCTCCTCGGGATTCCCTGGATCCAGGCACCGGGCGAGGGGGAGGCCCAGGGTGCGTTTCTCTGTCGACGAGGAGAGGTGTGGGCAGCAGCGAGCCGGGACTACGACACCCTCCTGTACGGTTCACCGAGGCTACTGCGGTATCTGACCATCTCCGGGCGGGAGTTCCTGCCGAGCAGCGGGACCTCCAGGCCGCTGGAACCCGAACTTATTGCTCTCACCGAGCTGCTGGAGGAGCTCCGTATTAACCGACGTCAGCTCATCGACCTGGCGATCCTGGTGGGGACGGACTACAACGAGGGAGTGAAGGGCATCGGTCCCAAGCGGGCGCTGGAACTCGTTAGGTCCCGCACCCTCGAGGAGATGCCAGGCGAGGTTCGTCAGCATCTTCCCGACGATATTGATGAAATCCGCTCACTCTTCCTCCAGCCGGCGGTGTTGGAGGACTATTCCCTGCGGGCTCCAGAACTGGACCGGGATGGGGTCATTGATTTCCTGTGCGGTGATCTGGATTTCTCCGTTGCCAGGACGACCCGGGCCCTCCACCGACTCGAACGCCGCCTGACGCACCCGTCGTTGGAAGAGTTTGAGGACGGTTAGGGCTCAGCCATGAACTGAATGAACTCCTCCTTCGTCCTGGGCTCCAGAGTGTAGTTGTGGCGCTTTTCATGCCCCAGAGTAGCGTGAGGACGGTCGCCATAGTCGTGTCCCGGAAACACCTCTATCTCCTCATCGAGCTCTAGAATCACCCCGAAGAGGCTGTGGTACATCTCCCCGGGGTCTCCGCCGGGTAGGTCGGTCCTCCCACACTCCCCAATGAAAAGCGTGTCCCCCGTCAGGAGCTTTCCATCCACCAAGAGACAGATGCCGTCGGGGGAGTGACCGGGGGTGTATAGGACCTGGATCGTGGTCTCACCAAGGCTAAGCCTGTCGCCGTCCTCCACCGTCCTGTCCCGGTCGACTCGCCCCATGGGGTGGGTCAAGACGGCCGCGCCGGTCCGTCTCTTGAGTTCCTCGTTCCCGGCTACATGGTCCCAGTGGGTGTGGGTATTCACAATGAATTCTACCTCGAGTCCATGGGCCTGGATAACCGACATAATCCTGTCAATCTCACCGTGGGGGTCTACCACGGCCGCCTTCCGAGAAGGCTCGTCCCCTAGGACGTAGCACAAGTTCGCCATCGTGCCCAGCTTCAGCTGTTCAAGGATCATCTGGGTGCACACTCGCTGAAGCAAACGGACCTCCAAAAGCCTTTGTGACGGACGGCACGCAAGGGCGAGACCGCACGGCCCATAGCAGGGGGCGAATGTCCAATCTAGACTGCGGAAACAATTAAATAGCGACCCCCGAATGCCAATGGGCCATTGTAAGAGCCTCCATAGGCGTTGGAGGCTCGAGGGAGGAGATGATTTGGAAAGACAGCCGCTAGTCATAATTGCGGTTTTAGTAGTGGTAGTCGCCATACTGGCGGCGCTCACCGTCGTCTACGCCATTCCCGCATTCACTGCACCACCTCAGAGGATGATCTCAGCCAAGCTCTGGTACACACCGTCTCATTATGGCTCGACAGAAAGGGACGTAGCCACCGTACTGGCTTCAAGCCTGAACGAGGTGCCCGGACTTGAGATCTCTCTCGACTCGTTAGACTGGGCCACCTACATAGAACGGTTCGTTGCAGGTCGCATGGGCATGTTCCTGCTCGGATGGTATCCGGACTTCATCGATCCGGACAACTACCTGGAACCTTTCCTTGGCAGCGAGGGTGCCAAGTCTTTGGGCTCGGAGTACAATAGCACGCTGATGAACGAGGCCATATTGCGGCAGAGGGCGCTGGATCAGTACAGTGACGAAAGAGACGCCCTTCTGCACACCATACAGGAAGAGCTAGCCAACCAGGCCGCCTACATACCGCTCTACCAGGCGACTCAGCACGTCGTCTACGAGGACGATGTCACTGGCATTGTGCTGAACCCTGCGCAGAGGTTCTTCTACTGGAACATCTCGAAGCCCGGCACGACTACGCTGTTCACCGGCACCACTGATGAGATCCACACTCTGGATCCGGCCGACGCCTACGACTACTTCTCCATCAACCTCATCGAGCAGGTGTTCGACACTCTTCTGACCTATGACGACAAGGGCAACCTGATACCCCTTCTAGCGCAGCAGATACCGACGCTTGAAAACGGTGGTATCTCTTCGGATGGCCTCACCTACACCTACGACCTGAAGCCCAACTTGGTGTTCAGCAACGGGGATGAGCTGGACGCGAACGACGTCGCTTACTCCATCCTCCGGAACAGGGACATCAGGGTGGGTGGCGAGCGAGGAGACCCGTCATTCCTGTTGGACATCATAGACACTGTTGTGGCTACGGACAGTGACACCGTAGTCGTAACCTTGAACAACCCGTTCTCGGCCTTCAACGCGTTCATGGCACTGTGGAACACGGCGCCGCTACACCCCGACTCGTTCCCAACGGATAGCTGGGTAGGAGAAGTGCCTGCAGACATGGGCGACCTGATAGGTGCCGGTCCCTACGTAATCAGTGAGTGGATTGCCGACGAGAGGGTGACCCTGGTAAGGAACGACAACTACGGTGACTGGGCTACGGCCAGAGCGGCCCAGATGGACACCGTGACCATCCGGCTGCTGGCGGACGCAACCGCTTTGAGAGCGCAGGTCCAGGCGGGGGATATCAGCGTAGCCTACCGAACGCTGAACCCTGAAGATATCACTGACCTGCAGGACGAACCTGGTCTCGTCGTTGATATCAAGGGAGGACTGTTCATCAGATACATCGTCTTCAACGTACAGACGCCGCCCTTCGACGATGTCAACGTCCGACGGGCAATCGCGGCAGCTATCGACAGGCAAGAGATAATCGACACCGTTCTGGCAGGCCAGGCGGAACCCCTCTACAGCATGGTGCCGGCAGGCATGTTCGGTTACGAGGAAGTCTTCAAGGACGAGTACGGAGTGCGCGACCTCGACATGGCGGAGGACTACCTCAACGAGTTCTTCGAAACGCAAGGACTCACCATACTCCTTAGGGAGCTGGCAGCTCGTCCAGAGTGACCTCTGCCTCCTCCCCTCTTTCTTTCTTTTCAACAAGTATTATAGCTCGCGCTTCAGTGCCGAGCTGAGGAGAGACAATGCGTGGCGGATCTTCTCTCAGGGCCTACATCATCGCACGACTGCTTCTTTCCCTTCCGATGCTCCTCATCCTGCTCACCGTTGTCTTCATAGTCCTCCGGGCCATTCCCGGGGATCCGGTTACAGCCCTCTACGGGGGTAGAGCTCCCCCGGACGTCGTGGAGGAGGCTAAGAGGCAACTGGGCCTCGACAGGCCCATTGTCGTCCAGTACTTCGACTACCTGGCCCGAGTCTTCACGGGCGACCTGGGCCACTCATTCAAGTACTCCGGCCAATCGGTCGCCTTTAGGATCTTTAGCGTCTTCCCAGCTACCCTCGAGCTGACCCTCTACAGCATGGCCTTCGCCATCCTGGTTGGCATAGTGACGGGGACCATCGCTGGGGCAAAGAGGGACACCCCCACGGACATGGGGTTGAGGCTCTACGGAATCGTCATCTACGTCATCCCAATCTTCTGGCTCGGCCTGATGCTTCAGCTGGTCTTCAGCATCTGGCTCGGATGGGTCCCTCCGAATACGAGATTCTCCGGCCTCGAATTCCCGAACCGCATCACAGGACTGTACACTATCGATAGCCTTCTCGAGGGGAACCTGGATAAGTTTGTGGATGCCGCTGCCCATCTGATTCTGCCTGTAGTCACCCTCGGACTGGTCATCTCGGGAGTGTTCACTCGAATGGTCAGGGTCAACATGCTGCAGACCATGACATCCGATTATGTCGAGGCGGCAAGGTCGAGGGGCGTGAGGGAGAGGAGAGTCATCTACAAGCACGCGTTCAAGAACGCCCTCGTCCCCGTCGTAACCGTCATGGGGCTCCAGTTCGCGATCCTCTTCGCAGGGGCCGTCCTTACGGAGACGACCTTCTCCTGGCCGGGGATGGGCACGCGGCTCCTGAGCGCCATCGAGGAGAGGGACTTTCCTGTGGTCCAGGGTATCATTGTCTTCTACGCGATCCTCATCGTACTGGCCAGCCTGATCATAGACCTCGTGAACGCATTCATCGATCCGAGGATTAGGTATTGAGGGGATCAGTTGGGGAGCGGCAAAAAGGGTAGGGCCGCTGGGGCCCTGAGGACTGGGTGGGCTCAGATCCCTGCCAAGTATCGCAGGAGCATCATCGGCAGAGTCTTTGCCCCCCTCGTTCGGGAGAGGCGGACCCTGGCAGGAATCATGACCTGGTTGGGCCTCTTCATGTTCCTAGGGTTCATCGTCCTTGCTATTTTCGCACCCTTCATCGCCCCCTATGAACCCACCGAATTCGTCGCCACCCCCAACGAGCCCCCTACTTCCGCACACCTGATGGGGACCGACCGTTTCGGCAGGGACGTGTTCAGTCGAGTGATTTTCGGAGCCCGGACTTCACTATCAATCATGGGCATCGCGACGATGATAGCCCTGCTCATAGGCCTCCCCCTGGGCTTGATCTCCGGCTACCTGGGCGGGTACTTAGACAGGATCCAGGTCATGATCATGGACTCCATCTACGCCTTCCCAGGGCTGCTCCTTGCCCTCTCGATCGCGACAATGATAGGGAAGGGCATCTTCAACATCTCCATAGCCATAACAGTGATTTACGTCCCAATTTACTTCAGGGTCATCAGGAACCACGTCCTTTCTGTGAAACAGGAGGCCTACGTGGAGGCCGCAAGGGCCCTCGGAGCCAAACCCTGGACCGTTATCCTGTCGTACATCACCTACAACGTCATCGTGTCGATTCCGGTGATCTTCTCTATCAATGCAGCCGATGCCGTGCTCACGGCCGCAGGCCTCAGCTTCCTTGGTTTTGGCCTCGAAGAGCCTATCGCCGATTGGGGACTGGACCTCAGCACTGGAAGGAGGTTCCTCTATAGCGGCGTCTGGTGGACCTCCTTTTTTCCCGGCCTAATGATCGTCATTCTTACGGCTGCCCTGAGTATGTTGGGGGAGGGCCTCAACGACATCATTAACCCGCTCCTGAGGAAAGAGAAAGGCTGATGCCCAACATCATCGAGATCCGGAACCTGCACGTTTTCTACCAAACGAGACGAGGACAAGTAAGGGCCGTCGACAACGTGAGCCTGGAAATCGAGGAGGGTCAAGCCCTCGGCCTCGTTGGAGAGACGGGCTGCGGCAAGTCGACCCTAGGAAAGGCTCTCCTTGGCATCCTACCCCCCGGGACGCTTGTCAGGGGCGAGATCCTCTTCAAGATGCCACCGAGGGAACGCGAGAAGATGCTGGAGCTTGAAGCACAGCTGCGGCCTCTCCTCGATGGGGTCATCGGCGACAATGGCTACCCCGCCCTGGATTCCCACGCCCTTCAGGCGGCGTTGGCCCGTCTTAAGAAGGAGGGGAGGGGCTCGGCAGAGATCGTCACGGACATAGGCCGGCTACTCGATATCAAGAGGCCCTACGATGTCACCATTTTTGCCCAAGAGACAATGCGGGTGTTGAGGGGGGAGGAGATCTCCTTGATCTTCCAGGATCCCATGTCTCGTCTGGACCCTCTTATGTCGATTAGAGACCACTTCGTGGAGCTCATACAGGCCCACCGGGATGTCTCGAACGTGGAGGCGGAGGGAGAGGCGCTGAAAGCGCTTTCTTCAGTGGGAATCCCACCCTCCCGGCTCAAGAACTATCCCCACGAGTTCTCCGGAGGGATGAGACAGAGGATCATGATCGCCATGGCCTTGGTCATGGACCCACGGCTTCTGATCGCCGACGAGCCAACGACTTCGCTAGATGTCCTGGTGGAGTCCCAGATCCTACAGCTCATAGAGACGCTCAAGGAGTCCGTAGAAATGGCGCTTCTGCTCATCACCCACAATCTGGGCATCGTTGCAGAGGCCTGTGACAGGGTTGGGGTCATGTACGCGGGCAAGTTGGTCGAGGTAGCGGATGTATCTCAGCTATTCTCGAGCCCCAAGCATCCCTATACAGAGGGCCTCCTGTCGTCGGTGATTCACCTCGAAACGCAGGATCTGAAGTCCATCGCCGGTTCACCTCCAGACCTGATTAACCCACCCTCAGGATGTCGATTCTATCCTCGGTGCCCCCACGTAATGGACATATGCAGCCAGCGGGAGCCTCCAACAGTGGACGCTGAAGGCTCCCTGGCGGCTTGTTACCTGTACGGTGGACAGAATGGCTGACTACATCCTCGAGGTCGAGCACCTGAAGAAGCACTACCCCGTGGTGGGGAGCTTTCTGGGCCGCTTGTTAAGCGGTGAAAGGGGAGTCGTCAAGGCCGTTGATGATGTGAGCCTGTCCCTCGAGCGGGGAGAGATATTCGGCCTGGTGGGTGAGAGCGGCTGCGGCAAGACCACTCTCGGGAGGGCGATACTGCGCCTAACGGAGCCTACGTCCGGCAGGATCCTCTTCGACGGTGAAGACATCACGCACATGCCTGAGGGTGAGTTGAGGCTCCTCCGCCGAAAGATGCAGATCGTCTTTCAGGATCCCCACGCTTCCCTGAATCCTGCAATGACTGTGGGAAAGGCGGTAGCGCACCCCCTACAGATTCACGGCCTCGTGGAGAGTGCGGAGGAGGCGAAAGAAGAGGTGTTGAAGAGACTCGTTGAGGTCGGTCTGGAGCCGGCGGAGGAGTTCTACGAGAGATACCCTGCGGACTTGAGCGGCGGACAAAAGCAGAGGGTTGTCATCGCCAGGGCCATTATCCTGCGGCCGTCCCTGATCATCGCCGACGAAGCGGTTGCCATGCTCGACATGTCCGTGAGGGCGAAAATGCTTGAGCTTCTCATGGACCTCAGGCAGAAGTACGACCTGACCTACATCTTCATTACTCATGACCTGGCCACGGCCAAGTTCGTATGTCAGCGGGTCGCAATCATGTACCTGGGCAAAATCGTTGAGATGGGCGAGGCGCAGGGAATCTACCGGGACCCGTGGCATCCTTACACCCAGGCGCTCCTGGGGGCAATACCGATACCCGATCCTTCACGGAGGAGGGTGAAGGAGATTCTAAAGGGCGAGGTGCCCGATGCCATATCACCCCCGGGAGGCTGCAGCTTTCATCCCCGCTGTCCCGAAGCATTCTCGGCCTGCGGTTGGGAACCCCGGGACCTGAGAGATTTCCTCGAATTCCAGACGATGGAGACGGGGGTCGACCTACCGGGTCCACTCCGATCTTGGACCGTGTTGGAGAACTCCTTGGTCATTCCGGTGGAAGATGGAGATGAGGAGCGCGTCTCTGCGACTCTCCGCACCCTGATGGAGAACGCTGGACCTATGGCGAAAGCTATCGAGGGGATCGAAGTTCGACACAGGAACGCAAGGATTACGTTCCGGGAACCCCCGGAACTCAGAGATCTGGATGTAGCGGGAAGACTCGTCAAGTGTCATCTCTTAGACTCCGAGGTCTCCAAGGAGGGTGAGGGTTCACCTCCTCCACCGGAACCAACCTAGGACTGGCCGCAATGGAAAACCGGACAGTTTCGATGTGCTACTGTGAAGCCTCAAGTTGAAAACCCGCCTCTCTGGGAAGGCCATGATGGACTTCGCCCCCTTTCGTAGGGAGTGTCCTCAGTCGTACTGAACAGGCCAGGTTCTGAGAGAGCTTGAGCTGGAAACAGGCTGTGGCGATCAAAGACTCACATGCAATAGTCCTGCTCCAAGAATGATCACCCCTCCTGGCTGTCCCTCCTCTGGGCACCGACGAGGTCTTTTCTCGAAAAATGTTAAGTAGCCGCATCTCTTGTGTCCTCCGTCCTAGGGGTGGAGGTTATGGAACCAAGAAGATTTGGGATTCAGCTTGTGGTTGTGTTTGTGGTCATAGGCTTCCTTGCGGGGGTCGGAGTCGGCTTCGCCGTCTTCTATCGCCCCCCGGAAACGCCAACCATCATCTGGAGTTCGACGCAGCTGGCACCGCCAGCAGAGTCGGAGATCATTATAAAGGAGGTCTTGCCGCCCTTCGAGGAGGAGTTCGGTGTCCGGGTCACGTTCGTGCCGGAACAGAGCTACGCCACGTTCGAGGACCGGCTCGTGAGTGAGGCGGAGTCAGGCAATGTAAGGGTCACCCTGGCCGGTGGACTTCACGGTGACTTCACGTTGCTCACCGAGAGAGAGTATCTCATGGACTTGGACGGGATAAGCCTGCCGGATCGCACATTCATTCCCGGCCTCTGGGATTTGAGCCGGACGCCGGCCGGAGAGCAGTTCTTCATCCCATGGATGCAGGCCACCTACGCCATGGTAGTCAATGAGGAAGCCATGCAGTACCTTCCAAGCGGGGCCGATGTCAACGCCCTGACCTACTCCGAGTTGAAGGACTGGGCGCAGAACATCGCCGACAACACGGCTATGGACCGCCCTGTCGGTCTTCCAGCGGGCCCGGGTGGTCTGTATCACCGGCTGGGCCACGGCTACCTGTACCCTTCCTTTACTGGCAGGTCGGTGGCCAATTTCGACACCCCCGAAGCGGTCGCGATGTGGGAGTTCATGCGGGACGAGCTCTGGCCCCTCGTACACCCCAGCTCCCCCACTTGGGATGCGATGGATGCAGCCCTTCTAGCGGAAGACGTGTGGATTGCGTGGGACCACCAGGCCCGATTCCGCACGGCAATTACCACCAGTCCCGACGATTTCCGCGTGGTCCCTTCCCCGTCGGCAGATGAGGGTCGGGGCTACATCGCCGTGGCCGCAGGGTTGGCCATCCTTGAGGGTGCTCCGCGGCCCGACCTGGGGCGTCAGCTCATCGAGTACCTGACCCGTCCCTCCGTCCAGGCCCTGATTGCGGAGGAAGTGGGCTTCTTCCCTGTGGTCGATGAGGCTCAGCCGGAGATCACGGACCCGGCCATCGCAAAGATCGCTGCAGGCGTGACGGCTCAGGCAGGATCCGCAGACGCTATCCTGGCAACCATCCCGGGAGGCCTCGGGGCACGTGCTGGGGAGTTCTCCCAGATCTACAAGGATGTCTTCGACCGCATCCTCATTGCCGGTGAGAACATCCAGGCTGTTCTGGCGGACCTCGACGCGGACCTTCAGGCTCTCTTCCAGGAAACGGGGGCTGAATTCCCACTGCCCGGCTAGTCGCCACGCTGAGGAGGGACATGCGGAGCCGCCTACTGCCGTTCCTCCTCATCCTTCCGGCCATCGTCTACTTCCTCATATTCTTCGCGACCCCTCTAGGCGGAGGCATCTGGATCGCCTTCACGGATCAGCAGACGGGCGAGTGGGTCGGTCTCGCTAACTTCGAAGAAATGGCCTCGAGCCGTCTCTTCCAAGCTGCCTTCGCGAACACTTTCCTTCTGACCGCCGTGATCATCCCCATCCAGCTGGGTCTGGCCCTGGTCATCGCTCTTCTGGTCAACAGCCGCCTGTTCGGCACGGGCGCCTTCCTGTATTTGACCGCCATTCCCATAGCGATATCGGAGATCGCCGCTGCCATCATCTTCCTCTCCATGTTCACGGGCACAGGCTACCTCAATAGCTTCCTGCTCGGCCTCGGCCTCACGGAGACTCGAGTGGCCTTCTTGAGCCTTGAGGAACCAGGCTTTCTCTTCACGGCGGTAGCCCTGACAGAGGTGTGGCGGGCTACATCCATCGTCATGATCATTCTCGTGGCGGGTCTTCAGGCAATTCAGAAGGACTTCATCGACGCATCTAGGGTCTTCGGGGCCAGTCGGCTTCAGCGGCTCCGGTTCGTGGTCCTCCCACTCTTGAAACCCACCATCCAGACGGCCCTGATCATACGGACGGTCCTGGCCTTCCAACTCTTCGCTCCGATCCTGGTCCTCACCGGCCGACTCCTGCCGGTCCTCGCTAGTGAGACCTACCTCGCCTACGTCGACGTCCGAAACACTCCCGTTGCTGCCGCCTTCGCCCTCGTTATCATGCTCATCTCCACCCTCTTCGTCCTCTTCTACCTCTTTGCGCTACGCACGAGGTGGCGGCCGTGATACGTCGATGGAAGATCGTGGCATACGCTGCCATGATTGTCATCTCCCTCTGGATATTCCTCCCCCTCTTCTTCCTGGCCATCGGTGCCTTTACCGACCGCCTAGAGCTCTACCGGCCCAAGGGGCTACTGCCTGAGACGTTGACTCCCGAGTACTTCCTGAATTTTGTCACCCTGACGGGAGTCCAGCGCGCCCTGTGGAACAGCATATTCACGGCCGTCATCACGGTGGCCCTGTCCCTCCTGATCGGCACCCCCGCCGGCTACGCCCTCTCCCGCTTCCGCTTCCGGGGCCAACGAATCTTCACCGTGGGCGTGATCACGACGCGCATGTTCCCGGCCGCGGTCCTCTCCATACCCCTGGCCGTGCTGTACATCCGCCTAGGACTGTACGACACCGTCTGGGGCGTGGCCTTCCTTCACACCGTCTTTGCCTTTCCCTTTGCCATCCTGATCTCCGCCGCCATCTTCGCCAGCGTCCCCGCGGAGTACGAAGAAGCCGCCATGATCCTAGGTTGCAGCCGGATGGAGGCTTTCGCCCGCGTGGCGCTGCCCCTAGCGACTCCTGGTCTGGCCGCCGTGGCGATCTTCTCCTTTGTGGTCTCCTGGAACGAGGTCTTCGCTGCCTCTATCCTGACGCTGGACAACCGAACCCTTCCGGCCTTTATCGTTGCCCGACTTGCGGGAGCCCCCCTGGACTTCCTCTATTCCAGTGCTCTCTTCCTGGTCATACCGGCCCTGATCTTCATATTCGTGGTCCGGAAACAGCTCCTCCGAATGTGGGGCATCCAGCTAGCCTGAGGAGGTGAGACAACCGTGGCGCGCGTGGAGCTGGATGGCATCACGAAGACCTTTGCAGACGTTACGGCCGTGGACGACGTCCAACTCCGGGTGGACCACGGGGAGTTCCTCGTGCTCCTGGGGCCCAGCGGATGCGGCAAGACAACGACCCTCCGGTGCATCGCCGGACTGGAAAGCGTCGACAGTGGACGGATCTTCATCGACGAACGGGACGTGACTTTTCTCCCTCCGGGTAAACGGGGGGTCTCCATGGTCTTCCAGAGCTACGCCGTATTCCCCCACATGAAGGTCTTCGACAACGTCGCCTTTGGCCTGCGTATCCAGAGGAAGCCCTTCGCCGAGGTTAAGGAGAAGGTCTCTAGGGCCGCCGAGCTTCTGGGCATTGAGGACCTCGTGAGTCGGTATCCCCACCAGCTCAGCGGAGGGCAGAAACAGCGCGTGGCCGTGGCGCGCGCCGTCGTGGTGGAGCCCTCGGTCCTCCTCATGGACGAGCCCTTGAGCAATATCGACGCCCTCCTGCGCCTGAGAATGCGGGCGGAGCTCAAGCTCCTCCAGCGGGAGCTGGGGGCCACGACCATCTACGTCACCCACGACCAGGTGGAGGCTATGAGTGTGGGCGACCGAATAGCCGTCATGAACGAAGGCAAACTCGTTCAGGTTGACTCGCCCACTCAAATCTACGAGAACCCCACCAACACCTTTGTGGGGGGCTTTATCGGCACGCCGCCAATGAACTTCCTCAGGGGCGCCGTAGTCGAGGACGATGGGCTGGTCGTGGAAGTGGAGGGATTCAGGATCCCGTGTCCGTCCTCCTATTCCAAGGCCCTGAAAGAGCGGCGAGGGGCCGAGATACTGGTCGGAGTGCGTCCCGAGAGCGTCAACGTGCACAACGAAGTCCGACCTGGGGCCATGGAGGCCCGGGTTCTCTTGGACGAGGCCTTGGGGTCCAACGACCTCCTGACGGTGGAGATCGGCGAACAGCAGGCCAAGTTCGTGGTAGTTCCCGGCTACAGGGTGCGAGAGGACCAGAGGATCTGGGTCGTTCCGCAGGAAGAGAGACTTCGCTTCATGGACAAGAATACAGGCGAGGCGATTTCACTCTCGTGAAGCGAGCCCTCACCCGCCCCTCAAAGCTCGTCCGAGGTTGAAGGCGTGCTCCGCCTGACTCCTCGTGGCGGCCTCGGCTTCCTCGAACTCGGTGGCCTCGTGGAGGTAGAAGGCCAAGGTCCTCATGCGCCAGAGGAGAAACAGGAGGTCCCTGTGGTAAGACCCAAACCCCTGTGTGATGTGGCCCCGGACTAATGCGTCCAAGATCCCCACCCACCGCTCGGGGCCCAAGAGTCTGCTCTGCGTCCGGAAGACGTCGGGTCCCTTCAGGAGGTGGGCGAGGAGAGAACGGTCCTCTTCCTCGACTTCGAAGCGTTCCAAGGCCGCCAAGTCAACTCCCCGTTCCCTCGCGAACCGGAACAGTCCCGCTATCTCCGCGTCCCGGTCAGTATAGGCCAGCGTCCGGACGTCCTCGCCGATCCGCTCGATGTGCGACTCCGACCGAGGCACGGTGGTGACCCTTGGTTCCCACTCGGCCGGCCACGCTAGATGTCTCCCGTGGAAGTGAACGAGCCGGGCCAGCTCGTCGAAGCACTCCACGAGCATCCCCTCCAGGTCCGCCAAGGTCTTGGGATTGTGAAGCTTCTGGCTCAGGTAGAGCTCCACGACCCGGAATCCGCCCACCAGGGAGCTGACCACGAGGAAGGTGTCGATGCCCCAAGTGTGAGGAGGCGCCAGAGGACCCTCTAGGAGGGTCTGAGCCAGCTCGGCCCTAAGGCATAACTCGCCGCCCAGGGGCTGTCGAATGCCTCGACCCTCGGGGAAGAAGAGATGAATGCCGGGGAGCGTGATGTGCCGGGTGATCTGAGCGTCCAGGGGGCTGCGATCGAAGTAGCCGCGGCTCATGTCAGCCCCGTACCGGTCGAGCCCGTCGTGTAGCATGTCGAACCAGGCACTGCTCAGGGACGAAATGTCGGCGTCCACGAAGGAGACGGTCTCATACCCCCCCTCCAGGGCGAGCTGCATCCCCGTAACCATGGCGCCCCCTTTCCCCGTGTTGCGCAGCCGGCTGTGAACCAGAGTGGCCTCTTTCTTGTATGTCTGGCTGAGACCGGGCAGCTTGCGCGCTATGAGGTCATCGCTCCCGTCAGTGGACCACCCGTCCACCACGAAGATCCGGTCCACGGCAGATGACTGTAGACCCGCTTCCACGACCCGAAGAGGACTCAGACCCTCGTTCCGCTCTGGGACGATGAGCACGTTTCTCATGAACCTCAACCCTGGACGGTGACCCAGGATATTTAACGATGGAGCCTCGAGTTGACGGGACTCGTCATTCTCCGAGAGCATCTCCGGGGCGTAAGAACAGGTTCTTTCGCTAACCCACTCGTCAGCCCCTCACTATAGCCGGAGACACCGACTCCGGTTATTCCGGCGACTACTGTCAGGAGAAAGGGGACGGTTGCGTTCAGAGAGCCCCCAGAACTTAGGGACCTGGATAGATCGGGAAGAGTCGTCAGGTGTCATCTCTTGACTCCGACATCTCCAAGGAGGGCGAGGCTCCACCTTCTTCACAGGAACCGACAAAGAGTAGTCTCGGGAGAAGAGCTGGCGAGTCTCGATAGGCCAGTGGAGAACCCTTAAGTCGAAAACCGGCCTCTCTGAGGAGGCTATGGTAGATTTCGCCGCCTTCCGCCGGGAGAACCCTCAGTTTTGTGGAGAGGGAGTCAGGATTCCAGGCATCGTACCAGTCGATGACCGTCCGGGGATAATGGTCACAGATTGGAGAGAGGCCTATGAGCGAACAGTGAAGGAGGACCCTTGGAGGAAACCTCCAGTCGCCCGTCCTCGAATGCAGGAAGAAGGCGGGGAGGCGTTCGGCTACTACCTCTCCTTCCGCCTGAAACCCGAGAGATGGGGGGTCTATCTCCACGGTCCGCCCCTGGTTGGTCTCGCAAACGAGATCCTGCGCGTCCTTGACTTGGGCTTCATGGACCTCAGGGAAAGTGTCAGCGAGGACCTGGCGAGGGAGCTTGCGTTCAGCATGGCTTTTGACATCGCGTCTAACCACCTGTCCTTCCATGCGGCCGTCGACGCATTCACTGCGTCGAGAGAACTTGCTGAAGAGAGGCCGTATTATGCCCTCTATCAACAAGGCCCATATACGGAGTCTCTTGCCAATCCAGAAGGTGATCTTGGCCACAACTTGGAGGAGGCCTTGGCCAATGTCGTTGCGCTTCGCTCCTTCCTTGATCCCAATGCCACCCTGGAGCTAGGAAGCATACTGAGTGAATTGCTCGATGAAGATGGCCAGTACAGGTGGAACGCCTACCTCATGTCCGGCAACCTTACGACTGAACTTGCGTACATTATGAGAGTCTATCCGCCCGGCCACCGGAATTTCGTGGAGTTCCTGAGGAGACGCGGGGAGGTGGGACCCTATGCCCATATGGCAATTCAGTACGATCTGGACACAGAGGCCTTCAACCAGGCTCTCCGTCGACTCTCAGCCCTCATTCTGGGAGGAGAGCCCGGGGAAGGGGTGGAGAAGGAGATCGTCAAACCGGTGTCAGTCACCAGTTTCCTCACAGGGAGCGGCGAGAACCTCTAATCAGACAGCCTGTCCCCGCGTCGAGCCGAGGGTCACACTACCGGTGGGGCCGGGACACGCGCTCTCTTGGTCACTCTCTTGCGAACGATGCCGATGATGAGGCCGGCGAAAGCGGCCTCCACGTTGTCTCCTGTGCGGGCGGAGGCAAATATATAGGGGGCATTGTAGGCCCTTGCCACGACGTCCACGTCTCTCGGGCGAATCTGTCTTCGTGGAACGTCCGCCTTGTTCACCACGACCACCATGGAAACGCTCCTCATGACTCGGAGGGCGCCGTCTAGCCAGAAGTCGATATCGTGAAGAGTCTCGCGCCTGGAAGCGTCGCAAAGGGCGATGACCCCACTCGCCCCGTGGAAGTAGGGCTCACGGAGAATTGAAGCGAGCCCCTTTTCTCCCGTGATATCCCACAGCTCCAAGTCGGCCAGGACACCCAGCTTCTGCTCCGAGATCCGCACGCCGACGCGCTTCCTGTAAACCTGGCTCCCGACCGTCTGATGATAACGGTTGTCGTATTCCTTCATTACATAGCTTC
The DNA here is from genome assembly GCA_964347325.1 of uncultured Methanomassiliicoccales archaeon. Classification (GTDB taxonomy): domain Archaea; phylum Thermoplasmatota; class Thermoplasmata; order RBG-16-68-12; family JAJISG01; genus JAJISG01. The sequence goes on along the minus strand of CAYFYA010000016.1, from coordinate 12,320 downwards.
GTATGAATGAGGTCTTTCCAACCCCGCGGTCCCCCACGAGACACAGCTTCAGCCGGGTCCTGGCAAGCTTCGGGTAGAGTCGTGGCTTCTGTACGGCGCGCACGAAAAACCCCTTCTGCAAGGGTGCTTAAATCGTTATCCCTGACGGTATCGATAATGAGAATGAGACCCTGGAGCGGCGCTGGCCTGCCTGTGGGCAAGGCGCAAAAGCTTTATACATACTAGCTGTAGGCCCCCGCGCGGGGTGGAGGGCGACCTCACGATATATGCTCGTTGAGTTGCGCTCTACCATTGCCAGGCATTAGTGCCTGTAGAGGTGTGTAGAATGGCAGAAGGAGCACCAATGGCCCCTTCAGGGGTCTGGACAGGACGGAATCTAGCTATCGTAGTCGTTCTTCTGGTCATCACGAATGCGGTCACGGGCGTGGCAGTATACTTCCTTGCGGTACCAGCGGCGCCACGGGTCTTGACAGTGATACATCCCTGGTCTGGGGGAGAGCGCGACCTATTCCTCCCCGTGTTAGAAAACTTCACGGCGGATACCGGAATCGAAGTGCAGGATAGAATCTTCCGACAGGAGGAGCTTCAGCCCGTCCTGCCGATTCAATTCGATGCCGGCATTGCACCAGCTGACGTCATCTTCATGCCGAGTAGTTTCATCCTGCAATATGGCGCGGATGGCCATGCGGTCGACGTGTCTGACATGATCGACGCGGCCGACTACCAAACTGGTACCGTCGCTGCGGTGACTAGTGGCAATGCCGTCTACGGCGGCGTGTACACCGGCAAGGTGAAGCCCGGCTTCTACTACTCAAAGCCATTCTTCGAGGCGAACGGCTGGGACCAGAGCCCAGACACGTTCAGCGACTTCCTCGCCCTACTGCAGACGATTAGAGACGACGGCATACAGAACCCCATTGTTGCGGCCTCGGATCTGTGGCCCCTCTCGGACGTGACGGAGTACTTCATTGCCACCTACGGCGGAGCTGAGATGCACCAGGACCTTACATCCGGAGACCTGAGCTGGACGGACGCCTCTGTGCAGACGGTCTTCACTAGCTACATCGATCCCGTCCTGCCTTACTTCGACGACCTCGTTGAGTGGACCTCGGGCGTGCAAGACATCATCAGTGAGAACAACGCACTCTACTTCCAGGGCTTCTGGGTTCCCACGATGTTTCCGGATGACATGGATCCCAACGACTGGGGTGTCATGCCCCTGCCCGAGCCCGTGAGTGGTGCAGGCGTCGTCTTTGCCATCGACTACCTGTTCATCCCCGAGTACACTGATCTGCTGGACGAAGCCAAGCGACTGTTCCAGTTCCTTGTGGGAGTGGATGGTCAGGAGACTCAGGTCGCCCAGGGAGGGCACCTCCTGACCCACCAGAACGCGGATCCCTCGGCGTATCCAGCGGACTCCGCGGAGGCAGCCCAGGCAGCCACCGACGCTGCTGCTGGACGAATCCCGCTAGCGGACCTGGATGACACCGTTGGCGGGGAGTGGCAGCAGTCCGTCTTCTGGGCCGAGCTAGGGCTGTACTACCAGGGCTTGGCGGATGCAGCCACCGTTCTCGCGGCGATTCAAGCGGGCTACGATGACGAGTTCGGACCATAGTAGTAAGTGCTAGTAGGCGGACCCGGTCCGCCTACCCTTTCATTTTAATCCACCGATCAACCCTGGGGTGCTAGAGTTGCCACGCCCATCAGCGCGCCGGTTGCGAGCCCGATGGCGAATGGGAAGAATCCTGTTCCTAGCTCCAGCCATAGTATTCCTCATGATCTTCGTGATATTCCCTGCTGCCGCCACGATACTCCTGAGCTTCGCTGAAGAGGATACTGGCGCGTTCCCGACGGGCGAGAACTACGCAGAGGTACTAACAGACACCGACACACTGAATCTGGACCGATTCCCCACAGAATCTCCACCGTGGGGAACTCTCATACACAACGCTGTGTGGATCGCCATCCATCTGCCCTTGTCGTTGTTTACCGGCCTCGCCCTTGCGCTGATTCTTCGAGAATTCAAGGGAGCCTCCATCGTCAAGGCGATGGTGTTTATCGGGATGGTGACCCCCATGATCGTGGGTGGGGTAATCCTGCGGTATCTCTTCGAGGGGAACGTCGGAATAACCCCTGCCATATTCGGTGCTATCGGCATTGAGAGCCTTGACAGGAATTGGATGACGTTCCCTCCAACTGCCCTCTTCGGCCTCATCTTTGGTTCAGTATGGATGTGGGTGGGATTCAGCCTTATCGTGTTCTCCGCGGGGCTGACCACCATCCCGAAGGAGTACTCCGAAGCCGCCAAGATCGATGGCGCATCGCCTTTCCGAACCTTCCTCAAGGTGACCTTTCCACTGCTCAGGCCGATGACGCTCGTCGTCGTTACGATGACCGTTCTCTGGGAGCTCAAGATCTTTGACATCGTCATTGCCGCCACCCCTGGGTCCAGCGGTGGCGTCGGAGGCTCCGCAGACGTCCTGGCCCTTCAAATGTATCGCTACGCCTTCGTCGGTGGCAGCTTTGAGAGGGCAGCCGTGGTGGCGACCCTTCTGACGCTTTTGACGTTACTGGCGACAGTCTGGATGATCAGGAGGCTCGTGAAGAGATGAAGATCGCCCCACGGACAGTCCTGATTCATGTGGTGGCATGGGCAATCACCCTCGCCTGGGCGATTCCGTTTGTGGGGGTCGCCATGACCTCGATTAGACCGACCAGCGAGGTGCTGGACGGCTGGTGGAACCTCGCAGAGTTCACTCCCTCGATAGGTAACTTCATCGAGGTGATGACGAATGCCATCTTCCCCCTGTGGCAGGGACTGCTCAACTCACTTATCGTGGCCATTCCTGCAACGATCATCCCAATGTCCGTGGGTGTCCTGGCAGGGTACGGATTCGCTCGCTTCAGCTTCCCGATCAAGGATTACCTCTTCCTCACCATCGTGCTGCTGATGGCGATTCCACAGATGATGGTCGCGATTCCAATCTTCAGGCTACTCGCGGATGCCAACCTCGTTGACAACCACATGGGACTGATTCTGGTTCACGCAGCTTGGGGGCTTCCCTGGATCATCCTGTTCATGCGGAACTTCCTGGGGTCTCTCCCCATCGAGGTGGAGGAAGCGGCACGAGTCGATGGAGCTTCGGACTTCCAGGTCTTCTTCAGGATCGTGCTTCCTATGGCCCTCCCTGCGCTGGCCTCAGTGCTCGTCTTGCAGTTCATGTGGGTATGGAACGACTTCTTCTTCGCCCAGGTGCTGATCGGCAGCCCAGAGAAGTATCTTGCAACGCAGCTGATTCCAAGGCTAGCCTTCGGGCAATATCAACTAGACTGGGGGCTCCTCACGGCCTCGTCGCTGTTGGTCATGTTGGTCCCCATCCTGATCTTCGCCTTCCTCCAGAAGTTCTACATCCGGGGAATGATCGGCTGGACCGTCAAGGGTTGACTTCTTAATCGCCGATCCAGGGGTCCCAGCCTGCCCCGCGATGGCCTTGAGAAGGAGACCGTATCAAGGAACCTAGTCTAGGTGAGGACGTCTCCGGTCTTCTTATCGAAGAGATACACCTTGTCGGGGGGTAGGTAGAGCCAGATATCCATGCCTACCTGACCCTGGAAATCCGGGCTGACGACGGCCTTGACAAGGTCGTCTCCGATCTCGACGTCCAAGATCGTCATGTCTCCCATGGGTTCCGTCGTGAAGATCTCGGTCGCGATGAGGTTGCGCTCCTCCACGGCGCTGGTGTGCACCTGGATGTCCTGCGGGCGAATTCCGAGAGTCACCTGATCGGAGGAGGCCCGCTTCGCGAGGTCCGCTAGCTCGTCGGTGAGCTCGTATCGGAACTCCCCGGCATCGAGGTATTCTGCATCCACACACGTGCAATCGAAGAAGTTGAAGGGAGGATTCCCTATGAACCCAGCTACGAACTTGTTGGAGGGTTGCGTGTAAATCGCGTGGGGCGTGTCCATCTGCTGGAGGTTGCCGTCCTCCATGATAGCGATCCTGTCCCCCATGGTCATCGCCTCTACCTGGTCGTGGGTGACGTAGACAGTGGTAATGCCCAGTTCCTTCTGGAGCCTCTTCAGCTCGGCGCGCATGTAGAGCCGGAGCTTTGCATCCAAATTGCTAAGTGGCTCGTCCATTAGAAACGCCGCAGGCTCTCGGACAATCGCCCGTCCTAGCGCGACTCTCTGCTGCTGTCCCCCGCTCAGCTCACCGGGCTTTCGCCCCAGCAGAGGTTCGATCTGCAGCAGTTTCGATGTCTCCCGGATCCGCTTCTGGATCTCCTGCGCACTGTACTTGAAGTTCTCCAGGGGGAATGCCAGGTTCTTCCAGACGGTCATGTGGGGATAGAGAGCATAGTTCTGGAACACCATGGCGATGTTTCGGTGCTTCGGCTCCAGATCGTTTACCAGGGTGTCGCCGATGTAGATCTCTCCCTCCTCTGGATGCTCCAGACCGGCGATGCACCGGAGAGAGGTGGTCTTCCCACAACCCGAAGGGCCGAGGAACACCACGAACTCCTTGTCCTTGGCCTCCAAGGTTAGGTTGTTGACGGCCACGACGTCTCCAAAGCGCTTCGTCATGTTCTTTAGCATGACGCGACCCATGGCCACTCCCTATCTGGAGATGCCAGGCTACGATTATATAACCTTCGCAGTGGAGGAGTCTGGCACTAGCGGATCCTTTCCAGCATGAAGGACCCGATCATCAATGCCCTGTTCGTGTGCTTGTAATCCACCCAGTCGCGCGTCTGGACGTCGCAAATTCCTGCCACCGACAGCTGGTTCTTCTGCCCGTCGACCCGGAAGTGGATAGCCCCATCCATCTGATGCTCTATCGCTTCCACCTGCTGATCGCTGTGCATGCCACGCTCGATGGCGTAGATGGCCACGGACCTGGTGTTCCGCAACCTGTTGACCATCCGCTGCACAAACTTCAGGCCATCCTTCTCGTTGCCCTGTGTGAGGGAGGTGGAGAGGGTCATGTAGGCTAGCCTGAGATCGGGTGAGTCCTCCTCATCAACCTCCTTCTCGATCTTGTTGAGAGCCTTCATGATACCCTCGAAATCGCCGGCACTCTGGACCACGTAGGTGTTCCCCTTGACGATGGGACTCTTGCTGCTCCCCTCGGGCATGGGGGTCGAACCGTCGATCCACCACACCAGGCCCAGCTGCTCATACTCCCTGAAGGAGGGCAGTATGGGACCCATTTCCTTGGAGATTTCCGATGGGGGTCGTGAGGTTGTGATGATGACGCAGGGGGCCCCGTTCTTCAACCCCTCGGCTATGAAGTTCAGGATCCCGATCTCCTTTCCTACGAAAGGTGGCCCTACGAAGAGGACTTGGGATCCCATCGGGATGCCCCCAAGGAGTAGGTCATCCAATCTTGGAGTTCCGGAGCGAACCCTGTCCTCATCCACCACAGCCTCGATCTCCTCCTCCACCTCGACGTGCAGACCCTCCTGAATTGCCCTCTCCCTCTCCTTGAACTCCTTCTCTTTGCGGTAGAGGAGGGCCTTCATCTCCTCCTCCTTCTTCCGCAGCCTCTTCTCCCAGATGTGGAGAGCCCTCTCCTTCTCGCTCAGGATGTCCACATCAGCGGGACCCCGTAGACTTTGCTTGAACTCCCTCTCCCTCTCCATGACCTTCAACTTGACCTCGGCCTCCCGGGCCTCGAGATCCTTTTTGAGCTTCAATACCTCCTTTCGCCGGGCGGTGATCTCCTCGTGCTCCTTCTCGAGCCTCTTCGACAGTGCATCGAGGTGAGCCTCTCTCTCCTGGGTCGCCGCGATCTTGGCCTGCAGGTCCCTCTGCAACTCCGTTACGGACGACGCCTTCGAGTGGGCGGTCTTGTAGAGATCCCGATATTTGATCTCCTTCTCCCTCACCTTCTCCACAGAGTGCTCAAGGAGCTTGAGCTGCCTCTGGATGTCCTTGCCGCGGCTCTCGAGCTTTGTCTCCCTCTCCGCAAGGTCCTTCTCCTGAGAGGTCAAGGCCCTCTCCCGAGCCTGGATGTCGTGGAGCCTCGCCTTCGCCCTCTCCACCGCGTCCTGGGTCTTCTCATCCAGAGAAGCGTTCCTCTCCTCCGCCACCTTGAGCTCAACCTCTCGCTGGCTCAGACTCCTCTCCCGCTCGAGGAGCTTGGCTTCCAGTCGGGCAAGGCGGGCAGCCGCCCCCGCTTTTCTGCCGCGAAGGCCAATGCCTTCCTCCTTCAGGGCTACGGCCCGCTCCCGCAGGGTGAGTTGCCCCTCCAGGTCGAGGACCTCTCTCTTCCGGCGGTCCAGATCCGCCTTTAACTGGGCTTGCTCCTTCTCCAGCCTCTTGACCTCTCTCGACTTGCGGGCCGCGTCCTTCTCCCGCTCTCGGACGTCTATCAGGGCCTTCTTGACAACGTTCTCCTGCTTGGAGAGCTCGTCCTCACGCTTCGAGAGATCCTCGAAGTTCTTGTCGAAGGTCGCTTCCTTTTCGGCAACCTCCTGGCCCGTGAGGGCCAGGGTCTCCTCTCTGGTGGCGATGTCCGCCTCCTTCGTACGGATCTCCTTCTCGGCCTCCCTGATCTCCTTGATGCGGTCTTTGTGGACTGCCTGCAGGGCCTCAAACTCCTTCCTGCCCTCCTCGAGGGCCCTGATCTTGGCCGTTACAGCCTCCTCCTGGACCTCGAGGTCTGCCTCCCTGGAACGAAGGGCATCTTCCTTGTAGTCAAGAGCCTCGGCCTTTGCTTCCACCTGACCCTTGATGTAATGGAGCTTGTCGTTGCTGACACGGATCATCTCTCTACGATGGACCGATGTGGAGCTGGCGATGATGTGGAGCATCGACCCGCTAAAGAGGATGGCAACGGCGCTACCCATGAAGGTGAGGATGAGCAGATCGGGAGGTATTCCTGTGGAGAAGATGGGGGTGAAGCCGTAGACCATCAGGGCCATTGGGAGAGCGGCCGACAGCACACTCGCCAGCTTCCTCCTTCCCCAGCCCCTCCAGGTCATGGCCAGTGAGATCAGGGTGAGGGAGATTCCTGAGAGGGCGGAGGGGTAGAGCCAGGCAAGGCCCGAGGGGTCAACACCCTCCAGACTTTGGTTCACAAGCAGGAGCAGGATGATTATCGCCGTCAGGAAGGCGTATACGGTCATGAGAAAGTGGGGGCTCTTCCGGTCCCCTGCGTACGGTTTCCACTTCAGATGGAAGGCAAAGGCCGCGATTAAGGCTCCCGCCACCACCGGGGACAGCCAGGGTAGGAGGAGCTTAGCGTCCTCTGGGATGCCCTCAAGGGATCTCCCCGAGGGCGTTAGTAGAAGAAAGACACCGCTTGCCGCTAGCGCGAAGGCTGCCAGCATGCTGTACTGGTGGGATGCCCGTCCTACACGGAGCTGTAGGAGCGCCATCTTCTCGGCCTGCTTTTTGGTGACCGAGACCTTGAGCTTCCCCTTGCGAGGAGTGGACCTCTTGGAGGCGAGCTTGCCTCCGGAGGCCTTGGACCTCGCCTTGGCGGAACCGCTGTTCGCCTTTGACTTACCCCCCCTAGAACTCGCGGACCGCTTCTGCGCCATCGAACCATCCTAGTCCTAGCTGGCTTCGCTGGCCCCTCGGGAAGTGGATACTTAAGAGTTGAGACAGCAGTATATCAGGTGATAACCAGGTGGCCTGGACACCTTTATCGGCTACCCCTGCGTCGCTGAGCAGTAGGTCGGAGGTTTGGTGGTCCAACCATCGTGAACTCTCGGAGGAGCAATATGTCTGAGGGATGGAAGTACGTCAAGGGGCTCGGATCTGTGGCTGAAGCAAAACCCGTGGAAATGAGGGAGGGGGTCGTTCGAAGAACGCTGGTCTTCAGCGACCGTATGCTTTTGAGCTATTGGCAACTCGATGCCGGGATCCAGCTGGGGGAACACGACCACCCCTTCGAGCAAGCCGGCTTTGTCATCAGCGGAAGGCTGCGAATCGTCGTCGACGGCAAGCCGACGGACCTCCACCCGGGGTCCTCGTATCTCATTCCCATGAATGTGAAACACGACATCATCGCCCTGGAAGAAGTGGAGCTTCTCGACGTCTTCTCCCCGCTCAGGGAGGAGTATATAGACTAGTTACAGCTGCGGCATGAAACCTATTTAACCCCCATGCCCACTAGGCGGCCACGCTACGTTCGCGGGGTGGCGGAGTGAAGCTGTCTTTCATTGGGACTGGGAGATTGGGAAGCATCATCGCCTACACAGCCGTTCTCAGGGAGCTTGCTGACGAGTTTGTGATGGTCGATATCATCGAGCCACTGGCACAGGGTCAGGCCAACGACCTGAGGCACTCGATGGAGTACAAGGCGGACCTGTCCGTCAGATATGGCGAGATGGAGGACATCCGGGACTCCGATGTGGTCGTGGTGGCTGCCGGGAAGCCTCGTTCGCCGGGAATGACCAGGCTGGACCTTCTGGGATTCAACGCTCCAATCATGAAGGGCGTCGCCGAGAAGGTGGGCAAACTCGCCCCTGACGGCGTTATGATCAACCTCACGAATCCGATGGATGTGATGAACTACGTCGCCTACAAGTACTCCGGCTTCCAGAGGACCAGGGTCGTCGGGTCCGGAGGAATGCTGGACACCGTCCGCTTCCGGACAGCCCTTTCGGACTTTCTGAAGGTACCGGCCAGCTCGATAGAGGCCTTCGTCCTGGGAGAGCATGGTGACAGCCAGGTTCCGGTGTGGTCGAAGGTTATGGCCAATGGGGAATCCCAGACGTTCACCGACGCGGACAAGAAGAGCATTCGGGAGCAGATCAAGGAAGTCGCCATAAACATCATAGGAGGGAAGCACGCAACGGAGTTCGGTCCCGCCAACGCCACCGGTGACATGATTGAAGCCATCGCTCAAGACACGGGTGCCCTCATACCCTCTTCGATCGTCGTGAAGGGAGAGTACGACATGAAGGACATAAGCATCGGCATGCCGGTTGCCCTGGGACAAGGGGGCGTGAAGGAGATCCTCGAGTGGGAGCTTGACGACGCCGAACTCAAGGATATGCATGCTTCAGGAGAGGTGCTGACCAAGAGCAGGGACGAAGCTCTCGAAGTCCTCTCTAAGAAGTAGACTCCGCAGGAGTTGGGTTCCGATAGAGTCTGAGAAGTCCCCAGCCGCCAGGCCAGGTCTCAACCGAAACTCTCTTACAATACGTCAACCTGCGTCTAGCAAATTCGATGGGTCATGGGATGAGCGCGAGAGAGGGAGACGGTCTCAAGAGCGTTGTCTGCATCAAGCAGGTTCCCAAGGCACAGGAACTCTCCATCGATCCCGTGACGAAGACCCTCCGGAGGGCGGGAGTCCCCAGTGAGATAAACCCGCCGGACTTGAATGCCCTGGAGATGGCTCTCCAGATAAAGGATGCTCACGGCGGCGAGGTGATCGTGATCACCATGGGCCCCCCCGTCTTCGTTCCGTCTCTCGAGTATGCCATCGGTATGGGATGCGATAGCGCCGTCCTGTTGACGGACAGGAAGCTCGCCGCGAGCGATACCGTCCCCACGGCCTTGGCCCTCAGTGAGACTGTCAAGAAGATTGGCGGATACGACCTCGTTTTCTGTGGAGAGGAGACCACCGACAGTTCCACAGGGCACGTGGGTCCTGGCATAGCTGGACACCTCGACATCTCCCAAGTCACCTACGCTTCCAAGGTCCACATGGGCGAAACCACCATCCAGGGGGAGAGGTTGGTGGAGGACGGAATCGAGGTATGGGAATGCGACCTCCCTACCTTGGTCACGGTGAGCTTTGGATGCAACTCCCCTAGATTGCCCACGCTGACGGGAAAGATCCGGGCGAAGCGGAGCGGGTCGGTCGTTCAATGGAGTGCCGATGACGTTGGCCTGAAGGACGAGGAGATCGGACTCAAGGGCTCGCCCACGGTAGTCTCCAGAGTCGACACGGTCAAGCTCCCCGAGAGACAGGGAAAGATCTTCCGGGGAGATGCCAGAGAGTCCGTGAGTCAGTTTCTGGACAGTATGGCCGAGGACGGGACCTTGGTGATCTGATGGACGATCCCAAGGAGTACAAGGGGGTCTGGATATTCCTCGAGCAGCGCGGAGGGGTCCTAAGGGACGTCTCCACTCAGCTCATAGGTGAGGGCAGGAGGATTGCCGACATCCTCGGTTCCGAGCTGGTCGGTGTCCTCCTGGGGAACGATGCGTCACACATGGCGCAGGAAGGCATCGAGTATGGACTGGACAAGGTCGTCCTTGCGGAGCATGAGTACCTGGAGAGCTACACGCCCCGGCCCTACACCAAGGTCTTGGCGTCGCTCATCAAGAAGCACAAGCCCGAAATCGTCTTCTTTGGAGCGTCCAAGAACGGGCGGGACCTGGGCGGGCGCTTGCACGCTGTCATCCATACGGGACTGGCGGCCGACTGCGTCGCCTTCGACGTCACCAAGGAGTCGAACCTAGACATGATCCGTCCTGCCTTTGGGGGGAAGAGCCTAGCCCACATCCTGAGCAAGAAACACAGGCCTCAGATGGCATCCGTCCGTTCCAACGTCTTCAAAGTGCCACCGCGGCAGAAGGGGAGGAAGGGGGAGGTCGTCAAGGAGGAGGTGGAGCTCGATCCCGAGGATGTGGACACCAGGGTTGTCGAGTTCAGGGAATTCCAGAGGAAGGATAAGGTGGGCTTTGGCGGGGCCGACATCATCGTCTCCGGGGGTTTCGGGCTAAAGAAGCCCCAGAACTTCGAGCTATTGGAGGAGCTTGCGGCGGAACTCGGAGGTGCTGTGGCGTCCAGCAGGAAGCCTGTTGATGCAGGATGGATTCCCAAGGCCTATCAGGTGGGCCAGACCGGTCGGACAGTTCGGCCCAAGCTCTACATCGCTATCGGAATCTCGGGGGCCGTGCAGCACCTGGCTGGGATGCAGGAGTCCGACAAGATCGCCGCCATCAACATAGACCCCAACGCCCCAATCTTCGAGATCTCAGACCACGGCATCGTCGGGGACCTCTTCGAGGTGGTTCCAGAGCTGATTCGTCAGGTCAGAGAGAGGAAGAGTGCCAGAAAAGCGTCCACAGATTCGCCAAAGTCTGAACCAGAAGGGACTGGCACGGGCTTATAAACTAGCTTCGCGTTAGTTCGCCGGAAGGCTTCAGAGCGGCCTCGGCTCGGTGCACTCATGGGTCACGACGAGATAAGCTGGCGCATAGGTGGTCAGTCAGGCGAAGGCATTGACAGCACCGGCGAGATCTTCGCGTATTCCATGGCCAGGGCCGGCCTGGACGTGTACACCTTCCGCGAGTTTCCATCCCGCATCCGGGGAGGCTACACGGGCTATGAGGTCAGACTGAGTTCCAGAAAGAGGCCTCTCGCCCGCTCCGACGCCATCCACTATCTGGTCGCCTTCGACCAGAACAGTATCGACATCAACCTCAGCCAGATGGTTCCCGGTGGTCTCATCATCTACGACAGCGCCGCCTTCGAAGCCAACATCCCGAACGGAAGGGACCTCCACGTATGTGCGGCTCCTATGACGGAGATAGCCAAGGAGGCGGGTGGGCCCATCATGAAGAACATGGTGTCCTTGGGCATAACCGCCGGGCTCCTGAACTTCAGCCTCGAACCCATCTTCGACGGCATCTCTATGCGGTGGGGCGCGAAGGGAGACAAGGTAGTTCTATCAAACCGAAAGGCGATCGAGCGCGGGCTCGAATTCGCGAAGTCTGAGAAGAAGGAGGACAGTTTCGAACTAGATGTTCCCAAAGATAGGCAGAGGAGGGTCCTGCTGTCTGGCAACGACGCCATCGGCTACGGCGCCCTAGTGGCCGGGTGTCGCTACTACGCCGGCTACCCAATTACTCCGGCTACGGAGATCCTTGAGTGGCTGTCAAACCGCCTCCCGAGGTACGGTGGGGTCGTCATCCAGGTTGAGGACGAGATCTCAGCCATCGTCTCTGCCATCGGGGCCGGGTATGCAGGAGCAAGGGCCATGACGGCGACCTCCGGTCCTGGGTTCTCCCTCATGACCGAAGCCCTCAGCTTGGCGGGGATGAGCGAGGTCCCCGTCGTCATCGTGGATGCCCAGAGAGCGGGCCCCAGTACAGGCTTGCCGACCAAGCCTGAGCAGTCCGATATCAGTACCGTTCTCTACGGCTCCCACGGGGACTTCCCACGAATCGTTCTGGCTCCTGGTAGCGTCCAGGACTGCTTCTACCTGACGGCTGAGGCCTTCAACCTGGCCGAGATGTATCAGTGTCCGGTTATCCTGCTCACAGATCAAGGCCTCTCCGCTTCCAAGATCTCGATCCTGCCCGAGGAGATTGACCCGGATGTAGTTCCCTTGGAGAGGGGAGAGGTCGTC
>CAYFYA010000015.1:0-37499 GCA_964347325.1 uncultured Methanomassiliicoccales archaeon | reverse complement strand
TGTAAGCGGGAAGCCTTCGGGCGACCCGTTCAGCCGGCCGTTACTAACGCGCGTAGCCACAATCCCCTTGCTGGTCTGGCCGTTTCACAGGTCGCGTATGGTCGTCCCGACTCCATTTTGTGCTTCTGTATCTGCTCGTTGTCTATGCTACTGAAACGACGGAGCAACATATATGGAGCCTTGAGATAATCGAGGACCGAAATGAATCAGAGGGAGTGCCGCTACTGCGAAGCGATCGGGAGGCAAGATGAGGCCTACCAGGTGAAGCGTGCAAACCACGCTCTGGATACCTCTCATCCTCGGTGCGACATCCACTGGCGCTTTGAATGCGCTGAGTGTCGGAAGGCCTGGCACTTCCACGCTGTGGCCTACTGTCCCCAAGCCGAGGAGTTCTATTGTCTTCACTGCTCGCAGGCGTATCGGGCTCCGCGGGAGGAATTCTGGGACTGGTCCTACTACTATCGTCTTCGTTGTCCATGGAACGATGAGTGGCATGCCGCCCTGGACTACTTGGAATTCATGGGCGAGCATCCTTGGCAGCTCAGACCCGAGTGTCTTCGAGAGAAGGTGGGCATGTCGCCAGAAGAGGAGATCCCTCCAGTCTGGGACTTCCACACCCTGCCCGTCAACGAAGTAGGCGACGAAGATATCAGACGAGGATGGAACGACGTTGCGGAGTGGTGGATGTCACGCTACAATCCGCGAGGCGACATCAACCGGGAGTGGGTCATCGACCCCGTGCTCCTCGACTACCTACGAGATGTCCACGGGTTGAGCGTTCTCGATGCCGGGTGCGGAACGGGGTACCTCGCGCGGATCCTTGCCCAAGAGGGCGCCAGGGTCGTCGGCGTAGACCTATCCAGCGGACTCCTGTCCACCGCCAAGCAGGAGGAGGCGAGGGAGCCGCTGGGGATTGAGTATCACGAGGGGGACCTTTCGGACCTCTCCTTCCTCGAAGACGGCTCCTTTGATGCAGCGGTCTCCAACGTTGTTCTGCAGGACGTGCGGCGCTGCAGCGAGGCCATCGCGGAGATCTACCGCGTGCTGCGGCCAGGAGGGCGCTTCATCTTCAGCATAACCCACCCGGCCTTCGATCGCCCCCCAGGCGAGTGGATAAGAGAGCCTGAGGATAGTGAACGGGTGGAGGAGTGGCGCGGGTTCCTCATGGGGGAATACTTCGCGCGCGAGGCCGTCTCCTGGTCCCCTCACGGCATGCCGGGGGCCATCGGCTTTCACCGTCCCCTGCGGGACTACTTCCAGGCCCTCTCCGACGCAGGGTTCTTCGTTCGTCGACTGGAGGAACCACTGCCTGGGGAGGAGGCCCTCGTGAAGCACTATCGGTCTATGGCGGACTTCCAGCGAGCTCCGAATTTCGTCATCATCGAGGCCGTGAAGCTCGACGTCCAGTGAGGGCTTCCGACCCGACGATACACGGGGAGTGGTTACGGGTCGCAGGCCGTTATCCGGATTGTTGCCAGTTCCTTGGCACCCTCAGGTCACCGCCTCCGAAGGCGCCCAGGAGGTCTTCTGTTCCTTATGTCGGGGTGAATGGAAGCTCTGCAGTTTCGCCACGTGCCCGAAGTTGAGTGGCGTTCTAGATTGGGCCCGCGAGTTTCAGCGATGACTGGGCACCACCGGGAGGGGACGACCCTCGTGGTGATAGAAGACACGACGCTCTACGAAGCGGAAGATTGGGGGATGAGCTTGCGGAGGGTCGGCACCCGCTTCCCGCCGGTCTAGGGAGGCAAAGTCCTGGATTCTGATGTGTCTGCTGCGCAGCCAGGGATGTCCTTCCGGCCTGCCTTTGCGAGACGTCATTTTAGGCGATCGAGACCCCGGCCATAAATAGGGTCGTGGAGATAGCACGGCATGAGCGTCTCCCTCAGGCTCTATGTCGACATTCACGAGCCTTTCGACATAGCTGAGCGCCTCCGAGAATTGGGCCTGCCGGTGGTCCGGAGGGCCATCGCCCCTGGAGACTATGTCGTTGGGGAGGTGGGTGTCGAGCGGAAGACGATCCGGGACTTCTTCTCCTCCATCGTCAACAAGCGACTCTTCGAGCAGGTTTCCCGTTTGCAGGAGACCTATCCTAGCCCCCTCCTCCTGGTGGAGGGGGACCTGTCACTCCTGGATGAATATGCGAACCCCAAGGTCTTTTGGGGCACCTTCATCCTCCTTCAGCTGGAGGAGGGCATTCCGATCCTGTTCTCGCCCGACCAGAACCACACGGCCCACCTCCTAGAGACCCTCTATCGACGGCAGGAGGGGCGCGGGACCTCCTTCGGTCTGAGACATAAGCCAAAGCTCGCAAGTCTCCAGCAGCAGCAGGAGTTCGCTGTCCAAGGACTACCAAGCGTCGGCAACGTCCTCTCCAAGTCGATGCTGGAGAGGTTCGGTACCGTAAGGAAGGTGATGGCGGCTACAGAGTCGGAGTTGCTGAAGGTACCCAAGATCGGGCAGATCAAAGCCAGGCAGATCTCAGACGTTCTAGACGCACAATACGAGAAGGGTCAAAGGCGACTGGATGAGTGATCCGCCACCGCAATGTTGCAGGCGGCCTCTCTCGCCGATCCGATCCTCTCCCTGTCAGCTCAACAAGGGTACCCAGGGGAGTGCGTCTCGGGTGGCGAAGGATAGGGCCGTCAGGATGGACTCGGAGGGCCCCATCGAGCAGCTGTGCCACTTAGTCGGGCTACGGCAGGAGGCCCCCGAAGATGAGAGTCACCGCGAGTTCGATGACAGAGGCTTTCAGGACCTCGCCGAAGGTCTCGTCCATTCTCATGGTCCGTCGATGAGACTGGTCCACAAGACCTCTAAGGGGGTACCAGGTCCTTCAACGTCTTCAGTGCCCTGAGCTTATCCCCTCGCCCCACCCGAGCCTCCGAGATGCCTCTGCTCAGGATGTCGGTCGTCTCGTCCATCGCCGCACGGTCCACGGGATAGGGAATGCCGTCCTTCCCGCCCAGCGCAAAGGAGTACTTCACCGGGTCGCTCCAGCTGGGCTCCGTCCCGTGGATTGCCTCACTAATGTACGCCAGGGCCCGCACGGTGGCAGGACCTACTCCTGGAAGCCCAAGGAGTTCTTCATAGTCCGAGGGCCGGAACTCGTAGACATTCCGCAAAGCATTCCAGTTCAGACGCCTCGGAATGGAGAAGTATCGAAAGGGGTCCTCCTCCCCGGTCCATCTCCGCAGGCTCTCCTGCCCTGGGTCTCTCAGGCTCTGAAGCAGCCGCCTGATTCGGCGGGGTCCCTCCCTAGCGACCTCCACGGAGATCCGGCGGCTTCCGGCACTCTCCCGGGACGTCATGTCCAGGGCCCTCTCTACTCGCCTCCCCAGAATGGCCCCGTGGGGGCTCTCGACGAATCGCTCCACCCCCCTCCAGTACCAGTGGTATCGGCGGGCGTATCCGGCATCTGGATTCATCCCTTGCTGGATGACGACCCAGCTCCCATCTTCCGACAGCACGAAGGCGTGGTGATAGAGCTGGTGCTGATCCTGAACCGCTGCGCTATCCACCTTCGCGCTGAGCTTGCTGGCTTTGACCAAGTCTTTTATGGAATGGTCCGAGAGGCCGTAGGACCGGCCTAGGGCCTCGATCTCCGCCGGGGCTCGTCGGGAGGTGCGGCCCTTTCCCCCTGCCACCCCCACGCCCAGGTCGCTCTCTTTGAACGCCTCCTTCATGGCGCCCGTCACGACGGTGCCGAGGCCGCTGGAATCCCAGTCCCAGCCGATGACGTTGCCGAAGCACTGCAACCAGAACGGGTCGGCGAACCTCTCCAGCAATCCCTCTCTGCCGTACTCCTCCACGATTATCTCCGCGATGGAGCCGCCCAAGGCAACCATCCTGGGAAAGAGCCAACGGGGGGCCCTGCCGCCGTGGAGGGGCAGGTCCGCGATTCCCACCTTCACAAGTCATCCATGTCGGGGCGCCACTTATCCCTTTCAGTAACCTCAGAAGGGCGAAGACCTACTGAATCTGTTGGGGATTACACCTTTCTGATATCCACGCGGGAAGGTTTATACAGCTTCAGACCGCACGACATTCACTCCTGGGATATGCGGAGGCCGAACCTTCATGGTTGAATTGTCTGAAGGCGTTGTGATGCTGGTCGTGGGCTTCGTCTTGATACAGGGACTGTGGCTCTCGGTCCTCACGTATCTCCTCTACAGGCGCGCCCAGGAGAGGGGGAAGGCAAGGCCGCTGCCGGAACCAGAGGGGGACACAGTCATCGAGGAGGTCTTTCTTCTCCACCGCAGCGGACTGCTCATCCGCCACCTGACTAGGCGCCTGAAACCCCACGTCGACAGCGACATCCTCACGGGGATGCTAAGGGCCGTCCAGGAGTTCGTCCGTGACTCCTTCCGGGGTGAGATGGGTGAGTTGAACCAGATGACCTTCGGGGAGCTGAAAATCTCCATCGCCACCGGACGTCACGTCGTCATCGCGACCGTGATTCGAGGGGAGCGGCCTGTGGACATCATGGCTCAGATGAAGGCTGCCCTTCGCCACCTGGAGGAGGATCACCACGATCTACTGGAGGACTGGGATGGCACGGTGGAGGCCGTCCAGTTTGTCGACGACTACCTCAACAGCCTACTGAAGGGGAAGTACAAGGACGAGGCTGAGGGGTCACATCGCGAGGAGATTCTCCTTCTAGACCACCAGGTGAAACCTTAGGGCTAGCGAGCCCTCTCGCCGAGAAACCTGTCGTACCTGGTCTCCAGTGTCCGTCTCTTATTCCGATAGGCGTCCTCGTCCAGGTCACCGGCAGCGAGCTTATCCTCCAGGTCTGCAAGCCTTGCCCTGTAGTCATCCAGGTTCCCATCGCTGTACTCTTGGGCAAGCTCCTGAATCCTCACCAGGAACTCCTCTCCCCTGCTGCTCAGTCGGTACACGATCTTGGGCCGGCCGTCGGCGGGGAAGACGGCGCTCCGATCGACCAGGCACCATCCGTATAGTTCGAGGAGCTGCTTGTCCACGCTCTGTCTCCTTAGCTCCAGCCTCCTGGCTAGGTCCTCCGGATGGTCCACCCCCTTCGAGAGCAGGCTCAGGATACGCTGTCTGCTGGAGGATGCAATGGTCTGAAGGAGCTCGAGGTCGATGTCCACGACGCGGGATAGGAGGGTATCGCTATTTTGACTTTCCTTGTCTGATGGGGTTTTTTCCAACTCCCAGGTTGAACTTGTCTCGACCACTGTGGAGGCTCTCTCGCCGTAGGTGGAGGTTGTCAATTTTTATTTTGAGGATGATATAAATATACCCCTGCACCTCTACTCAACCATGGCAGGAGTCGAGTACGTGGGAATACCTGCGTGGGAAGCGGTTAGACAGCCGACGGAAGTCCGAGGGCGCAAGTCCAGCTTCCTCAGCCGCCTCTTCGGAAAGAGGTCCGGGGAGTTTGCCGACGGTCAGCCGAGGACAAAGTCTATAGCACAAGCCTGGGTTGGCAGCTACGCGAACGGCGACCTAGGTAGGCTGCTGCGATGAGTGAAGAAGAAGAGCGCCTGAGGGAGATTGCGCGACACCTCAGGGAGACCGAGGAGCGCCTCAAGCAGCAGGAAGAGCGCCTCAAGCAGCTGGAAGGCAGGCTCAAGCGGGGGGAGATCAGCGAGGAGACCTTCAAGGAGATTAAGGACCGGTACGAGGCGGCACCCGCTGCTCCGGAGCCCCCTCAGCCCCCCGAGGAGCCCGCTGAGGAACCCGCTGAGGCGCCGTCCCCCACAGGCTTCGAGGACATAGGGACCGTCATCGAGGAGAGCATCGGCAGGGCCATGGCGGAGGTCGGAAAGACCCTCGAGGGCACCTTCGGGTCGGAGGAGTTCGAGAAGCGGATGGAAGAGGTCGGTCAGCGGGTGCGTGATGCCCTGGGCAGCTTCGGGCCCAAGGTGGAGGCCGGAGGGAGGAAGATCATCATCAGGGGCGCCGGCGTCGTGTCGAGCGACACTCCGATAGACGTCCTGAAGTGTTCCGGCTCCGGCAAGGTGACGAGTGATGTCAAGGCGTCCGCGATTCACGTCTCCGGGGCCTGCAAGTTCGACAAGGGCTGCGATGCAAGGGAGATCCACATCTCGGGTTCGGCGGCCATCGCCTCTGATGTCAACGCGACGGAGTTCCATTCCTCGGGCAGCACCAGCGTCGGAGGTGACCTGAAAGCGCAGGAGGTCCACGCCTCGGGTAGCCTCAAGGTTGAGGGCTGGGTCCGCGCCCAGGAGTTCCGCAGCCATGGAAGCTTCAGGGTTGGAGAGGGTATCGAAGCCCAGGAGGTCCAGATGCGACTGTCGGGCAAGTCCAAGGTCCCGAGTATCAAGGCTGAGGAAGTGGCGGTCCGCCGCGGAAAGAGGGATGGCGAACTCAAGGTAGATAGAATCGAAGGGCGGGAGATCTACCTTGAGGCAACCAAGGCCTCCCACGTTCGCGGTCAGGAGGTAAGGGTTGGGCCCTTCTGCACCATAGACGTTGCCGAGGCTCGCGAGTTAGAAGTCCACGAGACCTCGACAGTGAAGGAACAGAGAAAGCTGGAGGAGTAGCCCGGACCCGGGCGCGGAGCGCACGCCCGGGACCATCTCTAGGGGGAGATCTTGGCGATCCGCGGCGGCGGGGGTGAGGGGCCCACCGGGATGAAGGCCTTCACGGTCGTATGGTTCGGGCAGCTCGTCTCCTTCCTAGGGAGTGCGATGACCTCCTTTGCGGTCATCTTCTTCGCCTATGACCTCACCGGCTCCGCCACAGTCGTCTCCCTGGTGGGAGTTGCGGCCTTTGCCCCGATTATCGTGTTCAGCCCTATGGCGGGAACCCTGGTCGATCGATGGACACGTAAGAAGGTCATGATTCTCGCGGATGCGGGGGCGGCCACCAGCACCGCCGCCCTCCTCATCCTAAGCGTCTCTGGCCAGCTCCAAGTCTGGCACCTCTACCCGGCCGTTGCCGTGGCGGGTGCATTCGGCTCCTTCCACTTCCCGGCCTTCTCCGCGGCAATCACCCTCCTCATACCCAAGAAGCACTACGCCCGCGCCAGCGGTATGATGTCACTGGCCGGTTCCCTCTCTGGCTTTCTGGCTCCTATCTTGGGAGCCCTCCTGCTGCGGCTGGTTGGGCTCGGGACAATCCTAGCAGTGGACCTGTTAACCTTCGGCGCCGCCGTGGGTACTGTTCTGGCGGTTCACATCCCCCAGCCGGCCCAGACAGAGGAGGGACTGGCGGGTCGTGGCGGCTTCTGGCGGGAGACGGCCTACGGCTTCCGCTACATCCTCCAGCGACGCAGTCTCCTCGGGCTGCAGCTCGTCTTCTTTGGTATTAACCTGGTTGCCAGCTTTGCTTTCATCCTTCTCTACCCTATGATCCTGGCGCGAACGGGGAACGACGAACTCATCCTGGGCGCTGTCCTCTCGGCCGGGGCCATGGGACAGATCATTGGGGGCGCCTTCCTGAGCGCCTGGGGCGGCCCGAAGAGGAAGATTCATGGTGTCCTTCTGGGGATGGTGGCAGCATCTCTCACCGGGGGGCTCATCCTAGGGCTGGGCAAGGAGTTCCTCGTATGGGCGGCGGCCAACTTTCTGGGCAACTTCTTTGTCATCATCGTAAACGGGTCCAATCAGGCCATCTGGCAGTCGAAGGTGGCCCCCGATGTACAGGGACGCGTCTTCGCCGTCCGACGGCTCATAGCCCAGACCAGCGCTCCGATTTCCATGTTAGCGGCCGGTCCTCTTGCCGATGGGGTGTTCGAGCCGGGCCTGCGACCAGGAGGAGGTCTAGCGCCAGCCTTCGGCTGGATTGTTGGAACCGGACCGGGATCCGGCATGGCCCTTATGTTCGTATTTGCAGGTCTCCTAGGGGCACTCGTGGGCCTTGCCGGCTACGCCTTCCGCGAGGTGCGGGAGGTCGAGCAGATTCTACCAGACCACGACGCGCAGGCCGCAGGAACATAGAGGAGGTGACGGAGGACCTCGAGACCTCCGAAGTTTCGTCTCCAGCGTGTGACCCGGAGCCAATCTAACGGGGCTTGAGAATCCTGAGCACTTCCTCCCAGCTCGCTTCCGTCTTGAAACCCTTGGGATGGAAGCTCGTTCGACAGGCAGGAAAACCGGCAGTCTCGAGATGGTCCAACACCCTCCGGAGGGGAGGCGGAGACCTCCGGAAGGTTCTCGAAACTTCATCTGTTGTGTAGAAGAGGGGGGGAGCGTGGGCTTCTCCTGACCACAATTCGTGGAGTCTCCCCACGACCGGAGGCATGTAGTCCTTCAGGTTCATCCTGCTGAGCATCTCACGATCGTGCAAGGACCCAACCCAAAGAGGACCAATGGTTCCCCCCTCGGAAACTCTCCGCTCCCCTTCCGCGGTAAGGGCAACTTTGGCGATGCTCCTCAAGGCCTCGTCCGCCTTCCTGGCCCCGCGGACCAGCTCAAGGAACACCTTGTAGTAGTGTTCCCTCCACAGCGACAGCAAAGGGCGAGCAGCGAGATCGTATGTGGCGGCAGACCTCACCACGAAGCCGGACAGAATTCGGACAGCGAGCTCGTGCTGGTAGGGACCCCCCGCAGACGTCGCTCCGTACCTCCTCTGGCAGACCCTAGGATAGGTTCCCGCCAGGGCCGCCGTGTCGGTTGCGGTAGCGGAGAGGTAGCCCCGCGGAGCCAACGATCGAAGCGCTGAATGAAGGAATGGTGCGGGAGTACCAAAGGGGTCCACATCCACATAGTCATAGTGCTCTCTGGCCAGGAGGAGGTTCAGATCCTCGCATGTTACCCTCGCATTCCCGATGCCGTTGAGTGCAACGTTCCTGGCGATTAGGTCATGGGCGTCCCTTCTCTTGTCGTTCAAGGTGATATCGGGTGATCCATGAGTCTCCAGGGCAAGCCTAATGCCGAGAACTCCGCTGGAGGCCAGTCCGTCGAGTACCCTCTTGGCGTCCATTCCCACCGCATCAGCGAAGAGGACCGAAACATGCCGAGGGAAGCTCATGGTCTCATTGTAGAAGGGCATGGGGCCGACCGTTCCTGGGCCCTTGATGGCATGGACTCTGGGAACCAGTATCTTCGCCAGGCCCTCCTGGACCTCGACCAGGTCCTTGAGGAGGTCTATCTCTCCCATTCCCCCTTCAGGAGGCCCACAATCTTGTAGGGCAAAAGGTTTCTGTTGACGGGCGTGACCTCAAGGATCCTGACGTCGTCCCTCCGGCGGATGTCCTGCAGGAGTGGGTTCCTGGATTTCTTGTGAAGGGTGAGTAACACCGGCTTCTCGCTGTCCAGGGCGTCCTTCACGGCATCAACGAAGGCCTCACTCTCCATCTCCATCTTCCCCACTTCGTCGACAACAATGACGTCGGCCTCGTCGGTGGCCGACCGAATGGCTGGCACCCCTATTTCGTCCAGGGCATCCAGGTCCACTCCGTAGACTCCCACCTTGACCTTGGAGTCGATCTCGGGGGAAGCCAGGATTTTGCGCGCCTTCGTTCTCCAGTCCATCACCCAGAAGCCCGACCTCCTCCCCTTCACCAGGACGGGCTCGGTGACCATTCCTCCTACTACCCGTTCCTCAGCCTCCAACATCTCGATGACCTTGATTAGGGCGAAGGTCTTGCCGGCATTGGGAAGTCCCGTTATGCCTATCTTTAGGCTGGTCACCATACGGTCCCGCTAGCCAGGTTAATGCTATCAAAGTATTAAACAAGTACGATAAAATTCTAAGCCTGGCCCAGACGTAGCCTCAGCTTCCTTTGGTCCCTGTGACCTCGACGATCCTCATGAGAGGATACCGCAACTCCTCCACGTAGCTCAGCTCGCAAATCGCGAAACTGTCGCCGTATCTGACCTTCAGTTCGACGTGGAGCATGTTCCCAGTCAGCGATACGTACCGATAGGGGCTCCGCTTCTCGCGGAGGTGC
Source organism: uncultured Methanomassiliicoccales archaeon (assembly GCA_964347325.1). Lineage (GTDB taxonomy): Archaea > Thermoplasmatota > Thermoplasmata > RBG-16-68-12 > JAJISG01 > JAJISG01. The sequence continues at coordinate 27,616 of CAYFYA010000015.1, read as the reverse complement.
GACCTGTCTATCTGCACCTTTACGTCCTCGACGAAGGGCTGAACTCTGACACCCTCCTCAATGGACCTCTCCACGATGTCGACGTTCTGCTCGCTTAGGGGAGTGCCGACAAACTGGTGATACACTGAACCGAGCTTTATGCCGGCCTCGAAGGTGGCCCTCTGGGAGTCTGTGCAGTTGAAATAGGAACTGGCAGGGTCCTCCATGCGATCCCCGCGCTCCCAATGCAATATCGGAATATGAAGGATTTGGCGGCCTTCAGAGGTGGCTCACAACGTCGCGCAGGCTTCGAATCGCGATGCAGTCCACTGAGGGTAGCTCCTCGGACCGGGAGATGAGAATCGGGGTCATTCCCGCGCCACGGGCTCCGAGGATGTCGGGGCCATAAGTGTCTCCGACGTGAATGGCTCTCGAGGGCGGGACATCCAGCCTCTCGAGGGCCGTCCGGAAGATCCTCGGATGGGGCTTCTCCACGCCCACCTCGAAGGAGTAGGTGATGGCGTCGAAGTAGCGAGCCAGCCCGAGCTCCTCCAGGCGATCCGGGAGATCGTGAGGGGCGTTGGAGATAACGCCCAGGCGACAACCCGCATCTTGCAGGATCTGGAGAGCTGGCTCAGTGTCCTCGTAAAGACGGACAAACAGCCCCTCCTGGAAGCGGCGATCTACGCTCTCCATGATCTCCTCCGCGGCGGGGATTCCGAGCCTCTCCAGGACCATCGCGTCGTAACGACGAAAGTAGGCTCGCTCCTCCTCCAGGGTCGAGGGCAAGTCCCTGGTAAGTCCCTCGGCAGCTCCCCGAAGCGCCCTGACGATGTCCGAGCGATTGAACTCTGGCCCGGGGACGCCAGTGGTGTGGAAAAGCCTCTCCTTGGTTACGTGGTAGCCGTGCTCCTCCAACGCGGCGACCCATATCTCATCGCCGCTCGGATCAGCGAACGTGAGCGTTCCACCCGCGTCGAAGAAGACTGCTTGGTGCCCCCCGACGGACATGAAGGAGCGACCAGGTGCTCCCTCGCAATAACCTTTCCCTCAGGGGCCTTAGAGGGCCTGAAGGCGGGTGGATAATCCTTATTACGGCCATGGGACCTCTCCGCCCAATGGCCCACAAGTTCGATCCAGACAGGAAGGCCCTTCTGGAGAGTCCCGACCGCCGTGAATGGCAAGACCCAGAGACTATCCTCGACTTCTTCGGATTCACTGCGGGCACGGTGGTTGCCGACGTAGGCTGCGGTACAGGCTACTTCTCCATTCCTCTCTCCCGCCGGGTTGGTCCAGCTGGCCGCGTCTACGCCATTGACATGCAGGAAGAGATGCTGTGGAGCCTTCAGGAGAAGCTCCTCGACCAAGGTGTGTCCAACATCCTTCCCATCCTTTCCAGCGAGGAGTTCATTGCACTGCCTGAGTCCCATGCGGATGCGGCTCTCCTAGTCAACACCCTCCACGAACTCAAGGGGCGCAGCACGCTAATGGAGATTCACCGCATCCTTAGGACTGGGGGTTTCCTGGCCGTCGTGGACTGGGCGAAGGTGCCGATGGATGTGGGTCCCCCGCTTGAACATCGTCTCTCAGAGGAGCAAGCCAAGGAGCTGTTGCGCTCCGTTGGCTTCGGGGTGGATAGCGTCGACGTGGGTGATTTGTTCTACGGAATCAGGGCACGCCGCCCTTAGAATCCTTCCTGGGACCCACTCGAAAAGCCTTAAATCGCCCCCGGACGTGTTATCAGACTCTAATGAAGCTCATCGGGGTCATAGGAGGCCAGAATCCGGAGGAGGAGTTCCTCGCCATGGCTGAGGAGGTCGGTTCCCTCATCGCCCGGCGCGGGGCCGCCCTCATCTGCGGTGGGCTCTCGGGCGTCATGGAGGCGGCCTGCAAGGGCGCCAAGAAGGAGGGTGGCCTCACCGTTGGCGTCATACCCACCATTGACAAAGCCGACGCCAACCCTTACGTCGACGTTGTTATCGCCACAGGGATGGGAACCGCAAGGAATGTCATCATCGTCCGCTCCGCTGATGCAATCATCGCCGTCGACGGCAGCTTCGGAACCCTGTCGGAGATCTCCCACGCCTTCGAGCAGGGAAAGAAGGTCGTCTCCCTCGGGAGCTGGGACATGAGGAAGATCGATGTCCCGGAGGACCTGTTCTATGTGGCCGAGAGTCCCGCCGAAGCTGTTGAATTGGCCATGAAGAACTCCAAGAATCCTGGGCGTAACTCTATTCCTTTCTGAACCCCGTTTCCAGGTCTTCCCCTCCGGCGAAGGCCTCCTGAACGACGGTGTACACGTCCTCCAACCCGAAGAGGAGCTCCGATGACACGGGGGTAAGTCGCCGGTAGACACCAATCCCCTCCAGGGCCTTGAGGAACTCCACGTCTAGAACCGACTTCGGGGAGACACCCTCCTCCGCCAACGCGTCGTTCAACGCGTAGGGATCTGAAGACCACTTGAGGATCTTCTTCAGCTCCTCCTCCTCCAGAAGATCCGATTTCGAGAGGACGTTGAGGAAGGGTACGGCGTGGCGAAACTGGCAGGTAGCAGAGAGAAGCATGGAACTCACCAGCCCTGAAGGGTGACGTGACAGGATGGGGTCGGAGAGGTAGATGATGAACGATTCCTCACGACCAAAGGCATCCATGACCACGTTGCTCGACTCCCTGAAGGTGAAGAGCTCCATCTGACCCGGGGTGTCCACTAGGATGTAATCCGTCTTGTAGTCCTCCAAAACCGCCGCCACCTCCTTCGCGTTCAGGGCGATCATGTCGGCGGCCATGATCTGGGCCCCATTGGGTCCCAGCTCGTACTCCTCCATGACCTCTTGGAGGTTGATCCAATCTCGGATGTCGACGTCGGGCTCGTAGGGAAGGGACTCAGACCCCGGATCCAGGTTGATGCTGATGGCATCGAAGCCCTTGAGGTCGGCCCAGTCCCCGTAGGCTCTGACAAGGGTGCTCTTCCCACTGCCGGCCGTACCGACGACGTAGAGGAACGGCGTAATCATTCAGGAGGCCTAGCGGTGATAACTAAATAAACTGTGAGGACGGGCCTGAAGGGAGTTTCGGGGTAGGTTCAACCCTTTCGAACCCTTGACCAATCGGTCTCTCCGCCAGAATGGCATAAGAGCCGACCGCTCTACCTGGCTGAGCTACAGGCCCGTCTCGAGACCTACGCTGAGGGGCCATCTTAAAGTTATCGAACAGGGAACTCTGGCGACTCTTTATAGTGACGGAGCGTCTCAGCACATCCACTTGAAGCCGCCCGAGCTGGGTAACCCACGGCTCGAGTATGTGCCACTCCCGGCAAGCCCGATAGCAATAGCGATTCTCATAATCACGCTGGTGGTGGCGGCTATAGGACTACCCCTATGGACTGTCACCAGGGGTGATCTGGATCTTTGGTGGCTTTGGGTGGTCCCTCCGATTCTGGTCATCGCTGCCATAATCCTCGGCAGGCCCACACCTCTAAGAATTTTCGACCTCGGTCTCGAACTGCCTCTGCCCCTGTGGAAGAGGCTTGTCGGAAGCCGTCGCCTCTACGGCTACGACGAGATCGTCAATCTCTACCCGAGGCTCTACTACGTTTCAGGGGCTCTCCTTTCGCCCTTCGCCGCCTCTGCTGGCACGGTGGAGCACCTTGGCCTCGGAATCGAATTCCGTGGCGGGAAGGAGACGGTCCTGACCTTCACACCCAGCGTCCCTCAGTTCGCCCGCGGCGAGGATGAGGGTTACAGGTTGGTGGCACAGGAACTCCGAGAAGCCTTCGATGCCCTGGGGAGGCCCTGGGTGATGGAGGTCAGTAGGTACTCCGATGAGGACGTTGAGAGAATGAAGAGAGCGGCGGTCAAGCCCCTCATGCCGTTCTTCGTGATCTCTATGGCTTTCTTCTCCCCCGTGGCCATCATCCCCCTTCTCTACGTCGGTCTAACCACCTGGGGAGGGACGCTAACGGCCTCCTCCCTGGCAGTCATCGTAATCCTCGGAATCGCACCAATGGTGTCCATGCTCCTCATCTCCTGGAGGCGGAGCGTGAGGCGGCATCGATACCTCAGGGAGATCTCGAAGTTCCAAGAGTGGAAGCGCTCTGCTAAGAGCTCCACCGTTTGAAACCCACGCCTCCCTCCTCGGCAGGATCGGGGTGAAGGATGAGGAGGGAGTAGTCTGTACCAATGTCCTCCACGAGAAAGTAGTCGCCCACGTTCAGGACTCCATCGCCATTCGCGTCGAAGAACGACACGAGGTCGTCAACGCCCTGAGGCAGAGGCCCAAAGCTGTGGAACGCCGAGTCCACTCTCAGTTCAACCCTGAAGGCTCCCAACTCCTGAGGGAAGGAGGCGGTGACTATCTCGACTCTCACATACGAGTCCTGGTCAGAGACTGCCAACTCGTAGTACGGGTCCTTGGGGTGCTGCTCGTATTGGAGGAGGATTGGCAGAAACACGACCCCCAGGACCGCAGCCAACCCTACCGAGGCCACGACGGACATGATCATCAGTCGAGTGGCCTGGCGTGAGGGTGGCCTTCTCCTCTTGAAGGGCCTTCCCTCACCTTCGGTGTCCGGTTGGTACGAGCCTCTATTCGACGTAGATAGCCGGCCTCCAGGGAATTGACTGACTCGCCTTGGACGATGGATCGTATGCCTCCTCAGAGCCCTCCTCATACACCTCGACTTCGGCTCCGAGCTCCGAGCGAAGGAAGTCCGCCGATTCCGTGAGGAACTCCCGCTCGTCGAAGGTCCAGGAGGTCAACTCCTTGGAGCCCACAGGTGCGAGGAAGGCCACGAGGCGCTTGCAGAAGGCGGGGAGCTCCTTGTCACGTCCCTTGACCTCAGGGACGGCTCTCCCCTTCTTCACAAGCTGTCCGATGTCGAGCTTTTCAACAGCTCGCAGGCCGACTGCCACCTCGTACAGCTTCCTCTTCCAGGCGGGGGAGGTGTAGAAGACCACCTTGGTGGGCTTCACGTGGATGGCCCTGCCTATCTGTCGGACATCGTCCATGACATCCCGGAGATACGATTCCATGGCCTCTGAGCGCGGGTCCAGGGCCTCCTCAACGACCTCCGGATAGGGCGCATTGTGGACGTAGCCCTGGCCCCCTAGAGCCTTCCACATCTCCTCCGCGAGATGCGGGACGAAGGGTGCCATGAGCTTGGTCTCAACCTCCAGGAACTCGCGGAGTAGGCTCTCATTTGGACGGTCCCCACACCTGCGTAGGTACCATGCCCAGCTGCGCTGAAGGTCGAAGAAACCGTGCTTCAGTGCCGTCCTATGGTTGAGGCCCTCCATCGCCTCCGCCGATCCGCTGATGGCCCTGTGGAGGACGGAACGGAACCAGGAGTCAACGGTTCTCCACTCAGAGGAGGCGTTCCACTTCCTCACGGACGCCTCATAGAGAGCGGACAGCTTCTTGCCGACGGTCTCAACAAAGTCCTCATCGAAGGTCGGGTCGTCTAGGCCCTCACCTCCTTGGGCGAGGGTGATCCTGGTGGCGTCCGCTCCCCACGCATCGATGGCGTCCTTCAGATAGATGGCGCCACCCTTGGACTTGGACATCTTACGCCCCTTGATTGCCAGATAACCGTTGACGCCGAAGGCCTTGGGCCAGCGGTCCCGCGGGAAGATGGCCACGTGATTGAACAGACAGAAGGTGAGGTGGTTCGGGACCAGATCCTTCCCCGAGTGTCGGAGGTCGAAGGGGTACCAGTAGGTAAACTCTCTTCGCATCGACTCGATCCTGCCGACATCGAGACCGCTAAGACGCGACACCTCCTCCGCATCCCCCTTCCCCAGGAAGATGTAGTCGAACAACTCGTCCGTCAGCTTCTTGGGGTCCATGTCGTCGTCCTGGAGGATGTGGGCCACGGTGTAGTAGGCCATGTAGATTGTTGAGTCGGAGAGAGATTCGATTACCCAGTCGTCGTCCCAGGGGAGGTTGGATCCCAGGCCTTTGTGGTGGGTGGCAGCCCAGTCCCGTAGCCAGTCCACGACGTTATGAAACTGGGTCCGGATGGCCTCTGGGAGGAGGTCCATGGAGTCGAGGGCCTCATGGGTCTGGGACTTCCAGTCGGGGTCGCCGTAGGCCAGGAACCACTGGTTCTCCACGACCTTGACCACGGCCTTCGTGAGGCATCTGCAGACAACAGGTCCGCTGGGCTCATACAGGACGTCCGCCTCCCCATCCGCCAGCATCTTAGCCTTGACCTTTTCCTTGGCTTCCTCCACTGTCAGGCCAGCAAACTCGCCGCATCGATCGTTCATGACGCCACCGTAGTACTCCGTCCTGTACACGTCCTCCTTGGCCTTCTCCAGTTTCGCCCTCTCGAGCTGGCTCTTTATGCCCATCTCCCGCACGACATCCTCGGCCGGCAGGGGTCCGAAGCCCTCCACCTGGATGATGGATACGGGCTCGAGAGATTTCACGAAGTGGACGTCGAGCTCGTAACGGATCATGGCCTCCTCGTCCGCTTGCAGCTCCCTGAGCGCCACCAAGTCGTCTGGAGCATCGGATGGAACGCTACTGACAGTCCCCGTGCCGATGCTCTGGTCAATGAACTTGCTGGGCAGAATGAGAACCGGGTCGCCGACAACAGGGACAATGCAGCTCTGTCCCACCAGGTGGGCACCCATGACGCGGCCAACGACTTCGACCTGCTTGCCTTGATCCTGAAGCTTTCGGCTCGCCTCCTCACTGATTATCCACCTTTCCCCGTCCAGTATGGCCTCGACGTATTCGACGTCGGGATCGACCCACACGTTGGTGGTCCCGAAGACGGTCTCTGGCCGCAGGGTCGCTGTGACCAGGAACCTCTCTCTGAGCCTGAACTTCATGAGGGTGAACTCCAGGGGGACCTCCCCCTCCCCCTCGTAGCGGTCGTGGTCCCCTATGGGGATCTCGTCCCTGGGACACCAGATGACCGGGTGCTTCCCGAGCCTGAGGTAGTCGCCCTCCTTGAGCTTCCGAAACTGCCACTTGACGAAGGCGTCGTAGGCCGGGTTGTTGTCCGTTGTTATGAAAGTCCGCGACCAATCGACGCTCGCACCGAAGGCGGCGAGGTCCTCCCGGGTCCGCTCGGGTAGGGTCCGGACCCAGTGCATCGGGTCCGCGAACTTCGGGATCTCCTCCTCAGGAATCCCCATCTCCCGGAGGATTCTGATCTGTGTCTCCTCCCCGTCCTTGATCCTATCCGCGGCCCCCAGGATGGGTAGGCCCGTGCAGTGAAAGGCCTGCGGGAAGAGGACGTTGTGGCCCCGCATTCTCTTGTACCTAGCCATCACGTCCGCGTGCAAGAAGGTCACGCCGAAGCCAACATGCTGGAGGCTGTTCATGTAAGGGTACGGCACGTTGACGAAGTACTTGGGCCGCGACACGTCGGCGCGGACCTGAAACGTCTTTTCCTCTTGCCAGCGCCGCTGCCAGCGCTCCTCAACGACCCTCCAGTCGTAGGCCTGGCCAGGCATCTTCGCCGCTTAGGTAGGCTGCTTATAAAACTCTTTGCGGCGGGTCTGGATACCCGCGACACCGTAGGACGTCGAGAACCCCCAGCAAGGGGTTTGTCATACGGCGTATGACCTTTGTCATAACCATTAAATAGCCTACGGATTATGTCAGCCCGCGCGTCGGGCCTGAGAGGTGTAACGGTTCCCAACGGCATGCACGGTGTTGATAGATGGACACAAGCGATCGGATCACCATCCGCCTCGAGCCGGATATTCTCGCCCGGATGGACGCGCACCTGAAGCGCGGTCCTGAGTACGGAAGCAGGTCCCAGATGTGCCGGGTTGCCGTGAGCCAGTTCCTCGAAGCTGCCGAAGGTTTCAGCAACAGGGTGACCGTCGAGATCCCCCCGGTCTACCTGGAGTTCATCGATGCCCTGGTGGAGAACGGGTACTTCCTAGATCGCGAGGACGCGGCGGTGAGGATCCTAATCAACGGGCTCTCGAAGGAGAGGGTCAAGGAGATCTTGGAGCACCAGGAGACCATGGGACGGGCGGCTGGGAAGATCTTTCCTGTCGAGCTGGAGAAGAAGGACTCGGTGAAGAGATGAGATCCCGCAACGCGCTAGAGGACAGGGGAGTCTGCAGATTAATAGCAAGAGGGTAGTGCCTGTTGGCACTTGTCAGAAGGGATGGGATGCACATCTAGCCAGACTTCCCTGTTTCCTACACTGCCTTGGAGCTGGGTAGGATGGGAGCCCCCGAGGTAACCCAGTACATCCTTAACCTCCTACCAGAGCACATTGAGGGCCCCAGGTTCACCGTCATCGGTGTCGGCGGGGCGGGAATCAACGTCCTCAACACGGTTGGAGGAGACGCAGACCTACGCAAGGTCGCCGTGGACACCGATGAGTACTTCCTGGCCCTGTGCCGCCACGAAGATCAGCTTGACATCGGTCTCCCACAACTGGGGGGAAGGGGGACGCGCGGGAGCGTGGAGCTGGGTCGCTCATGCGCCCAGGCTCACGAGGCCGAGATTCTTGACATCCTAGAGGGTGACATCGTCCTTCTAACCGCCGGCTTAGGCAGAGGGACCGGAACGGGAGCCACGCCGGCCATCGCCCAAGTAGCCCAGGGTAAAGGAATCCCTGTCATAGCCATCCTGGTGTGGCCCTTCGAGGCAGAAAACCTAGCCCGAAGGGCGGAGGAGGGCCTCGAGTCACTGAGGAGACAGTGCAACGGTGTCATGATCCTCGATAACGACGCGGCCTTGGAGGTCAGCGAGGGCGCCGATCGTCGTGAGGCGGCCATGGTCGTCAACGACATGATAGCCCAGATGATCGAGACGTTGATCGGCAGGGTCCAAGAGGCCTTTCCCTTCTCTGTCCACGACGAAATCGCGGACTTCGTCGAGGCCCTACCGGGTGTCAACGCGGAGCTTGTACTCAGGGCCGCAGAACTCTCCTTTGACGCGACGGCACGCCAGCCTGTAGCAATGGACGGGAGAGGAAGGATCAATCTAAGATAGCTCGGAATCCTCTTAACGCGGACTTGTGTTTGGTTTGGCGGCATGACAACCTATTCCGAAACCATCGAGTTGAACACCAAGGGCGAGGTAGAGATTCACGACCTGACGAGGCCCGTCGAGAAGGCCATAAGGAACTCCCGAATCAAGGGCGGCATCGCCTGCGTCTTTTCTTCGAGTTCCACCAGCGCCATCACGACCTTGGAGTACGAACCTGGGCTTCTCCAGGATCTTCCACAGGCCCTCGAACGTCTGTTCCCCAGGGACCTGCGGTATGAGCACGAGGAGAGGTGGCACGACGGCAACGGGCACTCCCATGTCAGGGCTGCCTGTATTGGTCCGAGCCTGTCCCTCCCCTTTCGGGACGGGCGACCCTTGTTGGGAACTTGGCAGCAGATCGTCTTTGTGGAGCTGGACAACAAACCCCGCCGCAGGAAAGTCATGGTCCAGCTGGTGGGCGAGTAGCCTCCGCTGCCGGCCTTCCCCGGGAAGGAGCAGAGCCTAAATATCCGCCTGTATATCTGCGCATACGTGCAATTATTCGCCGGGACCAGGGGGCAGACGCGGAGGACCATCCTCTCCCTCGCATGGCCCGTGGTTATGGCAAACCTCTTTCAGACCCTCACCACCACCGTGGACCTAATCATGGTGGGGAGATTGTCCGATCCCGCCGTGGCCCTAGCCTCCGTCGGTTTCGGGGGCCAGATAGTCTTCTTCACCTTCACGGTGATGATTGGGATAACCGCAGGGACGGTGGCCCTGGTAGCGAGGGCGGTGGGTGCCAAGGATAAGGAGCAGGCTAGCCACGTTCTCGGACAGAGCCTCCTCGTCGGACTGGTTCTCTCGATTCCCGTCGCGTTAGTTGGTGTCCTATTCGGGGAGAGCATCGTCGCCCTCTTCGGGGCGGAGCGGGCAGTCATTCTCAGCGGAGGAGGCTACATCAGCACGATCTTCCTGGCAGCCCCATCCCTCTTCGTCATCTTCATCTCCATCTCTGCCCTCCGCGGAGCTGGCGACACCATCACGCCGCTGTGGGTCGGAGTTGTCATAAATGTCATCAACGTCGTGATGAACTTCCACCTAATCTTCGGCGCCACCTACCAACTGGGCGGACTCCAAGTCACAATCCCTACGCTAGGGGTTCAGGGTGCAGCAATCGGCACCTCCATCGCGTTCACCAGCGGTGCCCTCCTCTACCTGTTTCTATTCCTACGAGGAAGGCTGCGTCTCCGCTTAACTCGGTCCTCGCCCTTCTGGAACGGCGAGACCGTCCGGCGCATCCTGCGGATCGGGTATCCCGCTGCCCTGGAGCAGGTTGCCTTCCAAATCGGCATCCTGATATGGATTGCCATGGTGGTCTCCTTCGGGACCGCAGCCTTTGCCGCCCACAACGTTGGACTCCGTATCCAGTCCTTCGCTTTTATGCCCGGGCTGGGATTCAGCATCGCCGCAGCGGCCCTGGTTGGTCAGAACCTTGGAGCGGAGGATCCAAAGGAGGCGGAGAGGAGTGGCTGGGAGTCCACAAAGATGGGGCTCCTGGTCATGGGGGTCGTGGGGATCTTCAACTTCGCAGCCGCGCCGTGGATAGCCTTGGTCTTCACCGACGATCCGGCGGTGGTGGATCTGACTGTCACCTTCATCAGGGTCCACGCGCTCAGCATCCCCGCCGTCGGGATCTTCTTCAGCCTGTCTGGGGCCCTACGGGGAGCGGGAGATACACGCTGGCCCTTCTTCGCGACGCTCCTTGGCATCTACGCGGTCCGTCTTCCCCTGAGCTACCTACTGGGGTATAGTCTGGGCTGGGGCGTCCTCGGCATATGGCTCACTCTGCCCTTGGAGTACTATCTGCGCTCCATCGTGGTTGGCCAGCGCTTCCAGACAGGGGCTTGGAAAGCCGTTGCCGTCTAGAACGCTGCTAGAGGAACCGCTCGAGGGCAGACTCAACTTTCTCTCGAAAGGCCTCGTCCTTCCGCTCCTTGATGAGCAGGAGGAGCATCTCCAGACGCCATAAGGTGTGCAGCTCTAGGGGCTCGCCCGCTCCCGACCGCTCAAGCTCCGACCGGATGGAGTCATCGATGTGCAGCATGAGGCGGCGAGCCTCCGCGACGGTGTCCGGCGTAACTTCATCCAGGTACCCCATTCCCTGGAGGACGAGCAGCATCCTGGTGACCTCCTCCCTGCCGTAGAGCCTCCCCAGGTCCACACCTTCGAGGTCCGTCGAGAGGTCGGGGGCGACGAGGAAAACGCGAGCCGTTCTGCCGAACAACTTCTCGGGGATATGGTGGGTCTTCCTGTCCTTCGTGGGAACCACCAACCCCGCACTTTGCAGCTTCTCCAGGTGCCGGTAGACGGTGGACTGGTCCTTCTCAAGGATGTTGGCTAGCTCTGCTGCGGTCATCTCCTTGACCCGGAGCAGTGCGAGGATCTCTCGACGTGTCTGATCCGAGACTGTGCGGATAACGTCCGGGTCGCGGATGAGGCGAATTTCCTCCAACGGTGGGGGAAGGGACGACGACGGCTTTATAATTACTGCACATATGCGCATCCGTGCAGACATTGGGCGCCGCCGGGTCACCGCGCGGGGCTGGCGGCAAAGGGAGGTGGAGTAATGAAAGGAGGAACATCGGTGTCCTCTCCTTCCTGGGGTTCCTGGTGACCCTGGGGTTCGGCATCATTTCCCCCATCCTCCCCTTCTAGCTAGAGTTCCTGGGGGGCGGGGCCTTCGAGATCGGACTTATGATATCCCCCTTCATGATCACCCGAGCCTTCCAGGTGTCCCGACCGGCCCTTGGAGCCCTTGAGGCGGACCTATTCCCCGAAAGGTCCGGGGGAGGCTGATAGGGACTGTACAGATGCTTTTCAACATCGGCGCCTTCATCGGGGCGTCCCTGGGCGGATTCCTCTACGAGGCCTTTCTGTCCACGCCCTCCCTGCCCTTCCTGCCCTTCCTGCCCCTCCCGGGCGTAGCACTACCCTTCCTGGTCTCCTCCCTATTCGGAATTATCACAACCACCCTGGTCCTTCTCTTCGTCCTGGAGACGCGACCGGAGCCGGCTCGGGTGGAGGCATAGGGTTGACCTGAAGACGAGTGGTAGCGCGCTAGGATTAAAAGGAAGCCTTTCGTTAGCACGGAGGGTGTAACTATCGACCTGGACGTCCAGAGCAGACCCGCTGAGCTACGGTTCAAGCTTACAAGAGTCGGCGTCACGGGAGTCAAGAAGCCTGTACAGGTGAAGCGTCCGGACAAGACCACTACCCTGACGACCGAGTTTGACATCTACGTGGACCTCCCCTCCACCATGAAGGGGTCCCACCTCTCCCGCAACCTGGAGGTGGTCAGCGAGATCGTTGAGGAGGGAGTGAGGGAGCCTGTGGAGAGCCTGGAGGCCTTGAGCTCCGACATCGCTCGCAGGCTTCTCGAGAGGCACGAGTACGCCAACTACAGCGAGGTGAGGACCGTCGCGGACTACTTCCTCGAGCGGAAGACCCCTTTGGGGAAGAGGACCACTGAGAGGTACCGCCTCATCGCCAATGCCGAGGCAGAGCGAGGAAATCCGTTGATCGTCTGCAAGTCCATCGGCGTGGAGGTCGTTGGGATGACGGCGTGTCCCTGCGCGATGGAGACCATCAAACACGAGCTGGACAGCCAGGGTAAGCTGAGGGGCACGGACGTCCCAACAATAACCCACAACCAACGGAACTGCACGAGGGTGCTGCTCGAGGTGCCCGAAGGTTTCGATGTGGAGGCGGACGACCTTATCGACCTGGCGGAAGGGAGCCTAAGTGCCCCTACCTACGAGATCCTGAAGAGGGGTGACGAAGCAAAGCTGGTGGAGCAGGCCCACGCGCACCCGCGCTTCGTGGAGGATGTGGTGCGAGAGATTCTCGCCAGATTGCTGAAGAGGTATGACAACCTCCCCGACGAGGCTCGGGTGCATGTTACAAGTGAGAGCGAGGAGTCGATACACAAGCACAACGCCTTGGCCGAGCGGGTGACCACTTTCGGCGAACTCAGGAAGTAGGAACTGGGCCCACGTGTGCTCGGATCTTTCCTGCCATCTGCTCTAGATCCTTCAGGGCCGCCACCTGGCGGGTGGGCCACTTGCCCACGGGGGAGTCCCGCTCGTACCTAGGGATTATATGAACGTGCACGTGGAAGACGATCTGATTGGCGGCCCGTCCGTTGTTCTGACCTACGTTGATTCCATCGGCTCCAAGAGCGTCCCCGACAGCGGCTGCGATGTGGGCCGCCCTCGTGAACAGTGGCCCCACCTCCTTCAAGGGCATGTCGAGTAGGGTGGGATAGTGGTCCTTCGGAAGTAAGAGAACGTGGCCTGGGTTGACGGGTGCCTTGTCCATGAAGGCTAAATGCGTCTCGTCCTCGTAGACTATGGCGGCCGCCGCATCCCCCGCCACAATGTCGCAGAAAACACAGTTCCCCTCGGTCTTCACGGTCACGTCTCTGGATGGGCGTATTTGCATTTGAGCGTTCGGATGGAGCTCGGCACGACCAACCCAGGCGATTAGAGTTAAGAGGGACGAGGGACCATTCAATAACATGATCGGGATCTGTTCGCTCTGCGGGTCCCCCGCCACCAACACCTGTAGCCTCTGCGGACGACTCGTGTGTGGAGCACACTACGACACCAGCACGGGAACCTGTGTCGAATGCCTGCAGGGGAAGCGGGCAGGGAGCTAGTTCAGCTACTGAGGAACTCCAGCGCCTGCTTCTTGTCCATGCCCAGGGCCTTAAGAACATAATCGAGGGACTTCTTCGCCACCAGGCGGCGCGTGGTATCGTCCATGTACTGCCCCATAACGATGGGAGCCTTCCGGAAGTAGTTGATCGCGAAGTCGACGAAGTAAAAGGGTGCGTTTTCCTCGTCCATCTCGGCCGCCCTGTTAAAGGCCGCTTCAGCTTCCTTGAAGTGGCCAATGTCGAGGCAGAAAGAGGCGTAGCCATCCAGGTACTGGGGGTTCTTGGGATCGAGGTCCAGGGCCTTCTTGTAGAGCTTGGCGATCTCGTCGGCCTCCAGCTGATTGAGTCCCAGAGCCGCTTCAGCCTTGCCGAAGTAGGCCTGGGGGTTCTTCGGATCCTCCTTGATAGCTGCGTCGAAGTGTCTGAAGGCGCCCTCGTAGTCCAAGCGATTCAAGGACCGTTCTCCCGCCTCAATCTCCTCGGAGGCATCGGTCATGGATATCCCTCGCCTATCTACACAGCCCGATTTATTCTTTGCTCACAGAACGGGGCCGGAGCCGCGAAGCCACTCCAGGTCGTTCCACACCAGGGCCCGGATGTCCGCCAGACCCTCCAGAACCATCACGAGCCTCTCCAGGCCGAGGCCCCAGGCGAGCACAGGAGTGGTGATGCCAAAGGGAGCTGTCACCTCGGGCCGGAAGATTCCAGAGCCACCGAGTTCTATCCACTGACCCTTCAGATAGGCCTCCGGCTCCATACTGGGCTCCGTGTAGGGGAAGTAACCGGGCCTGAACCTGACCTCTTCCAGGCCCATCTTTCGGTAGAACTCCTCCAGGGTCCCCATGAGCATCGAAAGCGTCGCTCCCTCCTCCATGATGACGCCCTCCATCTGGTGGAACTCACCGGGGAGGTGGGTGGAATCGGGCGCGTCGGTCCTGAATACCTTCCCGACGATGAAGGCCTTCTGGGGCGGGTTCGGATGCTCGGCCAGGTACTCGATGGTCTGGGCAGTCGTGTGGGGGCGCAGCATGGGACGTTTAGCCTCAGCCAGGTCCCACTTGTATCCCCATCCGGTGGAGCCGATGCCGCCCCCCTCCTCGTGCATGGCCGCCACTCGCTTCACGACCCTCCTCTCGGGCAGCTCGGACTTCAAATCGCCCTTCACATAGAAGGTATCAAGCATGTCCCGGGCGGGGTGATCTTGAGGCTGGAAGAGAGCATCGAAGGACCAGAAGGCTGGCCCCAAGAAGTCTCCCTCTATCTCGGTGAATCCCATCTCCAGAAAAATCCGTCTTATCTTCTCGATGTAGCGGGTCAGCGGGTGACGCTTGCCGCCGTGGGATGATGGAGCATAGGCCGTGACGTCGTACTTCCGGAACCGCACGTCGCGCCAGCGCCCCGTTTGAAGCATCTCCGGCGTCAGCTGGGCGGGGACCTCGGAGACCTCCAGGCCAACCTGGAGAACCTTCTTCCCCTTAGGCGTCACCTCGATGGTCCTCTCGACCCTTCGCCTCTCGGTGACGATCTCCTTCCGCTGGCGGAGCATGGAAAGGACCTGGGGATCCACCTCACCTTCCTGGACCTCGCCGCTGGCCAGGCGGGCAATGAGGACCTCATCGGGGCCCTGAGCATCTGCCGCCAGCCTTCCCTCCTCCCTCAGGGAGACGACTGATGCACCACCCCTTCGTCGGATGTCAGCCCAGGACTTCCTCCTGAGCCATCCTAGCACGATGGGGAGCTCTTTCTTCCGTAGAGATGCCCTCTTCCGAAGTTCCTCAACGTCGAGCTCCTCTTGATCAAGAAGGACACGGAGGGCCTTCCTCTCGGGGAGTTCCTTCCCCGCCCACTCAGGACTGCGCAGAGAGTAGAGGCGAACGAGCCTCTCCTTGATCTTCACCAACCCCTTGGACCTCAGCCAGGATGCGGCGTTCATGACCTCCACCTGTTCGCGGAAGGTGCCGTCCTCCACCAGATCCTCCGGAGTGGCCCGATGCTTCTTCTCCAAGGCGAGCAGCAGGGTCCTCTCTCCCTGACTGAGCTTCTCCGCCGTTTCCCGGGGATCCATCCTAGGGGGAGAACAGGAAGGCCCTCTTAGGCTTTTCCCGGTCGGGGGTTCCACGTTCTGGCTGGCCAGGAATCCGGCGCTTCTCTGCCCATCTCGTAGCCGGTATCCTACAATCAGGCCTGATAATGATATGAACGATTTTATATTGGACAGTTCCGAAGTTGGCAGAAGCCATGAATTATGGAGGATGGGTATGAAGCCCAAGTTCCTGGGGGTCTTCCCAGACTACTGCTCCATCCTACTCTCAGGCCCAGCCGGAGCCGGGAAGCTCGACTACATGCTTGCGGTCCTTCGGGCCTACCTCGACTCTGGCGAGAAGGTACTCTTCGTCTGCATCGACGTGAGTCCTCGAGAGGTCTTGGGCTACGCCTCCAGGCTTGACAAGGACGTTGAGAGTCACCTCGGGAAGACTCTGCTCTTCTTGGACTGCTTTTCCCCCTCTATCGCAGAGGAGGTCGACGAGTCCGAGGGTGTCATCCTCGTGGCCAGCTTCTCCAACCTCGAGGGCATTGGGATGGCCATTACGAAAGCCGCCCAACAGCTGGGCACCCCTACCAAGATACTCTTCTACACCATCTCGACGCTTTTCCTGCACAACTCCTCTCAGGCCCTGAGCAAGTTTTTTCAAATCATCTCCTCCCGCGTCAGGAGCCAGGTCGGCACGATCCTCTACGCCTCCCACGAGGGCGTAGTCGAAGAGAGACAAGAGATGCTGCTGAAGTCCCTCGTCGACGGCCTGCTGGAGACGAGGTTCGATGAGATGATGAAGCGGGAGATTAGGCTGCATCACCTCAGGGGCATGAAGGTGCGACCTGAGTGGCTTCCCCTGGATGAGGGAGGGACAGAGGAGGCAACCGCGGCTGGCGGGGTGTGGACAGTCAGCGAGCGAGGTGGGAAGGGTTGAGAGCGGTCACGGGTATCGAGGTCATCGACAAGGGGCTGCAGGGAGGATTCCCATGCCCCTCTGGCATCCTTCTCTTCAGCGAGACAATCGCGGAGAAGAGAATCTTCGCTGAGCAGTTCATCGCCTCGGGGTTGCGGAACGGGGAGGTCTGCCTGTATCTCGATTTCTATCGGGCACCGCAGTTCGTTCGGAGGGACTTCAGGAAGTTCGGGGATCTTCCACAGGAGAACCTGCTCCTCGTCGACACCACCTCTGCACAGATTCTAGTAGACTCCAAGGAGCAATACCAGGCCCGCGACTTAGAGGATCCCTCCGCGATCCTGCAGGTGATTACGGACGTGCTCAAGGAGAGACATCCGACGCGGGTCGTTCTGGACTCCCTCGACTTCCTGACTGAGAGGTTCAGTCGCGACGTGGTTATCGACTTTCTCAGGGACCTCATGAGGACCGCCAGCGAGACGCCTTGTGTCATCGGCCTGCTCTTCCTGAACTGGAGCTATGGGAAGGAGGAGCTGGAGAAGATCCTTGAGCACACCGATTACACGCTGGAGTTCAAGACCACCCTGAAAGGGGGCGTGGTGCTAAACAAGCTCCGTCTCTCTGGCCACGACCCGGACGGGAGCGCCACGAGCTGGATCCCCTTCAGTTTCAAGGAGCTCCTGGGCCTTGTCCTTCATTTCCCACGGGTCCTGGTAACGGGGCCATTCCATGCCGGCAAGTCAACGGTGGTTCAGCAGCTCTCTGAGACAGCCGTGAGTGTCGACAGGATGGGAACCACCGTGGCTTTCGACTACGGGACGGTTGACGTGTCTGGCGTCGACGTGGATCTCCTGGGTACGCCCGGGCAGGAACGCTTCGAATTCATCTTCAAGATCTTCGCTAGGGAGGTGAACGGCATCCTCCTCGTGGTGGACAGTACCAAGCCCCACGAGCTGGCTCGAGCCCGGGAGATGAGAAAACTGGCTGGGGAGCAGGTACCCCTGGTTATCCTAGCCAACAAGAGGGACCTCCACGGGGTCATGCCCATCAAGGACATCCGGGCTGGTTTGGGCCTGGAGGAGTACATTCCCATTGTGGAGACGGTGGCCACAGAGGACAGAGGCCTCAAGGAGGCCCTGGAGAAGCTCGTGGGCATAATCATCTGGGGGTGGTCCGACGTTTAGCCACATGTCCCACGAGCTCGAGGAGACCATCAAGGACCTGATGCAGCTCGAGGACGTGCTGGGTGTGGCAATCGTTCGTCGTGATGGCCTGATTATCGCGCATGACCTCCCGGATGGGACGGATCCCAAGAAGATCGCTGCCATGTCAGCGGCCATCGTGGGAACGGGCCAGCTCGCCAGCGAAGCTCTGGAGCAAGGAAAGTTCCTTCGATCCGTCATCGTGGCCGACATGGGGAAGATCCTGGCTACGGGAGGGGAGGATGAGGTCATGCTCATGACCATTGTCAGGCGGGAGTCCAACGTAGGATTCATCCTAATGGCCCTGGAGAAGGCAGGCGAACGCCTGCGATCTGCCCTTTCGGGAGGGGCCAGCTAAATGGACTGTGGCGAAGCAGAGCGGTGTACCCAGGACGGGGTGAACTAAGTGCAGCGCCTCCGTGGAAGTCTGGAGAAGCTTATGACGGATATTCGAAAGGTCCCAGGTGTCACGGCCGTCGGAATCGTCCGAAGGGATGGAATTGTGATTGACGAGCTACTACCCAGGTCCGTCGACGCCCGCAAGGTCGGGGCCATGGCTGCCACCATAGTTGGCACGGCCGAGAAGGTCGTCGAGGAGCTACGTCAGGGTGCCTTCCAGCAGTACGTTATCGAGGCTGAGGAGGGCAAGATAGTCTCACTAGGCGCCGGCAGCGAGGCCCTACTGGTGGCCCTTGTCAAGCCCAATGCGAACCTAGGTCTCGCGCTGATGACGATGGAGGAGAAGGCCTCCCAGGTAGGTGGTATCCTTGCAGCCCTCTGAGGATGCAGAGTTGGGAGAGAGTCGACCCGGTGGCCTTGAGCCCGTCAAGGTCGTCGTCGTGGGTCCACAGGGCACGGGGAAGTCCAGCCTTATTAGGGCCCTCACCGAGGACTCCATCTCCGTGGAGAGGTTTGGATCCAGCGTTTCCCTCGACTTTGGCTGTGTTGTCTTCGGGAAGCACGAGGTGAACATCTTCGGGACTCCAGGGAAGAAGGACTTCCTCTTCATGCAGCGAATCCTGGGCCATGGGGCGGACGTCTGCATAATGGTGGTGGACGCCCACGACACCGAGGGAATCGAAGGTGCCAAGGAGATCTACGATGGCCTCGAGAAGGAGTCCGTACCCCTGATCGTGGTCGCGAATAAGCAAGACCTCGAGGGGGCCGTCGAGCCGGACCTCTTGAGGCGTCTACTCAAGCTGGGGGATGAACCAGTCGTCGGCACCTCGGCCGAGACGGGTGAAGGCCTGGATGAGCTCATTGTCACGATTGTGGATGCAGCGAAGGAGCGTGAGGAGCATGAAGGCGGTTAGGGAGAGACCCAGGGCGGCCAAGGGGCGAGCGCAGACGGAAGGGACCGTGAAGACCTACGTAGAGGGATTCGACGAAATCCTTGGGGGCGGCATACCCCGGGGTCATGTTGTGTTGGTGAGCGGACTGCCAGGGACCATGAAGTCTTCCTTCGTGTACAGCCTCCTTTACCACAACTCCCTCAATGAGGGGCAGAGCTCACTCTATATGACGCTGGAGCAGGGGCGCAAGAGCCTAGAGAAGCAGATGGTGAGGATGGGGTTCAAAGTCAAGGACGTTGCGGGGAAGCTGCACGTCCTCGACATTGCAACACTGCAGAAGCGCATGCAGGATGGTGAGAATGCCCCGTGGATCGACTTCCTCCAGAGGGCCATCGAGTTCCGCAAGGAGCTGGGGGTGGTGGACCTAATCGCCATCGATTCCCTGGAGGCCCTGGAGGTCCTGGCAGCCTTCCAGGACCGCAGGCGTGACCTGTTCCGACTATTCGATTGGTTTCGCGGCCAGGACGCAACTTCCTTCCTCATAACCGAGTCGTCCCCGGAGCCCTCCCTTTCCGTCCTCCTCCACGCTCGTGGGAACGAGCCTGACTACCTGGCTGACGGCATTATACATCTGAAGATGCACGAAGTAAGCGATGTGGACATCCAGAGGAGGATTAGAGCGGTTAAAATGAGGGCTGTTAACCACAAGACCGGGTTCTACGCCTTGGTCTTCGAGAACGGTGTCTTCAGCGTGACCCGGGCTATGAGCGGGCCCTATTAGTCGGTCTCTGTTATGCCGAAAACGACTGAGGAGAACCTTGGGAAGGCTGCCCTCCGATGGGTGGAAGGACAGCTCAGGACCAGGCCCGACGATCCAGGACTATGGTATAGCAAAGGGGTTCTGCTGGCAAAAGAGGGTGAACTTGAGAAGGCCCTAATCGCCCTTAAGAAGGTCCTCTGGCTCGATTCCGACCACGTGAAGGCCCTGGAGGCAAAGGGAAAGGCGCTCTTCAGATTGGGGTCGTACCTAGAGGCTTTTGATGTCTTCAGGGAGCTCACCAGGAAGGTACCGAGGGATGAGGAGTACTGGTATTACTGTGGGGAATCCCTCGTCAAGCTCGAAAAGCGTGAGAAGGCGAAGACCTACTACGACAAGGCACTGCAGATCAATCCTGGCTACGTCGATGCCCTCTACGGGAGAGGGGACGCCTCTAGAACAGGTATCGAGAGGGGCGACGTGGAGACTCGGATGGAGAAGAAGAAAGGCAACGCCCAGCCGGTGGATATGACCAGGAAGGCCCGACAGGGTCCGAAGAGGGTGGAGGCACGTGCCCTTCCCACATCCATCGACCTGCTCGACCTGGACCTGGGCGGAGGCGTCAGCCCCGGCTCCGTGGTGCTCATTACTGGAATGCCAGGGACCTTCAAGACGAGTCTCTGCTTTTGGATTCTATTCCAGCAAGCCCTCCGACGGAGGGCGAAGGGACTCTTTATCACCGTGGAGCAGTCCAAAGAGAGCCTTCGGAAACATCTAGCCTCCTTGGGTCTGGATCCTAGCAAGGCAGCGGACAACCTCCAGGTTCTCGACCTGGCACGAATTCGACGTGATCTCCATACTGATAGAGAGACAAGCGACTGGTTCGATTTCTTGAAGGGCAAGATTGAGCAAAGCCATGCGACGGGTGTGCGGGTCCTCGCTCTCGATTCCCTGGAGGGCCTGGAGTCCTTGGTGGACTTCGAGGACCGCCGGGCAGAGCTCCACAGGCTATTCGACTACCTCCGTTCCCTTGAGATTACCTCCTTCATCACCGCCGAGAGGTACGAACTGGACTATGAGGGCCACCCAATCAAAGTCTACGATGTACCGGAATACCTTTCTGACGGGGTCATCGAGCTCAATTGGCGGCGAAGGGATGGGGGAGACCTCCAGAGGGCGCTGCGTGTCGCGAAGATGCGCGACAGGAAGCACTCGACCTCCCTCTACTTCCTCTACTGGGAAAACGGTTTCAAGCTTTCTCGAGCTCTGACAGCTCCTCCTCCGTGAGAATGAAGTCCTGGAGCTTGTCCCTCGCCTCTTTTCTCTTCTCCTGATGGGTTTCGAGGAAGGAGGCGACCCGGTCAGCAAGCTCGGCCTTGCAGTCGCCACACAGCCTTTCCCCTGTCCTGCAAGTCTCGTTGACCTTCTTTAGATGGTCCTCGTCCCAGTCGAAGAAGTAGGCGTAGTAGTGGTAGACGGGGCAGATATCCGGATTCCCTCCGTACTTGCGGTGCTCCTCCACCGTTGCGCCGCCCCCTGTAACCGCTTCCATCACGTTTTCGCGGGCTACCTGAGGGTCATCCGTGACGAAGATGGCTGATGCTGGGATCGACGCCGACATCTTGGCGTGCATGCCCTGGAGGCTCGGCACGAGCTTGTTGTGTATCAGCGCGGGCTTATAGTACCCAAGCTGGGGTGCTACATCCCGGGCGATGCGGAAGTGGGGGTCCTGGTCGATCCCGCAGGGAATGAGGCACGGCACGTTCTCCCCCTGCAAGACGCTTTCCAGGAAGCACGGGACGGCCTGGATGCTCGTGTAGAAGATCTCTCCGACGTTGTTGGAATGAGTGAAACCGAAGACCGCCTTCACCGTGGAGAAGGTGATGCGCCGGGCCACCCGGAGCGCGATGGGGTACAAGGTGCGGATGACCTCGGAGTCCAGGAAGATGCGGGTCTTGCTGGGATCGAACCCCAGGGCGATGATGTCCAGGGCGTTGTCGTAGCCAACCCTCTGAGATTCCTCCAGGTTCTGGAAGTCTCTGAACAAGAACTTCTCGTCGTCGGTGATCTGGAAGTAGAGCTTGACGCCCAGAGAGTCCTGGAGCCACTTAGTGAATACCCATGGAAGCATGTGGCCAACGTGGACCTCGCTGGAGGGCCCCCTCCCGGTGTACAGGAAGAAGTCGTTCCCCTTCTCGTACTCGTCGAGGATCCAGTTAAGGTCTCGGTGGGAGTAGAAGACGCCCCTGGTGAGGAGCGGGTGGAGTCCGCCGGCCGCCGTCTCTATCCTCTTCAGCAGCTCCTCATCGATGGGCTCCGTTCCGAAGCGCTCGATGAGCTTGTTGTAGTCGATCTCCCCCCTGACCTCCCAGGGAGTGACAACGAACTCCTTGGCCATCTAGCGCCTACAGGAACCTTGCTCTAATCAACCTTCCCCCGGACTCAGACCATGATGGCGTGGCGATTTCTCATGTCGTCCTCGGTCTGGCCAAGTCTCTCCATCAGCATGGAGACCAGACAGTCAAGAAAGAGAAAGGCGGCGTTCTCGAAGAGGGTCCCCAGGGGGGCATACTGGGAGGCCTTCTTGCTCCTCGAAGTCCGAAGGGCGAGGACAATGCTGGAGGCATGGGCGAGCTTGCTCCTCTGCTCCCCCGTAATGGAGATGACACAAGCTCCCACACGGCGGGCGATGTTCGCCGTCTGGATGGCCGACATGGTTGCCCCGGTCTTGGACACGATGATCACGACGTCGTCAGGCTCCACGATGGGAGTAATGGTCTCGCCAATGAAGAAGGAGCGTAGGCCGAGCTGAACCATCCTCATGGCGAAGGCTTTGCCCACGAGACCCGAGCGACCTACGCCGTAGACGAAGATCTTGGGGGCGTTGGCGATGAAGTCGATAGAGCTCTGCACGAGTTCGTCGTGGTCCTCGTTTATGATCTTTGAGACCTGCCCCACCAGGAACTCCGCCGGCTCGCTGACCTTCAACCCGCCTCCCCCTTCCTGAGCTTGACAAGCTTGGTGATTCTTCGGCTGAGCATCCTCTCTAGGATGACCTTCATGTACATGGCGTCGTGCTCGAGGAGAGGTGAGGAAGAGATGAGGGTGATGGCGTAATCTGAGTCCAGCAGGTGGTCGACCAAGGGTTCGAACCGCAGGTCACCCCGCTTGATGGGAGTGTACCTCAACTCGTTCCCCCCTTCATGCTCGACGCCTGAGAAGTGTGTATGGAACTGGCCATAGCTGTACTTCTCCAGGCGGGACATCAGCTCCTCGAAGTCCTCTGGCTCCCTCAGACTCCCACCACCGCGGGCGTGGCTGTGGGGGAAGTTTATCACAGGCATGACGTTGGGGACCGCCTCGCAGATCTTCACCACCTCATCCACGTCGCCGAAGACCTCCTGCCTCCCGCTGGTCTCCAGGCCCAGACGAGAAGCAATGCCGTGCCGCTGGAACCACTCCGAGAGGTCCTGAACCCGTCTGGCTATCCTCTTGAGGGCCTCCTCCGAGCTCAGCCCGCCATAGAGACCCATGTGAGTGGCAACCACCGTCGCACCCAGGTGATGGGCGATGGTCCCACCCCAGCGGATGCTATCGATGCTCTTCTTGCTCAGGTCGCCAACGCCGGCCAGGTCCATGTAGTAGGGCGTATGTAGGGACATCTCCACGTCCAGCTCTTTGGCGAGCTGACCAAGGTACTCCAGATGGGCGAAGTCCCTCGCGATGCTGCCGATGAGGATCTGCAGCACATCACCGGCCTCGATGGGGGCGTCAGGGTTGTGGACGAGCTGCTCGGCCTCAACCTCCCTCTTCAGGGATACGACGAGCTCATCCGGCACGGTTCTGGGAGTGAGGCCCACCTCCTCGTCGTTGGGATACCTCTCGATAATGTTCACCCGGACCAGCTGGACCTCCAGGGCCGTAAGGCCGAGATTGTGGACGTCCTCTATGCCGTCCTCCAGGGTGCGGCCCTTACAGGATAGTGGGATCCCAGCAGGGCCAAAACGTATCATGGAGCAACCGCGCCTCTGCACTTCTATCCAGATGCATAGCGTATTAAGCTTTTCGGGTCTTTGAGCCGCCCTAGCGCAAAAGTCCCGTGCCTTGACCCAAGCGTCCTCCTCACTGAGATAGCGAGCGGAGAAGACTTAAATATGGATGGCTTATAACGACGTAATAGGTGTGGGGCATGTTCGAGATCTCTCTTACGGAAGCGGCCGCCGAGAAGGTCAGGTCTCTTTTGGAGAACGAAGGCGGCAACTACTCCTATTTGAGGGTCTTCGTCAGCGGCGGCGGCTGCTCAGGCCTCAGCTACGGCATGACCTTCGAGGAGAAGGAGGAGGCAGGCGACAGCGTCATCGAGACGAACGGAGTCAGCCTCGTCGTGGACGAGTTCAGTGCGCCATACCTGCAGGGAACGGTCGTCGACTACCAGGAGAGCCTGATGGGGACGGGGTTCGTCATCAACAACCCCAACGCCAAGAGTTCTTGTGCCTGTGGTCAGTCCTTTAGCGCCTAGACGAACGACCTCTGTACTCGGAGTACCAATTGCAGATGCTCTATATCGCCTACGTCTGGATCGGTCGTCCATTCGCACACCCACAAGCTTTTTAGCAGCATCCTTCGTAGGTGGCAAGTTGGCATGGCCAAGGCCCTGAAGAAGTCAAATCCCGGCCTGGTGGCCCTCATCCAGGACTTGAAGAAGGTCGCCAGGGAGAACGACGCCCCCATCTGGAGGGACCTAGCCATGAGGCTGTCCCGCCCTAGAGCAAACTGGGCCGAGGTCAACCTCTCCAGAATCGAGAGACACGCGTCCAAAGACGACGTTGTGGTGGTACCCGGCAAGCTTCTGGGAGCCGGAGAGCTCACCAAGGCCGTTGTCGTTGCTGCCTTCCAGGCCTCAAGGGGAGCCCAGGAGAAGGTCGAGGCCGCTGGGGGGACCTACCTGGGATTGCGGGAGATCGTGGAGAGGAACCCCAGCGGAAGTGGCGTGAGGATGATGGGATAGCATGGCCACCCTCGATGCCTCCGGACAGATTCTTGGACGCCTGGCCAGCCTCGTTGCCAAGCGCCTCCTGGCGGGTGAGGAGGTCGTCCTTGTCAACGCGGAGAAGGCCGTCATCACCGGGGCCCGGGACTCCGTCTTGGCGGAGTACCGAGAGAAGAGGAGGATAGGGAGTCAGCGGAAAGGACCGTACTTCCCCAAGAGGGCGGACCGAATCCTCAAGAGGACTGTGCGGGGAATGCTCCCTTACCAGAAGCCTCGAGGACGGGAGGCCTTGAAGCGGCTGAGAGTGCACGTGGGGCAGCCTGAGGATTTTGATGGGGAGGCCGAGGTCCCGCCCGCCAGCGTCGAGGGCAAGACCACAACATATATCACCCTCGAGGAGCTGTCAAAGCTGTTGGGAGCCTAGGCATGGTGGCGAAGAAGGGGGCTGTGGTGGCCAGCGGCAAGAGGAAGACCGCCGTGGCCAGGGCCGTGTTGCGTTCGGGCCGTGGGAGGGTAAGGATAAACAAGGTTCCCCTAGAGATCCACGAGCCCGAGATGGCGCGGCTGAAGATTCTCGAGGCCCTGGCGGTGGCGGGGGACCGGGTCTCGAAGGTGGACATCGACGTCAACGTCAGGGGTGGAGGTGTCATGGGACAGGCCGACGCCATCCGCACGGCAGTCTCCCGAGGCCTGGTATCCTACTACAAGGATGAGAAGCTGGAGGAGGAGCTTAGATCCTACGACAGGACCCTCATCGTTCCAGACACTCGGAGGAAACTCCCGAAGAAGCCCCTGGGTCGCGGCGCGAGGAAGATGAGGCAGAAGTCGTACAGGTGAGAGGATGATCATACCGGTGCGTTGCTTTACCTGCGGAAAGGTGATCGGTTCGGCTTGGGAGCGCTACCTGCAGATGCTAAACTCTGGGAAGGAGGCCCGAGAGGCCCTCGACGAGCTTGGCCTCGACCGTTACTGCTGCCGCAGGATGATTCTCTCGCACGTCGACCTCATTGACGACGTCATCATCTACGGATAGAGCTGGCTCGATGACGGCAAAAGGAAACGTCTTGAGTCAGATTCTGTCACCAATGGGGTACCGACATCTCGGTCTAGGTGGCTAGCCGTTTCCGGGTGAGTTGAATCCGTTGGAGCAGATTGCTGAGGCTCACAGGTATGTCGACAAGGGTCACAAGAAGGGGAACGTTGTCATCACAGTGGACCATGTGCGCACATCATGAGGACCCTCTAGAGGACCTCGTTTGAGCCTCGCAACTTTGCTTTCGGGGTTTCTCTTCCTGTTCATCATAGTCCTGGTCTTCTCCAGTGAGAGATTCGGCTATGTAACAATGAATGACTTGGACCCGGAGGCCAAGCTGCATGAGATCAGCCAGAATCCAAGAGCCTTCAAGACAAGCTTTGCATTGATACTAACAGAGCATGCCTCCATTGTTGCCCTAGCGATAGGGTTGTTCGTCGCTTTTGGGTCGTACAACGTTATGCTGGCCGTTGTCTGGACGGTCTGTCGAATAGGAGAAGGCTCGATCCAAACCTACTACAAAAAGGACTACTGGGGACTTCTCGGACTAGCACGGCAATACCCAGGCGCTAGGGGTGCTGCGAAGCAATCGTTGATAGATCTGGCTCGCGGAATTCTCAGCACAAAGGACAAGGTCTTTTCGCGTGCGCAGATCCTGTTCACAATCGGCACTCTCGCCTACTGCGTCCTGTTTGTCGTCTATGAAGTTGTACCAGCGGTAATTGGATGGTTTGGAATCGTCTCCAGCACCCTCTACGGCCTCGGCAACGGCATAAGACTAGCTAGACCCGAATTCAGGGGTCTGTGGGGCCTCGGGGGTTTGTTGGTCCTACTTTTCGAGATTGTCCTGGGCGGATGGCTGTTGTTCTCTTCAATCATCTAGCCTCACCATTCCCCTGGAGACGCCTGTCGGGGTCTTGACACCTGGATTACGCGATTTAGGGGTCCGGGTTGAAAATCCTCTCCCGCTCGTGCCTCCGACAGTGCCGGATGGCTGCAGTATGCCCCCAATGCTCCTGTTTCTCTTCCACGGGATTGGGGGCCAAACCCTGCCCTGATCGGTGAATTTCCTCAACATCCGTAAGCCATAGTTCTCCGCGTTCGCTGCGGGGCGATGGTCAGCCAGCGCTTATAGTTTTGAAGACTCCAACACTTTTGTGCCGTCTCTCCCTCTTGGTGGCTGACCAACCTCGCGAACGCCGGCAAGCTCGCAGGCGCTTCGGCACTCCATGCGCTCCTCCGCCCTATGGGAGAGACCGTGGCCTGCGGAGGGGGGTATGAGACTCATGGGAGTTTGTAGGACGTCCTGCGAAAACCCCTAGTTCGCCGAGCCCGATATGAGTCTGTACTCTGATGAGAAGAAGGCAAACGCGATGCTGGCGAGCTTCAACGAAGCTTTTCGTCAAGGGATCGGCGGTTACGCCCAAGACATGTTCCTCCAGGGAAAGGCCTGGCCCTTTGCTCCCGGTGCGATAAGCACGCCCACCATAGTCGCGCACGGAGAGCTTGATACGGTCATTCCCGTAGCTCACAGCCGCCACACGTCCGAGCTGATCCCCGGAGCCTCGCTCCGAATCCTGCCCGGGCACGGGCACCTATCCATTTCCGCGGAGCTTCCTGGATTGTGCGCGAAGCTGGCCCAATCCCTGGACTGACTCCCACTCACCTGAGGCAGCTCATGTCGATATCCTGAAAACTATAAGCCCTGTTTCCTCGTACCTGCCATGTGGGCCCGTAGGGTAGCTTGGT
>CAYFYA010000014.1:0-41003 GCA_964347325.1 uncultured Methanomassiliicoccales archaeon | reverse complement strand
TTCGGCCACATTTACCAGAGACTGCCCACGTTTCTCCGGAAGGCGTATCACGACTATAGAGGATTTTTGGTTTGATCTAGAGAGGAGTGCGTGGGCCAGGATTTGAACCTGGGAACCACTAAGGACAGCGACCTCAACGCTGCGCCGTTGACCAAGCTTGGCTACCCACGCTCAGATCACAGAAGATGCGCGTTCTCTTAATGCTTTTTCCAGCTTACAGACCCTGACGGTCCAAGCTGTACCTTTCAACGGGGGTGAGAGCGCTGCGGGGGAGATTTTCTCCCTCAGTTTCATGAGGATTCGAACTCCCGAGGGCCTCGCGACCCACCGGCTCTCAAGGCCGGCGCTTTTGTCCGGGCTTAGCTACCGCAGCGCATTCGAAACATCAGTGGGCCACTATTTATCGTTTGTACGGCGGGTGAACGGGACCAATCGGGAGGCCGAGGCTCACAGCTGTCTCATGTATGCTTCGAAGAGCTCTTGGACATCTAGCTCGAAAGCGATGACGGGGTTTGCCAGATCATAGGCGACCACGACCTCCGGCGCCACTTCGCCGAAGAGGCCGACGGGCGACTTGTCCACCAAGGCGCGGGCACATCTCCCGTCCAGGAAGTTCATGTCTGACTCCTCCTCGACGTCCATGGTGAGACCCAGATCCCTCACGACTCCTTGCAGGAGGCTCTTCGCTTCTGTGAAACTGGCTTTCGGACGGATGACGGCACCCGCCAGATGCTTCCGATTGTGGCCCGCTAGGACGACATCGTCTATCTCGAAGAATCGTTGCGGGAGGTCCCTGCGGCGGTTGAACCTAAGAACCTCCATGATCGAAGGCAGCAAGTTCGACCTGATTGCATCGAAGTCTGCGCTAAGGGGGTTCACAACGCGGACCCGTTTCACCCTGGGCTTGTATGCACCCTCCGAACTCTGGAAGGTTAAGGTTTTCACCTCCTGCAGTCCGTGGCCGACGAGGACCTCCTTGACGACGTTGGCGAACTCATTCAGCGGTGAGGGTTGCCCGACGGTCATCTTTCTCGGCAGTACGCCATCGAACCTGTCGAAGCCGTACCCAATAGACAGGTCCTCGATGAGGTCGACCTCGTGAAGGATGTCGGTTCGGTACGCCGGTATTCCGACCCGTATAACGTTCCCATCGACCTCCGCATCTAGTCTCATGCGCCGAAGACAATCCGCGGCGGTGTCTGGGGAGACATCGATTCCCAGGAGGTCGTTGGCCCTCTGCACCGAGAGCTCCCTGGAATACGGGGTGAGGTCGGGGGCCTCAAAGGCCTCTTCACCGCGGTAAATGGTAACGGATTTGAGCTCCCCGCCTCGTTCCGCGAGAGCAGTCATCATGATATTCAGGGCGCTGCTGACAGCCTTGAAGTCGGTCCCTGTCACATCGATGAACATGTTCTCGGTGTCGGGAGTCAAAGCAGTCACGACACCGTTGATGATTGGCGGGAAGGAAAGCACCTGCTCCTTCTCGTCAAGGATCAGAGGAAGCAAGTTCTTACCCTCCAGGATCCAACCGTATTCCCGCCCTTTTTCGTGCTCCTTCAGGATCCGTCCTAGGGACATCTCCCTAGACCCTCCGAGGGGGACGAAAGCAAACTCCTCAGGACCGAAGGCCCTGTAAAGGAATGGCGGCTCGACTGTGTCGCTATCGTGAAGGCCTATGGCCACCTTCTTCCTTCGTCTGCCGAGGCTCGTGGTCAGCCTCTCCTGGAGCTCCACGACGGAGATGAGTTGCTCCTCCGTCAACTCAAGCCCCTCGACTAGACCCCCGACCACATAGGGCCTGACGTCCTTCACGTTATCGTGGGCGAGGAAGTCGATGCCGCTGACCTTCAGATCAAAGGAGGGGAGCCCAACATCGATCCCCATGAAGCCCCGGAGGGCCCTGGCAATGCCCTCCACGGAGTACATGTCGGGCCGATCGGGGAAGATGTCCATGCGCATTGTCTCGCCCTCGACCCCCTCGTGCCCAACTCCCATCATGGGTATGGTGTCCTCTAGCTCGTCAAGGGGGACCTCCTTCCCCAGCAGGGATAGCAGGTCTCGATAGTCGAAGGTGACAACGACCATTGGTCCCGGATGAGGGCCCCGGATATTATAAGTTCGCGAACAGGATGTCCGAGACCTTTCGGGACCTCCCCAACTCGTTGGCTCTGAGGCGAAGAGCTATTGCGGCCATACCTATCCCCGAGAAGACCTAAGAAGTGGTGATGGGCCGGGCCTGATTTGAACAGGCGACCTCCCGGTTTCGGAGCTCCAGGAACTTATCAGCCGGGCGCTCTAGACCAACCTAAGCCACCGGCCCAGGATACCAGACTTGTACTGGCCAGGAGTGACTCTCGGGAAGTAATCGGACTACCTATTAAGGATTTCCGAGATGTGAGACGGGGCGCCTGGAGGGAGGCTGTCTGGTCTTGGGCCTCGGTCACCACAACCCGGTGGATGGCATTCGGTGTGCTCAGATAGAGGAAGCCATCCGGACCATCGACCACGTCCAGGATACCGTTTCGCCCCGCTACCAGCTCGACGACCGAACCGTATGCCCCTCCTTGATCCTCCGTCAGCGTCCGGAGGGCACCGTCGTTCCACGACCCGAAGAAGGCCACACCTGTGTAAGATGGACCTAGGGAGCCCCCAGTGTAGTAGGCTACGCCCGTGGGAGCGATAGCAGGATTGAAGACGAGGATAGGATCCACGAACCGTTCGTCGCTTGACGTCCCAGCAACCGCCGGCCATCCATGGTTCGAGCCGGGATGCCCGAAGTTCACCTCGTCATACCCGGAGGGGCCATTCTCGGTGAAGAGCAACGCCCCGTCGGGGGCAAAGTCCAGCCCGAAGACATTTCGGATCCCCAGAAGGTACACCAAGGAGGCGAAGGGGTTATCCTCCGGCGTACGACCATCGGGCCTCATCCTTAGTATCTTCCCGTTGAGGGACGAGAGGTCCTGGGCCGCATCGCGGTTCAGTGCATCACCCACCGAGGCGTACAGCATCCCGTCGGGCCCGAAGGTAAGCCGGCCGCTGTTGTGATTCGTGCTGCCGGCAATGCCCTGCAGCAGGACATCCTCAGGGCCCGCCACGTTACCTAGGTCCTCGAAGCGGGAGATCCGGTTTTGTAGCTGACCCTCTTCCTCGTAACTGTAGTAGATGTAGACATAGGGCGTTGTATCGAAGTTGGGGTCTAGCGCCAGTCCCAGTAGACCTGTTTCTCCAGGTTGCGCCACGTCAAGGGTCAGGAAGGGCGTATCCAGAATCTCGCCGTTCTCAACAATCCTCACGTTTCCCTCCTTGAGCTCATTGTAGTACATGCGTCCATCTGGAGCGAAGGCGAGACTTACGGGAAACGCAAGGTCCTCAAACAGAGGTTCGAGACCCAGGTCGCCCTTTGCCATGGGAGATTGCAGAAACAGTATCGCAAACACCCCGACGGCGACCAGGGTAACCGTCACCAGAATCGCAAGCAGCACTCTAGTATCCACGTGTGAAGCATGAGCTCAGCGTACTTCAAGATTCAGGGCTAAAGAAGAAGAAGTCGGGCCCTAACATCAGCCTGTGTTGTTTGAGCGGTTCAACGCAGGCCGCTCTCTCCTGCGGTGTCGTATCATTGCCAGCAAGATGATGACGGCTACGGCGACCGATAGCGAGGCCTCGAGTATCCATACGTAGACCTGTGTGGGGTCCACATCGCCCAGGGATGGTACGGCCTGGGCGGGAGTCGGATCGACCTCGCCCTCCGAATCCCATGCTCGAGCCTCGATTGCATAGAATCCCGTGTCCATAGGGGGGGTGGTCAGCGAGAAGAACTCCACGGGCTCGTCGAAGGCTTCGTCATCAGCCTCCGCAGAAATCCAGGGCCCGTCATCGACACGGAACTCCACGCCAACAATTCGACTGATGGTGACATCATTGCTTGGCCCTCTAGGATTCAGATTGTGCTGAGCCACGACAGTCGCCGTTCCCGCGTACCGCCGTCGACTCTCGTCAGTTTCGTCGACGACGTATGAGTGCAACGTTGTCTCGGGTGGAATGTCCAAGACGTCCAAGATCCCGTCCTCGTCGGAGTCTCTCCAACCAACCTGGCAACGCGTGCTCTCGCTCACTGTGAGAGTATTGTGATTCATTATGCCCAGGGCACCGTTGTCGTCTGGACAGCGCAGGTAACCGGAGAATTCGACTGGTCCCGCATCGTATTCGTCAGTCGCATAGAACATGTGACCAGTCTCATGAGCCGGGACAACGCGGTAGTAGTCAGCGGAATTGAACGCCCAGGAAGAGAAGCGAGACATGGTGAAGGACGGACCTCCCACGTAGCCGCAGGCGTATTGATCGTCTGTGAAGCGACCAAGGTTCACTTCATCGTCGCTGTCCGCGACGAAGACAGAGAACGCCCAATCCGTCCCCATGTGGTCACGTAAGTCGTTATTGTATTCGAGGGCCCTAGCCCGCGCGTCGCCGCGGTTGTATCCTAGGTCTCCCATAACTTCGTTAATCCAGATATGAGCGTCGGCAAGCGGGTTCTCAATCGGCTCCGAACTCACCGGTACCCGGATATGGAGCTCATAAGTGAAGGAAAGGTTTGCCTTAGGCTCCTCGGACGCCCACCATGAGAGGGCTCCGTAGATTCCCTCCAGCGTCTGAGACACTTCCGCGTCGGACCAATCATAGGCGTGTCCGGTGCTCTCTGCAAGGAAGATTCCCAAAGCCACGCTGCCTACGAAGAATTCGCTGGTGTCGTCATAGCCTGGACCCGGCGAAGGAACATCGGGTCCGGGAGACGCTAACCACGGGCAGACGCCGATTTCCCCGTCGGCTAGGGTCAGGGGGGAGGTTTGAGATGGGAGCGCGGTGACCGGGAACGCCGCCACGACAAAGGAGACCAAGAGAAACAACGATATGCCGACGCTTGTGCTCAGCGTGTCCTCGGTGGATGCATCATCAAGGGTTGTGCCCATCGACAAGCAGATTTAGCAAGGCTTAAGTCGTATGTATAAGTGTGGAATATATGGCGGCTTGGTGTATATACCCAGCAATAAGACTCTCCGCGAATCCGCCTCTCGCCCTCCGTCCGCATGCATGCAACGATGGCGCCTCATGCGTGTTAAGTATGGGTATCCAACAAACTTCACATACATCCTTGCGATTGCCGAGTAAAACTATTTATCCGCCATCCCGCTTGCAGAGCCGCCCTCATGGACGTCGTCCAGGCAATCAAGGCTCGCCGCCATGTGATGAGGTTCAAGCCTGACCCCCTTCCAGAGGATGTGGTTGGCGACATTTTCAAGTACGTCCGCATGGCGCCGTCAGCCGACAATGCCCAGCCCTGGAAGTTCGTCCTCGTCACAGATGAAGAGATGAAGGCGAGACTCGCCGCGGCCGCCGCGAACCAGATTTGGATTGCCGAGGCACCGATTATCGTGGTCGCCCTGGGGCTCCTCGACGAGAGCGACTCCCTTATTGGTGGCTACATGAGCTCCTACCCCGTGGATGTGGCCTTCGCCCTCGACCATCTGTTCTTGTTGGCGGCATCCCACGGTTTGGGAACGGCCTACGTCAACACCTTCGACGAGGACCGGGTAACGGAGCTCGTCGGAGCCCCGCCAGAGACGAAGGTCGTGGGTATCGTTCCCCTTGGTTACCCCGAGGGGGAACCCGAGGGAGCCGGTCGGAAGAACTTCTCAGAGATCGTCTCCTACAATCGCTTCGATTGAGGCGGTCGCCTCAGTGGACAGGACCGACCAACGTTTACATACCAATGCGGTGATGAACTCCCCTGGTGCACGTTCTTCGAGACGTCAGGGAGGCCACTAGGCTTCTGATCCTTCTGGAGATTACCACCAACCGTCACAGCCGTATGAAGTCCATCGCAGAGAGGGTCGGGCTGACGGTACAAGGCGTCTCTGGTTACCTGAAGAGTATGGCTGAGGACGGACTCGTCCATCGAGTGGGAGGCTTCCTCACAGCCACCATGAAAGGGGTCGAACTGCTTCACGCCAGGTTCAAGGAGCTCAGGGACTTCGTGGATGCGTCCTCCCGAGAGATGAGGATCCTGGACATCTGTTCCGCGATGGCCGGGTCCGAGGTCAAGGAGGGCGATCGAGTCGGACTCGTCATGGAGGACGGTTACCTGGTCGCTTACACCGGAAGGGAGGCCTCCTCCAAGGGCAAGGCCCTGCATGACGCCGCCAAGGGGGAGGATGTGGCCTTGGTGGAGCTGGAAGGGATCGTCGACCTGAAGCTTGGACGGATCGCCCTTGTCCGAGTGCCGGGAGCCCGTCAGGGGGGCACTAACAATGTCGACCTGGACCGGGCTCGAGAGTTCATTTCCTCGCACCCCGTGGACAAAGTGGCAGTCAACGACGCCGTTGCCCGCATCCTGGCAACGAAGCTAGACCTGGAACCCGACTTCGAGTTCGCCTCCGTCTCCGCCTCCCTGGAGGCCGCCGTCAGAGGCCTCGACGTCCTGTTGCTCGCCTCTGAAGACTCCGCCTCAGAGGCCGTCTCTGCCATCGAAGCGGGGAACGAGTCCTTGGAGGAGAAGGTCCCCTACGAGGTCTTCTCCCTGATGACGAGACGTCAGGGGATAACTAGGTCGAAAACTAAATCTACAGCGGCAGAAGGTAAGGAGCGGAAGTCGAGGGGCGCGCGTTGAAGGCCATCATACTCGCGGCGGGTGAAGGAACTCGGTTGGGCCCTTTCACTTACTCTGAGCCGAAGGTCATGATCCCCGTTGGCAACCGGCCCATCCTCGAGTACGTGATCAGTGCCCTAGTTGGCAACGGCATCCGGGATGTCGTCCTCGTAGTCGGCTACAAGAAGGAGAGGATAATGACTCACTTCGAGGACGGCAAGGCATTTGGAGCCAACATCGACTACGTGGTCCAATCCAAGCAGCTGGGCACTGCCCACGCCCTCCTCCAGGCCAAGCTCGGTCTGGACAAGGACTTCCTCGTCCTCCCAGGAGACAACGTCATAGACGCCAGGACTGTCCGGGACCTGCTAGAGGAGGGAGACGCCCCGTCCATAGTCATTACGGAGAGCGAGATGCCCTCCAAGTACGGCGTCGTGGTTCTGGAGGGGAAGTTCATCCGAGACCTCCTGGAGAAACCGGAGGAGAGGATCAGCAACCTCATCAACACTGGCATCTACTCCCTGAAACCGGATT
The DNA here is from genome assembly GCA_964347325.1 of uncultured Methanomassiliicoccales archaeon. Lineage (GTDB taxonomy): Archaea > Thermoplasmatota > Thermoplasmata > RBG-16-68-12 > JAJISG01 > JAJISG01. The sequence continues at coordinate 33,826 of CAYFYA010000014.1, read as the reverse complement.
TCTTGAAGCTGTGCGAGGACTTCGTGGGGCGCGGGCTTTACGATCTGTCGGCGATCCTCCAACACCTCTCCAAGAAGGCGAAAGTACGGGCCATCGCGACAAGCGGCACATGGATAGACGCCGTATACCCCTGGGACCTCATCGAAGTCAATGCCGCTGCCCTCTCGGATTTGGAGGGACAGGTGGCGGGAAAGGTCGAGGAGGGGGTCGTAATGCGAGGTCGTGTCTCTGTTGGGGAAGGAACAGTAGTCAGGGCTGGAACCTACATCCTTGGCCCGGTCGCCATCGGGGCTGGGTGCGATATCGGACCTCACGCCACCATCTACCCCTCCACCTCGGTCGGTCAGAACGTCACCCTTGGACCCTCCTCCTTCGTCGAGGAGAGCCTCATCATGGACGACTGCTCGCTCGGCGCCTTCTCCTACGTGTCTCATGGAGTGCTCGGGAAGGGCGTTAGGGCGGGATCCCACATTTCCATGCCGAGCGAGGGCGCGACTGTGGAGGTTGAGAGGGAGTACCACGACCTCACCCTCGTGGGAGCCTTCCTCGGAGAGGACACTGTCCTCGGCACCGGTGTCGAGGTAATCCCAGGTTCCATAGTGGGGGCCAGATGCAAGGTGGGCTCCGGGGTCGTCCTGAGGGGTCCAGTGCCCCACGGGTCCACGGTGGTCTAAGTGTGCGGGATTGTGGGGTACACAGGGGGCCGTCAAGCACTTCCACTCATCCTCGACGCCCTGAAACGGCTCGAGTACAGGGGGTATGACTCGGCCGGCGTCGCGATACTTAACAAGGGGATCCAGCTCCACAAGGACAGGGGCGAGATCAGCCATCTCGAGGAGTCGCTCCCGGCCCTCAAGGGCGTTGCAGGAATCGGTCATACCCGTTGGGCAACCCACGGTGCCCCGAGCCAGGAGAACGCGCATCCCTTGTCTGATTGCACGGGGAAGATCGTCCTGGCTCACAATGGCATCATTGAGAACTACGCGAGCCTGAAGTCCGAGCTGGAGGCAAAGGGGCACAAATTCACGTCCCAGACCGACACGGAGACGGTGGTCCACATGGTGGAGGACGCCTATGAGGGGAACCTGCACGAGGCCCTCCGGTCCGTTCTCCCGAGGATCGAAGGAAGCTTCGCCTTCGCCCTCATGCACGCCGACGAGCAGGGCACGATGGTGGTTACCAGGAGGGATAGCCCCCTAGTCCTGGGCGTGGGTACCGAGGAGAACCTCTTCGCCTCAGACATTCCGGCTCTCCTGAGGGAGACCAACCGGATCGTGCATCTGGTGGACGGGGAGACTGCCGTAATCACGCCCTCAGATATCCAGCTCTTCGCCCCCGACGGCTCCCGGGTGAAGCGGGCACCCGAGACGATCTCCTGGACCGTGGAGGACGCGGAGAAGGGCGGCTTCCCCCACTTCATGCTCAAGGAGATCTACGAGCAACCCGATGCCATCCATTCCACCTCCCTGGGTCGTCTAAGCGACATGGGCAATGACGAACTCAACCTGGGGAGGGTGGGGCATGTGAAGCTGGTCGCCTGCGGGACCGCCTTCCATGCAGCCCTCGTCGGGAAGTACATCCTCGAGGAGATGGCGGGAGTCCCCGCCTCGGCGGAGTTGGCATCGGAGTATCGCTACTCGCCAGCCGCGAGGGACCGGCCCCTCATGGTGCTCGTCAGCCAGAGTGGGGAGACGGCGGACACGATTGGGGCGGCCCGCGAGGCCCGGAGACGCGGGTGTCGTACCCTTGCCATCACCAACTACCTAGGCTGCAGCCTGTCCCGCGAAGTGGACGATGTCCTCTATACAAGGGCTGGCATGGAGATCGGCGTGGCCGCCACGAAGACCTTCGCGGCCCAGCTGCTGGCCCTATATATCCTCGCCCTGCGCCTGGGCATCGACTCGGGCAATCTCACCGTGGACCAGGCCAGGAAGGCCACCCAGGAGCTGCGCACGCTCCCCCGGGCCGTAGAGTCGGTCCTCGACTCTGCGGACGATGTGGAGGCCTTGGCCCGGAAGTACTGCCAGGCCCGGGACATGTTCTTTTTGGGCCGCAACATCAACTACCCAATCGCCCTGGAGGGTGCCCTCAAGATGAAGGAGATATCCTACATCCACGCGGAGGGCTATCCGGGGGGCGAGCTGAAGCACGGACCATTGGCATTGATTACGGAGGACACGCCCGTGGTGGCCCTCGTCCCGAGGGATCATACGTACGGGAAGATGATCGGGAACATCGGGGAGATCAGCGCTCGCGGATCACCGGTCATCGCCGTCGCCTATGAGGATGATAATGAGATCGAGAAGTACGTGGACCACGTGCTTCGCGTGCCGTGGGTGGACCCCGTCTACTCTCCCGTGGTAAACGCCGTAGTCCTCCAGCTCCTGGCCTACTACACAGCCAGGGAACGTGGCTGCTCCATTGACAAGCCCCGGAACCTGGCGAAGACCGTCACGGTGGAGTAAGTCTCCCGTCCAGGATGGGAGGCAGTTCCCTCAGGTCGTTCAGCTCGTAATGGGGCGCCACCTCAGTAACTTCGTACTGCAGAACTCCCCTGTTGACCCAGAAGCTGGTGAATCCTGCACGGAGAGCACCAGTGACGTCGTACTTCAGGCTGTCACCAACGTGGGCGCTCTCCGTCGGCCTAGCGTCAAGTCCCTCGAGGGCAAGGCGGAAGATGGCCTCGTCTGGTTTCTCCACTCCGGCCTCACCGGAGATGACGATAGTCTTGAAGAAGTCACCGAGGTGGAACTTGCTGAGCTTCGCCCGCTGTATCTGGCTTGGACCGTTGGAGATGACGCCAAGCTCATACCTCCTAGAGAGGTCCTGGAGGACTCGATTCGTGCCTGGAAAGATGCTAAGGCTCTCTAGGCGGACCCGCCTGTATTCCGCCGCGATCTCCCTGGCGAGTTCCAGGTCGTCGTAACCCGCCCTGCTCAGGAGGCGTCTGTAGGCCTCGTCGCTGATCTGCTCGAAGGACTCCCCCGGCCGCTCCGCCGCGACAACTTTGTAGAATTCGTAGTACTCGAAGGGGTCAAGGGCTGCGTCGATTCCGTGGCCGCGACTGACTCCCTCCAGCGCTTCCCTCGGGTCGATGCCGTAGTCGCATAGGGTCCCGTCGAGGTCAAAGAAAATGCATCTGAGGCTGGCGAGGGGCACATGGGAAGCAACCTCCCTCGTCTATTTATCCCTTCAGCACCCTCGCCGAGCAACCCTTTAAGCTGGAATCACCCTTGGAAGTCGAAGTATGATCGAGAGGCCCAAGGGAACCAGGGACTTCGGCCCGGCGGAGATGGCCCGGCGGCGGCACCTCGAGTCTAAGTTCTCAACCGTGGCCCAGCGATTTGGCTATCGGGAGGTCGCTACACCCACCTTCGAGCACGCCGAGCTCTTCATCGCGAAGTCGGGTCCAGCCATCGTCGACGAGATGTACGTCTTCGAGGATAAAGGCGGGAGGCGACTGGCGCTGCGACCCGAGCTGACGGCGCCCGTTGTGCGGTTCTACCTCAGCGAGCTCCAGAGCATGCCGAAGCCCATCAAGGTCTACTACCTGGGTAGCTGCTACCGGTACGACGAGCCCCAGTTCGGACGCTACCGCGAGTTCTTCCAGTTTGGGGTCGAGATCCTTGGGGCCAACCCTTTGGAGTCGGATGCAGAGGTGATCGCGACCGCTGTCGAGGCGGTGAGGGAGGCCGGCCTGAAGGGCTTCCAGCTGCGCATCGGGCACATCGGCTTCATAAGGAGCATACTACCAGTCGAACCGGCTCGGCAGGCCAGGGTAATCAACCTGCTGGACAAGGGGGACCAAGAGGGGCTGCAACGAGAGTTGGACGTCGCTGGCTCTGGCGAAATGACTGACGCTCTAATGGGTCTGGTCGACCTCCGAGGCGGCCCCGAGGTACTGAAGGAGGCGTCCGACGTTGCGAGGGAGCTTGGCGGAGGTGATGACTCAACCTCGGCGTCTCTCGGTTACCTGGCGAAGCTAGGAGAGCGCCTCCGCCTCTACGGCATCCAGGACTTCGTATACGACCTGGGCGTGGTACGGGGACTGGACTACTATACCGGCTTGGTCTTCGAGCTCCACTACGAACCCCTGGGAGCGGCGAGCCAGATCTGCGGCGGGGGGGCCTACTCCCTTACAGACATCTTTGGGGGCGAACCGCTCCCGACGACTGGCTTCGGCATGGGATTTGACCGGGTACTCCTCGCCCTGGAGAAGGCGGAGGTGGTCCTTCCCCAGGCCCGTCTAGACGTCTTCGTTATCCCTATCGGCGACCACATGAGGGAAGCGGGTTACGAGGTCCTCGCCACGGTCCGGGGACAAGGACACACCGCAGATATCGACCTGATAGGGAGGGGGCCCTCCAAGAACCTCGACCATGCCAACGCCCTCGGAGCAAGGTTCGCGCTGCTGGTGGGTGAAGACGAGTGGAAGAACGGCAAGGTGGCTCTCAGGGACATGATGAGCGGCGACCAGGAAGAGATTGCATTGGATGACCTGGGATCGCACCTCAGCGCGCGGCTCTGACTTGGGTGCTGCTTTGGAACTTGGGACCGCTTGGCGCGACCGACTCTACCAGAGGAACGCCCCGATCGGGATTTGAACCCGAGTCCCGGGCTCGACAGGCCCGGATGATCGGCCGCTACACTATCGGGGCTCGGGACTCAAACTTCCCTTCCCTACTTCAAGCTGATGGCCTCTGGACAGAGGTCGCTAGCACGACGATGATCACAAGGAGAATCAGTGCCAGCAAGAACGCCGTGACCTCCGACGTGAGGCCGATGACGAAGCCAGAGGCCACAACAGAGACCACCAGGGAGAGGATGAAGACGAAGGTCGCCACTATCATCCCCCGCTGCACCACAGAGAGGAAGACGGTGCGAAGGCCACGGACCACTGCTTCATCCTCGGCAAATGATGGGCGCAATGGGGCTATGGTCGTCCTGAAGCTCAACATCTGATAGGTCATGATTACGAGGGCGACGAAGAGGTACAAGGGTACTACCCCAACGTTGGCCAGGAACAGTGCGGGGGAAAGGAAACCGGCCCCCAGGGTCAGCACAACCAAGCCATCCAGCCAACGAGCGGGCCTTATCCGCCCGAGGAAACCGAGGGTGATGGAGGCCCCGAGGGCGATGATCGAGGCCGTCGCCACATCGTGACCAAGGTGAGGGTAGAGAATCCAAAGCGACCACGCTGCCAGCCCCACGAGCAGCGCATTTGGCGCAATGCTGGCGAGAGTCAACGAAGTACTGCCCTTCGTCGCGTTTCCACCTCCTTTAGGGCCAGGGCAAGAGGTTGGCCTGGACTCCAGTCTGCCACGGGAGCGTAGTGACGCAGTCGAGAGATGTCCCACTGCCTCTCCAGGCGAAGGATGGCGCGCGCGACCCGGATCTTCTCGTCTCCCGCGCCGAGCAACCCAGACTCTATCTCGACCATCGAAGGGGAGATGACAACGGAGTCGAAGCCCCTGATCCGGAGCTCGGCGACCGCCTCCCTCGTCGCTCTATCCAGAATGGGCGTGATTATGACCAATTGACTCTGGGGTGGGAAGAACCTCGAAAGGACCCACGGGAGGTGACCCAGGGTCCAGACGCCTCCTGGACGGACCGTCAGGAGAGCCTCTAGAATCCGGTGAAGCTGCCTCTTCCCGAAGGCCGGATAGACCCAGTCGAGGACCGTCCTCATGACTATCAGGCCGACGCGGTTCCTCTCTTCGAGCAGCTTCTCACCCAACGAGATCGTGGCCCTAACCCCCATCTCGACTGCGTTGTCGAAAATCGGTCCATGGGCCGCCTCGCTCCTGGCGTCCAAGATGATGACGAAGTCCGCACTCCTCTCGCCCTCGTACTCATTGGTTAGAAGCTTGTCCAGTCGCCCTGTGGCCTTCCAGTTTATGCGCCTCAGCTCGTCTCCCGAGACGTAATCTCGGATGGCCCAGTAGTCGGTACCGGGCCCGGCCGCCCGAGAGGGTATCTGCCCAAGCCAGGGCCGCGTCGCGGTGGGATGCATCGTCACTCTACCGACGTCCTCCGTCTTGGGCGATACGCTGATGCCATCGTACTCCTCGAGCAAATGCTCAGCGAAGAAGAATCCTGAAAGGTCCCTACTGCGCACGCGGAGCGGACCGATCTCATACCTACCCTTCACCCTGAGGTCGAGGAGATAGCGGAAGTCCACTGTCTCCTCCCTCCTGAGCTGTGTAACGAGGTAGTTACTGCCCTCGAGAATGTCGAACTCGGTAGGGACTCGATCGTGCAGCTCCAAGAACTCGAGGGGCTGACCAAGGTTTCGGACCTTCACGGATACTCTCAGCCTCTCTCCCTCGTAGGCCGTGTCCTTCTCCACCCGACGCGTTACCTCAATCTTGGGCGGTGAACTCGGCAGGAGGCTCCCCGTGGCGAGGTAGACCAATAGGGGAATCACGAGGGCAAGAAGCCGGGCGTCTGCTGTCGCGAGACCGAATACCATTAGTGTCGAGGTGAGGGCGAGGACCCAGGTCGTCTGCCCCGTTCGCATCTAATCGACCTTGGGGACGGGGACCTGTTGCAGGACCTCCTCCACAACCGAGGATGGCTGGACGCCGCGAATGAGGGGGTCGGGCTTAAGGATAATGCGATGGGCGAGGGCGACGATGGCCACCTCCTTGATGTCGTCCGGCAGCACATAGTCCCGCCCGCTCAGGGCCGCCAAGGAGCGTGACAGCTTAAGCAGCGCCAAAGACCCCCTAGGGCTCGCCCCTACATCCACCCGGGGGTGCCGGCGCGTCCGGGAGGCTAGCTCCACCATGTACCTCTCCACATCATCGTCCACGAAGACGTCCTCGGCGGCGGCTTGCATCGCGAGAAGCTGCTCCGGGCTGGCAATCCTTTCGATGTCAACGTCGTCCTTCCGACGCTCTCTCCTCAACCTCAGCATCTCGGCCTCGCTGGCGGCTGAGGGATAACCCATGTCGATTCGCATGATGAAGCGATCGATCTGGGCCTCCGGCAGAGGGTAGGTGCCCTCATACTCGATGGGGTTCTGGGTTGCCAGGACCAGGAAGGGTCTCTCCAGAGGATAGGTTTCGCCCTCAAGGGTAGCCTGCCTCTCCTGCATCGCCTCCAATAGCGCTGCCTGGGTCTTCGGGGGAGCCCGGTTGATCTCGTCCGCCAGGAGGACGTTGGTGAAGACGGGTCCCCGACGTAGGAGGAACTCGCCCTTTCGACGGTCGAAGATGTAGGTCCCTGTGATGTCCGCAGGCAGCAGATCGGGCGTGAACTGCACCCTCTTGAAGGTACACCCTAAGGCGGTGGCGAAGCTCCTGGCCATGATGGTCTTCCCCAGGCCAGGGACGTCCTCGATGAGTAGGTGGCCATCGGAAAGTATGGACATCAGAACCTTCCGCAGAACCTCCTCCTTTCCGACGATGGCCCTGGAGACCTCCTTGATGAGATCATCGGCCAGACTTCTGACCTGCTTCAAGTTCAGGGCCAGGCCTCCAGCCGCTCGATGACGCGTCCAAGGGTCGAGGTCGTAGACTCCCCCTTGGGAAACTTAACCGCGGGTCGACGGTCGGACGAAGAACTCTCTTCGGACCTCCAGGCGGCTTCCTCCGACACCACGGAAAGGAAGTTTGTGATGATGGGGTCGTTTATCAGCTCTCGCAGCTGGTCCGGGTCATCGAGAAGGGTCTTCGCCTCCTCCTCCGTGAGCCCCCGAACTGAGGCCACCTTCCCGATGAAGGCGTTCCGAACGCGATAGAATACGCGCATCTGGCTATATCTCATCCCGCGATCAGCCCGGTCGAGGATCCGTGCCAACCTTCTGAGTTCGCCAGACGGCGAACCTTCCCGCCTCTCCTTCGAGCCCAGGGTCGGGACAGAGATACTCCGGAGGTACACCTGCCAACCGAGGATCCAGGCTAGGTCCGCTATGAGGTACACGTAAAGAGCCCAGCGAAGCCCGCCGAAAATGGTGGGCACAACATAGGAGGCCACAATCAGTATGACGAGGAGAGCCAGCAGACCGAGTTGAAGGTTCCTCACCAAGGCCGAACCGGCGCCGGCGACTGTCCTCTCAAACCTCCGACTGCTGAGGGTTCGCGGTGGGAGGGGTCTTGTGCCTGGTCGTGGCCTCCCTCGGTACAAGCTAGGCCTCCAGCTCGACCCTTACGCCGTCCAGGGCGGAGATGGCGGCTCGTCGATCATCATCAGACAGGGGGTGGTCACTGTATCTCGCCAGCTCGAAGAGACTCCGAAGGGACCGAGAGGATCCCGTGGAGAGGCCTAGATATTCCCTGGCCGCCCTCTCTACCTCTCTAGCGGTCAGCTCTGGACGGAGTCTCATGCCTCTTCCCTCGTAGAGCCTCAATAAATCACGGTAGCAGCCAAGGATGACGGAGCGGAGATCATCACCGAGTCGAAGGCGGTAGACACCCCCTCCCAAGCTCTTGGCTGCCTCCCTCCTGATCTCCTCATCCGCCAGGCTCATGAAGGTTGGTGGGACCCGCAATCCCTTGAAGGTCCTCATGAGGGCCAGGAGCGCCGCGAGCCCGATGAGGATGAGCGCCCCCATCAAGAGGGGAGGCCCTAAGCCTGCGAAGGGAAGGGGTGGGAGAATCTGGACATCCGTTGACTCCTCTCCCTGGCCCCCGTCTCCGGTGCCGGGAATCACACCGCCATCCTCCTCCTCTTCCTCTTGTTCCGGGAAGGCCTGCTGAGGGTCCATGAAGGCCACGGCCATAAACACCGCGAGGCCGACGATGAGGGGGACGAGTTCCGCAAAGGGGAACTTCCCCCTCCTGGGGGCGTACTTCGCATAGAGGATAACCGCGGAGCCAAGAACCAGAAGACTTACCACGACCATGACGAGGGCCAGGACCTGTCCATTCACGCGGACGCCCTCGACTGCCGGCTGACCTCCCTCAGGCTGAACGGGCCGTCCTGGTGCGACGGGTATTTGCAGGTTCTGAACGTTGAATATCAGGTTTGCCACTACGACTGCGGCCAGCAGTAGGAGCAGGATGACGAGAACCTTTGACCCAATGCCCCTAGCCCACTCCATCCTGATTCAACATGAGCTTCCGGGTAATATACGTTCGTCAGCACTGGCGCGTGCCTAGAAGGGGCGCATGTCCTCGGGGACCTTGTTCCAGTCGTCTATGAAGTTCCTCAGCCCCACGTCGGTCAAAGTATGCTGGAACATCCTCTTCAGGACTGCATAGGGGAGGGTTGAGATCTGGGCCCCCGCGAGGGCAGCCTCGAGGACGTGGACCGGATGTCGGATACTCGCAACAAGGACGTTGGTATCGAAGCCGTAGTTACGGTAGATGGCCACGATCTGACGGACTACGTTCATGCCAACATGCCCCTGGTCGTCGAGGCGTCCGATGAAGGGGCTGACTATGTAGGCACCCGCTTTGGCCGCGAGGATCGCCTGGTTGGAGCTAAACACTAGGGTCACATTCGTGCGAATGGAGTCCTTCTTGAGGATCTTTACCGCCTTCAGGCCCTCGGACGTCATCGGGACCTTCACGACCACGTTCTTGTGGATGCCAGCCAGCTGACGGGCCTCCGTGACCATGCCCTGGGAGTCCTCGCTCACCACCTCCAGGTTCACGGGACCGTCCACCAGCGCGCAGATTTCCTTCACGATTTCATCGAAGGAACGCCCTTCCTTGGCGATGAGGCTGGGGTTCGTGGTCACGCCGTCCAGGAGGCCCCAGTCCGCGGCCTCCTTGATGTGGGGAATGTGCGCAGTATCAAGAAAGATCTTCACGCCACGACCTCCTTCCTTCCCAGGACATCCATCGCTCCCTTAAGCAGTTTCTCCGACGTCAGGCCGTACTTTTCCAGGAGCTCCATAGCCCCCCCGCTCTCCCCGAAGGTGTCCTCTATGCCAATGATCCTCATGGGCACTGGGTAGTTCTGGGACACAACTTCTGCCACAGCGCTGCCGAGGCCACCGTATATCGTATGCTCCTCCGCCGTCACGATGCCTCCGGTCTCCCTCGCAGCCCTGAGGGCCGTCTCCGAGTCTAGAGGTTTCAAGGAACTCATGTTGACTACGCGGGCAGAGATTCCCTGCTTCTCAAGCTTCTCGGCCGCTTCCAGGGCCCGGGAAACCATGATGCCCACAGCGATGAAGGACAGGTCACTGCCGTCCCTCATGACGGTGGCCTTCCCGATTTCAAAAGGCCCATCCGGCGAGGTCAAGGTGGGGAACCTGTCTCGACTGAACCTGCAGTACATAGGCCCACGGTCTGCCGCGGCCGCGTGAACCGCCTTGGCCACCTCCGGACCATCGCAGGGAACCACGACCTTCATGTTGGGGAGTGCCCGCAGCAGTGTGATGTCCTCGTTCATCTGGTGGGTGGCGCCGTCAGGGCCCACCGTCAATCCAGCGTGACTGCTGAAGATCTTCACGTTCAGTTTGGGATACGCAATGGACTGACGGATGATGTTGTACACCTGGGCCGTCCCGAACACGGAGTAGGTGGAGGCGAAGGCGATCTTGCCCGATGCAGCGAGACCGGCAGCGACGCCCATCATGTTCTGTTCCGCAATTCCGATGTTGAAGAGGCGCTCCGGGAACTCCTTGCCGAAGAGGGCGGTCTTCAGGGACTGGGTCGTGTCCGCCCCGACCACCACGACGTCGGAGTTTACCCTTCCGAGCTCCACGAGGGCCTCGCCGAAGTAGGTCCTCATGGACTCCATCTTCCAGGACTTGGGCTTCAAGCGGGTTCCCCCAGCTCCCTCAGTCCGATCTCCAGCTCCTCGTCCGTCGGGGCTACGCCGTGGAAGCGGATGACACCCTCCATGTAGGAAACGCCCTTCCCCTTGACGGTCTTGGCAATTATAACGGTGGGACGACCCTTCGTTTCCTGGGCCTCCAGAAAGGCCTCCACGATGGCCCGCATGTCGTGGCCGTCTATCTCGATTACATTCCAACCGAAGCCCCGCCACTTCTCGCCCAAAGGCTCGAGGCTCATGATCTCCTCAGTGCGACCCTCCTGCTGAATCATGTTCCTGTCGACGATGGCGGTGAGGTTGTCGAGCTTGAAGTGGGCAACTCCCATGGCCGCCTCCCACGTCTGTCCGACGTCGTTCTCGCCGTCTCCCATCATGACGTAGACCCGGTGGGACTTTCCGTCGAGGCGGGCGGCTAGTGCCATTCCCGCGGCCACGCTCAACCCCTGACCTTCCGCACCCGCGCACGCCTCTACACCCGGGGTCGTGCCGAGCTCGGGATGGCCTTGAAGGCGTGTCCCCAGCTTCCTAAGGGTCATCAACTCCTCGACGGAGAAGAAGCCCCGCTCCGCCAGGGCGGCGTACAGCGCTGGGCAGGCATGACCCTTGCTCAGAACGAACCTGTCCCTATCGGGCCACTGGGGGTTCTCTGGGTCGACCCTCAGGAAGTGGAAGTAGAGGGCCGCCATCACGTCGGCGGCTGAGAGGGAGCCCCCTGGGTGGCCCGATCCGGCTTCGTGGGTCATCTTCAAGACGTGTACCCTCAGGCGTCGGGCCCATTCACTAAGCTCCTCGACGAGGCTCTCATCTACAGCCACGACTTCCCCCCCAGAGGACGGAGCCCTATTGCCCCCCCGCTCTTAATATTTGGTCTCACGCTGACCGCCAGCTCCCGGGGTCGCAGGAAGGTCATGGGCCTATATAAGTGGTCCACCGGCGCTAAGCCTCACACCCAGCGGTCCAGCCCAGTGGCGTCCCCGCCGAGGTCAGAAGCATGACATCGGTCGCCTCGAGCCCTTGGACCGTAATGTAGTCTCCCGGCATCAGCACTACCGCTGCGGGGTCGGTCTGGTAGTATACGACTCCGTCAACAACCTCCAGGACCGAGGATAGTCCACCCTCCCGCACCACTTGGAACGACTCCCCGTCGCGCTGGAGGATGCGGAAATCCACCTCGTTCACGCCATAGGTACCGTCGACGAAGGTGACATCTGCCCGCAGACCATCCTCAGTCTCCTGGATCTGCAGCTGAACGGGGAATTCGCATTGCTGACTTGGGAACAGGGCGGCGAGGCCGAGGCCTAAGGCTGTGGCCGCGGTGAGCGAGATGGCGAGGATTCCTCCTGCTTTGAGCCACTTGACGCCTCTGGGTGACAACGATATCGCGAAGCTGCCAGTCGGCTTTAAGCTTGTCACCCAGCCTCGGGAGGTAGAGAGATAAATAGGAACCGCCTATGCGGGTTGAATGATCAAGATCTCTCCCTCCATCCTGGCTGCAGACTTCAGCAGGCTGGGCGACGAGGTCAAGAGGTTGGACCCTGGCGGTGCGGACTACGTTCATGTGGACGTAATGGATGGGGGCTTCGTCCCCAACCTGACCGTGGGCCCCCCCGTCATCGCCGCCGTTAGGCCCGTGACGAAGCTGCCCTTCGACGTCCACCTGATGATCCAGCGTCCAAGCCGCTACCTCGATGACTACATCAGGGCTGGGGCGGACATCTTGACCGTGCACCTGGAGGCTGAGGAGGAGCTGGAGGAGACCCTTCAAGCCATCCGAGAGCTGGGCTCGAGGCCCGGAATTGCCATCAAGCCCAATACGAGCTTTCAGGCGGTGAAGCCCTACATGGGACTCGTGGACATCCTGGTGGTGATGACGGTCGAGCCAGGGTTCGGCGGTCAGGAGTTCATGATGGAGGTCATGCCCAAGGTGGAGGAGGCTAGAGGCTTCATCGACGAGGCGGGTCTGGATGTGGAGCTCGAGGTAGACGGTGGTGTTGACGAGATCACGGCCGGTTACGCGGCGAAGGCGGGCGCTAACGTCCTCGTTGCTGGTACCGCCGTCTACGGCGGGCGCGTGAAGAGACGCATCGCGAGGATAAGGGAGAGCGCCACGAAGGCCCTCAGCTGACGAGCCAAGGGGGATGCATGGAGCCCTGGGTCGAGAAGCTTATCTACGCCCTTGTCGCCGTTGTGATTCCATTGGGCGTCATCCTGGCCAACGCCCTCCTGAACTTCGGCGGCATACTCCTCACCATAGGCATGACCATATGGATCGGGGCTTCACTCATCCTTCTGTCCCCACTACTGGATTAGTCCCCCTCTACCCACAGGCCCGCCACTCCTTCCTGGACCTATATCGAGCCTGATAACGATGAAGGCAGCTTTATAGACGCGGCCAGTGCTAAATCGCCCACTTCCCTCCATCGGAGTAGGTAGAGTGACGACCTGCCCCCTCTGCGATTCGCCCATTGAGGAATCCGAAGATTGCAGGTTCTGTGGTTCTCGCCCACGGGCCAGAGTGAGCAAGATGCAGCCGGCCAGGGCAAAGAATCTCTCGATGGAACTCACCAAGGCCCTTGCGGAGAAGCCCCCCGGCCTGGATCTCAAGGTGGCCCGAACCCTGCTGAAGAAGGGTCAGTCTGCCCTGGAGAATGGCGACTCGGATGAGGCGGCTAGAGCCCTTCAGGGCCTTAAGAGCGCCCTATCCCTGGCGAAGCGCCGCCAGGGGTGGCTTGAGAAGATAGCCACAGTCAGGAAGGAGATGGAGGAGGTCTCCAAGTCTGGCCTCCCCATGGAGCACGTGGAGGGCCTGATCACGGAAGTGGAGGATCGAGTCGAAGCTGGCAAGTTCGAGGGCCTCGCGAAGACGCTAGCGGCCGCAAAGAGGGGCATCTCCTTCTCCGGCAACATCAAACAGCTGGAGAGGGGACTCAAGGCAGCGCAGAAGAAGATCAACTACGCGAGGGAGCGCGGTGGTGACATCTCCAAGGCGGCGGAGACCCTCTCATCGGCGGAGGAGGCCCTCAGACTGGGAGAGGTAGCAAAGGGACAGAAGCTCATCCAGCGGGCTGTGACTGCGGCGGATTACGCTCGCAAGCGGGCCCACGCGATGAAGCTCATCTCGGGAGCGGAGAAGGAGGTCCAGAATGCAGCGGACCGTGGGGCCGCCACAGAGGAAAGCGACGAGCTTCTGAAGGAAGCCAGGAAAGCCCTCAAGACAGGGGTTTACGGCGACGTCCAGAAGTGGACGAAGCAAGCCCGGGAGTCCGGTAACCAGGCGAGGCGTAGGAAGATCGCGGAGGACTCCATCGAGAGTGTCGAGAAGCTCCTGAAGGAGGAGGCGAAGGAGGGGTCCGATATGTCGGACGCCAACCCCTACTTGGAGAAAGCGTGGAAGGCCCTCGAGCAGGGGAAGTTCAGCGAGGTCCAGAAGAGACTGACGAGAGCCCGGAAGGTGGTAGACGAGGTCTCTCGCTTCCGAAAGGCAGAGGAGACCCTGGATCTCCTGACAGCGGACCTGGGCGAGCTCCGCTCCATGAAGGCGGACACCTCGAAGGTGGAGAAGGCCGTGGAAGCTGCCGAAAAGGCGGTGGAAGCCGGCAACTGGAAGGCTTTCCGACAGCGGATCGTGGCTGCGAGACGTTCCGCCAGGCGGTCCCGTCGCGAGAGGGAGAAGGAGCTCATAACCCTCACGGTCGAGAAGATTGTGGAGAAAGCGGGGCAGGGCGGCGTCAGCGCCATGGGAGCCCGCGAGCTACTGGCGGAGGTGGAGAAAGCCCTCGGGCGCGGACACTATACTGACATAGACGCCCTGGTTGAAGCCAAATTTGAGGCAGAGGCCACGAGGAAGGAGAACAAGATCCTCCGAGAGATCGGTGACCTTAAGACGGTCGTGGCCCAGCTCAAGGTGGCTGGCATCGAGGTTAGCGCTGCATTGGGCCTCGTGGAGAAGGCGGAAGAGGCCTTGGAGGCCGGTGACTTCAACCATGCTCAGAAGCTTCTCTCCAAGGGGGAGGAGGTGGCCGAAGGACTCAGGGAGGCCGTTGGGGACGCCGCCCGACGGGCCATCGACGAACTGAAGGAGGAGTTGGAGAAGCTCGAGGAGTCCGGCATCAATGTTCCCCAGGCTTCCGAGTTCCGCGCAAGGGCAGAGGAGGTGTTGTCCAAAGGCAACTCCTTCGAGGGCCTCGATCTCGCAAGGCTCGCCCTGGAGGACTGCAAGAGGGCTCGGAAGGAGCACTTCGACGAGATCGCTTCAAAGGAACTCGAGGAGATGCGATCTGCCGCCGAGCTCGAGGCCGCCCAGGAAGGAATTGAGAGTGCGCGGGAGTTCTGTACCGTTCTGGAGAGAGGAGGTCTCGACCCCACCACCCTCGAGGAGGCCGTTTCCAAGGCTGAAGAAGCCCTAAAGTCAGAGGATGTGGCCAACCTCAACTTCCGACTTCGAGTCATTGCTGAAATCATGGGAAGCATGCGGCCCTCCCTCAAGAACCGTCTGAGGGTCAGGTTAAGGGACCTCGAGGCCTCCATGCGAGGAGTCAAAGAGACCGAGAAGGCGGAGGAGGAACTTGCCAAGGTCAGGAACGCCCTGGACAAGGGACCGCTCGAGCTAGCTCTGGACCTGTTGCTAACACTGGAGCGGAAGGCCGAAGAGGCAGAGGCCCAGAAGCTCCGCGAGGAGCTCGGAACTCAAGCCCAGGCTCTGAAGGCCGTTTCCGCGCAGTTCGTCAAGGTAAAGGCGCTACTAGACGAACTCTCCAAAGCGGGGATCGACATCAGCGGCTCCGGAGACAGACTCATCGAGGCAGAGACAGCCATTCAGGACAAGGACGTTGCCAAGGCCGAGCCGCTCCTGATGGAACTCGAAACGATGGCCTCCGACGCAAAGGGCGACCTTGCCGCGGCCGCCGAGGATACCATCGCCTCCGTACAGCGCAGGCTGGAGAAGGCCGCCAGGCACTGGGAGAGAATCCCGGAAGCCGAGGAACTCCTGGAGAACGCCAAGGACCTCTTTCAGAATAAGCGCTTCGACGAAGCCATTGAGGTCGCCAAGCTTTCGGAGCAGAAGGAGAGGGCCTCAATGGAGAGGCTCATCGACCAGGCTCAGGCCGAGGCTGCCGAAAGGATCTCGGGCATCGAGGCAAGGCTCTCCCGCATGAAGGACGTCATGAAGGACCTCTCCAGGGCTGACATCACCATGGAGGGTGCGGAAGAGGCGCTACTGGGGGTCGACGAGGCATTGGAGGAAGGCGACTTCGACGAAGCAGAGGCCAAGCTCGCCTCCGTGGAGGACATGGGAGACTCTCTGGCGTCCGGTCTGAGGGTGGCCGCCCAGGACCTCATGGAGAAGGTGGGTGAAACCATCGAAGAGGCGGCGATGGAGGGGCTGACCGTTCAGCGGGGCCAGCAAGTGCTCACAACTGCTCAAGAGGCCTTTGGTGACGGACGGTACGTCGAGACGCTGGAGTACTGCAAGGTGATGGAGGACATCGTCACCGATGCTCGACGGAGGTCTACGGCTGAGGATATCTCCTCTTATCTGGAGTCGATAAGGGCAGACCTCAAGGAACTCGAGTCCAAGGGCGTCAGCATGAACAGGACAGAGAACGTCCTCGAGGAAATCCAGGAGACGGCGGCCAAAGGGGATCTCAAGGAAGCGAAGCTGCTGGCTGACAGCTTGAGTGGTCTAATCGGGGACCTGCAGTCAGCGCCGGCCCTGGCCGCCTCTGCCGAGGCTCAAGAGATGGCCCGTCGACTCGAGGGAGCCCAGGATCTGCTGCGAGAGGCTCAGGTCATGGTCGACAGTGGCGAGCCACAGGAAGTTAAGGAGATCATCGCGAAGGTATTGATACAACTTGGAAAGGAAGAGGTAGGCGCAGAGGCGCTATTGAAGGAGATCGGCAAGGAGATGGAGATGGCAAAGCGCCTTGGTGCCGATGTGAAGGATGCGGAGAGGCTCATTGCAGAAGCGGAAGGCTCGATGGAGGCTGAGCCCACAGGGGCCCTTCACTCGCTGGACAAAGCGAAGAATCTCCTCATGAAGTCCATCGAGGAGCTTGTCAGGGAGGCTGAGCCCCAGCTCACCGTGAAGATCCCCGAAGAGGGACTCGAGGAGGGAGTATGGAACCGGTTCCGGGTGCTTCTCAGGAATACGGGAAAGGCTCCAGCCCGTCGTGTGGACCTCAGCCTTCGAGGGGATCTGGACACTCGGGGCCTGCGCACCGTAGATAGGATAGCACCTGGTGACATCAGGGCGGTGGACATCGAAGTCAGGCCGAATTCGTCTGGCGACGTCCCCGTAGATGTGGGCCTCTCCTATCGTCGATACTTCGACAGCAAGAGTGTTGACACGTCTGAGAGTGGCCTCCTCAAGGTCTCTCCTCCTGGGACCTACATCATTGAGGACGTCTTTCTGGTCCATTCAGACGGCCGCCTGGTAAACCACCAATCAAGGAGGCCCTTGGATGAGATCGATGAGGACATCTTCAGCGGGATGCTCACCGTGGTCCAAGACTTCGTGAGGGACTCGTTCCGTCAGAGAACCACTGTTGGCCTCAAGAGGCTGGAGTTCGGAGAGAGCAAGATCATCATCGAACGGGGCGCCAACGTCTACTTGGCCTGTGTCCTTCTGGGACAGGAGCCAAAACTCCTTCCCCTCTACATGGTCGAGATACTCAACGAGATCGAGAGGGAGTACGGTGGCAAGCTCGCGAAGTGGTCGGGGCTTCTCAGTGAACTCGACGGCATCGACGTTGTCCTGCGGAAGCTGATCTTCTACACCTCAGAGGAGGTGATCCGGGGTCCAGAGGATGCGGAGAGTGCCCTCAGCTCCGCCATCAGCCTGATCGAAGGGGGGAAGGTTCTGGGCATGGATCTCTCGGAGCCAGAGGGACTCATCAAGACCGCCAGGGAGAAGGTCTCAAAGGAGCCCGAGACTGCGCTGGGTCTAATTCAAGACGCCGTGGAGAAGGCCTTGATGACCCAGCAGGAGTTGCAGGGAAAGCTCAGTTCTGGGCTGAAGACCCTGGAGGGCGACCTTAGCGACCTGACAGCCCTGGGAGTGGGGCACGAGGAGAGTGTCAGCCAGGTGGAGAAGGCCCGTCGGGCTCTCGCCAGAGGCGAATACAACCTTGCAGCCCGCATCCTCACCTCCCTCGATGAATCGGTTTCTTCCCTCAAGGAGCAGGTAATATCCCAGAGAATAGACAGGGACCTCAAGGAGATCAACAGGACCTTGCTCACTCTTCAGAAGCAGGGCGTCGATGTTGATGAGCCGATGAGCGTGCTTGACCAGGCCAAGAAAGCTCTCGACGAGGGAAGGATCGGAGAGGTCATCCGGCGCCTAGAGGAGGCAGATTCTCTGGCGCGGGAGAGCAGACGCTCGCTGCTCCTTGAAAGCTACAGCGAGGAGCTGAACCGCATCACGAGCATCTACGACGAGGCAGCGTCGGCGGGGGTTGCTCTAGAGGGGGCCGAGGAGGTCGTCCAGCAAGCGAGGGAGGCCGCTGAGAGGTCTGAGTTGGACGACCTAGAGCTGCTCATTGCGGAGGCCAGAGAAACCACTTTGGCGCAGATCGAGGGCAACCTACAGGGGAAGGAGCCGAGGCTTCTCGTGAAGATCCCTCCGACGGGAATCCAGGTGGGAACCTGGAACAAGCTTCCCATCGAGGTCATCAACAAGGGCAACTGGTCCGCCAAAGATGTCAAGATCGAGTTGTCTGGGGACGTCCAGGTGAAGGGAGAGACTTCTCTGGAAAAGCTGGAGCCCAACGAGTTCAAGCGCTTGGAGCTTGGTGTGTGGCCCAAGGTCGATCATGAGGCAACCGTCGACCTGGAGGTCAGCTACAAGCGTTCGTTGGACGGCGCTCCCTATGTTATGAGGGACATTAGAGAGCTACCCGTGGCGCCCAAACAGAGCTACCCCGTCGAGGATGTCTTCCTGTTCCTAGTGACGGGTGAATCCATCCTGCATGATAGTCGAAGGGTCCAAGAGGACAGGGATCAGGACCTCCTGAGAAGCCTTACCCAGTCCATCAGCGACTTCATCACCGGGGACTCGGCCGAGGGGAGCAGGGCCACCATACGTCGAATGTCCGCCCAGGAACGGAGGATCCTGATAGTCAGGGGCGATAGTGCCTACTTGGTCGCCGTCTCGATGGGAAGTGAGCCAGTCCTGCTCCCGCTCTACATGATTCAACTTCTTCAGAGGATAGAGGACAGGTTCAGAAAGGACCTCAAGGAGTGGAAGAGTGATCCCGAAGTCCTGGACCAGCTGCGACAGATGATCCGCATGGTCCTGCTGGTGACGGAGGTCGAGGGAGCAGACCTGGGCTCCCTCTCGTCAAACCCCATCACTGCGAGCCTCCTCTATGGTGTGTCCCCTGAGGAGCGGCAGGGTCGGGCCCAGGAGCTGCTGAAGCGGGCCCAGGCTGGCATGGAGAGGGGCGGGCTCTCCGAGGGAGCTGGCGTCATCACGCAGGCTGTGGACAGGGGCCGGTACAGCATTGAGGTCGACGACTTTGCCCTCAAAGAGCACATAGAAATAGTGAAGAAGGTGGACAAGGCCATCAACAGGGCCCGCGGGAAGGCCGGCCTAGAGATGCACTGGCCCGTGCCTAGAATAGCCATCAGGGCGATGAATCCCAAGGTGGCCGCTGCCGCAGCCAGCTTCAAGGCAATGATAATGAGTCACGCGAATGCCAAGGAGGCCGACGTCCTCAAGGAAGGAGAGATATGGCGAGGTGTGGACCTCAAGATGAACATACACGAGGACGCCCTCTCCAGGGCCTACAAGGTCTGGGCCAAGAAGATCAAACTCATCCTCAAGTCGCAGGATCCGTGGAAGATCAAGGCGGGCATCGATAAGGGCGGATACAGCATGGGCATCGAGGGCCAGGTTGTCCGAATCCTTCCTGGGATGGTCACCTTCCAGGCCATAGTACCGCCCCACGTCGTGGTCCAGGAGTTCCCCGGGGGCATGGTATTCCTTGACACTCAGCTGACAGAGGAGACCAAGGCAGAGGGCCTCGCCAACGAGATCATCAGGATCGTGCTGGAAGCCAGAAAGGAGCTCGCCTTGGAAGACTCACAGCCTGTGGTGGTGAAGATAGTCGCAAGCGGCGGTCTCAAGGCCATCGTCCTGACCAGGAAAGAATACATCTTGGATGAAGTCAACGCAAGGGACATCGAGTTCGTTCGTGACGCTGGGGAAAGCGCATATGTCCTCGATTGTGAGATTAGGGACGAAACTTTCACGATGGCGGTTGACTCCGCCTGAGGGACAAAGCTATTACTCATCCTAGTCCTAGGTCGTTGATCCATGGGAATCGATCTGTCAGGCATCGTAACCTACGAGACGAAACGGTTGGAGGACCTCAGCGGGAATACTATCGCCATCGATGCCTACAACACTATCTACCAGTTCCTCTCTATCATCAGACAACCAGACGGCACTCCCCTCATGGACAGGCACGGCAGGATCACTTCTCACCTGAGTGGTCTCCTCTATAGGACCGCCAACGTGGTCCAAAAAGGAATCCTTCCAGTCTTCGTCTTCGACGGACCGCCGCATCCCCTCAAGAAGAAGGTCATCCAGGGGAGGAGGTCTGTCCGGAGACGAGCCGAGAGGGAGTGGAAGGAAGCCCTAGAGGCAGGCGACATCGAGCGAGCCAGGACGAAAGCTCAGCAGGCAGTCCGCCTCACCGACGACATGGTAAGCGGCTCCCAGGAACTCCTCAAGGTGATGGGGATACCTCACGTGGATGCTCCCCAGGATGGGGAGGCCCAGGCGAGCCACATGGCCTCGAAGGGTGATGTCTGGGCTGCCGGGTCCCAGGATTACGACTCCCTCCTCTACGGCTCCCCCCGCCTCGTCAAGAATCTCGCCATTTCGGGCAGGAGGAAGCTCCCCCGCCGTCAGGAGTACGTCACCGTCAGGATTGAGCTCCTTCGCCTGGAAGAGAACCTGAAGAGGTGGGGAGTCACGCGGGAGCAGCTGGTTGACATGGCCATCCTGATTGGAACGGATTTCAATGACGGCGTGAGGGGCATCGGTCCCAAACGAGCCCTCGACCTCATACACAGCCACATCGATCTCGAATCCGTTACTGCCTTGGCCGACTACACCGTCGAGAACTTCGAGGAGATAAGGAAGATCTTCCTGCAGCCGAAGGTCACGGACAGCTACAGACTTGATTGGCTGGACATGGACGAGGACGGCATCATCTCCTTGTTGTGTGACGAGCACGACTTCTCAGTGGATAGGGTGAAGTCGGCATTGAGCAAGGTTCGCGAAGGTCGTGGAGCCCGTCAGCAGGAGAGCCTCGACAGTTGGATGTAGCTGAGATTGCCGCTGGGCACCCACTCAGGAAGGGTTTTATGCGGGAGCACAAATAGGCTCGGGATGGTTGCACCAGAGGCCGTTCTCCTCGTTTCCCTGCTGTGTACTACCCTCGCTGGCCTCGCCTATCTGAAGGGTGTTCTTACCTGGGATGGATCTTTGGCGGCCTTCGCAGTTGGTTTCGTCATTGGAATCTTCGGCGACGTCCTGTGGCTATTCCTCCTCCTCATCTTCCTCCTATCGAGCTTCATCGCCACCAAGTACAGGTTCGATCAGAAGAAGGCCATCGGGGCTCAGGAGGGCCTCCAGGGGGAGCGGAGGTACAGCAACGTTTTTGCTAACGGCTTGGCACCCGCTGTCCTGGCCATCATCGGCTTCATTGGCTTACCCCAGCTCCCGAAGGATCTCGTGGGACTCCTCTTCGTCTCCGCCATCGCCGTGGCGGCCGCCGACACCCTCGCCAGCGAGATCGGTGTGCTTTCATCGGAGACGTATCTCATCACCACCTTCGAGAGAGTAAGACCGGGGACCAACGGTGGGATCTCTCTGCTGGGCCAGGGTGCAGCCCTCCTCGCTGCCATCTACACGGCCTTAATGTCGTGGCTCCTCCTGGCCATGATTCCATCCGCCATGGGAGAGCCTGTCACCTTTCCACCTGAACCTGGGCTCCTCCTCATTCCCATTGTTGTAGGCTTCGTGGGATGCCAGATCGACAGCCTAGTGGGGGCAACCATTGAGAGGCGGGGACTCATCTCCAAGAAGGCGAACAACCTGCTCACGACCAGCCTGGGTGCTCTAATGGCCCTCGTGCTCTTCGTGCTGGTGAGGTAGGGGTTTTCACTCGTCTACCGCGAGATCCTCTAGGGCGGCTGTTACCAAAGACACAGCATCGTCATTGATCCTGGCGGCACGATCCTCGCTCCGGGCCTCGGAGAAGATTCGAACAATCGCCTCCGTCCCGGAGGGCCTGATCAGAACCCAACCGTCCTCAAGATGGACTTTGACGCCGTCGAGAGTCTCGATTCGCCTGCCCTCGTAGCTTCGCGTCATGGCATTCAGGACCCCCTCCTTTAGCGCCGGGGGGCAGGACACCGCGTTCTTCCTCACATAGTACATTGGTATCTCCTTCAGGAGGTCCGAGAGGCTTCTGCCGCTGCCAGCGATAATCTCGAGGACAGAGGCCAGTCCCATGGCCCCGTCCCTGCAGAACTGATGTTCGGGGAAGATAAGGCCCCCGTTCTCCTCGCCACCGAAGAGGGCCCCCCTCTCATACACCGTTCGGGCCACCAAGGGAGCTCCGACCTTGGTGTACAGCACCTCTCCGCCCTTGGCTCTAACCACATCTTCAACACAACTCGAGGAGCTGACAGGAGTCACCACGACGCCTCCGCCTCTCCTCCCAACCTCGTGACTGGCTAGGAGCGCGAGGGATCTGTCTCCCACAACGTACCCCCCGCGTTCATCGACGAAGATTACCCTGTCTGCATCACCATCGTGGACGGCCCCCAGGTCTGCTCCTGCGTCGACCACCACCTCCTTTAGCTCGCCCAGATATTCCTCCCTGGGCTCGGGTGGATGTCCCGGGAAAGCACCGTCGGGTTGCGCATTGAGGGTGGCAATCCCGCAGCCCATCCGGCGGAGCAGGTAGGGAGAGACGAAAGTGGCGACGCCATTGGCACAGTCCAGGACCACCTTCAGACCGGCCTTCCGGATTGACTCCACTTCGACCCTGTCCAGCACGGCCTGCAGATACTCCTGGTTGCAGCGCTCCGTCCTGAAGACGGATCCCACCCCCTCCCAGGTGGTCGGAGGGAAGTCTCGCTTTGCGTATATCTCCTCGATCTTCAGCTCGGCTTCCCTGGGAAGCTCCATACCTTCGGCGTCCAGGACCTTGATCCCGTTGAACTCCCGCGGGTTGTGGGAGGCCGTGATTATGACTCCACCCACGTGTCGATGGGTCTTGACGAAGTACTGGATCGCGGGTGAGGGTGCCGTCTCGACATCATCCACCATGAACCCCGCGGCCGTGAGGCCAGAGATGACGGCTGCCTTCAGCATCGGGCTCGACATCCTGGTGTCATTACCGATGGCGAGTCGGCCTCTTGGGAAGTAACTACCAAGGGCCCTGCCGACGTCGAGGGCTAGGGAAGCGGTCATGGTCTCCCCCACAATCCCTCGAATGCCGTTGGTACCGAAAAGACGAGTCAAGCTTCCACCTGTGTATCGATAAGCTTGGATCCCTTCTCTACCGTGACATCGTCGGCGACGATGCAGCCTTCTAACTGGGAGTCCCTGGAGACCGTGACGCCAGATCCTATCAGACTGTCCTCAACGATGGTCCCCTCTCCCAGCTTGACTCCGTCGAGGAGGGTCGAGTTTGCCACCTTGGCACTAGCGACGTCGCAGCCACGGCCAAGACTCACGAAGGGACCGATGATCCCGCTCCTCATGATCGTTTTAGGACCGATCGAGATGGGATCCAGAATCACCGCCTCGGGGCTGACAACGCAGTCTGGGGAGATGGTGCTCCCCCACCTCTCCAATAGGGCCCGAACGGCCATCAGATAATTCTCGAGGGTACCGACGTCGGCCCAGAAACCGGTGAACGCCATGCCGAAGAGACCCTCTTCGATAGCCTTGGGGAAGACCTCACGCTCGAGGGACACCTCCCTTCCACCCTCGATGAGATCCAGGATATCTTCCTGAAGGCTGTAGATGCCCGCATTGATTGTCCTCGAGAAGGCTTCCTTCCCCGAAGGTTTCTCCACAAATCTCTCGATCCGCCCTCCATCTCCGAGTCCGACCACACCGAATCCTTCCGGGTCTTCGACCTCCCAGAGGGCAATAGTACCAATTCCCCCTCGTTTCAAGTGGAAGTCCAGCAGCTTCTGCATGTCCAGGGAACTTATGACGTCGCCATTCAGAGCGAAGAAAGTGCCCTCAACAAGGCCCTCCAGGTTCTTCAGGGCGCCTCCGGTGCCCATTGGCTCCCCCTCTTCGACGATGGAAACCTTCACCTTGAGCGGGTTCGAGGAGAAGTATTCCTCCAAGGTCCCAACCAGGTAGTTGGCTGCGATTATGACCTCGTCCACCAGAGGTGGGAGGACATCGATGATGTGCAGGACTACCGGTCGATTCACTAGTGGCAGGAGAGCCTTGGGGCGAGAGTAGGTGAGCGGCCGGAGCCTGGTTCCCAGGCCTCCCGCCAGAATGACGGCTTGCATCCCGGTGATGTAACCTATTGCTCCTTAATAACTTTCGACACTCCGAAGGTCACTGGGGTACAATGGTGACGACGTTATTGCCTCGAAGGACGACAGTCCCTATCCTCCTGACCTGGTCCCCCATGGTTTCCTCGGTGTCCTCCAGCACCATATTCATATAGTCGTCGTAACCCACCAAGGTCCCCTTCAGCACACGGCTGTCCTTCAGGAGCAGCGACACAGTCTTGTTCAGGGACTTCTCCAAAACATTGAGTGGCAGGACCATCAAACCCCCCTTTGACCCACACGATATGATCCCGATTTAAAGGTTTGCTGGCTGGGTGCGAGGAGCCTCCCACAGTCACCCCATGGAGAGCCAATCCCGACCTGAGATAACCCTTTTAGGTCGATAACCGATTACGCCAAGTGGCAACATCATGGAGCGTACCAAAGTCGGAGAGGTGTTCAAGTACTACGCAAAGCCCAAGGTCGCGGCTGTTCGCCTCACAGACGGTCCCTTGAGAGTTGGAGATACGATTCAGATTCAGGGCTTCACGACAGACCTTACGGTCACGGTGAACTCTATGGAGATAGAGAACCAGACGGTCGAGCACGCCTCTGTGGGTCAGGAGATCGGGGTCCTCATTGGGGAGAGAGCCAGGCCGGGAGACCGCGTCTACCGGCTGAGTGAGTGAGGACCACCAGCAGCCTTTGGCAGGATATGGGGGCGAGGCCTAGGCCTTGGAGTAGTTCCTCTCGCCGGCATATATGGGCACCTCTAGCCAGTTCTCCGTCGGCGGCAAGGGACAGATGTACCTGTCACTGTAGGCGCAGTACGGGTTGTAGGCCACGTTGAAGTTGAGGAGATATCTGCCCGACGGGCTGACCTCGACCTCCAGGTAGCGGGCGGCCCCATAGCTTTCCTTGCCTGAGGTTGCGTCGCGAAAGGGGATGAAGAGGCTCGGTCGCCCGTGCTCGTGTTCGTGGGCACTTCGATAGGCGTAGAGACGGACAAGGGTCCCACCGACTTCGAACTCAAAGTGCCCCACTCTGTGATAGAGGGCTTCCTCGCCAGCGACGCTGGTGGCCATCACCACCTCGGCAGGGCTGTCCATCTCCACCAGCTCCGTTTCGAAGACCAGCTCGTCAGAGAAGGGGAAGTACTCGAGGCCCGAGAAGGAGTGGCGATCTTCCTCAGGAATCGGAGAGTTGTGAGACTCCCTGAAGAACCTGTCCTTCTCCCGTCGTAGCTGCTCCACCTGTCCCGCGATCTGCCTGAGTTCCATGGCTCCTCGCCAAACGACGGAGCGGGCGGGCTATAAGGGTTCTCTTCAGGGGTTGCAGCCGAGGGGAAAAGGGTTAATCGCTGGGATGGATAGTCGACGTGTTGCCCAGGGATGCCGACGTGATCGTCGTTGGGGCAGGTGTCCATGGAGCGAGCCTGGCCTTCAACCTCTTGAGGATGGAGGCTGGCCGAGTCCTCCTCCTGGACAAGGCCAACGTGGGCGCGGGGGCCAGCGGCCGGTCGGCCTCCTTCCTGCGTCACCACTACTCTAACAGGATATGCGTGAAGGTCGTGAAGGAAAGCCTCCGCATCCTGCGGAACTTCGCAGACGAGGTGGGGGGTGAGGTCGACTTCCAGCCCCAACCACTGCTCCTCCTAGCGGACGCCCCCAACGAGAGAGCGCTGCGCGAGAACGTTGCGATGCACCGGCAGGAGGGGGTCGGAGTCCGGCTGATGGAACCCACGGAGGCCCATGAGACTTTTCCTTTCTTGGACCTGACAGGCGTCGTCCTCGCGGCCCTCGAGGAGGACGCCGGCTACGGCGACGCCTACCAGGTGAACGCCGAATACGCCTCCCGCTTCAGGGCCCTCGGCGGAGAGCTCATGACGGACACTGAGGTCCACTCGGTCGATGTGGAGGGTGAAGGGGTCGTTGGTGTGAATACCAGCCGAGGCCGGATTGGGGCGGAGCAGGTGGTCATAGCCACGGGACCTTGGTCCGCAGGTTTGGTCGAGAATGCGGGAGTTGCGCTGCCCGTGGAACCTGCTCTCCTGTCCGTGGGCATCCTCCAGCCTCCGAGAGACATTCGAAGCACTCCCATGGCCTTTGACATGGCCACGACCAGCTACTGGAGGCCCGAGAGGAATGGGACGCTATTGGTGGGGACGGATGAAGAGGTAGAGGGGAGTTGGGACCCCGATGGACTCCCCGACGGCGTCAGTTTCGAGTTCGTGTCTAGCGTGTCCGAGCGCCTAGGTAGGAGATGGCCGGAGATGGGGGAGGCCCACTTCGTCAGAGGGTGGGTAGGCGTGGACGGAGCGACACCGGACCTGCATCCCATCATCGGTGCCCTGCCTCCCATCGAGGGGCTGTTCGCGACAACGGGGTATAGCGGCCACGGCTTCAAGTTTAGCCCCGCGGTGGGGAAGTGTCTGGCGGAGCTGATCGTGGAGGGCCGCTACAGAACCCTCGACCTGTCCCCCTTCGCCCTGGACCGCTTCGAGCGAGGAGAGACCTTCAAGAGTCGATACCCGATGGCCGTCGTTCAGTAGGCGGAGAAGGCTTAATACGACGGCCGAGATGCTTGCTCCCTAGATGGACCTCTACAGGGTCCTCCGACCCTTGATCCTTAGCCTTCCGCCGGATATGGCTCACGAACTCGCCCTCTGGGCCTTCCGGCGGAGGATGTGGACCCGGCTGTCGGTAGCCGGGGACACCACCCTCGATCTGAGTACCAGTCTGGCGGGCATACACCTCACGAACCCCATCGGCCTCGCCGCCGGCTTCGACAAGAACGGTGAAATCACGGCCTCCATGGCGAGTCTGGGATTCGGCTTCATCGTGACTGGATCGGTCAGGGCAAGACGCCACGTGGGGAACCCGAGGCCGTGGTTTGTTCGGCGACTTACCCAAGAGGGCATCGTGAACTCCATGGGACTGCCATCGGAAGGTGCTGCGTACGTCCGCGAGCGCCTGGCTCGCACTGAAATCGACGTACCCCTCCTGATCAGCATCGTGGGCGAGAATGTGGCCGACATCCTCCACGCTCTGGAGCCCCTCAAGGGGATCGCCGCTGGCATGGAGATCAATCTGAGTTGCCCCAACACTGAGACTGGCAGGACCTTCGAGGAGGATAGTGGGGCCTACACCGAGCTTCTCGATGCCCTAGAGAAGGAGCGGGGACCCCTCTTCCTGAAGCTGTCTCCCTACGAAGATGAGACTGGCCGCGAGCGGGCGTTGGAGATGGCAAGCGCGGCCATTCGGAGGGGAATCGCGAACTTCACCCTCTGCAACACGCTGCCGACTGTGGACTCGAGACTCGGGACAGGCCAGGGAGGTCTCAGCGGAAGACCGATCTTCCCCATGGCGTGCCAGGCCGTCAGAGACTTCTACTCTGAATGGGGGGAGAGGGTTCACATCATAGGAGTGGGGGGTATAATGACCGGAAGGGAGGCATATCAGATGCTCCTAGCCGGGGCCTCTGCCCTGGAGGTCCTGACGGCCCTCATCCTCCGAGGGCCCTGGTCCGTGGGACACATGTTGCGTGAGCTTCAGGATGAGATGGGGGCGGCCGGGATTGGCTCCCTTGAGGAGCTCAGGGGGCGTGCCTCGTAGACTATGTGACGGCCTCCCGCACAGCTGGTTTCTAGGCGAGCCACGGGCATCTCAGAGGCGCTGCACGACTTCAAGCTCATTTCCTTCAGGATCGGTGAAGGTGGCCCAGCGGAGCCTTCTCTCCTCAATCTCCCTCTCTTCGGGACCCTCAGACAGGTTTCCTCCCCACGCTTCGGCCGACTCCCTCAGCTTCTCGATGTCCTTGGCCAAGAGCGAGAGGTGCATGCGATCGTCGCTCTTCATCGGAGAACCGGAGCGGCCGCGAAGTGTGAAGGGCGTGCCTTGGACCCGGAACTCTGCCAGCTCTCCCAATTGTCTCTTCAGGGGCAGCCGCAGGCCCTTTCTGTAGAAGACGAGGCAGTCATTGAAGCGGGAGACGGACAACTCTGTCGGCTCGATCGCCAGGATGAGCGCTCTCTCCTTGTCCGCAGTCACCGACTGTACGCCCTTCATGGTGGCCATTACTGAAGGTGCTTCATAAAAGGCTGACCTGAAGACGAAAGGCTAGCGGCCTCTCCTACTGGACCCTACCCTACCTCGGTTCACGGGATCCTCGACGCCGTCTCAGGAGTCCAGTGACACCCAGGATAGCCATCGGCAGGATAATTAGGAAGCTTGCCAGGCACAAGAGGCACACCGACTCAATGACAAATAGCTCTAGGTAGGTCAGGTAGGCCCCAAAGCCGAGACCGATGACGGAAAGCGCTACGGCGGCAGGTAGGAGGGCAAAGGACTCCTCTTCCGAGATGAGGGCGACGTAGGCGATGATGAACAGCAATCCGAACCCCACGGCACCAATCAAAGCAACGGGGATCCCGAGAATCCTAGAGTACTGGCTCCTGATGACCTCATCGCAGGAGAACGAGGAGTCAACCTCGCAGAAGGAGAGGTCCGCAGCCACGAAGGACACGACGGTTAGGTAGCTGCTCAAGCCGAGGCCTATGATGGCAAGGACTAGGAAGACCCTCCACCAAGCCGTCTCCATAATCACGCACCAAGGGCAGCGTCCAGGGCGGAGGATACATCAGCAAGGGGGGTCTGGCCCACGAAGATCTGGTTGACTAGGTGGTTTCTCGTGAGTATGAAGAGGGTGGGCGTCGCCCCCACACCGTACTGAGGGCCCACTGTGCCGTCGTCTCTCACGTAGGGCCAGGTTGCACCGAACTCCTGTCTGAAGGCGTTGATCTCCGCAAAGCTCGTGCTGGGGTTGAGGGTAACGGAGATGAAGACGACGACATTCTCATAACGATTGTCCACTGACAAGGGCGTCAGAACGAAGGCCGTCTCCTGCTGGCAGAAGATGCAGTCAGTGTTCATGAAGTCAAGCAGGACCACCTGCCCTCGGTAACTCGTCAGACGCAGCGTCCCCTCCCCGTCACTCCGCTGCAGCGCGAAGCTGGGAGCGGGGTCACCCACTCCAACCCCACCGTTACCTTGATTCCCCCCGGGGAGCAGAAGCGCGGCGGATATCCCGACGGCCACGATTACGACGACCACGATGACGGGATAGAGGACCTTCTCCGTCCTCCCCATGGGACGCCTGGGTCGGGCCTTGGCCTTGATGACCTGCTTCTCTTCCTCAGAGATGTCAAACTCGACTTTGCGACCCGGGTGAGCCCTGGCCGCGTGACGCTCGAGGTTCTCCAACTTGACGGAGGCGTCACAGATGGGGCATCGCCTGAACTCCGCCATCCTTTCTTTCCATGAGAAACAAGAATATATTCTTTGGGTCAAGAGGATAGTTTTCCCCTTGATAATCAGAAACGAAGTTTCAAGATGCACCACTCAGCCGATGGGGTCCGGCGATACTTTGGCCAAAGGCGCGCTCCAGGAGTTTATCCTGGAAAGGATCGGAGTAAGGGCTGCGATGGATCTGATCTCGAAGACGCTGGAGAAGTCGAAATTCAAGATCCTCGAGTCTGGAGGTAGTGAAAGTCAGGGATTCCTGAAGGCCGTTTGGGGCGGAAAGCTCAAGTCGTACTTCGTCGGAAATCTACCCTTCGGCAAGCTGTTCAAGTCAGGCAAGCGGTTGGGGGCTGAAGTCGAGGTTACGGCCCACGAAACTGGAAGCTACGTACGCCTCCTAATCGTACCCTACATGGAACTCTGGAATCGCCCTGAAGTCTTCTTGATCAGCCAGGGCATCCTGGAGAAGCTGACGGACGACAGCTTCTCCAGCAAGAAGCTCAACGAGGTGATGGAACGTCTGAAGACCCCGATAGCCAGGTAGAGCTCATCCCTCGACCGTCGGATGACATGCAGACGTCCCAGTACCCCGAACCCGCTGGCGAGATGTACGGCCCCTCCTACGTCCCCTCGGTAAGGACAGTGCACAGCACTCCTAAGGGCGGGGGCCTCTTCTGGCTGCTGGGGTTCGTCGCCTCAGCCGCAATCATCTACTACTTCTTCATCTTCGCTGCGCGTCCCTACACGATGACCGAGGTCTTGCTGATCGCCCTGGGCGCGGTCCTCCTTGGTGGGGCAATCTCTAGAAAGGGTACGCGAGGTGCCCTCCTGGGCTTCCTTGTGTTCTTCGTGCCCCTCATGTCCCTGGGTGTGATCCTACTGATTGGGGTCGCTGGCATCGCCGGTCAAGCCGAAGGATTGGAGGTCATTGTCCCCCTCATCGGAACGGCCGCTGGAATCCTCCTCATAGGGTTCGGGGTCGCCGCTGGATTCGTCGGTCTCATCGTCGGAGGAATCGGGGGATGGATATCGGGGAAGATCCTCCCGATAGGCGGGAGAAGCTAGCGCATCAGGCCCTCAGGAAAGGCTCCAGGGACTTGGCAAGCGCCCTAGCCTTCTCCTCTGGCGTACCCTCGAGGAACTTTCGTTTCCTCTCCACAGGCTCCCCTTCTACCAGCTCGTGGACTATGGTATAGGATCCCTTCAGGCCAATGTCCTCCTCCTTCAGAGCCAGGTCAGCAGCGGTCCAGACTTCGACCCAGCCGGACCGAGACGCCTCCTCCACGCGCTCGAAGTCGGGGAAGCGGGGCTCGTTGGAGCCCACCACAGCAGATAGGACGACGGGCATCTTCGCGGCGACGACTTCGTAGCTGGATCCCATTGCCCTCCGCGCCTTGATGGCATTCCCCTCCACGGTCACCTCGTCCGTGAAGGTTATGAGCGGCATGTCAAGCCACTCTGCCAGGCCTGGAGGGACTTGAGCGGTGCTGGCGTCCGCGGACTCTTCACCGCAGATCACGAGATCGCACTTCTCGAGCTTTTGTATGCCTTTAGCCAGTGTCAGGGATGTAGGATAAGTGTCAGCACCTGCGAAGGCACGGTCACTCAAGAGGACCGCCCTGTCGGCCCCCATTCCCAGGCAGAGCTCCAGGTACTCCTTGAAGAGGGGCGGGCCCATGGAGACCAGGGTCACTGTGCCCCCGTAGGTGTCCTTCAAGCATATCGCCATCTCCAGGGCGTTCTTGTCAGGTGGGTTGAGGACGTTCTCGGCATTGGCTCGATCCAAGGTCATGGTTTTGGGGTCCAGCCTGACCTCCTCCGCCTTTGGCACAACCTTGAGGCATACGACGATGTCCAGGGTCAGGCAACCACCGCCTTTCCCTTCTTCAGTTCTTCAAGAAGCCGGGGAAGGAGTTCGAAGAGGTCTCCCACGACACAGACATCGGCCTCGTCAAAGACCGGGGCCCCGTCGTCACTGTTCACGGCCACCACGGTCCCCGCTCCCTTCAGCCCAGCAACGAAGTGACTGGCACCACTTGCTCCCAGAACGAAGACCAGCTTCGACCTCAGAGAAACTCCCGTTGAGCCCACCTGCTTCTCCCTTGGAGCCACGCCTATGTCTACCAGGGGCCTCGTAACACCTATGGAAGCGCCGAGCGCCGCTGCCACTTCCTTCACCAGCTTCAGGTCACCTCCTGTGCCCATGCCCGCAACGACGACACGCTCCGCAGAGCCGATATCCTCCGCCGGAACCATCTCCCTCTCAAGGACCTGGCAGCGGATATCGCCCTGGCTCAACTTCACCTCAGCCTTCTCCACCCTCCCCTCCCTGGAGTCGTCAGGCTCCAGGGGAGCGAAGATGCCAGCACTCACTGTGGACATCTGCGGCCTGCCGAACTCGGTCTTGATGACCGCCAGGATGCTTCCGCCGAACCCAGGGACTGCAGACAGCACGAGGCCCGACTCGCGATCCACCTCCAAGCGGGTAGCATGGGCAGTCAGACCTGTGTGAAGCCTCACCGCCAGACGCCCGGCCAGGTCCCTACCGTTGTAGGTTGCCCCCATGAGGAGGACGTTTGGCTTCCGGGATTCAACGAGCTCCGCCATCACCTTGGTGTAGCCATCACTCGTGTATCCCTTGAGCAGCAGATGGTCTGCCACAAGGACCTCGTCCGCCCCATGGCGGATGGCCTCGTCGCCCAGGGATGCGATGTCGTGTCCCAGCACCACGGCCGTGAGCGTCTCTCCCATCTCGTCCGCGAGCTCCCTGCCCTTTCCAAGGAGCTCCAGGCCGACGGGGAGGAACTCCCCTTCCTCCTGCTCCATGTACACCCAGAACCCCTTGTACAGGTCTGTCTGGACTTCTGCAGGCACGCTACCGCCCCCTCTCAGGGCGCACCATGAGCTCCATCACGTCCACGATCCGCGGCCCCTGGAGTCTCCGGGAGCTATCCTCGAAGTTCTGGATACAGTAAGGACAGGAAGTGGCCAAGAGGGGCAAGTCGGCCTCCTTCACCTGTTCGAGCCGCCGGTCTGAGAGCCTCTCGCCGCCCTCCTCTCTCCACATGCCGCCCCCGCCCCCACCGCAACAGAGGGCGTTCAGCTTGCTCTCTCTCAACTCCTCGAGTTCGAGGCCAGGCACGGACTCCAGGAGCTTCCTGGGAGGCTCGAAGACACCGTTGTAGCGTCCCAGGTAGCAGGGATCGTGGTAGGCTACCCTGGACTTCTTCACCTTCGGGACCTTCAGCTCTCCCGCATCCAGCATCCTCTCCAAGTACTCGGTGTAGTGGAGGACTTCAGCCTCGAGACCGTATCTCGGGTAGAGGTTACGGAACATGTCGAAACAGTGAGGCGATACGGCGACGATGGTAGAGGCCCCGGTCTCGCCGAAGCCCTTCACGTTGTCCTCTATCAGCCTCTCCAGGTAGCCACGCTCTCCCGTGACCCGCACCGAATCACCGCAACACTTCTCTCGGATCCCAAGGACACCAAAGTCGACGCCTGCCTTCCCGAGAATCCTCGCTGTGTTCCTGGCCACACTCTGGAGCCTGGGGTCGTAGGACGCGGCACATCCGACGTACAGCAGGACATCGACACCGTCGGCAGCGTCCTTCAGCTTGAGGCCTTCCGACCACTTCTCCCTCTCAGACCGAGAACCACTCCAGGGGTTCCCCTCCTCCAGTGTGCTCCAGAGGAGTCGGTGCATCTCGGGCGGCACCTCACCGCCCTTGAAAGCTAGAGATCTTAGTCCCATGATGGCTTCCACAATACGAACTTCCCGGGGGCAACGGATCTCGCAGGAACGGCAGGCACTGCACATCCACACGTCTGCCATCCCATCGCCACGACCGAGCTGGGCTCTGCGCAGGATCTTCCGTGCCGAAAAGGGCCTGCCCAGCTGGGAGAGGAGGGGGCACGTGGCGCTACAAGTACCGCACTGGAAGCATGGGTTCATGGCGCCCGCTGTGAGCTCGTAGACCTTCTCCCAGAGCTCGTCGTCGAGCTGCACCACGGCTTCCGCCATCATGTCCCTCCCTCCGCCGCCTTCACCTCAGCCCTATCAGCCAGAGCCTGAAGCTCCCGGATTCTCTCGTGGACCTTGGTCATGCTCTCGGCGAACAGCTTACCCTCGGCCGCGGTGAACCAGCCCAACCCCAGCTTCTCCGGGTTGTAGCCCTTGGACTGCACCTTCCTCTTCCACCGGTGGAACCGCTTCTCCGTCTCGTAGTTGGCCGTGAGATAGTGAC
>CAYFYA010000013.1:1569-41581 GCA_964347325.1 uncultured Methanomassiliicoccales archaeon | reverse complement strand
GTTCTCGATGGCGTCGGTGATCTCCAACTCCTCTCGCCACGACGGTTTCAGGTCCTGGATGATGGGGAAGATGCTGTCCCTCAGGAGATAGATCCCCACCAGGGCCAGGTCAGTCTCCGGCTCCTTGGGCTTCTCCACCAGGGAGGTGATCTCGCCTCTCTCGTTCAGGGTCGCCACGCCGAACTTCTCGGGATTGGGGACGTGGCAGAGCATTACGCTAGCGTCGTACTCCTCGCTCAGGAACTCCTCGATCATGTCGGCAATGCCTCCCTTGAGGACGTTGTCCCCAAGGTAGACACAGAAGGGGTCGCCGTCGACGAACTCCTCTGCGCAGGCGATGGCGTGACTGATGCCCTTCGGGGCTCCCTGGACGATGTAGGAGATGTTGACGCCATACTTCGATCCGTCGCCCAGGAGGTCCCGCACTCTCTCGGGCATGATGTCGCCCAGGATGACGCCGATGTCCTCGATTCCTGCGGCCTTCAGGTCCTCGATGCAGTAGAGGATGTTGGGCTTGTTGGCTATAGGTATCAACTGCTTGGGTCCCGTGTGGGTTAGCGGTCGGAGCCGCGTCCCGTGACCTCCGGCGAGTACTACACCCTTCATTCCGCATCCCGCATGTGTTCGAGAGCTTGCTGGAGAGGAGGGATGGACCTATTTAGCGTTTCTTCGAGGCGGCTCGAGGTCAGACAGGAGTGGCCAGGACGCTTCGCCTTCAGGTGGGCCTCGGCGAGGGAGCTTGGTTGCAGGAGGTGGTGCGGCAGGTGGAAGACCCGGCAGATGAGTTCGCCCAGCTCCAATCGGGTGACGCAGTCGGCGGGCGCCAGGTGGAAGGCGCCGGTCTCAGCGGTGATGGCCAGGTCCAGTAGCATCGACGCCGCGTCGTGGGCGTACGTCGGGGACACCCTCTGGTCCGTGAACAAGGGGACGGACTCGCCTCGCCTCAGCTTGTGGACGATCCAAGTCACGCTGTTCTCCTTCTGCCTTGCGTGGTTCCAGCCGTAGAGAGCGCACATCCGTACTATGGCGCTGTCGGAGTGTGTCTCCAGGACCGCCTTCTCTCCACTCCACTTGCTCAGGCCATAGACGCTCAGCGGCCTCCCCTCTGACCCTTCATCGTACGGGCCTCCCTCGCCGTCGAAGACGTAGTCGGTGGAGACGTGCAGTAGGCGAGCGCTTCGCTTACGGCACAGTTCGGCCACCATCCTCGGACCTTCCACGTTTGTGCGCTCCGCGGTCGTCGGATGATCTTCACAGTAGTCAACGTCGGTCAGAGCGGCGCAAAGGATGACGTATTCGGGCGAGGAGTCCTCGAAGGCCTGCAGAAGAGAATCGGCATCGGTTAGGTCAGCGGTGGAGCGATGCACGCCTTCCCCGGGGGGTTGAGGTGAGCGGGAGGTAGACCACACCTCGTGTCCGCGGCTCCTGGCCTCCGGGACCACATACTGGCCGAGGAGGCTGAGGCCACCGACTACCAGGAGCCGTGCCACGGTCGAGAGAAGGAGGCTATGTCTAAAAGGGTTCCCGAAGCATGAGAGAAAGTTTATACAACGATTCCCCGTGGCTGGTTCGATGGGTCGCCTGCTGGTCACGGGGGGAGCGGGCTTCATCGGTGCGAACTTCACGCGACTCCTAGCCGATGAGACGGACTACGAAGTCGTCGTCCTCGACAAGCTTACCTACGCTGGCAACCTAGCCAACATCCTAGACCTCGTCGAGTCCTGTGGGGTGGAATTCATCAAGGGGGACGTCTGCAATCCACAGGTCGTGAGCGAGGCCCTGGGGAGTTGCGATAGCCTAGTTCACTTCGCAGCGGAGACTCACGTGGACCGGTCCATCCTCGAGGCCGGCACCTTCGTCACCACGGATGTATATGGCACCTTCGTCCTCTTGGAGGCCGCCCGCAAGGCGGAGGTGGACCAATTCATCCACATCTCCACCGACGAGGTGTACGGCGAGTCAGGGGACCAGCCCTGCAAGGAGGACGCTCCCCTGCAGCCTAAGTCCCCATACGCCGCCAGCAAGGCGGGGGCGGATCGCCTGGCCTACTCCTACCACACGACCTACGGCCTGCCAGTTGTCATAACGCGCTGCGTCAACAATTACGGCCCCTGGCAGCATCCTGAGAAGGCCATCCCGCTATTCACCATATGCGCAATGCTGGACCAACCCCTCCCAGTCTACGGCACCGGGAGGAACCAGCGGGAGTGGATCCACGTGGAGGACCACTGTCGAGCTTTGGTGACGCTCCTTGAGTCGGAGGGCCTCTCGGGCCAGGTCTTCAACATCGGCACCGGGGAGCGCAGGTCCACGCTTGAAGTCGCCCAAGCCGTTCTGGACGCCTTGGGGAAGCCCCGGGACTTGATCTCCCTCGTGGAGGACCGGCCGGGCCATGTGAAGAGCCACGCTGTCGACGGTCAGAAGCTCACCAAGGCCACGGCCTGGGAACCGGCCCACGGCTTCGAATCCTCCGTGCAGGATGTCGTAAGCTGGTACACCAAGCATACTGGTTGGTGGAGGCCTACCATCCTAGAGGGAGCCCGGGACTACTTCGTGTCTCGCTACCCCGATCTGGTGGCCGCCTTGGAGACCAGCTGACCATCCAGGATCTTGGCAAAGGTATTTAGTCGAAACCAAGTATCCCAGCTCGCCCAGGGCTACGATGGGTTTGGCCCAGGGACCTCGTAGGGGGACTGGTTCGAATGAGTTTGAGCACATTCTCGAAAGCCTTGAGTGTTGTCCTCGCGATCTCCATGCTCTTCTCAGGTCTAGTTACTCTTGGCGGCTTGGCCGCTGGAGGCCTGGGGAGTGATATCTCACAGACGCCGGAAGACGCGACCGCGGTGACAGCTGACAGTGTGCCTATTCCCAGGTCGAAGCCCTCCCGCACTGAGGTTCAGGCGTTCGTCGAGACCCTCGACCTTCCAGAGGCCCATCTTGACATTGTCAACGACGTCCCCACCTGGATGGAGGTCAGGAGCGGTCCTGGTGTTATGGTTCCGGTGGATGAGGATGAGACCGTCATCCACAAGGCCGACCAGGCTCACGCCTTGGGCTTCGACGGGACGGGCGTCCGTGTGGCCGTGCTCGACACCGGCCAGGACTTCGCCCATCCGGACCTGTTCAACGTCACTTACAGGATTACTGACGCAGGGTCGGATTACTTCCTTCACCCAGTGGTGTACGATGGCGCCTCGCTGAATGACTACCTGGTCTTCGGCGAGCCCAACCCGACCCTCGCTAACGGGAGCAACTCCGGAAGCAACTCGTGGTACGTGAACACTAGCTACAGTACGACTGTAGTGGATCTCGCTGGCACCCCGTCGGTCCAGTGGAGCAACGCCACTGACACCCTGACATGGGACGCCTCCGGCGTTCCTGGCCTGACGATAGGGGAGGAGGTCCGCGTGGGCTTCCACCCCGACGACGGCCTCTTGGCACTGTGGGATGAGAGGCCGGGACTCATACTCTTCAACGACACGGGGGCTGGCCCGCCCTTCGACAGCGTCCTTGTAGACCTCGATCACGACTTCGCCCTGGGCGACGAGAAGCGGGCCTTCATCAACCCCTCGTGGGCTGGCTTCGATCCTGAGGCCGAGCTAGTCTACCAGGACCTCGACCTGGACGGCATCCAGGACATCTCTGGCGGTGTCATCGCCTTCATATCCGACGGCGTACGGGAGCTACCCTACGCGTCTCGCCAGATTGACGTCCTGAACTTCACGATGCAGGTCTTCCTGAACGATGACAACTTTGACGTCTGGGCCAGCATTGGTGCGACCCCCTCCGCCAACCTGGTCCCGGGAGACGGGGACCTCGTCGTGTTCCATGGGGACTTCAACGGCCCCGGGGCCGATGGCGCCCACGGGACGTGGGTGACCTCCGCCATCGCTGGCCAAGGCATTACGGGCGGTGGCGCGGTCGGGCCTGTCCTGCAGGGGATGGCCCCTGGAGCCAAGATCATCGGCTCGGGGAACAACTTCGGCGGAACCGATCCCTTTGCACAGATGGGGCTCTACACCGCCATGATTTTCGTTACCGAGGGATACGACGGTTTCGTCGACAGCGGGGACGAGGCCCACATCGCCAGCAACAGCTGGGGAGGCGCGGACTGGACGGGATGGGACTGGAGTTCCCGCTTCGCCGACTACGTCTCTACTATCCACGGCGACGAGCGCACCCTCTTCGTCTTCTCGGCCGGCAATTCGGGTCCGGGCTATGGCGGGCGTCAGGCCCCTGCCGGAGGTGCGAGTCTGATGGTCTCGGGAGCCCTGGAGAACTACAACTACCGTGTCGACCCCTGGTTCGGCTTCGACGGTGGTCCAAACCCCTCGTACGGAGATACGACCTTCTTTTCCAACAGGGGCCCGAGCGCCATGGGGCGCCACTATGTCGACGCCTTGACTAGCGGGCAGTTCGGGTACGGCTCCGACCCCTTGAACAACAACCCATGGCCGGGCTGCGGGGCATCCGCTTGCGGTCCCACCGACCTCAACGGCAACACGTCCTGGGTCCTCTGGGCCGGCACGAGCCTGTCCACTCCTAACCTCTCTGGTGTTACGGCCCTGATATACGATGCGTACATGGCCGCCCACTTCGGCTTGGCGCCCGTGACGGAGACGGCCAAGGCCATCGTGAAGAACAGCGCCGATGACGCCCACCAGGACCCGTTCATGACAGGTGCGGGCATCGCCAACGCCCTCAGGGGTGTGAAGATAGCCAACGAGATGGACGGACTAACGACGAGCATCCATGAGTGGAACCCGGGCGACTACCACGGGACGAGCTATCCAAGCTACGCGAACGTACTCTTTCCGGGTAGCTCGGACATGGTGGACGTGACCCTGGAGAACCACAGACAGGCGGTCTCCATGGACGTAGAGATTGAGGATGCAGTCCTCAACCTGACAAGCTCGATTTCGATGGAGTTCAGCAGGGTCAAGGGTGCCCCCGACAACGTCTTCCTCCTCAACGACTCGGGAATCATGGATCCATCAGGGACCCTCCTCGTCTCGGCGCCGGCCAGCGCCTACTCCACCTCCGATGCCATCCGTGTCACTATGTATTATCAGAGATTCCGGCTGAACTTCGCTCCCCAACACTTACTCCGCCTCTATGACTGGACCGATGTCAACGCAGACGGGTCCTACGACGCTGGGTTGGAGGAGAACCTGATCGTGCAGGATTTCCTCGGCCTGAGCTTCGGTCCAGATGAGGTGATTGACGGCCCCAATGGCTTCGCCTTCGTGCACGACCCGGCGAACAGGACCCACGACGGAATCGCCATCGTGATGAGGGTTGCTGACGACTCCTCCTTCCCCGCATCGCCCTACGACGTAACGATTCAGGTGGATTACTTCAAACGGATGGACTTCAACTGGTTGACGCCCGCCATCCCGATGGTCACCATCCCACCGGCCTCTACGGTTCCGGTCACCTTGGACGTCACGGTGCCGGCGGACGCTGACATCGGTCTCTATGAGGCTGTGGTCCTGTTCAAGCTTGACGATGGGAACGTCACGACGCTGCCCGTGGTCGTCAACGTGGCGACTCAGACCGTCCCGACGTCCTTCGGAGGGAACAGCTACGACGCAGGCCCCTACCAGCAGGGTGTTCAGTACGGGAGCATCTGGAACAGCGGAGCGGATGTCATATCCTCAGCCGACTTCCGCTACTACTTCATCGACGTGCCCTCGGCCGGAAACGTCTCCGTGCGGGTGCAGTGGGACGAAGATCTTTCTGAGAACGAGATCCACGTGTTGAGCAACGTTACCGACTGGTTCAGCGACAACTTCGCCGGAAGGTATGGACCCGGCACCATGGAGGCCGTGGCCGTCCAGTTGGACGGCTCCACGAGCTCTGCCGTTGGTGCACCGCTGAACCCTGGACTGGCCGTCATCGTTGTCCGGTCAACCTGGTTGGCCGGCGTGTCTGTCCAGGAACATCCAACGGGTGACGTCGGCTTGTACACCATCTCACCCTCTGAGTGGACCGGCTCCGGGATACCCATCAACGGCTCTCAGACCTTCACCGTGACCTCGGACCTCACCTACACCAACCTAACGATTACCGAGGCTACTGGCTCCTTGCTCCAGTGGTTTGACCAGCCCGTGGACCCGTTCCCGCCCAGCGGACAGCCGACGTTTGAGCAGTACCTGTACGAGGCACCGAACAGGCTCAAGACGGAGATAGGGTCCGGTGTATCCGAGGCCACCTACACCCTCTTCTACCACAGCGGTGCCCGGGATGTCGACATGGGAATCTTCTACGACGGCGACTGTGACGGCACTTACCTCGTGGGTGACCTGGCTGAGCTAGCAGGGACGCTCGCCAATCCGGAAACCGCCACCATATCCTCTCCAGCAGCCGGGTGTTACTGGGTCCACGCAGCCGGATATGACGTTGACCCGGGCAGCCTCTACGACCTGACGCTGGGCCTGGTGGAGCAGCCCTTCATCGTTGGATCGGTTCTCCCCGCTAGCATCGACGCAGGTGTGCCTACGGACATCATCCTCAATTACTCTTTCCCGCACATCAACAAGACTTTCGGAGGGACCGTGTTCATCGGCTCCGTGGAGTTCCCCGAGGCCATGCCGATTTCCGTATCACTGACGCCCAACCTGCCGCCCGTCTTCGCCAAT
Source organism: uncultured Methanomassiliicoccales archaeon (assembly GCA_964347325.1). GTDB lineage: Archaea > Thermoplasmatota > Thermoplasmata > RBG-16-68-12 > JAJISG01 > JAJISG01. Next base: position 34,940 of record CAYFYA010000013.1, on the reverse strand, counting down.
GAGACGCCGGCACCGGGCAGCCTCACAAACGACGCCACGCCCACCATATCCGTGGACATGAAGGACGCAGCCGACTCCTTCGAGACTGCTGTGGACACAGCGACCGTGGATATCTGGGTAGACGGGATGTCGATGACGTCCTCTGCGACCATAACGGCCACCCGTGTAACTCTCACGCCATCCACCCTCTCGGAAGGCGTGCACGACGTCATCGTTCAGGCCGCCGACACGGGGGCGAGCTGGAATGCGTCCTCGTGGAGCTTCACCGTCGATACCGTCGCTCCCAGCCTGACCATCACGTCTCCGACGGTGAACCTCACCAACGACCCAGTGGTGACCATCTCCGGTACCACGGATCCAGGCACCAGCGTCACCGTCAACGGCTCGGCGGTTACAGTCAACGCCGCCGGCGGCTTCACCACGGACCTCACCCTGCCAGAGGGCGACCACTCCATTCCCGTTGTGGCTACTGACGGTGCCAGCAACACCAACAGCGCCACGGTGGAGATCACCGTGGACACCACGCCACCTGCAGTGTCCATTACCAGCCCGGCGGACGATGCCACCGTGGAGGACGCCACAGTTACGGTCACGGGTACGACGGAGGTTGGGGCCACCCTCACCGTCAACGGGGCCAGTGTCTCCGTGGGAGCTGACGGCAGCTTCTCCACGCAGGTCACGCTCCAGGAGGGGGCGAACACAATCACCGCAAGCGCAACGGATGCGGCTGGCAACGAGGGGACGGATTCCATATCGGTCACCTATACACCACCGGAGGAACCACCACCGGAGCCGGAGCCCTTCCCGACGGACCTCCTGATCATCATCGTGACCGCGGCTGCCGCCGTCGTGGTAGTCGTGGTGCTTGTGGCGCTCTATCTCCTGCGATGGAAGAAGTAGTGTGCCCTCCTCGGTCTAGCCTGCTAGAGTGAGGAGACTAGGCAGGCAATAAGCTAGAGACCTGCCTAGCCTCTGCTCTCGATCTGCCTCGGCAGGAGCTATTTGATCTCAATGCCCCAGTCGTAGGGGATCTCCTCGGTGTCGTGGGGAAGTCTCTCCTCGTCCGGGTCCTCGTAGTCGTAGAGCTCGGTCGGGAAGTTGATGAGGAGACAGGGCTTGTCGCCGATGGCCTTGAAACCGTGCCACTTGGAGCCGTCGAAGGACAGGAGCACGGGGTTGTCCTCTCCGACAAAGTGCTCGTCCAGATCGCCCGTGTCGGGGTCGTAGACAACGATCTTGGCCATCCCCTGAAGTACGGCGAAGGTGTCCCGCTGCCTGGTGCGGGGATGGCGGTGCCAGGCTCGGACCACACCAGGGTAGGTCTTCGAGACGTACGACATGGCAAAACCCTTGAAGATGTCGTCCCAGTCTGAGCGCAGGACCTCGATTAGGTGCCCGCGTTCGTCGGGATGGCGCTTCAGTGGCCGGATGACAGTACCGTCAATCATCTCAGTCTCCACCCTGGGGAGCCATTCTATTCACGAAGAAAAGGGTAACGGCTCGGTGTGGGTTCACATGTAACCGAGTTGCCTTAACCGTTCCATCAGGAGCTCTTTGTCCTGAGCTCTCCCAGCTCGCTCTTCCGTTCCCTCCAAGTCCTGCTCCCAGGCCGGAACATCTCCCACTTTCTTGGAATCAAATTTGCCGTCGATGGAGCGCCACCCTTTCTCGTAGAGAGGGTTTAGCGGGAGGCCGAGCTTCAGGGTCTCAAGCTATACCTCACGCTCGGAAAAGTGGAGTATTGGATGGATACGAGCGTGCGGAGGGTCTTCCCGGGGGCTTATGAACACCTCTCGCGACCAGGATGCCAAGGGATCGCAGACTAGCTACTGGTTCGCTGGTTCAGTACCGGTGGTAGACCTTGATCTCCTCCGGAGTGCTCGATTTGCTGTCAAGGTCTTCGATGTGCGTGGCCAGCTGCCGCACGTTCGTTCTGAGTCGCCTTATCCCATGGCGGCTCCACAAAAGGAGGCCGAGGACGATCGCCCAGGCCGCAGCAAGGGCGACAGCTATCTGGAGCCACAGGTCCCCGATGTTTGTGGTTCCCCCTCCCGGCCCTGACCCATTTCCGTCAAAGCTGAAGGTGAAGGACTCAGTCAGGGTGAGTCCCTCCTGATCCGCAGCGGTCTCGTCGATGGTAAGCGTGTATGTGGTGTTCTGGTAGGTAGACTCCTCGAGCAGAACCGTAATGTTCGAATCATCTTGCCATGAGGTGGTGTATGCGATCTGCGGCACGATTGACAGTGCCTGCTGCACCGAGATCCTGTCCATGAGCTTGCTGAACCTTATGTCGAATCGCCCCTCGGAGGGATCGTAAGAGATGTACTCCACCGTTGGGGGTGCGGTCTCGGGTGTATTGCCTGACGGGAGAACGGTTACGTGCACCTCGTGCCCGCCCGTGTTCCCGCTGGGATCGGTGGCCTCTGCCCTGAGGGTGTGCCAGCCCGCCGTCGTGGTCTCGGGGTCCCAGACCCAGTGGTAAGGAGCCACGTCGAAGGTCGCCACCTCCGTGCCGTCCAGGGCTAAAACGACCTCTTCGATGGCGGTGTCGTCCACGGCATTGATTACCACTAGCAGGGCGCCCTGGATCACCGAACCGTCGCTGGGTGAGGTGATCGTAACGGTCGGCGGTGTATCGTCGACCTCGACCTCCTCCAGTGGGGTCGTGGTGTTGACGCTATTGGAGACTGGCGACCAGTTGGGAACCTCGTCGGCTGTGCGGAGGGCAAACCAGTACTCCGTTCCTGGCGACAGGCCTGAGACGTTGAGTCTCTCCGTGGAGCCGGGTGAGGCAGGGGGCGGCACTCCAACGGGCACTGAGGCAGCAGAATCGAAGTTTGAGTCGTTCAGTGGGCCAGCCGTGCTGTAACGAACGTCGTAGGTCGCTGCCTGGCCCACACTCCCATCGTCCCCAGGGGCTTCCCACTGTAGTATGGCGTAGTCGCTGTTGGTGACCACAACCACAAGGTCTGTCACCTGAGCTGGTGGCGACTCATCGTCTGGGGGTGCAACCGATGATGTGACGATGTTCACGTTGTTGGAGACTGGCGACCAGTTGGGAACCTCATCGGCCGTGCGAAGAGCGAACCAGTACTCCGTTTCAGGAGAGAGTCCAGTCACGTTCAGTGTCTCGGTTGCTCCTGAAGGACCAGGAATGGGCGGCTGAACCGGCACCGGTGTCGCACCGCCAAAGTTCGCGTCATCCAGTGGTCCCGTCGTACTGTAGCGGATGTCGTAGGTCGCCGCCTGGCCCACACTCCCATCGTCCCCAGGAGCCTCCCACTGGAGGAGGGCGTAGTCGGCACCCACGTCCACCGCCTCAAGGTCGGTAACCTGAGCAGGCGGAGACTCGTCGGGCGGCGACGGTGGCGTTCCAACCGAGTCGATGGTCACTCTGTAATGGCCGGCAGAGGTCACGCTGAAGGACCCCTGGCCCCCGCCATCCGTCGTAAAGGTCTGGGTGTCGGTCTGAGAGTTCCCGTAGTCCAGAATGCTTACGCTGTAATCCCAGTCAGGGGCGAAGTCATCAACCGTAAGAGTGAAGGAACCGGTTGCCAGGACGTCCACTTCCGTCTTCACCGGGCTGAGGGCCCAGAGGAAGGTTCCAACCGCGTTATCGTTGATGTTCATGGACCCGGACTGGTCTATCGGACCGTCTATGAGGAGACTGGCGGTGTCGGTCGTGCCGAAGCTAGGGTCGTGGGCCTCGTATAGCTTCCCGCCGACTGTCATGTTCACCCACCGAGTCCCGCCGGAGGTATTCTGGAACAGAAGGCTGTCTATCGAAGCATCCGCCTTGTAGAGCCAGGCGCCTTCGCCCAAGACGGTGTGATAGTCGTTGGGCTGATCCTGCCTCCACTGGGTGATGCCGTTGTCCGGGTCCCCGTGCTGGTTGACTATGTTGTACTGGTCGTTCTCATCTGACATGCGGCCGACATAGCCGCCGCTGGACCAAGTGACCGTGTTGTTGTACCAGGCAAAGTCCCTGGGATTCGTCGCACCACCGGCGCAGGCATAGTCGGTGTCGCCACATATCCTGAAAGGCTGGTTCGTGACATCCTCCCAGGTGTTGTGGGCGATGATCCCATTGCCGAATTCGACCATCGCGTAGCCAGTATCGCTGAAGAAGTTGTAACGCATCACTGTGTCCTCGGAGTCGGTGTAGATGTAGCGATAGATGCCATGGGTCTGAGGCCCCCAGCAGGTGTTGTATTCATAGACCGATTGGCCTCGGACTCCGCCGCCCTGAAGACAAGCCCCGATGCTTTCGCTTGCGCCATTGTACTGAGTGTTGTTGTGCATATAGAGCCCGCTGGAGTATTCGTTGTCCAAGGTAATGGCCCAATCGCCCCCTCCGATATCTTCCCAAGTAATGTTATTCCAGGCAATCTCGACTACAGGAAAGCCCGGATAGACGTCCCCCTGCATGTTTCTGGTCTCGATGCCCATGCAATTGCTGCCGTAGCAGTTCAAGTGAAGTTCGTTGCCCCAGATCTTGGAGTTGCCGTAATTGTTGTAGGTGAAGATGGCTGCCTGTTCCGCGACGCTTACGGCTAGGAGCGTGTTATGATGAATGTTAGAGTTCGCCCCTATCGATATGTGTTGGTCGTTCACGTTGGTCGAGTCTCTGAAAGTGCTGTATCCGATATCGGCCTCCGAGCCAGAGAAGTCATAGTGACCGTGCGCAAACTCTGAGCCATCTATCACCACCTGACCGAAGGCTGTCGCCATTCTCCAGCGGTGACCACCAAGAGACCACGCACCTCCACCGCTCATGCTCAAGTCATCGTAGGCGACGAACTCATACTGGTCGTTGGCGCTTGTATCGAAATAGATGAATACGTTATTCATCGTGAGCGGCGCATTCGCGTTGACGTCCCCAGCGATGGTGATACTGCCATTCTCCCAAGTGGTAGTGCCGTCGATTGTACACGTACCTGAGAGGGTGATGTCGCCCAGACTGCTCGTGCTATCTGGGCACCCAGTATTGGCCTCGGCGGTCCTGTTGGCTAGAACGCTGAAAGCTATGAGTACCACTAGCGCCGCGACGAAGCCTACCTTGGCGCGTCTCCCCCAGGCCTTCGTGTTCATCCGTTCTCCTCCCATTTCCAGGGTGAATTCGAGTTAGACGGCTCTGAGAGTCGAGACCCTGGTGTCTTGCCAGTAGTACCTGATAACTGTGATTCAGGATCTAGGGGGTTGGAACGCACTGTGACTTCACGTGCGATCCAAAGCATATTGCGTCTTCCCCCCATCAAACGGCTGAACTCCTGTCAGTTGCTGGCAGACTGCTAAGGGTCCCTTTCTGTATATCACACCCCCTGCCCCCCTATCATTCGTGGCAAAAAAAACCTGCGGTTGGCTCGTGCAGCAGGTATCCTGGAGAATGTCTCGAGGCGGAACCAGGCTAGAGCGCCTCGCCAAGGTGTGAGTCACATTGCGGAAACGAAACCGATGACGAAAGAACCTTAAAGAGTCAGGATAGATGCTGGCGCCCGTGATAGGATACGCTAGCCGGGTCGATGGCCGGCATCAGTTGAGCTTTATGATGTCTTAGGGATGTCGGAGCCTAGTGGACCAGCGAGGGCAGCCTGACTGGACGACGGAGCAGCAGCCTCGGGGATCAACATGAGACAAGTGCACGAGGGCCAAGAGCCAGAGATCTTGGATTCTGGAGATATACCTGTCCGAGTTATCCGCGGACCAGCCGGGCTCGATGAGCTCAAGGACATCTGGGAGTCTATCCCCATCCGGTGGCCTGGCCCGATGCGGAGCTTCGATTGGGTGCGGGTCTGCGCCGAGATCTTCGATATGGAGGATCTCATGGTCGTCGTTGCGGGGGAGCCACCGTCCATAGCCGTCGCACCGCTGTACCAGTTGGAGAGGGCAGGCGGACCGCTCGAGCTAATAGGTGCGAGACAACTCTTCGAGGTGACGGATTTCATTTACACGGACTCCTCGGCTCTCGTCACGTTGGCATCGGCCGTTGCGCGGGCGAGATTTCCCGTCTCGTTCTGGCGAATCCCGGCCGACTCGCCCTCTCTGGCCGCGTTGAAGGAGGCGTTCAGATGGCGAGGGGCCATTATCGCTCGTCCAGCGTCCGGATGTCCCTGGATTCCGTTGGACGAGAGTTGGCTCGACCCGGAAAGCCAGCTGGTCTCCCGGCGTCGCTCTGAACTGCGGCGAGCGAGGCGAATCGCCGAGTCCCACGGAGCCGTTCAGTCGGAGGTCCTTACGCCCGACGTTGACAACCTGGAGTCCCTCCTAGATGAGGCATTTGCGGTCGAGGCTGCAAGCTGGAAGGGAAGGGAGGGGACCGCTCTCGCCCAGGACGAGCTGCGCGGCGCTTTCTACCGCAGATACGCCGCGGCCGCGGCGGAGGAAGGCATCCTTCGACTCTGTTTCCTGCGAATCGATGGCCAGGCGGTTGCGATGCAGCTGGCCTTGGAGACCGGAGGGAGTTTCTGGCTCCTGAAGATTGGGTACGACAGAGAGTTCGCCCGCTGCTCACCGGGGACGCTTCTCCTCGTGGAGGCAATCCGTCACTCCGCCGAAGCTGGATTGCGTTCATTCGAGTTCCTCGGCGGCGAGGAGTCGTGGATAAGCGTTTGGACGTCCAATGTGCGTCCTTGCGTCTCAGTTGTGGCGTACCCCATCGGACTTCGTGGGGCCGCCGCACTCGCGAGGGACGCCCTGGCCTTGGGACGGGATAAGGTCCGTTCGGGACTCCAAGGGAAGGGGTGAGAGACATCATACGATTGCCTGGCCAGGTCCTTCTCCAACAAGCCGCCCGTGCCTACATTGCCGGACTCAGCTTGGAGGACGCCCTAAAGGTCTGTCGGTCCCTCGATTCCCGCGGCTTCGGCACCATCGTGTGCTACTGGGATAGCGAAACCGACCCCCCAGGGCTTGTCTCGGAACGCTATGGGGAGGCGCTTGGCGCGCTCCATGAAGAGTCCCTGGACTGCTACCTCTCCGTCAAGGCGCCCTCCCTCGACTTCTCTCCTCAGTTCTTCCGTGGGCTCGCTATGCGTGCGAGTGAGTGGGACATCGACCTCCACTTCGACTCCCTCGGGGCAGAGACGGTGGACCCCACCTTCGACCTCATCCGGGAGCTCCTGCGCTACGAAGTACGGATGGGATGCACCCTGCCGGGTAGGTGGAGAAGGAGCCTGGCGGACGTGGATCAGGCGGTCGAACTAGGCCTGCGAGTCCGAGTCGTAAAGGGGCAATGGGAGGAGCCCGGAGCGCCCCGCATTAGTGCCCGGACCGGCTTTCTCCACGTCGTCGACCGCCTCGCCGGGCGAGCCTCTCACGTCTCTGTAGCCACCCACGACCCGCCTCTCGCCCGCGAATCCCTCCTGCGCCTCAAGGCGGCGGAGACGCCGTGCGACCTGGAGCTCCTCTTTGGACTGCCAGTCCGACAGCTTATCCCAATGGCCAAAGAGCTGGACGTGCCTGTGCGGTGCTACGTCCCCTATGGAACCGCCTACCTACCCTACTCGACGGTTCAGGCGAGGAAGCTTCCTCGAGTCTTGTGGTGGTTCGTAAAGGACCTGTTTAGAGCCGCCGCCCAGTGGGGTACGGACTCAGAGCCATCGTCGCCCGCAGGCTGGTGAACCCAGGAGCAGCAGGCACGGGCTCGCCTCAGCCTGCCGCACGCCTCCGGAAGACGTATCGATGAAGCCTCGCCGGTATACGCATCCAGTTAAGGTATCCACTGGCTCGCAAGTAGGGTGTCGCAGTCGCGCCCAGTGATTGCTTTCGCTGGTCGAACCCTGGGCCCAGGTCGTACCGGCGGGCGCCCTTCTCCGTAAGGTGGCGAATCACCCAGGCGCTCAGGACCATCCCGGGGGAAGCTTCCTCGTAAGTCCGGTCAAAGGAGATCAGCTGTCCAAAGAACCGAGGGCCTTCGAGCGCACCCACGTTCCAGGCGATGGGGTTACCATCGAGCGTGAGGGTCGCTGCGAGGGATCGTCCTTGCCTCGCGAGCAACTTCGCTGCGGCTGTGAGGAAGCGGTGCACCCGCTCATCCCCGAACCACGCCTCGCGGGGGGTGCCGGCCCACCAACGGATGTGATTCCGAACCATCTCCTCCACGCGGCCTGCCACCGCCTCCGGCTCACTCTCCACAGTCAGGTCCAGGTCTCCCGACTCTCGGAGACGATGAATGTGCCGCTTCAGGTTCTTCCGGAAGTTCCTCGAACGCTGACTTAGGTACTCCTCCCACTCGCCCGGCGCATCGATGTGGGCGAAGCGCTTCGTCTGGGTCATCCGGACCTTCTTGGGGCCAAAGACTTGAGGGATTAGCTCGAGGGTGAGGGAGTCGGAGGGGAGGAACCCCAGATCCCACCGCGCCAAGCCTCTTGACTGGCGACAGTGCCGGAGGACGCCCTCCACCACGTCACGATGGCGGCCCGAGGTCACGACGTCTGCGTATAGGATGTCGCCTGGTTGGCCGTAGTTGTTCCCGAGGAACCGGAGTGTGGGGACGGACAGGGGCCCTACCCGATCAACGGTCTCCATAAAGGGGGCGTACCCAACCAAGCGCTCCCCCTCCCAGGCGGTCAACACCCGGGGAAGAATGTTCTTGCCCACCATCTTCGCCCAGAGGGTGACGTAGGCGGGCTGGGCGAAAACGGTGACCTGCGTCGCCTGAACCTGGAACTCCTTCCAATCCGGTTCCAGGGAGAGAATCTCTTCCTCCTGGCCATACTCCTCCAGGCGAATAGCGCTTGACACCTCCCAGAGCTCCTGGTGTGACTACGCTTTGAGGGAAGCTTATATTTTGTGTCGGAAGAGCCCGCTCGTTCATATCCCCGGAGGCCGCCGAGGAACAGCGTGGACATCGACCCAGCCGGTTGCCTGCGTGCCTAGGAAGCTAGTGGTGGACCCGTCAACGTGAGACGTAAATCGCGCCACGCAGGGCACTCTTCATGATACTCCAGTCCTCCCTGGTGATGCCCTTTATGAGTACGAGGATGGCGAAGTAGACTAGCGCCCCCAGCCCGACGCCCACGAACAGGGGGAAGGGGGGCAGGACCAGCAGGAGCAGAAGCATTGCTACGCCGGCGATAGTGGTCCTCCCGAAGGTTGCCAAGGGGTCGACCCGGGCGACAAGCCTTCGTACAACTGCCGCGTGAAGGCTAGCCCGCAGGACGGAGCCGCTCAGGGCAGCGATCGCGGCTCCCACGACACCCCAGAGGGGAATGAAGGCGAAGTTGAGGGCGATAATCGTCGCAGCCCCGGCGGACACAATGTAGAGGTTGAGCTTCTGGCGCCCCGTGGCCGCAAGGGCGGTCCCGTTGCCCAGGACGGCTGTGGACGTGACCAGGATGAAGACGACGATCTGGAATATGGCCGCTGAGGCGCGGAAGGCCTCGCCGTAGAATAGGGTCAGGATCTCCTCGGCGAAAAGCCATCCGCCCAGCGAGGCGGGAAGCCCAATAATGAAGGCCATCTTCTGCGTCTGTTGGAGCACGGCAGCAACCTTCTCCCTGGACTCCCTGTTCAGCCGGGACAAGGTTGGCAAGAGCACGAAGTCAGTAATCCAGAAGACCGCAAGCAGGGCGAAGACGAGGGTCTGTGCAGCGTTGTACTGACCTGTCGCCGTGGGGTCTAGGAGGATGGTCAAGAGTACGACTCCCGCCGTGGTGGAGAAAGTCGTGACCATCCCACTCAACGCGAAGGGGATCGTGAGGCGGAGGATCTTCCCGGCCTCCCGACGGTCAACGGTGCTAGTGAACCAGACGAACCGTCGCCTCAGGAATGCCAGGGCGAGGGCAACGCTCAGCATCCCGCCAGCGATGAAGACCAGGGCGACCTCGAATAGCCCGTAGCCCAAGATGAGGAGAAGGAGGACCAAACTGGTGGTGACGATCCGCTCCGTGACGACCACCAAGGCACTGTATTCCAGCCGCTCGAAGGCCCGAAACACCGAGGTGAAGGTGCCCGCGTATGTCGAGAAAACGCTTCCGATCCCTAGCAGGAGAGTGATAGAGCGCGCGAAAGGATCCACCACGAGAAGCTGCATCGCGATCCACAGGAACGCGATCGAGAGAGCGGCGAGGGGGAGTCGCAACAGTGCGATGGTGGTAACGTACTTGCTGGCCTTCTTCCGGTCCGCCGCCACCTCGATGGTCAGGACAGCATCGAGGCCTAGGGAGGTCACGAGGAGAAACCAGCTCGGAAAGGCGAACCCGAAGGCGAATATGCCATACTTTTCGATCCCTAGCGTGCGGGCGAGGACGACGGAGATTATGAGCGTGAGGACTTGGGTGATAAACTGGGCTGACACTCTAGCGGAGAAGTTGCGACCGAGTAGAGCCGCCTCGCTCATCGGCGCTGGGACCCCATTTGTCTGAGTCACGGGCTCATCCTCACGGCGGTGGGTGAAACGCGATGAGAGGGGAACACCAAAACCTATATATCAGCAGTGGGAGCCCTTCTCTAGTGTATCGGTACCACATTCACGATATCGACCTGACACTTACGTCGAATTGGCCGAGGTTTCTCGAGTTGGTTGCCCTGAATTTCGGGGCCTTCACACCAGTCAAAGAAGTTCGGGATTCCCTCAACGTGGACGTGACCCTTCTCAAGCAACGCTGGTTCCTACTTCCCCGTGAGCCCGATGCTCGGCCAAGTGGAGGGGAGAAGTGGGGAACCGACCTCTATCTGGAGGGGGACGCCGTGCGGTTCCGCAAGGGGAATGTGGCCTTGGAGTTTGTAGGTGGTCCTCCCGCAACAGTTCGCGCCTGGTACACCATGGATCGGCTGAGCCGAGTTGCCGATGTCCTGCGAGGTGTCCCACCGTGGGAGGCGTGCCACCGTATCATGCGGCTCGCGATACATCAGCCCCTTCTCTCCTTGCTCGAACAACGAAACCTGCAGCTGTTTCACGCCGCCGCGGTTGCCCTGAAGGGAGAGGCAGTTCTCATAATCGGGCTCAACGGCAGCGGCAAGTCCTCGCTGTGCTTCAGTCTGATGGACGAGTTCGACTACATGTCCGACAACTATGTGTTCTGGGACGGGCAGGAGGTTCTCGGCTTCCCCGAGGCGCTCCGACTCCCCGAGGGGCTCGTCCCAGGAGCGGGCGACGCCCCTATGGTGTTCGGCAAGCGCCCCATCTCAGTGAACATGGAGAAGGTGACATGGCGGGCGAAGCCCCGAGCAGCAGTTCTCATAACCCAGGCCCCGGAGACGGAGATGGCGCCGTTGTCCCCGGAGGTGGCGGCCCAACGGGTTGAGGCCATCCACGACATGACCCACGAGTTTCCCCGCTATTGGTTCCTCGGACCGTTCTCGCCGCCCCGAGATCCTTCCTGGCTGGAAGCGTTCACGCAGGCGGTACCCACCTATACATTGCGCGTCTCGGAGCTCGCGACGGCCCGCGCTCTTGTTCGCGAGTTGTTCTAGTCCTGGAATTTGATGAGAGCCATGCAGATACCTTCTTATCCTAGGCCTCGAATCTTTACGGGCCGATCTGAGGGGGAGTGGCTTCGCAGAGGGTCAGCCAGATGAACGACGTTGGAGCGGAGGGAGAGCGCTACACTATCTACAACTTCCACGACCTGTTCAGCGTCGGTGTTGCGCACCGAGGGCTCGACAGGTACATGCGGCGGGAGTTTGGCCTGTTCACCACCACTACGGAGACCGTCGACCTTTGGGTGAGGGAGGCGGATCTCCCCAGCCCCGAGAGGATGCTCTCCGGGAGCTACTTGTTTGACGAGGCCTCCCTCGTAGTGCTCTCGCCCTTCGGCCCGATTCAGGTTTCGAACGGTGATCTGCGAGCCGATCCAATGGCGAAGCCGAGCGATCTCTTTCGCTGGGTCTTCACTCTTATGCGCCCACAGATGCTCGGGCGAAATACCAGCATAGTCCACTCGTCCGCCGTCTCTCGGGATGGGAATTGCTACCTCTTTCCCGCGTGGCGAAACACGGGAAAGACCAACGTCGCCCTAGGCTTCATGAAGGAGGGCTACGACTACATGAGCGACGACTGGACCTTCGTGTCGAAATCCGGGGAGGCGCTGGCCTTTCCGCGACACCTCAACCTCTTCGACTACAACTTCGAATGTCATCCCTTCTTGAGTCAATCACTGGGAGAGGCGGCCGCCCGCCAGATTGCCCGGAGACTGTCGGTGCACCAATTCGTCAGGTCCCTCCGAGCGTCGAACTGGCTGTCCACCAACGTCACCCGCTGGTTGACTAAGCGCTACTTTGTGAACGTGCGGGTTCCTGTGGACCAGGTCCTACCCACCTGTTCAACGACCATGCGTGCCCCCTTGAGGAAGGTGTGCTTGCTCTCGACCTCTCAGTCGGCCGCGGGATCCCTTTCGGAGGTCTCCGCGGAAGAGGCAGCTTTCAAGGTGGCGTTGAGCAGTCAGTACGAGCGAGAACGGAGTCTCTCTCACCAGCATCGACTGGCCCTCGCTTACGCTGGACTTCGAGATTATCCCGACGACCTCATCACTCGAGAGAGGGAAATTCTCCGGAGCGCCTTCGAGCGAGCTAGGTGTTGTGAGGTCACCGTTCCTCCAGTCTTGGATTCCGCCGCCGTCGACCGAATCCGCGTCGTGGTGGAGGAAGCCTAGGGAAGCCCCCTACTCGAGGCCGCACCGGAGCCTGAGGTTAGGGCGTCAGTCAGACGGGACCCTTTCCCCCACGATGAAGATTCCGCCAAACATGTCCCGGAGGCCGGGGATGACCTCCACTGCCCTAGAGACCGTCTCCACGAGCGGAGAGGCCGAGTACTCCAGTGAGGGCGACTGGTGTACCGTCCGGATGCCGTAGCGACGCAACATTGCCCGGACCACGCTGGGATCCGTCGCACAGATGGCGTCGTAGTCGGAGGCCCCTTCAGGAACCTGCGTCATGTCCGGTTCCAGCTGGTCGAAAGCCACCCGTTTAGGGGTGACAATCGATTCGAGCTGCTTCTTCACGTGCAGCGCGAAGTTCTTGGCGTACCGGGGGAAGCCCCCGGTGTGCGTGACGGAATCGCCCGGATGGAGGAGGATGGAGCCGTACATGTTTGGGGCACCAATCACTAGCCTTCCCCCGGGGCGCACGACTCGCGCCATCTCGGCCAAGAGCCCCTCCGGATGCTCTAGGTGCTCTAGCATTGTGAAGCTACCCACTGCGTCGAACGTGCGGTCCCGAAAGGGGAGACGCAGGCCATCAGCCTGTACAAAGTGGGGGCCTGGGGACCACGGCCAGAGTCGCAAATCCAGCCCGACGGCCCGATGTCCTCGCTGGGTCAGCAGGTGCGTCGGCGTCCCGTCGCCACAACCGATATCCAGGACCCATGTGTGCCGTCCGATGACCATCCAATCGCAGTACTTCGCCACGCTCGCCTCTGTCCGTGCGCGTGCGGCCGGGTTGAAACTAGACCTTACCATGTCAAACGCCCATATGACGCGTCATAGGTTCTCCCGCGGCAGCCGAGTAGCATTCACTCGTTCAGTCCTCATTCTCTCACCAACCCGCCTACGAGTCCCCGCCAGTTCTCACGAAACGCCTCAAAGGAGTAGGCGGACAGAATTGTATCGCGGCCGCGGAACGACGACCCGGCGTCCAAGACGTAGTGGATACCTTGGACGAACTCCTCGGAGTCGAAGCTCTCCGCCACGTATCCCAGGGGCGCGGGATCTTCGTCGAGATGATAGGCCGCCTCGCTGACCACGATGGGGAGGTCGCACGCCAGGGCCTCCAGGATTGCCAGGTTCATCCCTTCGTACCGAGAGGGGAGGATGAAGAAGTCGGCTGCGGAGTAGTACCGAGGCATTTCCGGGTGTGGGACGTTCTCGATGACCCTCAGGTTGGGAACAACCTTGGGACCAGGTCCCACGAAGAGGAAGAGGACCTCCGGCAACGACTTCACGACCTCGACGAGGATATCGAAGCCCTTCGCGTACTCCGCCCGACCGACGCAGAGCCCCACCATAGCGTTGGGGCCGATGCCGAGCTCTTCACGGGCGCGGCTGCGGTCGCCCTTCTGGAAGCGGTCGGTGTCCACGGCGTTCAGGATGACCTGTCCGTCCCTGCCATAGTAGTGCTGGACCTCGCCAAGGACGTGACGATTAACGGCGATCACATGCTTCCCCCGCCCCGCCAGGCCATCGAAGAAGGCGGAGACAGTGCGCGCGGTGATGCGATCTCCGCGGTGGTCCAGGGCCTGACGTGCGAAGCCGGCGAGGGTGAAGTGGTAGACCTGCACCATCGGGATGTCCACAGTGCGCAACGCAAGAGGCCACCCGCTGAGTCCGTTGCTGAGGACCAAGTCGAACGGCTCCTCTCCGTGGCTTCGCCAAAACCGCTGGGCGACCCGATAGGCCACATAGGCTTGCCCCATCCCGACACGCCTGAGGTTCAACCGGGATTCCTGGCCCGTGTCAGTGGGTCCGGCAAACACGACCACGTGATCCAGCGCCCGTGCGAGCTGATCTGTGAACACCTCCACGCCTCCTAAGAGGTGCGACGAGGCGTGCAGGCTCAGTACGGCTATCCTCGCAGCCTCCTCGTCCAGATTCACGGATTATCAGCTCGGTTCCTTTTGGCGGGGCGTGCGGGTTCCCCCGAACGGAAAGAACCCCCCCTAGTCGCCATTCTCCCCACTCACTAGAAGGATGCCTAACCCTTGAATCTTATCCAGAGTCGCGTCTGGAATATGTTTAAACCCGCCCACAGGTATCTTCGGTCCCCAGGACTGACATAGGGGGCCACTCGCTGGACCTTGTCATATTCTGCCACGTTGAGCCTGGCATCCTCCAGAGGCGGGAGATTCTATTCGGCGCAGAGGGCGGAGAGGGGATCACAGTCGCACTGCCTCGAATCGTCGACTTTGCGGAGGAGGAGGGGTTTCCTCTCGCCTTTGCCCTAACACCGGTAGCACTCCGGCGCAATGAGGTGGATCTGGAGGGCCACGATGTGGGAATCCACCTCCACCCGCAGGACGCCCTGCTCCAGGAGACCGTCGGAGGCGATGTGAAGCTCTCGACGGACTGTCTCGCCCATTACTCGGAGGAGGATCAGCGGGCCCTGGTGGAGGCTGCTAGTACCATCTTTGAGGAGAAAAAGGGACACAGGCCACGCACCTTTGTGGCCGGCAACTGGTCGGAGAGCACCACCACGATGAGAATCCTGATTGACTCCGGCTATCGTTACGATGGGAGTCCGTTGCCAGGGCACCATTCACGCTGTGCGAACTGGAGTCGAATCCCCCGCCTGGCCCAGCCCTACACGCCCAGCCTCGAGGACCATCAGGAACGGGGGGAGGGGGACCTCCTCTACCTGCCTGTGTCGCAAGGGCTGTGGAATCACTACCTGACGCCGGAGAACATCCACCTCCTGGGCGTGTCCTATTTCAAGGCAGCACTAAAGGAAGCGGTCGTGGGCGGAGCGGACCTGGTCCACATGTTCTTCCACTCCCCTATGGCCCTTGATCCCTACTTCCTCTCCGAGTTTAGACAGGTCCTCGACTACGCCCGAGACGAGCTGGACGCGCGCCCTGTCCTCCCGCCCTCCGTGCGCCCAAGCGATCGGCCCGTTTCGAAGCCATTTCCCCCGGCCTATTTCGCCTACCTGAACTGGCAGCTCGTGAAAGGGTTCTTGGGCCGGGGGGAACTAGGGCGACGCCTAATGGGACGGACCTTGCCGCCCGACGAATGAGCGCATTGGAACGTCTTCGGACTTCGTTGGATTGACTTCCCGTGGCTATCTGACAGAGATTGCGCAAGATTCAGGGCGAGAGGATGCCCTCGGCGAGGTCGGCCATCCAGTCTACGTAGCATCTCCAATCATACCTCGACTCAACTAACGCCCTTCCCCGACGGCCGAGGAGCTCTCTCGTATCGGGATCGTCCAGGAGCTCTCGGATGGCCGATCGGAAGTCCTGGGGATCATCCCGAATCAGGAGGTGGACTCCATCTCGCACTTCCAAACCCTCGCAGGCCTTCGCCGTCGCGACCACCGCCTTTCCGGCCGATAGGTACGTGAGGATTTTGAGTCGCGTCCCACTCCCTTGCGTCAGCGGCGCGACGCACACAGCGGCGGAACCCAGCACCGCGTTCAGGTCCTTCACGTATCCCGTAGCGACCACGTTATCCCCGACTTGGGACCCGGGAGGCGGGTCCTTCCCGACGAGCATAAACTGCGCTTCTGGGAGGTAGGGCGCTAGGTTCCGGGAGACGAAGAAGGCGGCCTCTTGGTTAGGAATGTAATTGTAGTTGCCCAGGAAGACGACCTCGTTTCCCCCGGGCGGAGCGTCCGAAAGAGGGAATCGGTCGAGGTCCACACAATTGGGAAGTACGTGAATACGATCCCGGAGTTCCGGAAGTTCACCGATCAACAGGTGACGGTCGTGTTCCGATGTCACCAGCGTTAGTGCTGCGCGCAGCAAGGCGGCCAGCTCGAAGGCCTTGGCTCGCTCCTGGAGTTTGGGCACGAGCCAACGGCGGATCGGGGCCCGACGCCCGAGCCACGTCCTGAAAAATGGATCGTTGACCATGTTATAGGCGAGGAGTTCCCAGTAGACGTTGTGCTCGTCGAGGATCATCGGGACCTCCTCCCCCCATTGGTGGAGGCCCAAGAGGTCGAGAGACTCGACGACAGTCAGATCGGGAGGGTCTATGGGATCGCGTGTGGGAAAGTCCGTCTTATAATAGGTGCGAAGTCGCCGAATCCGCGATAACATGGAGTCCTGAGTGGGCTCCTGCACATAGGTGACGTCGGAGAGCCGGGGGCCGCCAAACCAGTCCGTGAGGAGGACGCGGACCTCGGCGAATTGCGAGAACAGGCGAGTGAGACTGTATACTCTAGCGCCGAATCCTCCCCGATCAGGGTCCGCATCGAAGGTGATGATCTCCACCTTCACGATCTCTTCCCACCCCCCCGTGTGCCGACCGTCTCTAGGAGAAGGGCCTCCAGAACCTCGCGGTACGTTCCCCAGTCGTAACGTTCCTCCACCAGCTTCCGGGCCGCCTCGGCGAGGGCATGGCTCTCCTCGAGATGAGAGAGGGCACGTACCACGAGGGGGCCAAAGTCGTGCTCCGAGGAGGCTACGTATGCGTTGACGCCGGCCTCCACTCCCGGAATGATTCGGGCGACGAAGTCCGTGAGGACCACCGGAGTCCCAGCAGCCATTGCGTCCAACACCTTCGTCAGAATGCCCACGCCCTTCCAGATGGGGACGAGACAGAGGTCACATGCGGCGAGGAGTTCGTGGATCTCGTGGACGAACCCCAGGGGCCGGAGGAACGGGTGGAAGGGCCCGTCGGGGATATCCCGGCCCGCGATGAGGATTTGGCAACGCACCCCCTCCGATTCCAAGGCCGGGGCCAGGGAGTCGTTGAGGAAGGTGAGGGCCTCCCGGTTCGGGGCATACTTGAAGCTGCCGAAGAAGAGGAGGAGGGGGACCTCGACAGACCTTGTGACCTTCTCCACGAGCGTAGAGCCTCTGGAGAGTTTGGTGTCGACATCCGAGAGGACGACGGAGATGGGGATGATGTGGATTTTCTCCCGGGGGACCCCCATGGCGACGTAGGCCTCTGCGTCTCGCTCTGAAACGGTAAGGAGTGTATCGACTCCACGTCCCAGAAGGCGCTCGAGGCGGACGCTCATCCGTGTGAAGAAGGCCCCCTTCCCCACGCTCTCTGCGAAGAGCCTAACGTTGCCCTGGCTGTCCCAAAGGCAGCGGATCCCCAGGATTCTCGCCACGATTAACCCCGGGAGAGCGTGGTGGGAGGTCGCGCAGACCACGAGTTCGCTTCGGTAGAGGCGAGCCAGGCGCACCCCGCGCCATGCCAGCAGAGCCTTGTCGAGAACGTATAGAAGGTAGCGGGGGAGCTTGGCACGGTCCGGATCGTAGATCCATCGATCCAAGGCAGCTGGGACGCCGACCACCTCGTGGTTCTTCTCTAGGGAACGGTAGAGGAGGGGCGTCCGCTCCGAAGTCCGAACGCCTGAAACGTCGGGGATGAAGAGAATGCGGGTCACGAGGACCTCCATTGGGTCGGTGCCGTCGGGATGATCATGATCTACGTGCTTGACGAGTTGGATGCTGAGATGAGGAATATGTCAGCCTGACCGTTTGAGTAGATCAGGGGGTAGTTTTGGCTCGCTGCCTGATAGAACTCGAAGATCTCGATTCCATACCACTGCCGGTACCAGAGACGCCATTCGGTGTCAAGGACGGCGTAGACCGCAACCTCGCTCCCCGTGAGGTTCTCAAAGGGCTCCGGATATAAGCCGTAGAACGAGCGGCGTCCCCAGGAGGCTTGTTGATCAGGGGAGCGCCAAACGTCCTCCGGGTACTGCCCGTCCAAAACGACCGCTGGCAGCGGGACGCCCCGCAGACGCTCCAACACCGCAGTGGACTTGGTGGATACGAAGTAGAACGCTTCCTGATAGTAGAGGGTGGAGGCTGAGACGAGGCTCGTGAGCACGAGTAAGGCCACAAGGCCACTCTTCACGGACTGCCGCCACTTCGAGGCAGAGATGCCAGCGAGCGCAACTGCGGGAACAAGCAGGGCGAATAGCAGCAGAGACCGGTCGATGAAGAGGCCCCGGAAGGCGAGGACGTCCGCCAACGCGAAAGCTACAAGGGTCACGAGAGCGGCCCAGAAGAATCGGGACACTCGGCGGGTTTCTCGGCCCCGAGACAGTCGAACAAGGGCGAGGACCCCGATGAGGCCGAAGGCGGCCAGCGCCCCTAAACGGAGGAGGGGGGCGTAGGGATAGACGTTTTCCACGGCACGGCCAGCGGCAAGGCTTATGGTTCGCTCGGGGACCTGCAGGATCGAGGTGATCTGGGTTAGGATAGCGGTCTGGGCGACCTCGGCCGACGCCGTCGCCTGGAAGAAGAGCCAGACGAGCCAGACCACGGCAAGAGACAGTGCGGGGCTGTGGGCGAACCGCTGCTCGATTCCCTCAGGGGTCCGTTCTCTCGTCCTCCTCGGCCACCTCAAGTAGAAGATCACGACATCCACCACGAGAATACCAAGGATGAGGACGGTGGAGGTGGGGTGGGTGACCACCAGGCCCACGAACAGCACAGCACTCGCCGTCCGCATAGGGATTCGTCGATCCCAAACAGTCGCCAACACGAGGAGAGCTAGTAGCAGGCCGAGGGACTGAGGGGAGAGGTGGAACTGCGCCCAGGCGTTGAGGAAGGAGCCCAGGATTGCCCCGCCAATCGCGGGTCCGGCGGGGAGGAGAGAGCGGAGGAAGATGAGGAGGGCCAGGAAGGTGAGGGCCGCCGTCAAGAAGGGAAAGAGGCTCAGGAGGTCCACAGGCCCCAGATCTCCCATAAGACCGAGGATCGCGACGGCGATAAACGACCCGGGCCAACTTCGGGAGTAGGCCGTTGGGTCGGTGGGAAGTTGACCGAAGAAGCCTATGTCTTGCGCGAGACTCAAGTGGATGTAGGAGTCCCAGACCGAGGGGTTAGCCTCGAACAGGATCGGCGTACCGCCAAAGACGGCGAAGAAGCCCATACCCGTCACAGCCAGCATCCCCGCGGATCGAGTCGATGCAGCGATGCCCATGGCGAAGCCCATCGATCCCAGCCCAGCCCAGTACATCCACGGCAGTAACTGCAGGAGGCCGAATTGAGCCGAGTGGGGAATCGCAACGACCTGAGTGCTTATGGCCGCAGAGACCACCAGGACGACGCCTACCAGGCTGAAGCCAAGAGAGAGTAGCTTTCGAGGACTCGCTGCGGGTCTCGGAGCCTCCTCGGACTCAGGGCTAACCTCTTCGGGTGCGGCGGGGACGGCCTCAGTTGCAGGCGGCACGATACACCTCCAGTAGGCCCCGAGCCACGTCGGGCAGGCTGAAGTAGGTCTCCATCCTCCTCCGAGCTTCGAGGCCGAGCTTGACCCGAAGCTCCTCGTCCGCCAGGAGAGAGAGAATGGCGTTTCCAAGGGCGTCCGTTCCTTCCTTGGCCACGAATCCTGTGACGCCATCTTCTACGATGTCTTCCACGGCTCCAACATCGGCCGTAACGCACGGGAGGCCGCAGGCACTTGCCTCCATGAGCGCGAAGGGAAGGAGGTCGTTGCGGCTTGTACAGAGAGCTACGTGGGCGGCGTTGTAGAGGTTGAGCATTTGCTCTCGAGAAACGCGGCCTAGAAAGCGTGTCTTGTCGGCGATGCCGAGATCTTTGGCAAGGTGGGTGAGACGCTCAAGGTCGGGACCAGACCCTCGCACTATCAGCCGAACGCTGGGGTCTTTCTGCAGCAAGCGCTTCAGGACCTGCAGGGCAATGTCAACACCTTTGTCACGATGCAGTCTAGCCACCAGGAGCAGGATTTTTGCGTCCCCAATCCAGCCGAAGTCTTCTGGAGAGTAATAGCTTTCCCGAGGCTTGAATTGTTCGAGGTCGATTCCCGTGGGGATCCACTTGGTAATGCTACTCTTATCCACCCGGAGCCCTCTTAGGTAAGAACCTGCCTTGGTCGTCCTCGGTACATATAGCTTCACGTTCGTTCGCACGTATCTCCCCAAGACCACCTCGTAGGCGCGCTGGTACCAGGAACCGGGGGACCTCATTGGCCTGAAGGTCTCTTGCCAGATCACCAGCGGAACCCCGACGTCATCGGCGACCAGGGAAGCAAAGAAGGTAGACGGCTGGTGGAACTCCCCCGTCTGAATGATGTCCGCCTCGCGAAGAGCGGGATGCCTCATCAATCCAGGAGTCATGGGTAACAGAGATGGGTGGAAGGGGAAACGCATGATTGTACCAACAGGCGCAACTTCGAGCCTCGAAGTCAGGGTTGCTGCCCGCCCGTTCAGGTAGAGGTCGCCTAGAAGAACTGTCGTCGTGTGTCCAAGGTCGGCGATGGCGCGCCCTAGCTCGACGATGTTTGTCTCGCGGAGGGACTCCTCCGGAAGCGGGGATATCCGCGGCCTGACGATGCCCTTCGGTGTCAAGGCAGGCGTTGCGGCGATTGGGTTCAACAGGACGATATTCAAGTGCTCGCCCCCCGCCCTAGGGGCCCACGGTGTCTATCCCGACTGAATCCTCACTCATCTTTGCCACGGCCTTCCCCCCCTCTCCCTGTATGAGAGCCAAGTAACGCTCCAGGTACCTGACGGGGTGGTGGCGGCTCTCGTAGGCAAGGCGGGCACGCTCTCGTAGTAGGAACGGCAGCCCTTCGGCCTCAAACCTCTCCAAGGAGGCTCGGATTCCAGCAGGCGTGGGCTCGAAGCTGAGGCCGGAGCCACTCTCCACCAGCTCCTCCAGGCCTCCTCGGTTCGACACCAGCAGCGGCGCTCCCCAGGAGAGAGCCTCAATGGCCACCAGGGGTGAATTCTCGTGCCAGAGGGATGGAATTACCACCCCCCTGCAGTGGCGGTAGAGGTCGGCAAGCTGCGCGCTCTCTACGCGGCCTCTGATCTCAATGTTGGTCAAGCCGCCATCCTGCAGCTTCCTGAGGCGTTTCTCGTGCGTCCCGGTTCCGACAAAGATGAAGGATGGACCCATTGGATGTCGGGCCGCGACCTCGGCCAGCTCCATGATACCCTTGTGAGATTCATGAACTCCTACGTAGAGATAATAGTCTCCTGGATCCCAGGTCTGCCCCTCCGGGTTCTGGTCTGGTGCGAAGTTTGGGATATACAGGATCCGATCTGGGAACTCCTCCTCAAGAGCTCGCGCCATGAACCTACTGGGAGCGATAGCGAGGTCTATTCGTCTTAGACTTTGCCACGCACGTTTGCTGCGCCAGATCTGGGGCGGCCGGCCAGACACCAAGCTGCAGCGTAGGCATGTGGAAGCATCGCATGGATACCGTCCATACTTCATGAGGTCGCTTCGGGGACAACGGAACCAGTAGTCGTGCAGGGTGAGGAGTGTCATTTCAGGCCGAGGGCCTCCGAGGACACCCAGTCCGAGGAGCGAGATGTTGTGATGATGAACGATGTCTGGTTTGACGGTGTCCATCAATCTAGTGTGGAAGCGCGTCACGCTCGGGGACTGACCAAAGAGGTAAGAACCAACAGGCTGCACGGCCCCCAATCGACTTGGGATCGGGTGGAGGTGTACACCGTCCCCTTCCCCGTTGGGCTCCTCAGGTGAACCCCTTCGTTTCAGGCGATACGCCGCTGGAGAAAACTCCACGTGGACTTCGTGACCCTGTCCGGCCAGCGCCTCCGCCAGATAGCGCACGTGTACGGCGTCCCCTCCCAGATGGTAAGGTGGATAGAACGTGGTCACCATCAGGAAGCTCAGTGTCTCCATCCTCACCCCTCAGTAGGCTGGCCGCAACTGGGTGCGGAATACGCACCCCGAATAAACATCGCGCGTTTAGAGGCTACGTCGAAGCCGTCCCGACTGGTGAGGGTCGTGCGGTTGTGCAGCCACCACCAGGCGACCCGAGGCATCACTGGCGCGCGTTGGATTACACTAGTCATCGCTGCCCTTGGGCTGACAGATGTATCGCTCAAGAGATGCCTCCACTCGCCTGTCCCAGGGAGTCCAGATGATCCACGATGACCTCTTGCGCCTTCATCTTCTCGATGGCCTGCTCACCCTCTTCCTCGATGAGAATCATGTAGCGCTCGAGGTACCTCACGGGATGGTGGCGGGTCTCGTAGGCGAGGCGGGCGCGCTGTCTCAGCAGGAACGGCAGTCCGCCAGCCTCGAACTCCTCCAGAGCGGTGTGGATCTCCGAAGGCGTGGGCTCGAAGCTTATGCCTGCGCCACCGCCCACCAGCTCCCCTAGGCCTCCTCGGTTAGACACCAGCAGTGGCGTACCCCATGACAGGGCCTCGATGGCCGCCGGAGGTGCGTTCTCGTGTGAGAGGGAGGGGATGATGAGTCCTCGTGCGCCACGGTAGAAGGGGGCTATCCGGGACGATTGCAGCCAACCGATGACGTCCACGTTATCATGTTGGTCGCTTAGCTTCCTCAGTTGCCGTCCCAGGGTTCCTCGCCCAACGAAGACGAAGCGAAGGTAATCCTCAAACCCGGAGATGCTGGCCGCCAGCACCTTCACGCCCTTGTATGTCTCGTACGCGCCGACGTAGAGGTAGTACTCGTCCGGCCGAAATATGCTCACTCTAGGGTTGGGATCCGGGGCGAAATTAGGGATGGTCACCACCGGGCACTCCAACTCGTTCTCGATGGACCGGTTCATGAATGCGCTGGGGGCTATGGCCCAGTCGAGTCCCTCAAGCCCTGCCCAACCCTTCCGATACCGCCACGGCTGGGGGAGTCGGCGGGAGACCAGCGCACAGCGGCCACACGTCGGAGAATCGCACGGATACCGACCGTACTTGAAGAGGTCGTTCCGCGGGCAACGCAACCAGTAGTCGTGAGCCGTGTAGAGGGTCCTATCCGCCCCAGGACCAGAAACGACGCCCAGGCCGAGGAGGGAGATGTTGTGGTAGTGGATCACCTCGGGCTTCACATCCCTCACCAGCCCCTCATGGAATCGATCAACGCTCGGTGAGTGGCCCCGAAGGTACGCAGAGAGAGGTTGCATACCGCCGAGGGGGCTGGGGATGGGGTGGTGATGAACTCTCCCGTTACCCTCACCCTGGACGGGCCTTCCAACTTTGGCGAAATAGGCCGCTGGTGCATACTCCACGTGGACCTCGTGCCCTCGCTCCGCCAGAGCCTCGGCCAGATATCGAACGTGGACAGCATCGCCGCCGATGTGATAGGGAGGATAGAAGGTCGTGACCATAAGGAACCGGAGAGTCTCCATGTCCCTCCCTAATGGGTGTGGTGCATACCGTGGACAAAGTAGTTGTTGACTATCCGCAGTAGGTAGCGGGTCGCCAGCTCGAAGTCATCCGCGCTGGCCAGGGCGAACCTCGCGTTCTGCCACCACCAACGGGGGTTGAAGTAGAGCTTCGTGTAGGCGATCTTCCTGAGCCGGTTGAGCTCCTCCCGAGTCAGCACCTCTGTGCCCACCAGGGAGGAGTCCTGGTTCATCTCGCGCCAATCAACCTCCCGCAGGAGTCCCCGAGCCCTGAGGTCGTCGTACAGCTCCGTCCCCGGGTAGGGCACCGCGACGTTGAACTGCGCCCCGTTGGGTAGAGTCCTCTGTGCGAAGTTGATGGTATCCATGGCCGTCTCCCTGGTCTCTCCCGGAAGGCCCAGGATGAAGGCGCAGTAGGTCTTGATGCCGGCTTCCTTTGCGTGACGGATGGCGTCCTCGGCTTGCTGGACAGTGGCCTGCTTCGTCGCCCCGTCAAGAATCTCCTGGTTGCCCGACTCCACGCCGAAGGAGATGCCGCTGCACCCAGCGCCCCTCATGGTCTTCAGCAGCTCAGGGTCCACCAGGTGGACACGCGTATTGCAGTACCACCGGACGTCGAGCCCCTCCTTGCGGATTCCCTCGCACAGGGCCTCCACCCGTTTCCTGTTCATAGTGAAAGTCTCATCGAAGAAGGAGACCGTTCGGATGCCGTACTCCTGGCTGAGGAAGGTGAGTTCCCCCAGCACGCTCTCCGCCGAGCGGGTCTTCCAGCGGGTGCGGGCCACGGTGCAGAAGTTGCAGGCGTAGGGGCACCCCTTGCTGGTGTACATGATGGTGAAGGGCTTCACGGCCGGGGCGGAGATGAAGTAGGGATCCAGAGAGGGCAAGAGATCGTAGGCGGGCAGTGGCATTGAGTCGTAGTCGGGGATGGGAGGCGCGTCGGGCGTTACCTCCACGTTGCCGTTCTCCCGGTAGGCGAGCCCCGGCACTAGGCTCAAGGATTGCCCGTCCTCCAAGGAGTTGAACAGGACGCCTCCCACGTTCTCGTACTCGTGGCGGAGGTAGACGTCCATGTCGGGTGCGTCCCGGAGGACCTGCCTTGGCATGGTACGGAGGGTCCAGCATATGCCCACCGTCCTGGCGTCGGGGTTGACTGCCTTGGATGTCGACGCCACCTCCATGTCGTGGTCGAAGGTCGTCGGGGTAAAGCGGAAGACAAGGGCGTCATAGGCCGAACGACTCAGCCACGACTCCACGGCGCCGTTGCTCACGTTGACACCATTGGCGTCGAAGAGGCGCACCTGGTGACCGACCTCTCTCAGCAGGGAGGCCAGCTGGAGAAGGCTGTAGGGCTCCAGGACGGAGTATCGTTCAGGGACCTCGCATCGCTCTTCACGAACGACGGAGACGCCGTCGAACCGTGGAGGGTTGACGAGGGCGACCTTCACTAGGCCGCCCCCGCGAGGATGTCGTTATAGAAACGGTGAGTCCAGTGGGCCATCCTGCCGATGGTTGCGTAGGCCTCCGTCCAGCACCTCGCCTGGGACGCCACGCGCTCCGCCTCCACAGGGTGCTGGAGCACTTTCAATATCTTTGCAGCCAGCCTCCGGACGTGACCGGGTGGGAATAGCCAACCCGTCTCCCCGTCGTGGACTATCTCTCCGATGCCGCCGCCGTCAGCAGCAATCAGCGGAGTGCCACTGGCCATGGCCTCTAGGGCCACCATGGGACAGCTCTCGAGGAAGCTCGGGAGGACTACGGCGTCCACCCTGCGGTAGAGGTAGGGCATCAGGCCATAGTGCACCGGGCCGGTGAACCTGCACCTATCCTTCAGCCCCAGGCTATCGGCAAGGAATCTCCACGCCGACTGGTCGCCTGGACCAGCGATCAGCAGGTTGACGTCGTCCTGCAGGTAGGTCATGGCCTCCATGAGGGTGGCGATCCCCTTTAAGGCCAGGAGCCTCCCGGCGAACAGCAGGGTGGGTCCCTCGTGGCCGTTCCCCTCCAACGCCTCCCCCTTCGGAGAGAAGAGGGCCGTGTCAACGCCGTTGGGAACGACGGCGGCGTACTTCGGGTGTACCTTGTATCTCTCCACAGTACGATCCCGGACCCAGCGAGAGACGAAGATCATGGACATTACGCGCCGGAGATAGTAGGTCTCCACCTGGGACAGGAGGGACCTCCATCGGAGGATGTTCCCTTCCAAGGCCTGAGAGGGCGTGCCGTTGCCGGCCCGCAAAGTCCCCGTGGACTGGGTGTCGAGGGTGGTATGTACCGTCAGTACAGTCCGTGACGACTTCCTGCGGACGAAGAGGTCCGACATGTAGGCGTGGTTCGTGTGGACGAGGTCGAAGCGGTGCTTCTGAGCCAGCCTGGGGAGGTTCCTTAGCACGCCCAGCTGGAACATCAGGGGGAAGCTCTCGGGAGGCGTTCCCCTCAGGGGAAGGTAGTGAACGTGGACGCCGTCGGGTACGAGGTCCTTGTCCTCCTCGGTCCCGTTTTCCGCCGTTAGGACGTGGATCTCCACCTTGTCCCGGAGTTCTGTGGCGAGGTTGTAGGCGTAGGCCCCCACGCCGCCCCACATTGGCAGGAACTCCGGTGTAAGGAGGCAGACTTTCAGGGGGTAACCTCCGTCAGACTCCTCTCCTCCCTCACCCCCTTGGGCAGTGGACCACCGGTCCGTTGTACCCGCTTCGTCAGCAGCCTCCAGGCGATGGCGAGGCCGGTGCGGATCGGGACCAGCTTCGGTTTCCCAATTCTCTGGCGGTAGGTGATGGGGACCTCCGCAATGCGGGTGACCCCGTCGCAGGCCGAGGCGAAGATGTCCGCCTCCAGGTCGAAGCCGTTGGCGGTCGAGACGAAGCGACGCAGGAACTCCTCAGTGAAGCCCCACATTCCCGTGCAGACATCGGTGACGGGAACCCAGTAGAGCAAGCGGGCGAACCCTGTGAGGAAGATGTTGCCAATCCTGTTGAGCGGCGTCAGGGCGCCCTCTTCCACCGAACCCAGAAAGCGGGAGCCCATGACCACGTCGTAACCCGACTGCAAGGTCCTCAAGAATCGGGGGATTGCCTCAGGAGGGTAGGTGCCATCGGAGTCGAGCATGATATAGTACCGCTTTACCGCCGACCCCTCCTCCGGCTGTGTGTCGATGAGGAAGTCGAAGGCCTGGGCCATACCGTAGCCCTTCCCGTTGCCTCGCTGGACGAGGACCCCGGCGCCGCTGTTCAGGGCTACATCGCGCGTCCCGTCCATGGACTTCCCGTCAATTACCCAGACGGAGAGCCCGTACCCCTCCCCCTTCAGCTTGCCCCTTGGTATCCGGTCGAGGACATGACCGATGGCCTCGACCTCGTTGAGAGCCGGTAGGATGACGATGACCTGTCCGGCCCCGTGTAAGCTGTAGAGCGCTTGGGCTAGGTCTCCAACTCTGGACGTTTCAGGAGCTGAGTTTGCAGACATCCCCTCCAACCCTGCCTATTTGGCAGTCTCTCCAACCCTCTGCCCCGGAGTTGTAACGTGGTGCTTATATTTAGGTTTTGGAACAAGCTTTGACCGCAACCTCCTAAATGGGGAGTCCTAAGGGCTCAAGGGAGGCTGTCAAGACCACGAGGAAGACGGCGGCCGTGGTCCGAACCATGAGGGCCAGAGGAAGGAGGCGCCGCCACCAGACCAGAAACCCCAGCAGGATGCCGACCCAGGCTCTGAAGAGGATGGTGAAGGGGTCTCCCGATGGAGCTGAAAAGGCAACGAAGAGGCCGGCGGTGGCGAGCCACCCTATTGCAGGACGGGAGACGGCTCCGACCTGGGATTGCAGCACCCCTCGGAAGAGGTACTCGTCCAGGAAGGCCACCGCCGCCGCCACCAGGACCGCTGTTGTGAGTTCAGTCTCGGGATAGGGACTGGTCCGGGAGAAGATCGTCACCCCCAGGTAGGCAACGATGAAGCCCAGGGGGAGCGCAATCGGAATGCTGGTGACCACGTCTCGGGCCCGGAAACCCTCCGGGGGGATACGGCTACGCGTGGCCTGTTGGTAGACAATGAGGGCGATTCCCAGAACCAGGTAGGATACTAGGGCCTGGGCCACCGTGGGAAGGGTCAACACCAGGGTAAGGCTTATCAGGGTGAACATCGGGAGGATTGCCGCTGCGAGGTAGAAGCGCCGGTGGGCCGCGTAGCGAGCAAAGACACCCCCCAGCACGAACCCTGTGAGGAGGACAGGCAGGAGAGACATCCCGACCGTCAGTAGCGTCAAGTCCTCTAGTGCCGCTAGGTAGAGGGAGCCGGCAATGAAACCGTATGCGGCCAGGAAGGCGAGCAATGGCCAGGTGAGAGATAGTGGGGCTTCAGCCGTCGTCTCCTCGCCCTGCAAACGACCGCCCCTCCCCTCCTACTCATCGCCCTCTAGGGCCTGCCCAGCGACTATACGAGCGCCCCCAGGAAGTCGGATACTATGAAGATCGCCAGGACGCTGAGAAGTGGGATGATGGCGATGTCGAAGGCCAACCGTTGCCCACTTGTCAGCCGAGGCTCCAGGACGTGTCGGATGAGGAGCAGAAGGACCAGGGAGAGGGCCGCCAGGGCGCTGGCATGGGTCGTCACTTCTTCAAGGGGTATGGCCACTGGAACTCCCCCCCGGGGGCTACCACTCCCGGGTAACCTGCTCCTCCAGCGCGCCCCGGAGTTTGTCGTTGGCGACCTGCATGGCCTGGATCGATCTCTCCGTGTCGCCGTTCCGCATGGCTCTCTTGGCCCTGCCGACCATCCTGCTGTAGTAGGCTTTATCGACATCCAGGAGCCTCGCCAAGGCCACGAGACTCTTGCCCTCCTTGACCAGGAGCTGCATGGTGTCGCGGTTGAAGGACTTCAGCTCGTCGGGGGAGAGGTTGGGCCGCGGCGTCGTCAGCTGCTCCACCAGGATCTGGGCAGACGGGGGTTCCAGGGGTACTACCTGCCTTCCGCCAGTCTTCGCTCGCCATAGGTGGCTGACAATACGTCTCTTCACCTCCGCGGCACTTCCCGTGCTATTGATGCCGTAGTGGGAGGCGAGCTTCACCAACTCCCTCCGCCCGCCGCTCTCCTCCTCCGAGACGAGGACCTCCACCCTAAGGACCCCGGACATGAGGGCAGCGGCCACGATGAAGAGCATACCGACGGCTATGGCGATGAGGGACCTGCTGACAATGTCGCCGAGACCGAAGCTCGAGACCGCCATGAAGAGGGCGGCTATGAAGACGACGGAACCTAGCATCAGAGCGGGCCGCAACTTCCTCCCGGGCCTACGCTATGCACTCTATATTATTTCAATGATGCGCGTTTTCCGGATGCTGGCTATCATTCCTGATTGTTAGATTCAGTGTCGAAAGCGGTGGGGGCCGCCGAGCCCGAACAATTATCTGTCGTGTGACGCATGGAGTTCCAATGGAGGTCTACATCGACGCCCTGCCCATATTGCGCGAGGATGAGGGTCGGGCGACCCTTTGCGTCTTTCTGCTGAAGGATGACGACATCCGAGTCGTGGCTGTGGAGGCGCCTCAGGCGAAGAGTGAGCTGGAGGCCAAGTACTTCGCCCTTGAGAAAGCCTTGGAGTCGATTCATGGAGGGAGGCCGCCGGAGGCGATGAAGGTCTACACGGACTGCTGGATGCTCCTCAACCAGCTCCAGGGTCGGTACGAGGTCAAAGACCCTGACTTCCTGAGGCATAAAGCGAGGGTCGAGGAGCTTCTCGGTCGTCACGCCTCGGCCGAGCTGCACTACATCCCAAAGGCCGAGAACCCTGCTCACGAGGCCCTAGTACGGCACGAGGCCGAGGGCGATGTCTCGTCATGACCGATGGTTTTATCTACACCTCCGTGCGATATAGTGACATGGACGAGGCCGACACGCTGTACGGTCGCCTGAACGCCGAGTCCCGCTTGGGCTACGGCGATCCCTCCTTCCCCCGATACCGCCTCGTCCGTGATGCGATTCTGACCATCGCCTGGGAACAGGAGATCGGAGCGGTCTCGGAGGCCGTTTAGCGGTATTCCTCGAGCCTGACGGATTCGGAAGGAGCGGAGAAATCTCGGTCGCTGATAAGACGGCTCCCTCCTCGGGCCCTTGCCATCCCAGCTAGCTGCATCCTAACAGTCTCCATCGTGCGGCCCACTCTCTTCAGCTTGCCGAAGAGGAGGACTACTGGCCTGAGCTCTCCTCTGCCAACCGGCTCCCCATTTCCATGGTGGCCTCGAAGTTGTGCCTGTGGATGTACTCGATGTTCAGTCCGACCGAGGCTCCTTCATGCTTCTCGAGGGCGGACCGTATCCGGCGCCAGTTCTTTACCGCAAGCTCGATGGAGGCCGCCGCCAGGCCCTCCTCCCCGTTCACCATGAGACCTCTCTCGGTCGCAGGTTCGATGTTCGCCCCCAGCCAGCGGATGTACTCGATGTCGTACTCCTCCGAGACCGGCGTGAAGCTCGCGAGGACTGCCGCACAGGGGAGGCTCCTCTCATCGCAGAGGGCGTAGTACTTCTCCAAGACCTGGATGAACCTGTCGACGGAGAAGATCGCCTGCGTCGTGAAGAAGTCCGTCCCCGCCTCGGTCTTTGCGAGCATCCTCTGGGACTCCCCCTCCCGCTCGGGGATCATGACATTCCCGCAGGTGAGGCCCACCGACTTCAGGACTTCGTTGGCCTCCAGGACGGACGGCCCGGGGTAGTCGAAGTCGGGCAGATAGGCGCCCACGGCGACGACGTTCCGAATGCCGTAGTCTCGCAGGGTGGCCTCCGCCCACTCCTCCAGCTCTGGCCTTCCTCCACGGCAGTGGACCACCACTTTGCTGACGACGCACTCCTGGGCCCCACCGTTCTCTCGGACGACCCTGGCGAAGTCCCGGGGATCCATGTACCTGTAGAAGGGCTCCCCGCGAAAGTTCTCGTCCACGATCTCCGGAATGTTGAAGCCGTTGATCTCCAACCGGTCCAAGGCCTGGAGGACGTAGCGGTCGAAGAAGCTAGACACGGATTTCTCGCTCGCGCGCCGGTGTACCGGGATGAGCTCCAATAGAACCGGGACGTCTCGGCCTAGAATCATTATCGCAAGCGCTAACGGGCCTCTGGTGATATATGCTTTGACGGTATAGACATCCGCAACCTTCTCTTCAGGAGCGGGGGGACGGAGTCGAATGGGAGAACCTACGACACGGGAACGACTCACACAGCTAGTCTACACGATGCCGGGCATTCACCTGAGGATGGCCCAGCGAGCCCTTGAAAAGAGTATCGGCACCGTCGTCCACCACGTGGAGGTCCTCGTTGATGATGGAATCATTCGCCGGGAGCGGGAGGGTCGGTACGTGCGGCTTTATCCCAATGCGAGGCCTCGCGGGAGCGTCACACACGCCCTGGCGAAGCGCTTCTGGCGCCTGAGTTCGGCGGCCGGCCGGGTCTTCCATGTTCTCTCCAGGGGTCCCATGCGCCTGGTCGAGGTGGCGAGGCGGGCAGGGGTATCGAAGCAACTGGCCTACTACCACCTGCGAAGGCTCCTCTCGCAGGGGCTCGTGCGACTGATTACGGAAGGCGGTCGCAAGCTGTACTCTCGACCTTCGAGTTACGAGACATTCTGAGGGTTGAATTCCTGCGGCCAACGCCCGAGGGCGACGCCATCGACGGGAAAGCAAGTCTCCCATGCCACGTCATGTTGTGGCGTGACAGCTTTAAATAGAGCCGCACTGTGAATTGGACAAAGGAGTAAGAGACCGTGACCGGACCCGCTCTGGGTGTCGTACTTCTCATTCTTTTGACCTCCGCCGGTGCGCTTAAGTCGCTCCCAGATGCCGGCGACGCGGGCCCTCCCATCGTGTACCCCGAAGACCCGCCAGGACCGCCGACGAACCTTGTGGCAACGGCAGGGGACGGATTCGTGGAACTCGACTGGAATGCGCCCACTTTCGACGGCGGCTTCCCAATCACCAACTACCGCATATTGCGGGGCATCTCCTCCGAGTACCTCGTTCAGATCGCTGAGCTAGGCCCTGTCCTGGCCTACAACGACAGCGCAGTCGTAAACGGTGTGACCTACTACTACCGGGTGATCGCCGTGAACCAGGACGGCGGAGGGTTTCCATCACTGGAGGCCGTCGCCACCCCCACGAGTTCGGGAGGGAATGGCAACACTGCCCCCTTCGCCTCCTTCACACTGAACACCCTGTCGGGGGACACCACCACTATCTTCATGGTGGATGCCTCCGGCTCCTCCGATGCCGAGGATCCTGTCGAATCCATCGAGGTATGGTGGGACTGGGAGGACGACGGGGTGTGGGACACTCCGTGGACTACGGTGAAGACGGCGGAGCACCAGTACGACGCGCCGGGGACCTACACTATTCACCTGGAGGTCAGGGACACGCAGCTGGTCACGGCAAGCTCCAAGCAGGCGGTACAAGTCTCTGAACCCTTAGCGGACACGACGGCACCCACGATCTCTATCACCTCCCCGGCGGAGGACGCTGTTCTGATGTCGGCCACCGTGACGATCATGGGCACCGCATCCGACGATGTCGCCCTGGAAACGGTGGAGGTCAGCGTCGACGGATTGAACTGGCTGGCGGCTAGCGGCACAACATCATGGTCGGCGAGCGTCACGCTCACGGAAGGGGATTCGACCATTCGGGTCCGAGCCACGGATACATCGGGCAACGTTGCCACGGAGACGGTGTCCGTCACCGTGGATCTCTCTGCCGGGGGCCAACCCTTGGATGTCATACCGGGAGGCCTCCTGACGGTGGGAATAGTGGTGGCCCTGGTGGCCGCGGTCCTCTTGGTATTCTTCCTTCTCAGGGGCAGCGGCTCTCGGCCGCCCCCTGAGTAGGAGTTTCTAGACCTCGGGACAACTGGACCAATCGGATGAGTTCCGCGCCACTCGGAATCCTGGACGTCCTGTCTCTAGCAGTCCTCTACGGAATCTCCTCGCCCTCGGCATAGAAGGTCCAGTTCACCGTGACTGGCTCGGTGATTGCTCCGACGTAACGGACTTGAATTGTCAGCGTGACGCTGCTTCCGGTTGTTACGTTGGCGAAGTACGTTCCGTCGCCCGCCTCCAAGCTGGGGCATACGGTGTTCACGTCAGACAGATTTTCTTGAGGGTTCATTAGGCAGTGGCTGACAGTTAGGTTCTCTACCAGTGTCGGTATGACGTATACCGTCAAGGTGAGGTTCGGATTACTACCAGGATTGGTCACCGTCAAATCAAATGTGAAGGTGGCACTCCCACTCGGCTCCATCCCGACACCGGGAAAGGGGTCCGGATCTACTGTGAGGCCGATGGGAAATATGTCCTGCTCCACATTGACATCTGGGCTTCTGAAGATAATGGCCCCCACGGCCAGGCCCACAAGAATTGCAAAGGTCCCTCCGAATACGGCGATTACCCGCAGAATGTCCTTGTCTTCAGACTTCCGCATACGCAGTCCTCCCCTTATGCCAGTAAGCGAAGAGGATATGCATAAAGGTTGCGCCCTTTTCTCAGATCTGTGAACAGCCAGGTCTCGTTTTCAATCGACTCTTGCCCGAAGTCATGTGGCAAGTAGCTCGCTCGCGACGGATGAAGCCGGGAGCGATTCCACAGTTATCGTGGGATTAACACTAGACTGCATTCACCCCTGGCCGAAAAGAGGAACAGGCCAGACTC
>CAYFYA010000013.1:0-1469 GCA_964347325.1 uncultured Methanomassiliicoccales archaeon | reverse complement strand
GCCAGGTGGTTCCTCTCCACCAGGGATGCGAGGATCTCAGGTCCCTGAGGCCCCACGGTCATGGCCGAGGCCGTCTCCTCCAGCGCAATCTCGACACCTTGATTCCATATCTCTGGCGTGGGCTCTCCCTGCTTGTCGAGCCACGCCAGTAGCCGCTGCTCAATCTGGTCGGTCCTCGCCTTCAGTGACTGGGTGACCACGGCCGCCGCCAGGATTCCGGCACCCAGCACAGCCCCGAGGCTCCTGGCAACGGAAATGAAGCCCTCCCGGGAGACCTCCGTGTTGTAGTCCCACCCCGTCCAGTAGGCCATGAAAATGGCGAAGAGAAAGGTGAGGGCTAGGAGGGCTGTGAGGGGGAAGAAGCTAAACCTCAGCACCTTCACGTTCACAAATCTGAGAGACAGGAGGGAGCGCATAAGGGTTTCTGTCTGGTTCTTAGATGTTGGCGCCACGGTGGAGGAGGACCTTCCGGGTCTGGCAGGGAAACTTTATCACTTTTGATAATTTGCAGGCCTCAGAAGGGGAAGGCCGACCGTGGAGTATGCTGAGGCCGGGGTGCAGAAGCAAGCCATCCGACTGGTCCCGCTGGTGATGTACTTCGCCACCATCGTCGTGGCAGAGAGCCTGGCCACCTTCGGGGCGGGCTTGGGGCTCGGGGCGGAGCTGGGGCTCATCGTCGGCATGGCCCTGCACATAGCCCTAATCTTCGTAATGTTGGCGAACGCGTCTGCGCTCTCGCAGACCGACAGGCCCCTCTCTGCCATGCTCATGGCTCTGGGCCTGGTGCCGCTGATAAGGGTGCTGAGCCTCGCACTACCCTTCCTGCCCTTCTTCAGCGAGATCCAGTGGTTCGCCATCATAACCTTGCCTCTGGTGGTTGGCGGGGTCCTGGTGATGTACCTTCTTCGTCTCTCGCCCTCGGAGGTCTTCCTGAGGGTTGGCGACCAGAAGGACGTGCTGATACAGGTCGGGGTGGCCCTCTCGGGTCTGCCCCTGGGGGTCCTCGAGTTCTTCATCCTGCAGCAGGAGGAGCCCTGGATTCCCTCGATCTTCCCCCAGTTTCTAATCCCCGCAGCCATTGTGCTGATCCTGGCCTCGGGGTTTGCCGAGGAGTTCATCTTTCGCGGGATCCTGCTGACGCGGACTAACAGGGTCCTAGGTGGGACGGCCGGACTGCTCTTCGTCTCCCTCCTCTTCGCCGCCATGCACATCGGCTTCGTCGAGGACGCATTCACGGCCCTCGACATCCTTTTCGTCCTCCTCGTGGGGCTGTACTTCGGCTACGTCGTCATGAGGACGGAGAGCCTCCTGGGAGTGGTGTTGGCTCACGGGTTCGCCAACGTGGGGCTCTACCTCATCTTGCCCTTCAGCCTGTAGGTCGACCTGCCCGATTCAAAGGGATTTCCAAGGAAACCCGCGCTCCGCCGGATACCGTCCCCTGGCGGAAAGTCGCCAGAGAGGTACCGCTT
>CAYFYA010000012.1:0-43500 GCA_964347325.1 uncultured Methanomassiliicoccales archaeon | reverse complement strand
CTGAACGACACCAAGTTGTCACCGTTGCCAAACGAATCAATGTTGGCGTTCACCACCTGGCTGCCCGTCCCGAGGATGTCGCCGCTGATGACGTCCTGGGTCTGGAGTCCCCTGATGTGAAGGACACCGTCGCCATCGACCCATATCCGACCGGGGTCGACAGTCACAAAGGAAACTTGGATTTGCACGGGTGTCTTCGAGGCCTTCGCCTGGACCCCCATCGTTGAGACGAGCAGGAAGGCGACTACGACCAGCAAGCCGATTGCGACTCTTCTCACCTTCTCTCACCTCCCCCCGCCAGGCGAGCCCTGGGTACTTCTACCGCGCCCCTCCTCGGCGCGAACGTGGGGAAGAGCACGCCTTGAGCAACTCGCGGTTGAGTACTCCCCCCCACACAATGACTGGTTATGACATGACATCAGAAAGCTTGTTTGACTATACTGTAGCATAGAGCGGTTTGTTAACATGTTCCTAGTTCCGATGTAAAAGCTCCAGATGTACTCGCCTCGAGAGTCTAGGACACGCCAGATGCGGCATACATGTACCTGTCGTGAGCGGTATGTCCGGCCCGCAACACTCAACAGCCTAAGGTCCACCGATTCTCCGTGAGAGGGGACCCCAGCTCTCTGGATGATTGCCCTTTAGTACGGGGGAAAGATGACCCTGCGCGGTACGAGGCGTTGACCCCGGAGTCAACGCAAAAAAGGGATTGAAGTAGCTCCGGCACAATCCACTTCCCGTGACAACAAAGGGTAGGCTCGCGCTGCTAGTTGTCTCGTTGCTCCTCTTGAGCGGCCTCGCGGCACTTCTCGCACTCAACCAAGGTGACGATACCCGCACGGCAATGACGAGCTTCAGCAGCAAGTACGAGCTCCTCTCATACCTTGAGAGTCGACGAAGTGGATCGAGCAGGGGATATGAGGACTATGGCATACTCACCGAACTCTCCACCGCTGAGGGTGCGACGGACTATTCAGGGACCAACGTCCAGGTGGAGGGCATCGATGAGCTTGACAGGGTCAAGACGGACGGGGAGTTTGTCTACGTCTCCAGCGCGTCGAGAGTGACGATCATAAGGTCCTACCCGCCCGAGGAGATGGCCGTGGCTCATGTCATCCAGATTGAGGATCTCGTTGGGGACGGCGTGGGAGCTCAGATCTTCGGCCTCTTCATACTCCACGATAGCATCATTGTGGTTAGTAGCACAACGGCCTACGCTGAACGAGAGGTCCTCATCGACGACGGATTCTACGACCCGTCCCTTTGGGAACCCCCGGAGTTGAAGACCATCGTATCCGTCCTATCGACGGACTCTGACTCTGAGCCTTCCCTGGTCCACACCTTCGAGATCTCTGGCACATATGCCGCCTCCAGGATGACCTCGGACATGGTCTACATCGTCGCCACGGACTACATCAACTGGGGGAACATCAGCAAGACGCCCTCCTCCTGCGTGGACTCCGCCTGCGGGGAAGTCGAGCCCGGGAAGATCTACTACGATCCGGCAGCCGATGCCGCCACCACCTATGTCAACATCATGGCCATAGACCCGGTGGCTGGCGAGGCGGACTCAATCTCCATCATAGCGGGCTATGCGTCAACCGTCTACATGTCTCACGAGAACCTCTACGTCACCCACGCCACGGGCTTCGGTCCGATCATGATAGGGGCTCCTCGAGGATCCGCAACGGCTTACGAAGGGCCTTCGACCTCCATATTCCGTATCGGCATCGATGGACTGGACCTGTGGGTGGCGGCCGAGGGTAGCGTCCCCGGGACGCTGGTGGACCAGTTCTCCTTGGACGAGCGGGACTCCTACCTGAGGGTGGTCACGATGACCTTCACGTCCGAGCAGGCCACTAGCGTGTACGTCCTGAACGAGACGATGGCGGTGGTCGGAGCCCTAGAGGGCCTCGCGCCGGGGGAGCACCTCTACTCCGCCCGCTTCGTGGGAGACGCCCTCTACATGGTGACGTTCAAGAAGGTGGACCCATTCTTCGTCATCGACCTCTCGAGCCCAACTTCGCCTGAGGTTCTGGGATACCTGAAGATTCCAGGGTTCTCGGAGTACCTGCATCCGGTGGACGAAGGCCTCGTCCTGGGCGTCGGGAAGGACACGGTCGAGGCGGAGGAGGGCGACTTCGCCTGGTACCAAGGCCTGAAGATCTCCCTCTTCGACGTGAACGACGTTGAGAACCCAACGGAGGTGGCGAAGCTCAACATCGGTGATCGCGGCACGGGTTCGCCCCTCCTTTGGGACCACAAGGCCTTCCTACCGATGTTCCATCGCGGCCTCTTCGCTCTGCCGGTAGACCTTTGGTTGGTGGATGAGAGCAAGTACCCCTACGGCGTGCCCCCCTACGCGCACGGAGACCCGGTCTGGCAGGGGCTCTACGTGATCTCCCTGGGCGTCGAGGGGTTCTCGATCCACGGAACGGTGACCCACACCGATGACGATGGGAACCCCTACGAGCAGTACGACAGGTGGATCTGGAGGTCACTGTACATCGGTGACTACCTGTACACCGTTTCGGACACCATGCTGAAGGCCAACAACATCGAGGACATGGAGCCCGTCAACGATGTCATCTACGGGACCGAGTGAGCTAGCGCACCGTACTGCCCGCGAAGGCCATCTATATGGCCTAGGGGCTCGATACTCCCCTGAAGGCAAAGCGATGCGGGTGGAGCTGGACAAGAAGGCCCTCTTCGCGTTGGCCTCAGACACGAGGCTAGAGATACTGCGGTCCCTCCAGACCATGCGGAGGACCGTCAAGCAGCTGGCTGAGGCCCTAAGCATCGACAAGGCAGCCGTGCACAGACATCTGAAGAAGCTTGTTGACGGAGGCCTTGTGAAGAGGTACGTGGACCACGGCTTCGTCTACTATGGCTTGAACCGGAAGGGCCAGGACTTGCTGAATCCCAACGACGGCACCAAGATCGTCATTCTATTGTCGTCAAGCATCATTGTGTTCATCCTAGCGGCCCTAGTCCTGGCGGCTGCCATGCTCGCACCCTCCGGCCTTATCTCAGGGGGCCCGACAACGGGGAGGGGTGATGCCCTCGCGGAGTTCGATGATCCCGGATCCGACCCCGGCATTCTTCCCGGCCAACCGCGAAGCACGGATGGGATTGTGGCAGCTGTACTCTTGGCAGTGGCCGCGTTGGTCCTTCTGGTCGCCGCCTTCAGAATCATGAGGAAGCCGAAGCAGAGGACCCATGTCTGAGCATTACGCGCGCGGGTCTCCCTCATCCCACAATCAGCGTGAAGACCAGTGCGAGGGCCATAAGCAAGGGTATGATTGCCACCAGGGGCAGGAGCCGGGGCTCGTACCTAACGTGCATGTAGTAGAGGACAACAAGAGTCGCCTTGGCGAGGGCGAACATCATGAGGACAAAGACCTGGCTGTTCTTGGTGATCTCAATACCCGGGATCTGAATCTCGATGAGGGTCAGGATCCCCAGGGCGATGAAGACGGGGACGTAGGGCTTCTTGAGCATCAGGGGGACATCCGTCGTCGATCCTTCTGCCGTTGCCACTGAATCACCTCATATCAGGTAGACGATGGTAAATAGGAAGATCCACACCACGTCCACGAAGTGCCAATAGAGTCCCATGAGCTCTACGGTGTTGTGTTTCTCTTTGGAGAAGCCTCCCTTGAAGGCCTTCCTCGTGACGTAGCTCAGGGCGATGACACCGCCGGTAACGTGGCCCCCATGGAACCCCGTCTGGATGAAGAAAGTGGATCCGTAGGCCGCCGGGCCCAAGGGGCTGCTCCAGGGCGTGAGCCCCTCCTCTACGAGACGGACGTACTCGAAGGCCTGTATCGACAGGAAGGTCAATCCCAGTGCCAGGGTGAGGAGAAGCCTCATGGCCAGGGCCCTCTGGTCGCCCTGTCTGATGGCGTGAAGAGCCTCCGCCATGGTCAGACTGCTGGTGATGAGGATGAAGGTGTTGATGGCCGTCAAGGGGACGTTTAGGACCTCCCCGGGACCCGGCCAGAAGGGCAATCCGCTCCTCACGGCCCAGGAGGTTCCGATGATGCCGGAGAAGAACATGATCTCCGAGGCGAGGAATATCCACATGGCCACCTTTCGCGTCGGCAACGCCTCGAGAGTCCCTTCCTCGCCTTCCCGTATCCCGGGGACGTGGGGAACGCGGCGACCGATGTAGTCATCGTAAGCCCAGGCCGCGATGCCCCCGACAAAGACGGCGAGTCCCACGTAGATGAGGAAGTTCATGAAGGCGAAGCCAGCCATGGTGATTCCTGCGCCGAGGCCCACCAGCATGGGCCATGGAGTGCCGTGAACCTCCTCGACCTCCTCCTCCGGTCTGGACACCTTCGTAGGCAACGGGGCGTCCGATTGCGGGGTTTCGTATTAGGTTTGTGGTAACTTACTTCCTAGGCCCCGAAGATGACCGTCTGCTCTGGCGGGGGCTCGCGAATGTAACCCTCCTCCATGCAAGTCCCGACGATGGCTCGGGCCCGGGCGATCCGGTCATGGGCCTCCTCGTAGAGCAGATCCTTCGAGATCTTCCGGCGGGCAACACCCTGCTTCTGGGCCATCATGCCGACGGCGGTAGCTTCCCTGGGGAACACCTCCCATTCATCCATGGTTGGGAGGATCATCTCTTTCGTCAGACCCTTCTCCTCCGCGATCAGCGCAAGCTCCTCCGCCGCAGCAATGACCATCTCGTCGGTGATGGCGGTGGCCCTCACATCTAAGACTCCCCTAAAGATGCCCGGGAATCCCAGGGAGTTGTTCACCTGATTGGGGAAGTCCGAACGTCCCGTGGCCACGACCTTGGCGCCAGCAGCGTTGGCTTCCCAAGGCCAGATTTCGGGCACCGGGTTTGCACACGCGAACACTATGGGATCGTCGGCCATGCTCTTCACCTCCTTCTGCTTGATCACTCCAGGACCTGGTGTTGAGAAGGCGATGACGATGTCCGTGCCCTTCATCGCCTCGGGTGTGCTTCCCCGCCTGCCCTCCTTATTGGTGGACAGGGCGAGTTCCCACTTTTGGGGATACTTCTCCTTGAGTTCCTCCCGACCCTTGTGGAGGATCCCCTTGCTGTCAACCATGTACATCTTCTCGGCCCTGAAGCCAGCAGCCATGAGAAGGTGAGCAATCCTGATGTTGCTCGCCCCGGCCCCTATCAAGGAGACTGACACGTCATCCCGCTTCTTGTCCACGACCTTTATGGCGTTGAGGAGGCCAGCGAGGACGACGGTGGCGGTGCCCTGCTGATCGTCGTGCCACACAGGAATCTCCGCCTCCTCAATCAGCTTGTCCAGAATGTAGAAACACTTGGGTTGGGAGATATCCTCAAGGTTCAACCCGCCGAAGGCCGGCTGCAGAAGCTTCACGGCCTCGATGAACTTGTCGGGGTCCTTGGTGTCGAAGCAGAGGGGAAAGGCGTCCACCCCGCCGAGGTACCTGAAGAGGAGCGATTTCCCCTCCATGACAGGCAGGGCCGCCTTGGGGCCGATGTCCCCGAGGCCGAGGACGCGGGTTCCGTCGGTGCATATGGCCACGGCGTTACTCTTGTTGGTGTGTTCGTAGACCTTCATGGGGTCACGGTGGATGTCCCGGCACGGCTCTGCCACTCCTGGGGTGTACCAGATGGCGAAGTCGTCGAAGCTCCTCACTGGCACCTTGAGGTTAATCTCCACCTTGCCCTTGTAGAAGGGGTGGTATCTCATGGCGTCCTTGGCCGGCTGGTAGGCCCTGCCTCGGAGGAACTCAACCTCTTCATGGATCGTGAACCGCTGGGCGATGAGCCCCACGGGCTTCTCCTTGTCCATGACGAGTAGCCTTCGGAAGCCGTGGTGGGCCATCAACTCCAGGGCCTCTCGGACTTTCGCCTTCGCATCGACGGAGACGACGGGAGACGACATGATGTCCCGGAGCTTCACGTCCTTGGGGTTGCGTGACTCCCCCAGCACCTTGAAGAGCATGTCCCGCTCCGTCACGATTCCGACGGGCTTGCCGTTCTTCTTCACCAAGACGCTGCCCACCCCCGGCTTCTTCATCATCTGGGCCGCCTTGTCGGCGGTATCGTCCGGCTCGCAGAAGTAGAGGGAGCGGCGCATGAACTTCTCGACTGGGGCATCCAACTCTATGTGCAGCAACCTTGCCACCTCTCGGAGGATGGGACCTCTCGTCCTTCCTAGGTTGACCACTGCGATTTATAGTCTACGTAAATAGAGTATCGCGCCTCAATACCTGCGGAAATCCTCCCTCGAGGGCATGAAAGCCGCAAGCTCCTCGCCGCCTGGAATCCCATATATAATACATATGACACTTACGTAAGACCAGAATACGGAGCCAACGGATTCCTCCCCAACGACCTCCGGATGTCTAGCAACAGCCAGGAGATGATGCCATCGTAGTTCTCGCCAAGGCGCCGGTCAATCCCGTGCTTGATGGTGAGGCCGGTACCCGCATTCTCCTCCTGGGCAACGAAGCCATCTCCCGAGGCGCGCTGGAGGCGGGGGTCGACTACGCAACCACCTACCCCGGTACACCAGCGACGGAGATCGGCGACACGCTGCACGCTGTGGCCCAGCGCGCCGGCATCACCTTCGAGTACGGCGTGAACGAGAAGGTCGCCCTGGAGACTGCGGGAGGGGCCGCCTTCTGCGGTCTCAACGCCCTGGTGTCGATGAAGCATGTCGGACTGAACGTGGCTTCCGACGCCCTCATGAGCCTCGCGTACAGTGGCGTAACCGGAGGCCTCGTAATCGTTACGGCCGACGACCCTGGATGCTATTCGAGCCAGAACGAGCAGGACAACCGTCTATATGCACGCCTCGCCAACCTTCCTATGCTAGAACCCGCCACACCGAAGCAAGCATATGAGATGACGATTGAGGCCTTCCGTATCAGCCACGCCCTGCAGATGCCCATCATCCTGAGGACCACCACTAGGGTCAGCCATGCAAGAGGCCCAGTCGTCCTGGGTCCCCTCGTCAAGCAGCCGCCTCGAAGGGGGAGGTTCGAGCCCGATCCTGAGAAGTTTGTCATCAGGTCCCCGAGGTCTCGGGAGATCCACAGGCGACTGCTCGAGCGCATGAAGAGGGCCTCGTCTCTTGCGGAGACGAGCGGATTCAATCGAGTAGAGGTGTTTGACTCCCAGCCAACCTTCGGGGTGATCTCCTCCGGGGTAGGGGCGAACTACGTCCGAGACGCCCTTGCGAATCAGCATGGCGCCCTCCTGCACCTTGGGTTCACGCATCCGCTGCCGAAGACTAGGATACTGGACTTCCTGAGACGATTCGAGCAGGTCGCGGTGGTTGAGGAACTCGAACCGTATCTGGAGGAAGGCATCAGGGCCATTGCCCACGAAGGCGTTGTCCTGACCAAGATATGGGGCAAGAGCGACGGACTCTTCCCTAGGTATGGGGAGCTGAACCCGGACCTGGTCAGGGATGGCCTAGCTACCCTCGGTTGGACAGAGCAATCCCTGGCGAGGCAGAAGGACGAAGGACTACTCGTTCCGCTTCCGCGACCCCCTGTGATGTGTCCGGGCTGCGGCCATCGTCCCACGGGCTACGCCGTCAAGAAGGCAGCTAGGCGGAAGGATGTCGTCTTCACTACCGACATCGGATGCTACCTCCTTACCACCGACCCGCCCATCAGTGTTGGGGACACCAAGAGCTGCATGGGGGCGAGCATCTCCACAGCTAGCGGTATCGCCAGCGCCACGGGCAAGCGGGTCGTCGCCCTCATAGGGGACTCGACCTTCTACCACGCAGGGATTCCCGCTCTCATCAACGCCGTCCACCACGGCCACAACATCGTCGTTGTCATCATGGACAACAGCACCACCGCCATGACGGGCCAGCAACCCCACCCGGGAGTTTCGGATGACGGCCTGCACAAGGTGGTTCTCGAGGACCTCGTGAAGGGCTGCGGGGTGGACTCCGTCCGAGTGGTGGACCCCTTCGATGTCGGAGGGACGGAGAAAGCGTTCAAGATGGCGCTGGAGGATGATGGCATCCACGTCGTTATCTCCAGGCACCTGTGCCGCCTCCTGGAGAACCGAGACATCGAACGGGAGTTGGGTTCGCTCCCCCTGTACACCGTCGATAGGGAACTCTGTACGCTCTGCGGATACTGCATCGACGCCTTTGGATGTCCCGCCTTCAGATTTGAACCGGACGGCCACCTCATCATCGACCCGGCCCTGTGTACCGGCTGCGCCGTTTGCGTGGAGATCTGCCCGCCGAAGGCGATTGTGGAGGTCGGGAGAGCAGGTGGATGAAACCGTTCAACCTGGTCGTCTCTGGAGTGGGCGGCCAAGGGGTTCTTCTTGTGACCCGTGTCCTGGCCGAGGCCGCTCTGGCCGATGGCCTCGAGGCCACCGCTAGTGAGGTCCACGGAATGGCCCAGCGAGGCGGGTCGGTCGTATCGACGGTTCGATTCGGCGGCTCCAACAGTCCGCTCGTTGGTCGGGGTGAGGCGGACGCCATACTCGCTCTGGAATCGATGGAGTCTCTCAGGGTCCTGGACCTTGCCCATCCGGGCACGGTCATAGTCTACTCCCAGACAGCTGTTCCCCCCCTTGGAGCAATCTTGGGCAGGGAGGAATATCCCTCTCATAAGTCGGTCGCGAAAAGGCTGAAGGCAATCAGCCGTCGTGTCTACAGCGTCGACTCCGATAAGATCGCTCGTGACCTTGGGTCGTCAGTCGTTGCCAACACAGTTCTCCTCGGTGTGCTCCTCGGAACAATCCAACTCCCTGTCAACTCCGAGACGATCCTTCAGCGGCTACTGGCCGTCGTCCCGGAGGGGACTGAAGACATCAATCGCAGGGCCCTCCTCAAGGGGATAAGCCTCGGAAGCCAGTTTGTTTAGACCACATCAGAGACCAATGAGGACCAACTGGTTGGTTGACTTTTTGAACTGATAATTGTAATCGACCTCCGCGACCTGGAGACCCCCATCGTCGCCGTGCGACCTCTCATTTGTATATATGCTGTATATTCAACGAGCTTATGCATATTCACGGGAGTCGTTCCACTGCAGGGATGCGGATTGCTTAATCAAAATGCTGAAGGTAGGACGCTGACTGCCGAGGAGCTCTTCATCCGACACGTCTCCGAGATGCCAGAGGGGAAGCTCATTCTGAACTGCATTCAGTGCGGCATCTGCACAGGTGCCTGTCCCCACGGATATGCCATGGACTTTCCGCCAAGGCGTATGCTTGCCGCCCTGCGGGCCGGCAGGATTGGCGACATTCTGCGTAGCTCTGCGATCTGGCTCTGCGTAGGCTGCTACAACTGTAGCCTGAGGTGCCCCAGCCGGATTCCCATAACGGATCGCCTCATTCCATCTCTCCGGGAGGAGGTTCTGATTCGGGGCGGTGGAGTCCCCGAGGAGCTCCAGAAGGCCTTCGAGAACTCCACTCGCTACGGGAACCCTTTCGGAGAGTCACCCAGGAATAGGGACGCCTGGACGGAGAACGTTGGGGTTGAGGTTCCAATCCTGAAGAAGGGGGACCGGACGGATATCCTCTGGTTTGTCGAGTGCTTCCCCTCGTACTACGCCAGCAACATACCCGCGACCCAGGCTTTCGCGCGAATCCTCGATGCGATGGGTGTCAGCTTCGGAATCCTCGGACGGGACGAGCACTGTACGGGAGACACCAGGAGGCTGGGTGGGGAGATCGGCCTCTACGAGATGCTCATGGAGCACAACCTCGAGCAGCTCTCCCAGCGGGAATTCGACGAGATCCTGGTCACAGATCCTCATGCCTACAACGCCTTCAAGAATGAGTACCCGCTGCATGGCGGGACCTACAAGGTCCGCCACTTCACCCAGTTTCTCGAGGAGAGGTTGCCTGAGCTGGAGAAGCTCATGAAGAAGAAGCTCGGACTGAAGGTGACCTACCACGATCCGTGCTACTTGGGTAGGAGGAACGGAGAGTACACTGCCCCCCGAGTTCTCTTGGAGAGCGTTCCCGGAGTCAACCTCGTTGAGATGGAGAGGATCATGGAGGACAGCCTCTGCTGCGGCGGCGGCGGTGGCGGAGTCTGGCTTGACAGTTTCATCTGGGAACACACGAGGGAGAAG
This sequence comes from uncultured Methanomassiliicoccales archaeon, assembly GCA_964347325.1. Classification (GTDB taxonomy): domain Archaea; phylum Thermoplasmatota; class Thermoplasmata; order RBG-16-68-12; family JAJISG01; genus JAJISG01. The sequence goes on along the minus strand of CAYFYA010000012.1, from coordinate 33,417 downwards.
CTTCCGATCGTCAGGGTCCAGGAGGCCGCCAGGACCGGTGCGGACGTGTTGGCGGTTGCTTGTCCTCTGGAGATCTCCAGATTTCAGGACGCAATAAAAGTGGCGGGCCTAGAAGGCAAGCTGCAGGTCAGGGAGATAATCGACCTGGTGGCGCACTCCGCGGGGCTCAACGGGGGGAAGTGAGTTGCACATAGTGGTCGTTCAGAGGATGGTTCCGGACGTCGTGGAGGAGCTGGAGCTGGCCGCAGACGCGATGTCCCTCAACGAGGAGAGCGTCCGCTACGTTCCCAACGAGCTGGATGAGCACGCCCTGGAGGAGGCCCTCATCCTCAAGGAGCGCACCCAGGCGGAGGTTACCACCATCGTCGTCGGAATTGAGGAGGCTGACCAGGTCACGGCAGCGGCCGTGGCAAAGGGGGCGGACAACGCCTTCCAGGTAGTCTCAGACTTCGGGAAGTGGAGGGACAACCACAGACTGGCCTGCCTACTTGCCGCGCCCCTCAAGGAGATGGAGTTCGACCTTCTGCTCACCGGTGTCATGGCCATCGACGATCTGGACGGAAGCCTGGGAGGCCTCCTAGCCGGACTCATGGACATGCCCTACACCGGTTCGGTGTCGAAAATCACCGTCGAGGCTGGCGCTGACAAGGCAATTGTAGAGAAGGAGTACCCCGGCGGGCTTCTTGGCGTAATGGAAGTTTCCCTGCCTGCCGTTCTTGGAATCGGATCCTCTGAGGAGCCCCCGAGATACGTTCCCGTCAGCAGGGTGAGAATGGCCGCGAAGTCGCTGACCCCGCAGAAGATTTCAACTCCACCGGAGGGGGAGAGCGGCGTGTCCATCATCGAGATGGCCAAGCCCGAGGTCTCGAAGGCCGAGATGGTCGAGGGAAGTCCTGAGGAGATTGCTGACAAGATCGCGGCCATACTGAAGGAGAGTGGTATACTATGAGCCCAGCCCCGATAGTCGTCGTCGCGGAGCAGAGGAAGGGGGAGCTGGCGGATATCTCCCTGGAACTACTCGCCTGCGGTCGAAAGCTCGCTGACGAGACCAAGTCCGAGCTCCACTGCCTCCTCCTGACGGAGAAGGTCGAGCCCTTCAAGGCCCTTCCCCTCGCGGCGGACAAGTTGCTCATTATCCAGCACAAGCTCTTGGCGGAGTTCAACCCGGACGCCAGCGTGAGAGCTCTGATTCCCGCCCTCAGGGAGCTGTCACCAGGACTCATCTTGTTGGGAAACACAAGCTCCGGCTACGACCTGGGGGGCGCCCTCTCAATGGCCCTGGACGCAAAGGTCGTCGGGAACGCCTCCGGCGTCGAGGTCAAGGACTCCAGATTCGTTGTCACCAGCACTATCTACGGTGGCAAGGTCGTTTCCCGCTCTGAGATCTCAGCCGGAACAGGCATCGTCCTCCTATCCGCAGGCAACTACCCGAAGGAAGAGGGGATGAGGAAGCAGGTCCCCGAGGTGGAGACGGCGGAGCCCCACGTTGCGATGGAGCCCTCCCGGGTAGTCTTCAAGGAGTACGTCGAGCCGGAGATGGTGGGGGTCGACATCTCGAAGGTTCCTGTCCTGGTGGCCGCTGGACGAGGCATCGAGAGCGAGGACAACCTCGAGATGCTCGAGGAGTTGGCCAATGTCCTGAACGGGGCCGTCTGCGGAACCAGGCCCATCATCGACCAGGAGTGGCTGCCCAGGTCGCGCCAGGTCGGCAGGTCGGGAGTGACGGTTAAGCCCCGCCTGTACCTAGCCCTCGGCGTCAGCGGCGCCCCAGAGCACGTGGAGGGGATGAAGGACTCGGAGCTGGTAATCGCCGTTAACCTGGACAAGTCGGCCCCGATTTTCGATGTCGCCGACTATGGGTCCGTGGCCGACCTACTGGATGTTGTACCGCCCCTGGTCGAGAGGTTGAGGGCAGAGAGAGGTGGATGATGTCGACGGAAGCGGGGAGAGTGGTGTTCGACGCCTTCCCAGAGTGGGTGAAGATCACCTTCTACTCCTTGGCTGCCCTCTCCGTCGCTCTCTTCGTCCTGGGGGCCTGGCTCCGGGCGAGGCGGTACCTGAAGGCCCGCAAGTCGGGGCGGTTTGACCACCTGGCGGGAAGGTTTGCCGCCGCCGTGAGGAAGCTCACGCTCTTCCGCTCCCGCATCTGGAGGAGGGACATGTACGCCGGCATCGCCCACGACCTCATCCTGTGGGGATTCGTGGTCCTCTTCATAGGCACCGTCATCCTCACCATAGATGAGGAAGTCACCAAGCTGTTCTTCAGCTTCTCCTTCCTCCGGGGGACTATCTACCTGGTCTACTCCTTCTTCCTGGACCTCTTCGGCATCCTGTTCCTCATCGGACTGGGAATGATGATAGTACGGAGGGCCTTTCGGAGGTCCTCGCGCCTTCGTTATGAGGAGGATGCCGTGCCTCAGGCCGCTTCCATGAGCCAGATCATCCTAGGGGACTGGATCTTCCTGGGCCTCCTGGTCGTCGTGGGCCTGACGGGGTTTATCGCCGAGGGCTTCCGCATCCACGTCGATGGCACGACCTTCGCCCAGGAGTGGTCGCCGCTCGGCGTCGGCCTGGCCTCCCTGGTGGGGGCCACGGGCATCAGCACCGCCGCCTCCTGGGACATCCACCTGGGCTTCTGGTGGGTCCACGCCCTAGGAGCCCTGGGCTTCATCGCCTACATACCGTTCTCCAAGGCCTTCCACATCCTGGCGGGCTTCGGGAGTCTGATGTTTTCCGACGAGAAGGCGGGCCGCCGCCTGGAGGCACCAGTCTCCATGGAGCCCTCGGGGCTGAGCCAGATCTCGGACTTTAGCTGGGTTCAACTCACACACCTGGATGCCTGCATACGCTGTGGACGCTGTGAGGAGGTCTGCCCGGCCTATCTGAGCGGCTTGCCAATCTCTCCCCGGAAGCTCATCCTCGAGCTGTCGGCCCGTTTCAGGGGGATGGGACCGGAAAAGCCGATGCCCGTCGCGGGTGGCATGTTCAGCCAGGAGATGCTCTGGGCCTGCGGTACCTGCATCGCCTGCATGGAAGCCTGCCCGCTTCAGGTCGAGCACGTGCCGCTCATAGTGGAGATGCGCCGGTACCTGGTGGAGCAGGGCTTCCTGGACAAGAACCTTCAGGCGGCCCTCGTCAGCCTCGGAAGGTATGGCAACTCCCTGGGGGTGCCGGCGAGTAGAAGGACCCAATGGACCGAGAAGGTAGAGACGCCCGTCAAGGACGCTCGGGATGAGGAGGTCGAGTACCTGTGGTACGTGGGTGACTACGCCTCCATCGACCCCAGACTCCAGGAGGTTACCGCTCGAGTCGGGAAGGTCTTCTCGGCCACTGGGACGGACTACGGCATACTCCACGATAGTGAGACCAACTCGGGGAACGACGCGCGCAGAGTGGGGGAGGAGGGCCTCTTCGAGATGCTCATGGAGGACAACGTTGAGAAGCTCAAGGGCTGCAAGTACCGCGACATCGTCACCACCGACCCACACACGTACAACACGCTCAAGAACGAGTATCCGAAGCTGAACGGTGGCCGAGTCCTGCACTACACCGAGCTCCTGGATGAGTGGATGCGGTCGGGCCGGTTGAAGGTTTCACGCAGGCTCAACCGCCGAGTGACTTACCATGATCCTTGTTACCTCGGACGCTACAACGGCGTCTACGATGCCCCGAGAAACGTCCTGAAGGCCCTCGGGGTGGAGCTGGTGGAGATGCCCCGTTGCCGGGACAACAGTTTCTGCTGTGCTGCTGGCGGCGGACGAATCTGGATGTCGGAGGTGCCGGGACAGGCGGAGAGGCCGGCCGAGATGAGGGTTAAGGAGGCGGCCAGCCTGGATGGGGTGGATACCCTAGTCGTCACCTGCCCCAAGGACTATGTCATGTTCGATGACGCCGTGAAGACGGCGGAACTCGAGGACTCTCTCAAAGTTGTGGACATCATCGACCTGGTGGTGGAGGCTCTATGACGAAGGATGAACCCAAAGTCGGAGTCTACGTGTGTGACTGTGGCTTCAACATAGCCGGCGTAGTCGACGTGCCTGCCCTAATCGAGTACGCTAGGGGCCTCCCCCACGTCGCCGTTGCCCGGGAGTACAAGTTCATGTGCTCCGCGCCGGGGCAGAACCTTCTGAAGGAGGACCTGGAGAAGGGCCGCGTCAACAGGGTGATTGTGGCTTCCTGTTCCCCTCTCCTCCACGAAGTCACCTTCCGCAGTGCCGCGGAACAGGCCGGCACCAATCCCTTCTTGGTCCACATGGTGAACATCCGGGAGCAGGTGTCTTGGGTCACCGAGGATAGGGAACAGGCGACAGAGAAGGCCAAGTCCCTTCTCGCTGCAGGGGTGCGACGCGTGGCAAGACATACGCCCTTGGAACGGAAGGAAGTCCCCGTGAGAGACGAGATTCTCGTCGTTGGTGGAGGCATCGCCGGTATCCAGGCGGCTATCACGGCAGCGGATGCCGGCCGGAAGGTCTACCTAGTGGAGCGGGAGCCCTCCATCGGCGGGAACATGGCACGGTTCGACAAGACCTTCCCCACCCTAGACTGCTCCGCTTGCATCCTGGCCCCGAAGATGAACCATGTCAAGAACCACCCGAACATCAAGATCCTCTCCTACTCCGAGCCGGTCGAGGTGGACGGCTACGTAGGCAACTTCGTGGCAAAGATACGGAGGAAGCCTCGCTACGTCGACGAGGAGGCCTGTGTGGGTTGTTTCGAGTGTATCGAGCAATGTGTCTACAAGACGCCCAAATTCCCTAGTGAGTTCGATGTGGGGATCGGCAAGAGAAAGCCGATTTACATCCCGTTCCCTCAGGCGGTCCCGTTGGTGGCGGTAATCGACCCCAAAACCTGTATCGAATTCATCTCCCACAACTGCAAGAAGACCTGTGTGGACGCCTGTGGTGATCGCGATGCCATCCGCTTCGACCAGGAGGAGACCATCGAGGAGTACGAGGTGGGCAGCATCATCGTGTCAACAGGCTTCGACATCTTCGACGCCTCCCAGATCCGCGCCTATGGATACGGCAGATATCCCGATGTGTACAACGGTCTGGAGGTTGAACGCCTCGCCTCCTCCAGTGGGCCTACCGGCGGGGAACTCGTCCTGCGCGATGGCCGGAAGCCGCATTCGGTGGCCATCGTCCATTGTGTCGGCTCCAGGGATGAGAACTTCAACGCATATTGCTCCAAGGTCTGCTGTATGTACTCCCTCAAGTATGCCCACCTGATCAAGGAGAGGACAGGGGCGGAGGTCTACAACTTCTACATCGACATGCGGACCCCTGGCAAGGCCTACGAGGAGTTCTACAAGCGCTTGCTCTCCGAGGGTGTCCACTTCATCCGTGGGAAGGTGGCAGAGGTGACCGACTTGACCCAGACGCCGGAGGAGAACGGCAAGCTGGTGGTCGTGGCCGAGGACACACTGATGGGTGTAGTCCGGAGGGTGCCGGTGGACATGGTCATCCTTAGCGTCGCCATGGAGCCCCAGAAAGACAAGGAGGAAGTGAGGCGCATGTTGAACATAGGGTGTTCCACTGAGGGCTTCTTCCTCGAGAGGCATCCCAAGTTGGCGCCCGTGGCCACCATCAACGATGGAATCTACATCGCTGGCGCCTGTCAGGGTCCTAAGGACATTCCTGAGACCGTTGCCCAGGCGGAGGCAGCCGCCGCGGAGGCCATCGCATTGACATCGAAGGGCTCGATCACGCTAGAGCCCAATCTGGCGTACGTGCAGGAATCCATGTGTTCTGGGTGTCAGGTGTGTGTGCCTCTCTGTCCATATCTCGCAGTCGATTTTGACCACGAGAAGAACGTGGCTAGGATCAACGAAACCCTGTGCAAGGGCTGTGGTGTCTGTGTAGCCGCCTGTCCAAGTTCTGCCATCGGTCAGAAGCTCTTCGAGGATGAGCAGATTATGGAGGAAGTCTGGGGGTTGCTGGCATGATGAAGGTAGAGAACAAGCTCAAAGCATTCAATCCCAAAATAGTAGCTTTCGTCTGTAACTGGTGTACATATATCGCCGCGGATGCAGCCGGAGTGTCACGGGCTAGATACGCTCCCAGCGTGAAAATAATCCGGACCATGTGCTCGGGCCGCATCGACCCACAGTTCGTCCTCGCCGCCTTCAAGCGGGGGGCCGATGGCGTCCTGATGTGCGGTTGTCACCCAGGTGATTGCCACTACCGCGAGGGCAACTACAAAGTCTTGCGCAGATTCCTGCTCCTGCAGAAGCTTCTCCCCCAGCTGGGAGTCAACCCCAGGCGTATCCGCCTAGAGTGGATTTCCGCCTCCGAACCGGAGAAGTTCCGGAGGGTGGCTGACGAGGTCACTGCAGAGATTCGAGAGCTTGGTCCCTTGAGGGAGGATGGAGTGTGAGGAAGATGGCGGAGAAGCCGAAGGTGGCCTTCTACTGGTGTGCATCCTGTGGCGGCTGTGAGGAGGCCATAGTCGACCTAGCGGAGCAGATATTGGAGGTCGTGGAGGCCGTGGACATCGTCTTCTGGCCGGTGGCTTTGGACTTCAAGGTTGAGGACGTCGAGGCCATGGAGGACGGGAGCATCACGGCGGCCTTCATTAACGGCGCCATTCGGATGTCCGAGCAGGAGGAGATGGCCAAGCTTCTCAGGAAAAAGTCACAGCTAATATTCGCGTTTGGAGCCTGCGCTCACTTGGGAGGGGTGCCCGGTCTGGCAAACCAGTGGAACAAGGAGACAATTTTCGACTACTACTACCACACTGGACCGACAGTAGAGGAGGGGGATGGGAAGGAGCCCGTTGTTAAGCTCGAGACGTTCGAGGGATTCGTGGAACTCCCGGAGTTCTGGAACCAGGTCAAGGCCCTGGACGAGGTCATCAAGGTGGATTACTACATTCCCGGCTGCGCCCCGACGCCCAACATCGTTTCCGATGCGGTGACTGCGCTCCTGGGTGGCGAGCTTCCGCAAGAGGGAGCTGTCCTCGCCGGTGACCGTTCCCTCTGCTCCGAGTGTCCACTGAACGATTCGAAGCCTGAGAAGCTGCTAGTCTCTGAGATCAGGCGGGTGCACGAGGTGGAGATAGACTCCGAGACCTGTCTCCTGGCCCAGGGCCTACTCTGTCTCGGCCCTGTGACCCGTGGAGGATGTGACGCTCTGTGTGTGAAGGGCCACATGCCCTGTACGGGCTGTTTCGGTCCGCTTGACGAGGTCATGGACCAGGGTGCTAAGGGCATCTCCTTCCTGTCCTCAATAATCGATAGCGATGACGAAGAGGAGTTGCTTGAGATCTTCGAAAAGGTGCCCGATCCCTTGGGGGTCTTCTACAGATACTCCCTGGCGCGTCTTCCGTTGACCTCGAGGAAGGAGGTGAAGTCAGGTGGCTAAGCAGGTAACCGTGAATCCGATCACACGATTGGAAGGCCACGGAAAGATCTCGATATTCCTGGACGACAAGGGTAATGTTTCCCGGGCATATTTCCAAGTCCCTGAGCTGCGAGGGTTTGAGAAGTTCCTCGTGGGTCGGCAGGCGGAAGACGCTCCGCAGATAACCTCCCGCATCTGTGGCGTCTGTCCAACAGCTCATCACACCGCAGCAACGAAGGCCCTAGACGACCTCTTCAAGGTGGATCCGCCCAAGATGGCGAAGAAGATCCGGGAGATGATTTACAGCATTTTCATGCTGGAGGACCATTCGCTCCACCTCTTCTTCTTGGGCGGGCCGGACTTCGTCGTGGGACCCACGGCGCCGAAGGCCGAGAGAAACGTCCTAGGAGTGATTCAGAAGGCAGGCCTTGAGATCGGCAAGAGAGTCATCGCGATGAGGAAGGACCTCCGAGGCATCATTACCGAGCTCGGCGGCAAGGTCATCCACCCCGTCCATGGGCTGCCTGGAGGCGTTGCAAAGGGGGTTACCAAGGAGGCCAGAGACAGGTTCAGGGTGATAGCGGACAGGGGTGTGAAGTTCGGCCTCTTCTGTCACGACCTCCTGGAAGATGTCGTGCTGAGCAACGAGGACTACGTGAATGCAATCACATCCGACGCCTACACCCATCGAACCTACTACATGGGATTGATGGACGACAGAAACCGCGTCAACTTCTACGAAGGACAAATCCGAGTGGTCGATCCCAATGGGAAGGAGCTGGATAAGTTCCCAGTCCAGAGGTATCTGGACCACATATCGGAGCACTCTGAGCCTTGGACCTATGTGAAGTTCCCTTACCTGAAGAAGGTGGGCTGGAAGGGTTTCGTGGAAGGAAGGGACAGCGGAATCTATAGCGTTGCACCTCTTGCCCGATTAAACGCCTCCGACGGGATGGCGACACCGAAGGCCCAGGAGCTGTACGAGAAGTTCTTTGAGGTGCTTGGCGGCAAGCCAGTGCACCACACTTTGGCGAATCACTGGGCTAGAGTCGTGGAGATAGTCTACGCCGCAGAGAGATTCCAGGAGCTTATCAACGACCCGGATATTATCAGCGAGAAGATTCGTACCATACCGACGGAGACGCCCAAAGAGGGGATGGGCGTCGTGGAAGCCCCGCGAGGTGTCCTAATCCACCATTACAGGAGTGACGATAGAGGCATTCTAACAGGCGCAAACCTCATTGTTGCGACCCAGAACAACGCGGCCAGGATGGCGATGTCCGTGGAAAAGGCCGCGAAGTCAGTCATCAAGGGCGGAGTTGTTGACGATGGTATCCTGAACCAGGTGGAGATGGCCTTCAGGGCATATGACCCTTGCCACGCCTGTGCCACACATTCATTGCCAGGCCACATGCCTCTGGAAGTGAAGATATTCAACTCCAACGGAACCCTTAGAAAGGAGATAAGGCGGGATGGTTAGAGGTTATGAAGCTCCTCATCCTGTGCCTCGGGAATGACTTACTCGGCGACGATGGTATCGGACTCGAGGCCGCTGAGCTTCTTAGTGACGTCGTTGGGGACGGTGTAGAAGTCAAGTCTGGTGGCCAATCTGGACTCTATCTGATAGAGTTGCTTGACGGCTTCGACGACGCCATTGTGGTCGACTCCGTGCCTGGCGACGAGCCTGGAAATATCAGGGAGTTGAGTTCAGAGGAGCTGAAACCGGTTCAGGTTCCCTCCGCTCATTTCGTCGGCCTTCCTGAGGCGATCATCACTGCTCAGGGCGCTGGGCTCCGAGTTCCGAGTCGTTTCCGTGTTTTCGCCATGGAAATCCCAACATCCCAGACCATTGGCGCCCCTCCCCGACCCGAGGTGAGACGGGCTCTGCCTGAACTGGTGAGGAGAGTTACTGAAGCTGCCAAGGAGTGGGGGTATGACTAGATTGAAGGATCAGACCTCGTCACGAGGCAGAGGATCCTAGTCCACGTTCAGGGCACTGAGCAGGGAGTTGGCTTCAGACCCTGCGTCAACAACCTGGCCAACAGCCTCGGTTTCAAGGGAAGGGTTTGGAACAACAGCCAGGGGGTCTTCACAGGCGTGGAGGGGCTGAGTACCTCCCTGGAGACTTTCACGGAGGCTTTGAGAATCTCGGCGCCACCGCTTTCTCAAGTTGAGAGCGTGGAAGTGAAGAAGCGGCCCTTTCGAGGTCTTCATGACTTTGGGATATTCGCCAGCCAGACGGAGGGCGGTATCACCCTAATTCCTCCCGATGTCGCCGGGCCCTGGCCCCAATGCGGTGGCAATAGGCTGCCACCGACATCTGGTTGGGCAAAAGAAGCATGATGAGAGACTGCCGTGTCTCTTGGTGGCGGAAGACGGGTGACGGTGCCCTATTAAGTCAAACGCTATTAATCTCTTTAGAGACGCTTACTCTAAGGACAAAAGTTCTAACTGGTTTCTCCTAGGGCGCTGGCAGAGAGGGCTGCCACCGACTTCTGGTTTTGGAAGAGAAAGGAAGATCGGATAGGAATTGTCGCGTCATTTGGTGGCGAAAAACGGGTAATGTTGCCCTATTAAGTCGAATGCTGATAGTCTCTTTAGATGCACTTACTCTACTGACCGAAGTCCTAACAGTCTTGCTGCATCCTTCATGATGGACTTCCTGAGGAGGAAGTAGAAGGTTGCACCAATGGCTGAAGGAACTGAGACGAGAGGCCTCGAGAAACTAGCAATTATCATCGGCATGATCTGGCTCGCCATCTGGTCTTCTGTTGGCTATGCGATGATTCTCTGGATGAGGGCACAGGTCGACTATCACTTCCGCATTCCCATAGCCCACTCCCATGGACTCTGCTTCGCTATTGTGTTTCTGATCACAATGCTAGTCATGATCAAGAGTGAAGCGCCACTCCGGGTCAGGCAATTACTGGTCGGCCTCGGGCTATTCACGACCATAGGCTACCCACTGTCGCAGCTCGGAGAGATAGTCGGGATACTGTACCTCACGGACCTCACGGAGATACTGTTCGTCCTGTACCTTGTCTCCATGGCCTACCCCGTCTACAAGATTAAGGTCTGAATCGCAGGAGCTGACTGGCAGGAGAATTCAGAGAAATGCCCAAAAGGCGCGGGGGCGGTGGAATCAGACATCTCCCCACGCTCGTTGCCCTGGCAATTCTGATTCTCTTGGCTAGCAGCAACGCCTGGGGAGTCCCCCCTCCCATCCGGTGGGAAGATTTCCCCGCCCATCAGATACGGACTACCCAGGGCTCCTTTTTTCTTGACTTGGACATCCAGCTAGCAAGAGACGAGACGAGCATTTACTTTCGAGCGTGGTTCGACTATCCGTTGACGCCCAACGACCCTGAATTGGTCTATTTTGGCGTGGATTTTGACCTCTCCGGAAGGGGGCAACCCATGTCGGCCGGCAACGAAATGATTTTGGTGTCCGTGAGAAGTCCGAAAGGCTCCCCTGCCAACCACTCCAGCTATTATGTGGAACAGACGGAGAAGGATCCAGTCCCCTCGCCCGAGAACATCGTATCCGTGGATTCATTTGAGATAGCGCAGTCCAGCTATGAGATTGAGTTTCATAGGCCCTTGCTGACTTCAGACCCTGTTCATTCATACCAGTTCACTACCAACAGTTCAGTGCGAGTTGCCTTTGCGGTGGGTGAGTGGGGCATCGGTCGAGCTCATAGCTACACTTCCATGGGTTACATAATCACCACGACATCGGAGGAGGTTCTGCTTACCGCGCCGTCTCCACCTGCCTTTCAGCTCGTGCTATCTAAGGAATTTGCGAGGTCTCTGGGCCGAGCGGTGTTGATCACGACCTCATTGCTCATTGGCATCCACATCTTCAGGAGGAGAGTTTGGTCTCCAAAGAAGTACCACCCTTGGCTGAAGAATCGCCGCAGAGTGGAGGTGGTGCGGCACCACCTTCCCGCAAGGATCACCCATTTCATACACTTGGGCCTGCTACTGATTTTTGTCTTTACTGGCTGGAGCATGCTGATGGCCCGCCCACTCTTCGGCGAGTGGACTCTCATCGTGCACATGATCGCAGCCTTCATGGTCATTATCAACATTCCGCTTCACTTTCTGTTACTCAAAAAGACTGGGGAATGGAAGTCCTTGGTCCGAATAACCCGGGATGACATCAGCGTGGCTCTCAAGCTTTCTCTCAATTTCCTTGGCCTTTCAAAGGAGTACCCTGAACATGTGACCTACAACCCGGTGAGAGGTGAGTACTACAAGGGGAGGAAGTACTGTTCATTTCAGAAGTTCCTACTGTGGGGAGATACGCTTTTCTTCGCACTGATGGCACTGACTGGTTTCGCTCTCTACTATCCCGGGGAGCTGGACTGGTTGCTCGGGGTTTTTGGAGGACGAGGAGCTACTCTCGCTGTCCATGATTTGCTCTTCTACCTGCTTTCTAGTACAGTCCTGGGGCACTTCTACTTCTCAGTGGTACCAGCCAACTGGCCCCGTCTCGGGTCCATAGTCTCGGGGAAGACCAGCGTACCCACTCATGAGCTGTGATATGAGAGGGATTCTCACGACGGCGACATAGCAGAAGTGTTGAGTTCACCGATCGTGATCAAATAGGTCCTCTGTCGGAGGAGATGGTAGAGAACGGGACTCCCAAAGGAGGGGAAGATCGGCGAAGAATGCGGCTGGAGGACGTCGGCCGGGCTTATGCGAGGCTGAAGGCGGATGGGAGCAGAATAAAGCTGAAGTGGTAGAATGATGAAGTCGGGTTACCGTGTTGGCCTCGAGAGTCACGTACTCGAAAGATGACCATCCTTCAGGCTTTTCTGGCAGCACGGAAGTCGTCGACTATCAAGCCCTCAAGGGGTGACGCGTGCGTCAACCGACTCTCCAACAATCTTAATCTTTCGATCTCGCATGTGTCTACGTTTGCGTGTCGCGCCAAGAGGTCTCGATAACCGAGGCAGTCAAGGATGACACGGGGGCCATCGTTGACTTCCTCTGGAGGGCGTGGAGGGAAGCGGGACCCGATGCTCCTGGTTTCGCGGGGGCGACCGAGGAGACCATCAAGGCGCTAGCCACCAGAAAAAGCATCGCTGAACGTGTCGAAGGCCCCCAACGCCGGATGTTCATCGCCAAGCACCGCAAGGAGGTAGTCGGCTTCTCGGCCATCCGCCGCGTAGATGACGAGCTAGTTGAACTTGCTGGTATCATCGTCCTGGAGAGCATGACTGGGAAGCGAATCGGTTCCCGCCTCTGTCGTGCCGCCATTGAAGCGGCCAAGCGGGAAGGATATGGGCAAGTGCGCGTTCGGACAGAGATAGACAACGACAGGGCTCTCGGCTTCTACAAGTCTCACGGCTTTCGTTCTGTCCGCTCCTCGACCGAAGTGGTGGGGGACACAGAGGTAGCGGTTGCCGAACTCGTTCTCGACCTCACTCGCTCCTAAAAATCACGGCTTGACGTCGCTTCATGGTCGCCCTACCGATTCTTCCTCACGATGTACTCGGCGTACCCCTCTCTATCCTTGAGGGCGATCATCTCGTGCCCGGCCTTCTCGACCCAGAGGGGGATGTCCGTACGGGATCCCGTGTCGCTGGAGTATACCGAGATAACGTCTCCTATCTTCTGCTCCCGGACCGCCCCGATGAGGGCCATCAGGGGGCCAGGGCACACGCTGCCGCGCGCATCCACCACGCGGTCGACCTTAATCTCTTCTTCTGCCATCGTGCCCACCCTCAGATGAACATCGTGAAGTCGGCTTCCTTCGCCATGCTTACGAACTCGCCTGCACCCACAGTGTCATCCACGAGGTCGATGAAGTCCTCCTTCGTCTGGCCGAGGAGGTCCATGGTCATGGTGCAGGCGTGGATCTTCACGTTACCGAGCTCCTTGACCTGCTTTAGGGTCTCGAAGAGGCTCGGCACGTTCTTCTCCTGCATTGCTTGGGCCATCATGGTGGCCATGTCCGCATAGTCCGCGCTGAACTTCGGTTCCATCTCCTGGACCTTCTTGTTGAAGGCCTGTAGCCCCCAGAAGGTCAGGTAGATGTCGACATCCATCCCCATTGCCACGGCACCGCTCGATATGATCCCGACAGGTATCATCCTGTCCACCGTGCCGGAGAACAGAACCAAGGCAACCCTTCCGCCGTTCTGCATGCAATCTCCGGCGGGAGATTATTCGAATTTTCCAATGGCCTTAAGCCATTTACATTAGGGAGAGTATATACCGCGGTCTTTGCAGGCTCGCCAGCGCTCAGGAGAACTATCCGGACTCCTCATACAGGTTGAAGACGAAACCGAAGGGATCACGGAGGTAACAGCAACCTTCCCTCCCCTCCCACTTCACCACCTCACAGCCCTTGCTTAGGAGTTCCTCTCGGGCCGCCTCGAGATCAGGAACTAGAAACTCGAGTATCGGCCCGAGGTGCTCCCCCCTGTCTAGGAAGAGGCGATTCTGCTCAGCCTCGAGTTCGAAGCTCCCCTCCTCACGACCAACGACTCTGAGGCCCAGAACACCCTCGTAGAACTCCAGCGCGTCCTCCGTCTCAGGCAATTGAAGACAGATGCAGTTGCTGAACGTGTAAGGCAATGGTCCACATCCTCGGACTCAAGGGTTGGGGGCCCCTTTAAGGTGGTGGTAGCTCTCATCCGCGCAGTCTCGCGCGGACCTTCTCCCCCGTCAGTTCTCGGAGAGCATCGGAGGCTATCCACCTTGCACTCTTCGAGCCGATCTCCAGAATCTCCTCGGCCGTCGAGATGGCCTTCGTGTTCAGCACTAGGTTCCGCTTGCCGATCTGACGCAGGGCCCAGTTCACGGCCTTCTTGACGAAGTTTCGTTCGTCAACGGACTCCCGCCTGATTATCGGGAGAAGGTCGGCAAACTCCTCGTCTGCTGCCTCCTTGTCGTGGACTGCCAGGCTTGCCATCAGGGCGAAAGCGGCCCGCTTGACGAACTCCTCTTCCCTTGTGCTCCATTCCATGGCCTTCCGCCACGCGAAGGGTGTCCTGTCGAAGAGGTTCATGCAGCACTGGTCGCACAGGTCCCAGGAGTCGAAGTCTCTCGCCCAGGCTTCCATCTGTTCCGCTCCCACGAGGACTGGATCGTCAACCATGCTCGCCAGGATCCGAGCCTCGTGGACGCCGGTGTCCCAAAGCTGCAGGGCGAGCTCATGGTCTGTGCCCACATCCCTTGCCAGCTTTCGCAGCTCTGGTACCCGGACGCCGTACGCCTTTTCCGTGGCGATGCCGAATCGGGCCATTCCTTCGAGGGATTCTGGGTCTCCTCGGGCCTTCAGTCGCTTGAGGACCTCGCCAACTCGCATGTTCTCCACGGCCACGTGCGATGACTCGGAGTCTTCAGGCGATCCTCCCTGCCCGCTTTAGCACTCGCAGCGCGTTCAGCGTAATCATGTGGTTGGGACCGCCGCGGCCCCAGTCGACGACCTCCAGGTGAGACCCCTTGCTTCCTAGCGGACGCCAGTAGTAGTCTCCAGGTCTCCAACGTCCATCTTTCAGTCGCTTACTCTCCAACAGGTCCAGGGCGTCTCTGGACCTGGGGTCCGATAACTTGCCCAGCCTCGAGATTATCAGGAGGCTTTGGAGAATGTCGTAGTGCCAGTAGAGGGGGTAGTGGAGCTTAAGCCATTCCGGGTTGATCACCTCACCGGTCTCCTCAGAGCGGAATAGACTGTGTCTGAGGAGAAGCTCCGCCGTTCGCTCCGCCGCCCTCAGGCTCCCCCTATCCCCTGTGGCCTTGTGATGCTCCAGCAACCCCCACATGGGGGACAGGCTCTCATAGAAAGAGGAGTGATGGGCGTCCTCCCGCACATCGCAGTTCCATCCTCCATCGGGCCATTGCCACGACTGGAGGGACTCCGCGAGCCTAGAGACGCGCTCATCTTCAGCCATGCCGAGGCGGCTGCAGACAGCAAGGGCATTCCCCTCCTGAGAGGCACACCGACGTGTAAGGCCGTTAATCTCCTTGATACCCCCTCGGTGGCTGCTCCCCCAGAGCCATTTGAGGACCTGTTGGGCCGCGGCTATTGCAGGCGGAAACCCTGGTGGAATGCCGAGCTCCATCAACGAGACGAGCCGCCAGTGGGCCCCGTTCCATTTCTTGTAGGGGTGGACGCCGAAGCCCCCATCCTCCTGCTGGTCGGAGAGAAGCGATCTGACCTTCTCCCCTTCAGGGATCCTCCTTGCCTCTCTCCCCGACTCAGCAGAGTCCCTGGGGGCCTCCAGGAGGTCCGTCAGGGTCAGGAACCTGATCGAAGGATCTCCAGAGTCCATCAACCATTGGATGACATCATCATCCCGGTCCATTGCTGACACCCACGGAAGGTTGCCGCGTCATCAACAACCCCAGACGCTTAACGATTTCGGGGTCTTGGCACGAGGCCCCCCACCCTTTTTGTCAGATCTGAGTATCAGGGAAGATAACCACGCTGATACCCTTTAAGCGTCCCTGCCCCACGAGCACAAGATAGGAACGGAAGGGACGTGTCTTCTATGGCCCTCCTGAGGATCCACGAAAGGCGTAGCTTTGTGTCTGTCATCTCGATCACCGCCTTCCTACTGGTTTCAGCTTCTCTGATCTACTTACCCTTGGCGTCTGCTAGCGACGGCGTTTTCGATCCACCCCATACCGACTTCGGTCTTGATACCGACAGCGACAACCGGTACGAGTACCTGCAGCTGGATGTGCGCGTGTTGGTGATAGTTCCAGGGCAGTTCTCGGTTTCGGCACTCTTGTACGATCAGTCTGGCAGCACGCTCATCACGGGCGACAACGTGACCTTCGTCGCTGGGTCTGGGATCAATGTCGCTCACCTCTCGTTCATCGGGGATGACATCTTCGCCTCTGGAATCGACGGTCCCTATCGAGCCAACCTGACTCTCCTCAACGACACTTTTGTTCAGATTGACTTCGACATCCACCTCACTGGCTCTTACTCCTACCTCGACTTCGGCCCCGTCATCGCCTTCGTCCCGCCACACAGTGATTGGGGGGTCGACACCGACAGCAACGGACGGTACAACTTCATCCAGCTCAACGTCTCCGTGAACACTTCCCTGCCGGGCTACTACACGATCTTCGGCATTCTGTTCTCCGATGTCGCCATGGACATGAAGATCAAACTCTTCAACCTGACAGCGGGGGACCACGTCCTCCAGCTGAACTTCAGCGGGATCGGTGTCTTCATCAGCGGGAACAACGGACCATACACCGTATGGCTCCTGGCCAGTGGTCTTCTGTTCGGTGGAGACCCCGACTTCCAGCACAATGACACCCATATGACTCAGGCCTACTTCTTCACGGCCTTCGAGAGCGGAACGCTGCGGTCCCTCGACGGCGTGGTCTGGAACGAGACCTCGGACTCACCGGTCGTGGACGAGCCCGTGTGGATCGCAAACAAGACCCACCGTTGGCTCATGCAGACACAGACGAACGCAACGGGTGCCTTCAGCTTCACGGTCTTCGAGGGTGACTTCGTTATCATGGCCGACGCCGATGGGCTCCAGGCCCAGGCGGTTCCTCTGTCCATCGTGGGAGACACCAACATCGACATCAACTTGACTAAGGCTGCCAGGAACGAGAACGAAATATACCTGCAGTTCTCGGACTGGGATAACGTAAGCCTTTACATGGAGATGTGGGGGTTCCAGAGCAACCAGAGCCAGCGCTTCATGGTCGACCAGTTCGTCGGTGACGGCAGTCTCAACGTGGACCGTGGGGAGGCCCTGGTCTGGCTCGACATCTTCTCTAGGTCCCAGCCCCCCTTCAACGATACCACCGGCCAGTTCGAAGTGGACGGGATTGCCTACAGCTTGGTGAGCGACACCTGGGAGATGGATGGCAACCTCACAGGTGAGGTGATTTCCACAGAGCCGATACTGATGTGGCGGAGCGGGAATTACACCTCTCAGAGCCCGATCCCGGCAAGCGCTGGGCACCAGATCTACTTCAGGGCCACCTACGACAACGAGAACGAGACGGAGGTCCTGACCACAACCTTCCCGGCCGGCTGGGTGCTCCGGGACTACACGGCGCCGACAAACATCACGGTACGAGGTGTCAACAGCAACACGGCGGTCGTAGATCCCTTGGACAGGCCGGTGGGGGAGCCGGAGTCCGTCGACGTGTTGCTCAACATCAGCGTTGACACCACGCCACCAGAGATAGAGAACGTTTCGGCGACCCCCGATCCCCAGGAGGTTTACCAGAACGTCACCATCTCGGCCGATGTGACGGACAACGCCGGTGTCGCCGCAGTTTCCATCAATGTCACCGACCCGCTGGGAGGGACGGTGGGCAACTTCTCGATGCAGCCAGGCAGCGACACCTACTCCTACACCTCTTCGTACTCGATGCTGGGGCAGCACAGCTTCACCATCTGGGCGGAGGACGACGCGGGTGTGTTCAACTCCTCTGCAGGAAACTTCACCGTTCAAGATGCGACGCCGCCCGTGATAGGCGAGCCCTCGGCCACCCCCGACCCGCAGGAGGCGGGAGGAACTGTCAACTTCAAGGCGGGCGTCAGTGACAACTTCCAGGTGGATGAGGTCACGATCGATATCGTGGCTCCCGACGCCTCACCCGTCGGCAACTTCAGCATGGTGCTGGACAGCGGGAATTACACGTACTCGGATAGCTACACAGAGATAGGCCTCTACTCCTACACGATCTGGGCCTCCGACACCTCGGGTAACCTTGCCTCTCGGGGAGGCCAGTTCACCATCCAGGATACGACACCACCGTTGATCACAGACGCCTCGGCCACGCCGGACCCGCAGGAGGTCTTCGGCACAGTCACTATCTTCGCCAACGCCACGGACAACTCCAACATCGCATCCATGAAGGTCAACATCACCGATCCCTTTAGCGCATCCACCGGCAACTTCACCATGAACTCCATGGGCGGCGGGATGTACTCCTACGGGGCGTCCTACGACCTCCTCGGCGACTACACCTTCACCATCTGGGCCAAGGATGACGCCGGCCTGGTCGATTCCTGGCAAGGCAGCTTCACCATGCAGGACACCACACCCCCTGTCGCAGGCACCCCGTCGGCAGATCCCAATCCTCAGGAGGCAGGACTGACGGTCCTCTTCTCAGTCCAGGTCACGGACAACTACCAGGTGGATCTGGTCACCATCGCCATCACCGATCCGTCGAGCGCCCTGCTAGGCAACTTCACCATGGTGCTGTCGGGCGGGAACTACACCTACTCCTCCAGCTTCACCGGCCTGGGGACCTACTCCTACACGATCTGGGCCTCCGACGCCTCCGGCAACTACGTGTCCAAGTCTGGCCAATTCACGATACAGGATACGTTACCTCCGCAGGTGACGGGCGCCAGTGTCTCTCCAGATCCGGGTGAGGTCTACCAGGACGTGACCATCACTGCCGACGTCTGGGAGAACTCCGGGGTGGCCTCGGTCAGCGTGAGGATAGTGGATCCGGACGGTCTTGTCGTCGGCAACTTCACCATGGAGGCCGTGGACATCGATACCTACGACTACACGCTAGCCCTCAGCAAGCTCGGGGTCTACAACTTCACCGTCTGGGTGGAGGACGATGTGGGCCTCTTCGGATCACTGCAGGGCAGCTTTACTGTAGAGGACTCCACAGATCCGGTCATCGGCACGCCCACCGTGACTCCTGACCCCCAGGAGCTGGGTCAGACCGTCGCCTTCTCCGTCCAAGTCGCGGACAACTACGCCCTGGACTCGGTGAACATCCTCATCAGAGACC
Organism: uncultured Methanomassiliicoccales archaeon; assembly: GCA_964347325.1. Lineage (GTDB taxonomy): Archaea > Thermoplasmatota > Thermoplasmata > RBG-16-68-12 > JAJISG01 > JAJISG01. The sequence continues at coordinate 14,323 of CAYFYA010000012.1, read as the reverse complement.
CCAACGATGACCCCGTTGGCAGCTTCCCTATGACCCTAGTGAGCGGGGACTACACCTATTCCTCCAGCTTTTCAATGGTCGGTACATACAGCTACAGGATCGAGGCCTTCGACACATCGGGCAACGGTGACCTGGTGACGGGCAGCTTCGTTATCCAAGACATCACACCCCCGACCATCGGAACGCCGACAGCGAGCCCCGACCCCCAGGAGGTCGGGCTTACGGTCACGCTTTCAGTCAATGCGTCGGACAACTACCAGCTGGCGGCCGTCGGGGTCGCCATCACTGACCCCAACGACAGCCTCGTGGGCAACTTCAGCATGACCCTGGACAGCGGCACCTGGTCCTACTCAGCGAGCTTCGATGAGCTGGGCACCTACACCTACGTTGCTTGGGCAAGGGATACTTCGGGGAACATAGTCACCTCCGCCGGCGACTTCGTAATCCAGGACACCACATCCCCCCAGGCGGCGGAGGTCGAATCCTTGACGGTCGATGCTGGTGAGGAGTTTAGCCTGGACGGGTCCGACTCCACAGACAACCACGGAGTCGCCAACTACACATGGGACTTCGGTGACGGCACCTTCGGTTACGCGGCCACCCTCACCCACGTCTACGACGAGGCGGGCGAGTACACCGTTACCCTGACAGTCAGGGACGCCGCCGGCAACGAGGACAGCCACTCCTTTACCGTGACGGTACTGCCTTTGCAGGAGGCTGGGGGCGGTATCCAACTCGACGACACGATGCTCTACGGGATAATTGCCGCCGTTGCGGGCGGGGCCGCCGTCGCGGGCCTGCTGCTGTGGCGTCGCGGAGGGAAGGGCAAACCGAAGAAGAAGCCGCCGACACCTCCCGAAGAGCCCGCTCTGGTCGAGGAGGAAGAGCCCTCCTTGCCCGAACTGGAGCCCCTCGAGGAAGACGAGGACCTTCTTGAGATCGAGGAACTCCTCAAGATGTGACTGGCCCTGCGGGGGGCGACCCCGAATGTAACTCTCCCTTTCCCTTCTCGGTCACGAAGGCGAAGAAGCTGAGGGGACTCCTCCAGAGGAGTCGGACTAGGCCCCTTCGGGCGAGATCCCTGAGTGCCGTGACAATCTCGGCCAGGGAGTAGCCATTCGCGTCGGCCAGGAGCTCTTGTCGGGAGGCGATGCCTCCCGGGGCCCTTTGCAGGGCAGCCACGATCAGGTCCCGGAGTGCTGTGAAGCTGCTGCTCAGGAGAGGGGCCTCGCTGAGATCCACGACCTTGATGCCTCTGACGCGCGACCCCGACGTCCTTCGCCTGTCCGCCTGGTTCCTTGCCCACATGGCGTGATAACTTCTGTCTTCCCTCTTCTTAAGGCGCACAGGAAGATTCTTCCTGAAGTGTGGCCGTCGATGAACGCCTGCCCTTGCTAGATACGTGCCAGTATTTACAGAATCCCTAAGTAGGGGAGTCTCTTTGAAGCGGACTATGGGAGGCTTTGACGAAGTTCTGGCACAGGTTTCAGCCACGGTCAAGGGCCTCGAAGGACTAGCGAATGTTGAGTCCCCGGATCCCAAGGAGGTGCAGCGGCGGGCCGAGCTGCACGGAACGAGGACGGAATTCGGCAACTACAACTACGCTTCCGTTGTGAAGAATAGAAGCGCTGGGTTGACCGTCTACGTGGGCAACGATCGGATACTCCAAGAGAAGCTCAACCCCAAGCAGGAGAGGATCTTGGACTCGGTTCAGGAAACTGTCCGCTCGGTCAATGCCTACGTCAAGAGAGCCCCGTTGATCAGGTCTGTCAGGAGGCTTGGACAGAATCCTGTGTTCTCACCCTTATGCACCCTCTACCTCTCCTCTCACAGGCCGGAGGTCGTCCGTCTTGCCCACTTCTTTAACCTCGCCCTTTTCGATCCGGTCCCCGAAGACCTGGAACCTCGATTCTTCCTATTGGACCTGCCAGAGTGGCAGGAGAAGGATCGACAGATCCTGGCGTTTCCAGAGGTCGGCGTGACCTACGTTCTCGGGTCCGACTACTATGGAGAGGTGAAGAAGGGCTTTCTGCGAATGGCCATGTGGCACTCGAAGCAGAAGGGTATGATAGGCGTCCACGCCGGGTCCAAGCTGCTCACAGCCAAGGGGAAGGACGGTCGTCTCCGCAGGTATAGCATGCTCATCCTCGGATTGACAGCCACAGGGAAGACAACGCACACCTGCCACTCCCATGGCCTCAAGGACGACGGTGAGCGCATCGAGATAGCCCAGGACGATGTCGTCATCCTCCAGAAGGACTGGTCCGCTCTGGGCACAGAGAAGGGTTTCTTCCTCAAGACTGAGGAGGTGGGTCCCGTCACCCAGCCCCTAATCTATCAAGCCGTTACCAAGGAGGATGCGGTCTTCGAGAACGTCCTTGTCGACCATGAGGGAAGGGTCGATTTCGACGACCTCACTTTGACTGGGAACGGCAGAGGAATCATGCAGCGGACGGCCTTCGGCGAGTCGATGGGCCCCGTCGATGTCCCAGGCGCGGATGAGTTGGATGGGTCGATCCTCGCCTTCATCACGCGGCGCAACACCATCATGCCGATCGCCGCGAAGCTGACGACAGAGCAGGCTGCGGCTGCCTTCATGCTGGGAGAGTCCGTCGAGTCTTCAGGGGGGGACCCCGCCAGGGCCGGGATGTCTGTAAGAGAGGTCGGCACTAACCCCTTCATAGTCGGGTCCAAGGTTGAAGAGGGGAACCTGTTCTACGACATCCTCAAGGCGAACAAGGGCAAGGTGCAGGGGTATCTGCTGAACACCGGAGGTGTTGGGGAGGTCATGGAAGTGGGCCCCGACGGTCGTCGGACCGTGAAGCAGAAGGTTTTGAGGGTGGAGATTCCAGAGATGGCCTCCATCATCCGATCCATCGCCAGGGGAACAGCCGTCTGGGAGAAGGATCGCTACTGGAATGTTCTTGTACCCAAGGAGGTCGAAGGAGTCGAAATGTCCAAGTTCGACCCCCGTGGGTACTACCCAGAGGAGGAGATCCAGAAGATGGTGCAAACCCTCCGCAAGGAGAGGCGAGACTACCTTGCGGCCTTCAAAGGCCTCAATCCGGAAATCTTGAGCGCAGGAATCTTCTGACCGAGCTAAGACGATCGACTAAGCGGCCAAGCAGTCCCAACCAGGCCCGGCCGTTCTATGGGGTGTCGAGTGCCTTCTCAATCCACTCCAGGGAGAGTATCTCCTCTTCCTTGGCGGCCTGGATGAGCCTACGGTAGGAGGTCCTTAGGCGCGGGTCTGAGAGTTCCTGGGCGGCCTTGGTGGCGGCCTGCTCGGGCAAGTCCGCCGGGAAGTAGAGGAAGTTCCTCGCCTGGGCGAGGGTAGCGACCTGATGACGATAGTGCTCATACGCCCGCATGAGAGGCTTTCTCCACTCCTCCTTCATGGCCGCGATAACCTGGAGGTACTCCCCCGCCGTCCGCCGGGCATCCAGCAGGGCGTTGAGGTTCAGGGTCATGTTGAAGGCCTTCCCCTCGAGATCTCCCTCGATGTCCTTCAGGGCATCGACCCACGCGTCGTAGGCTTCCAGTCCGAAGTGGAGCCCACGGCCCCTGCCCCTCTCGACCAAGGGCCCCTCTCCTCGGGAGAACCGGAGGGCGCGCTTGAGACACTCGCCTCCTATCGGGGGCTTCTCCTCTTCCGCCTCTCGGAGGAGCACCAACGGATACTGCCCGTATCCCTCGTAGTTCCAACCAGTCCACGGTTTGAAGGGGACCTCCGCCTCCCTCTGGAAATAGCTCGTCACGTGGAAGCTCTTGGGGTCCTCACGGTACCCGTAGATGATGCAGAACTCAGGGGCTCCAGCCAGACCGCAGCTGATGACAGGCATCGATGCATCGATGCTGGCCTTGATGGACTCCCACACGTCATCCTGGTTGCCATTCAAGTGGGAGGTGCACTCGAACCCACTCATCCTTCCGCCGTTAGCCACCAGGTCCTCCGGGGCCGAGTATGTCATCTCCAGACTCCAATGGTCCGACCATCCGGTGCGGAAGGCAGCTCCGCTGCAGCCCATCAACCAAGGATAGGTCACGTCGATGCCCAGACACTCGGCGACGGCTCTCAGCGAGCCCATGGGGGTGAACCTCTCCCCTGAGCCGTAGGAGAGCCTGGGAACGCCGTCCAGCACTTTCTCGGACATCGAGCGGCGCTAAGTTGTCTTCGTACATCAAGGTAGGGGTGCTCTGGGAAGAGAAGGTTTTAGCTTGAAAGGCGATGCCTCCCTATGGAGAGGGGAAGGGGAGCGGGCAGTGTCCACCATATGGTCGTGTCCCTCCTAGCCACCCTCCTCTTCATCCAGGCCCTCAGGGCCTTCTTTGCCGGTGTCTACTATCTCAACCTGGTCACGCTGTCGATCAACGTCTCGGTCCTCTACGTCCTCCTGCTCTTTTCGCCGCTACTCTACCTGGTGTATCGGCCAAGGAGCGGTCGGATCCTGGTGTTGTGTACCGCGCTCTTGGTCGCCTCGAGAATCGGGATGAACCTTTCCTGGGGCACCGAGATCTACACCCCGCTCGCGGGGCTGGCCGCGGCGTCTTACCTCGTGCTCCTCCCCTCCTTGCTCTGCTTGTCAAAATCGGAGGGCGGGGCGGGCTGGCTGGCGGTGGGCGGAGGTGTTGCACTGGCTCTCGCCATCGATGCGATACTCCTCCTCCTTACGCTATCGTGGGATCTCAGCGCCGCCGGCCTTCGGGGTCTCTACTTCACGGTACCCATGGGAGCGCTGGCGGTCGTCATCTCCTTCCCGGTGAGGCGGGTCCTCATCGCCGAAGGCTCAAAGGAGTCACCGACCAGGTGGAAGGGAAGATTGGCAGGACTGTCGCTGGGCGCCTGGATCTTCCTCGAGTACGCCGTCCTCGCAACCCCCTTCGGTCTGGCCCGCTGGAACACGGCCCCGCTCATCGCGGTTTCAGCGGGGTCGGTGGTCGGGCTCCTCGTACCGGTAGCCTGGGCGACAAGACCCTTCGCCGAGCCCACCAGGCCTCTCTATCTGACTCTCCTAGGTGCCCTCGCCTTCGCCTTCGTCCTCGACCACACACTATTCCACTCGCTCCTTCTGCCCTTCCTCCTGGTCCCGGCCCAGGCTGCCATGGTCATCACCCTTTTCCGCATCTTGGCGGTGCTTGAGGGCCAGAGTCTGAGGGGGACGGCGGGGGCTCTGCTCTACTCCTCATTGGTGCTACTTCTTCTCGTCTTCGCTTTCGTCTTCAGCCTGACTTATGGCTACGTTCCGCTGAGCTCGCTGTGGGAGGGCGCGGAGGTGGTCCTCATGCCGGTCGCAGCCCTGGTGGTCCTGCTGGGTGTCAGCACACTTACGAAAGGGTTCCGAGAGCCCCTCAGTTTCCCCAGACTTCCCCGCAGAGTGCTGGCGTTCATCGTCGTGCTGCTCCTCCTCCTATCGGCGGGCCTCTTCCCCAACCCTGTCTCGACGCCCCCGTCGGGGAACTTCGTGACTGTAGTTAGCTACAACATCCATCAGGGCTTCAACAACCGGGGAGTCCTGGACCCTGAGGTGTACGCCCGTGTCCTCGAGGTCGCGGACCCGGACCTGGTGGCGCTTCAGGAGAGCGACACGGCAAGGTTGACCAGCGGCAACCTCGACGTCGTCGGCTACCTAGCAGCAAGGCTCGGGTACCACTCCTACTACGGTCCTCCCACCAGCACGCAAAGCTTCGGGATTGCCCTCCTCTCAAGATATCCCATCTTGGAGGCAGGATACATCTCCCTTCCGAGTACCGTCGATCACAGGGCCCTCCTCGAGGCCCGCCTGGAGGTCGGTGGAACGGACCTCTGGGTCTTCGTAACCCACTTCGCCCTTGGGAGGGAGGACAGGCAAGCCGAGGTCCAGGAGGTTCTCGCCAGGACCCAGCGTGTCGGCGGTCCTGTCATCATCGCCGGGGACTTCAACTCGTGTCCTGATGGCCTCTGCCCGGAGTATGAGGACGGTCCGGACACCGTATACCAGTCGATCATCGCCCTCTACAATGATGTCTGGACCGAAGCCGGATTTGGCATGAATGACCCAGGCGGATACACCTTCTCATCATCCGAGCCCTTCGAAAGGATAGATTATATCTTCGTTTCGACCGACATCACAACATCGTCTGCGGAGAGGATCAGGACGGACCTCGCCGTAGAGGCCTCCGATCACCTCCCGGTCCTAGCCGTGCTGGAGGTCGGGTCCTGAGTCACTCCTGTTTCTGAGCCTGGTTAGAAAGGCGATCCAGAGGATCTGGAAGAGGATCATCATCGTGGGAGCCAGGACGGCGGTGGGCCCCAGGAGGGCGATGGCGAGGGCGGCTGCCAAGCCTGCGTTTTTATACCCCGAGAAGAGCAGGAGGGAGATCCGTTTCTCCAAGGCAACACGTGAGAGCAGGATCCAGGAGATGGCCGCACCTAGGGCCACGACGAGGGCAGAACCTCCGAAGGCGTAGAGGGCTAGCGTCGGATCCTCCAGAACGACCGCCTGATTGGCAGCCCCGACGAAGTACGTGAAGGCGCCGAAGGACAGGTTCCTGGCGATGACCACCGTGTCCGCCCTGAGGGGAGAGGCTGCAACCCCTCTTGACAGCATGAGGGGTACGAGGATCAGCACGAGTACCGAGGTGAAGAGCGCCAAGGGACTCACGGCGACGTCAAGGAGAAGGAGAGCTATCAGGGGCGTAAGACCAAGGGCAACCACGTAGAGGAGAGCCGTGGAGGCCACGGCCAGCTTTACGTCCCCTCGGAGGATGGCAGTGAAGGGCACGACGGAGATTGCAGGAGGCACGGCTGCCATTAGGACCCACCCGTGCCAGAGGGACCGTGGGGTGAGCATCCCCGCTGCGACAAGGAGAGCGGGGTGTAGGAGGAAGCTTATGCCGAGGGCTATGGGGATGTAACGGATCACCTGACGAAAACCCCGGAGCTCCACATCGACTAGGGAGAAGGTCATCAGGCTAGCGAGGGCGGCCATGGCCGCGTACTCCATTCCATCGAAGGTGAGGCCGAGAAGAAGGCCGAGGCCGAGGCCCAGAAGGAGTAGGAGGGATGGCATGTGGAGGACTCTGCTGATCGCCGATGCCGCCATCATGCCACCTGCTGGACCGTCGGCAACCCGATGGAGTAGTATTTATAGAGATATTCCCTCATTCAAAACGTGAGTTCTCTCCTGGTGGAGTTCCGAATCAGGTCCGATGTCTGTCCCCTGGTGAGGCTGACGGAGGAGTTCGAAGACGTGGAGCTCCGCTACCGTGAGATGGCGTACGTCGCCGGGGAGGAGTTCCTTGAGGTCTTTGAGGTAGAGGGGCCAGAGGCCACAGAGTTCAAGGATGCTGCAACCACTACCGAGGGGATATGCGAGGTCCAGGTAATCGAGGAGAGTCTGGAGAGGCTAGTGTGTCAGGGCATCATAGAGGTCCCCTGCATTCGGTCCCTCCTGGCTCAGCACGGTTGGATTCCCTCGAAGGTGAGGGCTTCCGAAGGGATGGAAACCGTTGCTGTCTCCGTCAAGGATCTGGATCAGGCTAGGGAGCTTGCGAGCTTCGTGAAGGGCCACTACCCGGACTTCGAACTCCTGAGGATAACGCCCAGGGATGCTCCCGGCATCTCCCTCGGCGGAGACCTGAAGGCCTTCGGCCTGACGCAGAAGCAGGAGAAGGTCCTCCGAAGGGCTGTGGAGGGCGGGTATTTCGACCCGAGTAGGAAGAAGTCAGCCCGGGAAATAGCCGACAACCTAGGGGTCTCTCGAAGCACCTTCACCCGACAGCTGAGGATCGCCCTGAAGAAGGTCCTGACGGACCTGGTGGAGTGACCTTATAAAGGGTGCACATAGTTGCATACAACCTTTACGGATAGTTGTAGTCTTACAACTGTCTGAGGTTGAGAGCCTTGAGACTAGGTCCTCTCGAGATTCGACTTCTTGGTATCCTTAGGAAGTTGGGGAGCGCTCCGGCTCGGCGAGTGACAGATGCCCTGAACACTCAGGGAACCAAGACCACTTATGCGACGGTAAGCACCATCCTCGACCGGCTCCACAAGAGAAGGCTGGTCGGGAGGTCGAAGGAGGACTTCAAGGGGCGATTCCGATACGTCTACGACTATCGGGACGTCAAGGAGGAGTTCCTCAACACGATGGTTGATGACTTTCGGTCCCTCCTGGGCGACGTGTCCCTGGAGGAGATTGAGCAATACCTTGAGGCGACACCTATCGGCGTCGGTGAACAGCCCACCGTTCCTGTGGAACCTCCAGAGCTCCCTGGCATGTTCCCCACGCCAGAGGTAGCCCCCGTCCCGAAGGGATCGCTGTATCTGGAAACCCTACGGAAACCGGTTAACGTCCGCAAGTTCCCGACCCCCCTCGGAAGGGTATACGTCATACAGGAGAGGTGCAAGGAGTGCCACTTCTGCTGGGAACTCTGCCCCACAGACGTCCTTGAGATTGGCGACGACGTCAACACGCGGGGGTACCGCTATCCGAAGGTGAGGGAGGGGAAGGAGGACGCCTGCGTCAACTGCGGCATGTGCCGGGACATATGCCCTGAGTTTGCCATCTTCACCGTGGAGGTGGAAGCCGATGCTTGATCCGCGTCCCGTCCTCACGGGAGAGCACTTCGTCATGGGCGACGTGGCGGTGATGGAGGGGTCCATCGCTGCGGGGTGCCGGTTCTTCGGAGGCTACCCTATCACCCCGTCCTCGCAGATCGCCGAGCGGGCGGCGGTGAGGCTGCCCCTCGTGGGCGGCGAGTACATCCAGATGGAGGACGAGATGGGGAGCCTTGCGGCCGTTATCGGCGCCTCCTGCGCGGGGGCGAAGGCCATGACCGCTACCTCCGGTCCCGGCCTCTCCCTCATGATGGAGCACGTCGGCCTAGCGGCGATGCTGGAAGCCCCCTGCGTCATCGTTGACATTCAGAGGGGTGGCCCCAGCACAGGTCTGCCGACCCTGACGTCCCAGGGAGACATGATGCAGGCCCGCTGGGGTTCCCACGGTGACTACGAGATAGTGGCCTACGCCCCGGGCACAGTCCAGGAGATGTTCGACTTCGCTATCAAGGCCTTCAACACAGCGGAGACCTACCGGATACCCGTTATGATCATGGCAGACCAGATCGTGGGCCAAATGACGGCCAAGCTGGTCATCCCTCCCGAGGAGGAGATCGAGACTGTCTACAGGCCGATCCCCGATGTCTCACCGGAGGAGTACCTTCCCTTCGACAGCTCCTACCTCGTGCCACCCATGGCCATCGCGGGCGACGGCTACAGGATTCACATGACCGGGCTGACCCACAGCGACATCGGCTATCCCGAGACCAACGCCATCGGCCAGGAGGCCTTGGTGCCGCGGCTGGTAAGAAAGATTCGGGAGAACGAGGGAGACATCGTCGAGTACGAAGAGAGGATGACGGACGACGCGGATGTCGGCCTCGTAGTGTACGGTTCCACCACCGGCCCGGCCTGGGAGGCGGTTCTAGCGGCCCGGAAGGAGGGGATTAAGGTGGGCATGCTGAGGCTCGTCACGGCCTGGCCCTTCCCCAAGGAAGCCGTGAGTCGACTGTCCAGCCAGGTGGATGAGATTCTTGTGGTCGAAGTGAACATGGGGCAGATCGTCCACCCCGTGCAGGAGTACGCGGAGCGGCAGGTGCACCACCTTGGCCTGCCGGGAGGTCGGATCTTCAGTCCGGAGGAGATTCTCCAGGGGCTCAGGAAGGTGGTGGCGTGAAGGCCGTGACCTATACCGACACCCATCCTGGGGACTCCCTCCTCAGGGCCGACAGGTTTCCCCATATCTGGTGTCCAGGGTGCGGCTTGGGCAACGCCGTGAGGTGCTACGTCTCGGCCATGGAAGCCTCGGAGACCCCGCTGGACAAGCACGTCGTCGTCTCCGGCATAGGGTGCACGGGCAGGGTGGCGGGCTACGTGAACATAGACTCCTACCACACCACCCACGGGCGCCCCATCCCCTTCGCCACGGGGCTGAAGCTCATGAAGCCGGAGCTGGAGGTGACCGTATTCTCGGGAGACGGCGACCTCATTACCATCGGCGGAAACCACTTCATCCACGCGGCCCGCCGGAACGTCGACCTGAACTGCATCTTCGTGAACAACTTCAACTACGGGATGACGGGCGGGCAGTTCGGGGCAACCACCCCTTACGCCGCCCGGACCACGACTACGCCATACGGGAACTACGAGCAGGCCTTCAACATGCCTCTGCTGGCAGCTGCCGCCGGTGCGCCCTTCGTGGCACGCTGGACCAGCCTCCACGTCCGTCAGCTCAGGGCAGCCATCGAGCGTGCCTTTGAGGTGGACGGCTTCGCGTTCATAGAGGTCATCTCGCCTTGCCCCATCGGCTTCGGAAGGAAGAACCGATTCGCCGACGCCATGGACGAGATGGGCCACTTCCGGGAGGAGGCCATCGTGGACCACCACGCCGATCTCCGGAAAGTGGCCGTCACCATGCGGAGGGATGATCCCATAGTCGTCGGCAACTTCGTTGATGAGAGGAGGCCCTCCTACGCAGCCGGGAAGAACAAGCTGCTGCAGAAGGTCCTGGAGGGGGCGAAATGAGGACCGAGGTCCGCCTGTCCGGCTTTGGAGGCCAGGGCATCATCACTATGGGCAGGATCCTGGGCAGGGCCATGGTCATCTACGATAAGGGATCGGCGGTCCTGACCGAGGACTACGGGCCGGAGAAGATGGGTGGATGGTCCAAGGCCGACCTCGTGATCAGCGATGACGACATCCGCTACCCCCTCGTCGAAAGGCCCGACATCTTCGTTGCCCTCTCCCAGGACGGCTACGAGCGGTTCAGGGACACGGTCAACCCCGAGGGCAGGGCGCTCTTCGAGAAGGAGCTGGTCCATCCAGACAAGGAATGGAAGCCTAGGACGACCTTCATTCCCGCGCTCCAGACGGCCACCGACCTGGGCCGGAAGGTGGTGGCGAACATCGTCATGATCGGCGCCTTGGTGGAGCTGACAAGCGTAGTCTCGCAGGAGGCGGCCCGGAAGGCCATCTTGGACAGCATCCCGAAGGGTACAGAAGAGCTCAACGAGGCCGCCTTCGACAGGGGGCGCGAACTGGCGAGGGGAGGTGCCAGCTGATGCCCAACAACGTCGTGGTCATTGGTGGCGGCATTGCTGGCATCCAGGCCTCCCTAGACCTGGCCGAGGCGGGCTGCAAGGTCACCCTCGTGGAGCGGACGCCGTCCATCGGCGGCAAGATGGCAGCCCTGGACAAGAACTTCCCCACCCTCGACTGTTCCATCTGCATCGAGGCCCCCAAGATCAGCGAGGTGATTCAGAACGAGAACATCGAAGTCCTCACCCTGTCAGAGGTGACAGGAATCGAGGGGAAGCCCGGTGACTTCACCCTCACCATCGACCAGAGGGCCAGATACGTGACGGACGAGTGCACTCGTTGTGGCGACTGTGCCCCCGTCTGCCCACAGCTTTTGCCGAACGAGTTCGACGTTGGAGTGGGCGCCAGGAAGGGGATATACACCCCCTTCGAGCAGGCGGAGCCCGGTGCGTATGCCATCGACATCGAGGCCTGCCTCAACGAACCGCCCAACTACCTGCCGTGCAACAGGTGCGTCGAGGCGTGTCTGCCGAAGTGTATCGACTTCAACATGAAGCCGGTGACTCAGCACGTTCGGGAGGCTGCCGCCGTTATCGTGGCCACGGGCTTCGACCTCTTCGATCCACGGAACATCCCCGAGTACGGCTACGGGGAGCACGCGGACATCCTCAACTCCATGGAGTTTGAGCGACTCCTGAACGCCGCAGGACCCACGGCGGGCGACATCGTGAAGCCCAGCGACGGCAAGCACCCCCGCCGCCTCCTCTTCGTCTTATGCGTCGGCTCCCGGGACCAACGCTTCTGCCACTACTGCTCCAGGGTGTGCTGCATGTACTCCATCAAGGAGGCAATCCAGGCCGTAGACCACGGCGTTGAGGACGTGACCATCCTCTACATGGACATCAGGGCCTACGGGAAGGGCTTCGACGACTTCTTTCACCGGACCCAGGAGGAGGGGGTTAGGTTCCTGAGGGGCCGGCCTTCGAGGATCCAGGGGAACGGTGGCAACGTGCGGGTACGGTATGAGGACACCATGGCCGGAACCGTCCAAGAGGAGGACTTCGACATGGTCGTCCTGGCCCCAGCGCTCCTGCCCGCTAGGGGTCTGGACCAGCTGGCCTCCGTCTTAGGAGTGGAGGTCGACGGCGACGGCTTCATCAGGACCGTGGGTGCCAAGGGAAGCCTGGAGGAGACCACCCGGGAGGGCGTGTACGTCTGCGGCTGCGCCTCCGGGCCCAAGGACATTCCGGACAGCGTAGCGGAGGCAAGCGGTGCGGCTGCCAGCGCCATGGCCTACGTGGACGAGCGGTCGTGGCCGGTCCCGGAGGAGGTGGAGCCCCTGGACACCTCGGACCCGAGCAAGGTCGGCGTCTTCATCTGCAACTGTGGGTCGAACATCGCCGGAACCGTCAACGTGCCTGACGTGGTGGAGTACGCGGGCACGCTGGAGGGCGTCGAAATCTCCCAACAGCAGATGTTCTCCTGCTCTGCCAACACGCTGACAAGCATCACCGACGTCATCAGGGAGAAGGGTCTCACCAGGGCGGTTGTCGCCGCCTGCTCGCCCAAGACCCATGCTCCCACCTTCATGAAGGCGTGTGCTCGAGCCGGGTTGAATCCCTACCTGCTCGAGATGGCCAACATCCGAAACCAGAACTCCTGGGTCCACAAGAAGGAGCCAGAGGCGGCCACGGAGAAGGCCAAGGACATGGTCAGGATGGCTGTGGAGAAGGCGAAGTTGCTGAAGCCCCTCACGAAGATTCGTCAGAGGGTGATCCGCCGAGCGCTGGTAGTAGGTGGAGGCGTCGCGGGAATGAGCGCCGCCACAGCCCTTGCCCAGCAAGGCTTTGAGACACACCTCGTCGAGCGGGAGCTCCGGCTGGGTGGCCAGGTGGCCAACCTTGACTACGTCTCCGGCGTGGACACTCCTGCGAAGCAGCTCATCAGGGAGAAGAAGCGGGAGCTCTCCCGCGCTGGCGTCAAAGTGCACCTCGGTACGGAGATCGAGGTCGTGAGCGGCTACGTTGGGAACTTCCACGTGACCCTCACCAACGGGGAGGATCTCGACGTCGGCGGTATCGTGATGGCTACCGGGGCCACGCCGCACATCCCGGAGGTCTACGGATATGGCCAGGACCTGCGGGTGATGACCAACCTGGATCTGGAGCGGGCCATGCCCGACGTGGAGGCCGACAAGGTCACCTTCCTGGGCTGCATCGGCTCCCGCCAGGGCAAGAAGGGTTGCTCCCGGTACTGCTGTCAGTCCATGATACAGCAGGCCCTTCACTTGAGGAAGATGGGGAAGCGCGTCAGGATAGTCACGAAAGACATCCGGACCTACAACCGCCACGCCGAGGAGCTGTACGAGGAGGCGTCCCGTTGGGGCGTCCAGTTCTTCCGGATCTCAGATGAGAAGCCGACGGAGGAGCAGGTGGAGTGGGACGACGGCCGGGTGATATTCTACGACAACCTGTCGGGCGAGAGAATCGCCGTACCGACGGACCTCCTGGTGATGGCCGTGGGCCTCGAAGCCTCATCCGGCGGCGCCGTGACGAAGCAGCTCAAGCTAGCCCTTGGTGAAGACGGCTTCCTCCTGGAGAGCCACCCGAAGCTCGGCCCTGTCGAGGCGGCCGTTCAGGGCATCTACCTTGCAGGTGCTTGCCAGGGTCCCAAGGACGTGGGGGAGTCCATATCCCAGGGCCTCGGGGCTGCCTCCAAAGCTTCCGTCCTGCTGGCGCGCGACGAAGTGGAGAAGGAACCCCTGACGGCCATCGTGGATCCGGAGATATGTACTGGGTGTACCCTCTGTGCCAAGGTCTGCCCCTACAGCGCCATCATCGCTGAGGTGAAGGAGCCGGCCATCGTAGTGGAGGCGGCTTGTACGGGATGCGGAACCTGTGCAGCGGCGTGTCCGGTGGACGCGATAACGATGCCCGGGTTCACGGATGAGCAGATCATAGCCCAGATAGACGCCGCGACAAAGGTGGACCCGGAGGACAAGGCCGTTGTCTTTGCCTGCAACTGGTGTTCCTACGCCGGGGCGGACCAGGCGGGGATCGCCAAGTTCCAGTACCCACCGTCCTCCCGTATCATCAGGACCATGTGTTCCGGGCGGATCTCCGAGAAGTTCGTACTCAGGGCCTTCGAGAGGGGGGCGGGTGCCGTCTTCGTCAGCGGCTGCCACCTCGGAGACTGTCACTATCTCACGGCCAACTACGAGACGGAGAAGCGGTTCCACCGGTGGAAGAG
>CAYFYA010000011.1:57992-66161 GCA_964347325.1 uncultured Methanomassiliicoccales archaeon | reverse complement strand
ACCGCTGACGTACTTCAACGAGGGGCTGCGGGACACCCTCATCTTCGGAAACATCCCAGGCGCACTAGCAAACCTCGCCGTCGTTGCAGTCCTCGCCATTGTGTTCTTCATCCTATCTGCCTGGTCATTGACTTGGCGGGCGGAGTAGGCCTTGGGCAGTCGAGGGCCTGCAACCCTCCTTGCCAACTATTATAGTCCAAACTCCGGTTCCTGATACCAGCACGCGGGAGGAAGATAGATGGAGTACAAGATTACGGGAGACAACCTGCAGTTTGTCCACCTCGAGCTCACTCCAGGCGAGAAGATCTACGCTGAAGCAGGAGCGATGACCTACATGACCGGGAACGTATCCATGAGCGCGAAAGCTCGGGGAGGCCTCTGGAGGGGCCTCAAGAGGAAGCTCGCCCGGGAGACCTTCTTTGTGACTGAGTTCGTGGCGGAGGGCGGTCCTGGCGTGGCTGCCTTCGGCGGCAACGTACCGGGCAAGATTATGGCCATCGACCTTCGGGATGGTGGGACCTGGCTCCTCCAGAAGGATGCCTTTCTCTGTGCGGAGGACGCAGTGGAGATGGACATCGCCTTCCAAAAGAGGCTCGGGAGCATCTTCTTCGGGGGCGAGGGATTCATCCTGCAGAAGGTATGGGGCCACGGCCGCGTCTTCGTGCACGCACCAGGAGACATCGTGGAGATGGACCTACAGCCGGACCAGGTGATCAAGATCAGCACCGGGAACGTGGTAGGCTGGGAGGACTCCGTCACCTATGACATACAGGCCGTCGGAGGAATCAAGACCGCCCTTTTCGGCGGAGAGGGTCTCTTCGTTACAACGCTGCGCGGGCCGGGGAAGGCCGTCCTCCAGTCCCTAACGTTGCCTAGGCTGGCCAACGCCCTGGTGCCCTTCCTACCTAAGCAGAGCAGCGGCGGCATTCGCTTTGGGGCTGGGTAGTCCATGGTGGCGAGGCAGATCGCGGCGGCCCTGGCCACTGTAGGCTTCATCATCGCCATCCTGCTGCTCCTCTTCGTCCTCGGCCTGCTGCTCCCCATCCTCCTCTTCCTGGGCCTGGCCTTCTTCCTCCTCATTGTGGGCGTGATCGTGGTCTTCGCCGTCCTGACCGTGGTCCTCATTCCGTTCTACTACCTCACGAAGCGCCCGAGAGTGGAGCCTGGCAGCTATCGGCTAGAGGATGTCGAGGAGAAGTAGATAGGCTAGTCCCGCAGCACGATCTCGATGTTGACCCCGTCGGGCACCTGGATGCGCATGAGCTGCCGAAGGGCCCGCTCGTCGGCATCGAGGTCTATCAATCGCTTGTGGACCCTCATCTCCCACCGGTCCCACGTCTCAGAGCCCTCACCGTCGGGGCTCTTCCTGACGGGAACTACGAGCTTCTTGGTGGGGAGGGGTATGGGACCCCGCATCTTCACGCCGGTGCGCTCGCTGATGGTCTTGATCTGGGAGCACACGCTGTCGACCTTCTGGGGGTCCGTCCCGCTGAGGGAGATGCGGGCCTTCTGAGCCATTCTCGACTAGAGGAGCTAGGAGGGGATAAAAACCTTACCTCTTCTCGATCTCTATGACCTGTCCAGCGGCGACGGTCTGGCCCATGTCCCGGATGGCAAACCGGCCCAGCTGCGGAAAGTCCGCGAAGGTCTCAATGGCCATGGGCCTCGTGGGCACGATCTTCACCACGGCGGCATCCCCGGTCTTGAGGAACTGAGGGTTCTCCTCCTTCACGGCTCCCGTCTTGGGATCGAGCTTCTGGTTCAGCTCCTCAAACCTGCACGCCACCTGGGCAGTGTGGGCATGAAAGACGGGCGTGTAGCCGATGGTGAGGACGCTCGGGTGGTTGAGGACCACTATGCGAGCCTTGAAGGATCGCGCCACGGTGGGCGGCGTGTCCGTGGGGCCGCATACGTCTCCCCGACGGATCTCGTCCCTGGCGATGCCACGGACGTTGAACCCGACGTTGTCCCCGGGTTCCGCCTGAGGGATGGTCTCGTGGTGCATCTCGATGGACTTGACCTCACCGGTCTTGTCTGAGGGCTGGAACACCACCTTGGTGTCCGGCTTGAGCAGCCCGGTCTCCACTCTACCGACGGGCACGGTCCCGATGCCAGTGATGGTGTAGACGTCCTGCACGGGGATCCGCAGGGGCTTGCCGGTGGGCTTCTCCGGCGGCGTGATCGTGTCTATGACCTCCATGAGCGTGGGGCCAGCGTACCAGTCCATCTTGTCCGACTTGTTCACTACGTTGTCGCCCGCAAAGGCGGAGATCGGAAGCATGGGAATATCGGCGGGCTTGTAGCCCACGGACGAGAGGAGCTTCTCCACATCGCCCTTCACGCTCTCGTAGCGGCCCTTGTCGTAGGCGGGTTTGGTGGCATCCATCTTGTTGATGACCACGATGAGCTGCTCAACCCCCAGAGTCCTAGCCAGGAAGACGTGCTCGTTGGTCTGGGCCTGCCGACCCTCAGGGGCGCCGACTACCAGAACGGCTGCATCGGCTTGACTCGTCCCGGTGATCATGTTCTTGACGAAGTCTCGGTGACCCGGGGCGTCGATTATGGTGAAGTAGATCTTGTCGGTCTCGAAGCGCCGGTGGGCCACGTCGATGGTGAGGCCTCGCTCCCTCTCTTCCTTAAGGTGATCCATGACCCAGGCAAACTCGAAAGTGGGCTTCCCCTTCTCCTGGGCTTCCTTCTTGAACTTCTCGATGACGTGGGGCTCGATGTGCCCCGTGTCCAGGAGCAGCCGTCCAATAAGGGTGGACTTACCGTGATCCACATGGCCGATGAAGACCATGTTCAGGTGAGGCTTCTCTGGCATAGGGTATCCTCCAATGTTCGATGTCCATAGCTAGATGGCATATATAATCCTTTCAAGTGGACCCTGGCCAGTCGTCAGGAGGCGTAGTAGTTGGCGTCGTAGGGCTCCGGCTTGAGACCCTTCCGCGTCCGTATCTGGGTCACCACCTCGCCCTGCAGCTCCCTGGGAACCACCTCGAAGCCGGCGTTCTCGTAGGACCAGAGGACGCGGCCCTGGGTGGCGGAGCGGATGGCCGTCGCGAATCCGAACATGTCCGCCACGGGTGCCTTGGCCGTGATGGTCACCTGATCCCCCTCCTGCGATATGTCCTCGATGACCCCGCGACGGGACTGTAGCTCCGCTATGGCGGAACCCATGACGTCCTGGGGCAGAGTGAGGACCACCTTCTGTTTCGGCTCGAGGAGGACGCGCTCGGCGTCGCACATGGCGCCGTAGATAGCGGACCGGACGGCGGGGATGACCTGGGCGGGCCCCCGATGTATGCTGTCCTCGTGAAGCTTCGCGTCCACCAGGCGCACCTTGACCCCCATGCACTTCTCTGCAGCTAGGGGGCCGACGTTCATCGCCTCGATGTAGGCCTCCCGACAGAGCTCGATGGTCTCGTGAAGGTACTGAATGCCCTTGGTGACGTCGGCGAAGAGGTTGTAGTTCTGGAACCATACTGCGTTCTTGGCCTCCTCCTTGGACATCCCCAGGTCCTGAAGAGTCCGGGCGACCCCCGTTCGATCCTTGATGCGCTGGTTAATGGGGAGCCCACCCTTCTGGACCGCCTCCAGGACGCCGGAGTCCAGGGGTTCCACCTCCAGGTAGAAGCGATTGTGTTTGTTAGGGGATTTCCCCTCGAAGGGTCCGGCCCCTCCCCGGACGGACTCCCTGTAGACGACGATGGGCTCCGAGGCGACGATGTCCACCTTGTGCTCGTTGACGATCCGCCACTGGGTGATCTCCAGGTGCAGCTCACCCATGCCCGACATCAGGTGCTCGCCCGTCTCCTGGTTTATCTCCACCTGGATGGAGGGATCCGCCTTGGCGATGGTACGCAGCACCTCCACCAAGCGCGGGAGGTCCTTGGTGTGCTTCGCCTCGATGGCCACGGTGACGACGGGGTCGGAGTAGTGGACGATTCTCTCGAAGGGTATGACGTCCTCACCGCCGGCGACGGTGCTGCCGGCGATGGCGGTCTTGAGCCCGACACAGGCGACGACGTTCCCGGCGGTGATCTCCTCTACGGGAATTCGGTCTGCGCCCACGACCATGCTGACGGTCTGGACCCGCTCTGGCTTAGGCATGCCCACGACCCAGACCTCCTGTCCCTTGGTGAGGGTCCCACTGAAAATGCGGCCCGCCGCCACTTCGCCCGCGTGGGGGTCCATGATGATCTTGGTCACGACGAAGGCCAGGGGCCCCTTCTCGTCGCACGACTCCATGGCCGTGCCCAGCTCGGAGTCCTCGGGCCCCTTCCAGATGATGGGGATGCGGAGCTTCTGGGCCTCGAGGGGGTCCGGCAGGTGGCGAATTATCATGTTGAGGACGATCTGATGCAGGGGGGCTTTCTTGGAGAGCTCCTCGATGCTTCCGTCCTTATGGTAGTCGTAAATGTCCTTGAAGGTGAGGCCCGTCCTCTGCATGAAGGGTACGGAGATGGCCCACTTGTAGACGGCGGAACCGAAGGCGACGCTCCCGTCCTCCACCTTCACTTGCCACTCCTTCCTCAGCTTGTCCTTCCCCAGCATGTCGGCTACGCGCCGGTTCACCTCTGTGATGATCTTCAGGAAGCGCTGCTGCATCTCGTCGGGGCCGATCTTGAGCTCGTTGATGAGGCGGTCCACCTTGTTGATGAACAGGACGGGCCTGACTCTCTCCTTCAGGGCCTGACGGATGACGGTCTCCGTCTGGGGCATGACGCCCTCAACAGCATCCACCACGAGGATGGCACCGTCGATGGCCCGCATGGCTCGCGTGACGTCACCCCCGAAATCGACGTGCCCTGGCGTGTCGATGAGGTTGATGAGGTACTCCTCCCCCTCGAAGTCGTGGACCATGGAGGCGATGGCTGCGTTGATGGTGATACCGCGGGCCTGCTCTTGCTCGTCATAGTCCAGCTCGAGCTGCTGGCCGGCGAGTTCCTCGGACATCATTCCTGCGCCGGCTATCAAACTGTCAGAGAGTGTCGTCTTTCCATGATCAATATGTGCAACCGTGCCAATGTTCCTAATATTCTGCTTATTGTGAACGATGGTTTGTGCCTTCCGAATGTTGTCCTCTTTCCGTCCCATGGTCCAACAGCTCGAGTGTCAATTGGCAAAACAGAAATCTCGCCTATGTAAACCTTTGCGGGAGGCTTACTAGCGGAGCAGTCAGAGCCTTTCAACGTGCGTCCGCGCGCTCTTCCACTCCATGGCCAGCCTGCTCCTCGCCTCCTCACTATCCCACAGGTCCTTGAATTCGGGCCTGACCCTCTTGCAAGCCTCGAGCAGGTCATCCACCGTGAGGGTGTCCATCGTGCTCAACACGATCTCCTTCCACGCCCGGATCTCAGTTCCGTGCTTCCGCATCACCTGGTCGGCTAGCGAAAACTCTCCCTTAAGCCATCTTTCGACGTAACTTCGCGACAAGGGTTTGACTCGCTGACCGACTTTGGCCAGCACTGCCTGACGGGCCATTTCCTGGAGGAGGCTCACGGTACACCCCTTTTCGTCGGGGCGGTCGCAAATTCGCTTGAGCCCTCCAAGGAGTCACAGACCTCCGCGAATACCCGCCCCATCTCGCCGCCCTAACCTCGTCCACAGGTATCTCTGAGTATTAAGTCTCGCCTCCCGCTCTTCCCCTACCCTGCTCCGGGGGTCCTTCAATCTGGCCAGGGTCCGACGGCCGCCGTAACCGGCGCCGTACGACGGCGTATGCTATCGCCACCGCAGAGCCCGCACCCGCGGCCAGAGTCACCAGGAGGATCGGGTCCGGAGTCGCGGGGTCTTCGATGCGGGCTGGGGAGGGGACAACTCTCGCCACGAATCCGTCGAACGCGCCGAGCTGCATCTCGCCAGCAAGGAGTCCAGCCGCAGGGCCGACTAGGTAGACCGCAGTGCCGTTAGCGGCGACTGCCGCACCTTCTCCTAACCCCGTGGCCTCTCCTAGCTGGAGAGTCCAAAGATGCTTCCCGTGGCGGTCGTAGGCTCGCAGAAAGGGTCTCTCTCGGCCTGGGCCAACGTCTTCCGCCAGCATGCCGTAAGTCGACCCTACTACGTACAGCCCGCGGTCGTCGAGGGCGATGCCCGAGGCTGTGTCATGAGTTTCTGTGCCGAACTGTCGAGTCCAGATGACCACGCCATCGTGACTGAACTTGCGAAGGAAGGAATCGATCCCCCCAGCATGACCCTCACCGGGGAGGGCAGCCCATGTCCAGCCTGCCACGTAGACTCCTGTGTCATCGACGGCTACGCCTGCCCCTACGTCTTCGCTCTGAGTTCCAAACTGTCGAGTCCACACCAGGTCCCCTTGGTGTGTGTACTTACGAAGAAAGGCGTCGCCCATTCCCTTGTGGGCCTCGCCGACGAGAGCTGCGCTCGTGGTACCGACCACATAGACTCCGCTGGTGTCCAGGGCCACATGGCCTGCGCTGTCGTGTGCCCTTGTCCCGAACTGGCGGCTCCACGTTTCCTCTCCATCACGTGTCAGGAGAAGGACGAAGGCATCGACGCCTCCCACCGCGCTGGAGGAGGTGCTATTGGTAGCACCAACCAGATATAGCCCATGATCACCGAGGGCAAGCCCATATGCCCTTTCTGTCTGTGGCGTGCCGATCTGTTGGGTCCATATCTCACTCCCCTCGGGGTCGAACTTCCGCACGTAAGCGTCTATCTGGCCGAGGTTTGCTTCACCTGGGAGCGCGCCGTGCGTCCAGCCAGCCACGTATACTCCCGTGGCGTCCACCGCAAGTCCACCCACGCTGGTGAATTCCCCCCCGCCGAACTGGCGGTTCCACTGGAGGCCCCCCTTCTCGTCAAGCTTGACGACGAATCCGTCCATACTCCCTGTCCGTTCCTCCCCCGGGAACGCATCCCAGGGGTCTCCTAGGAGGGTCTCCGCATGAGTATCGCCCGCCACGTATGCACCAGTTGGACCCAGAGCCACGTCGGTGGGCCAGTCACTATCCAGGGTCCCAAACTGGCGGGCCCAATCAATCTCTCCAACGTCCTCGGCTGCCGCGAGGGGTGTCGCGGTAACGATCAGCACTAGTGGGAGGAGTATGGACAACGAAGAAGTAACCCTGTGGGGGCCTGGACCCAGCCGAGGATGCGGCATGTCTTTGCTCCCGGCGGGATGGTAAGACGTGGCCTACCAAAAAGCCTGCTGCGGATTGCCCCCCCGACGGTGACACGAAGTGAAGGCCGGACGGGGAAGGCTGGGACTTAGACGCTCGCGGAGTCAACACCTTCCTCGAAACCCTCAAGCCGCACGGATGACAGACCTCCTGGGCGACCCTACCGCGCCGATGCGGCCACTCTCTCCATCTCTTCCTTCTTCCCGATGGCGTAAGAGTTTATGTCCCCGCCAGCGGCCATGATGATCTCATCGGCCAGGCACGCGTGGATGGGCTTCTTGTTCTTGTAGGTCGCTGTGACGGCACCTCGGCAAAGATGTCGTAAGGCTAGATCCAGACGACGAGCGGGGGCCACGTCTACGGCCCGGGGCACGGAGATGCCGCCGAACCTAAGGCGGGTGATCTCCTCCCTGGGAGCGGCGTTCTCCAGCGCCTCCACGAGCACCTGTACAGGGTTCTTCTTCGCCCGTCTCTCGATGGTCCCGAAAGCCCTTTTCACCACCTGGATGGTCTTCCCCTTCTTCCCGGTGTACTTCTCCGTCCGCATCATGTTGTTGGTGAGCCTCTCCACGAGATTGACCCGCTGTTTCGCGAAGGGCCGGTTAGCCCAGCGGCCTCCCGTGTGGGGCAGGAAGGTCGGAGAGAGGTTCATGTGGCGGGCCAGCCCCTGGTCCCTGATCTCGATGCCCGTGAGGTCCCAGCGGCCGAAGACCAGAAGGGGGGTCAATTCCGCCTCCTTCCGGGCGACCTTCTTTGGGGCCTTCTTCTTCGCGGGTTTCTCCGCCCTCTCTTCGGCTACCTCTTCCTTCTCTGCCGGGGCAACCTCCTCCTTCGGCTTCGCGGGCGGCTTCTTTGCGGGCTTCTTGGCGGGTCTCTTAGGTGCCTTCTTGACCGGTTTCTTCTTGACCGCCTTCTTGGCGGGTTCCTTGACCTTCTTCTCCGGCTTCTTCGCGGCTTTCTTGGCAGGCTCCATGGCGGTCTTCGGCTTCTTCGCCTCAGCCTTCTTGGGTTTTGCCTTGGGTTT
>CAYFYA010000011.1:26884-57892 GCA_964347325.1 uncultured Methanomassiliicoccales archaeon | reverse complement strand
CTTGGGTTTTGCCTTGGGTTTCTTCCCCTTACTAGCCGCCGCCTTCGCTGCCGGCCTTTTGGGGGCCGCCTTCGCCTTCTTCGCGGCAGCCTTTGAGGGTTTCTTCTCTTTGGACGAATCCTCCTTCTTAGCCGCCACGGTACTACCTCACAGGCTTCTCTTTTCGGCCTCGGACGAGCTCGTCGAGGGAGACGTTGTTAATCTGAATCACCTTGTAGCGAACTCCGGGGATGTCCCCGTAGGAGCGGCCCATGCGGCCTCCGATGCCCTCCACCAGAACTTCATCATGCTCGTCGATGTAGTTTATGGCTCCGTCTCCTGGAGTGAAGGCAGTGATCGGTCTACCGTTCTTGATGAGCTGGATCTTCACACACTTCCGGATGGCGGAGTTGGGCTGCTTCGCCTCGATGCCCACCTTCTCAATGACGATGCCCCTGGCCTGGGCGGCTCCCTCGAGGGGGTCACTCTTCTCTTTGAGCTTGAGCAGACGACGCTTGTAGTGGCGGTCGCTCCAGCGGTACCGCTTGCGATGGTTCTTGAGGGTGCGGGCAGCGTGAAGGCCACGGGCCATGATCAGTCTCCCTTTCGCTGATGTACACTAGGGGGGTATATAATGGTAGTCCGGTGGCCACATCTGGCTCTCATCTCCCAGCGAAAAAGGGGAGAGGTCCGCCGGAGGGCGGACGTGGTGTCCTCAGTGGAGGGCGGCGAGTCGTCCTACTTGCCGACGACTGGACACTCGAAGAACTTGTCCGTAACCATCATGTCCAGTCCGGCAGCCTTCAGATCCCCCACTGAAGTGATGTCGGGGTCGGCCGCGGTGGTCCCGAAGACGAGCGTCACGTGCCACCGGCCGCCCGTGTAATCGCGATCTCCTGGTACACTCCCGATGACCGGAGCCTGGGCGTGGGGCATGCCTGTGGCCGAATCCACGAAGACGTAGATGGGATCGAACGGGTAGGCCGCAGCGGTCGGTGGTAGCGGCTTGAATTCCACGTCCGAGCCGTCTCCCTGCACTGGTATGATGGCGTCCACCAGGCGTCCGTCGTAGTAGAGTTGCGTCCGTATCGGGGGCTTGGCCAATGCGGGAACCGCGAAGAGTCCCGCGACCAACAGCAAGCCCGCTGCCAGCGCGAAGCCCACTATGAAAGCGTGTCTCATGTCTCTCACCTCCTCCCTTCTTGGGGGTCTGGGAATTCGCCACGCGCCCCTCCTTGGCGCCTCCCTAATGCGGGACATTGACTCTGGAGGAAAGAGAGGGTGACATGGTCTTATGCCGGAATCTCGCCAGAGTTATGCCAGAATCCGGCTACTTCCACGTCGTGACCAGAAGGATGGCGAGTCCAGCAGTCTGAGCCCAGGTGAAGAGGGCCACGTGCATGTCGACCGCCTCCGCGTAGAAAGACATCATGGTTACGTAGGAGAAGAGGGTGATAGCGTTCTGAGTCAGGAAGAGCAGGGCGAATATCAGCAGGCCCAGGGTGAATCGGGTCCTCATCTTGCTGTAGGTAGTCCCGTACACCAGGAGGAGGAGCACCAGCAGGGCGATGTTCAGGGACGCTCCCGCTACGCTGGCGTACATGAGCATGCTCATGGGTGATCCCAACTTCGGCCTGACTCCATATCTACTTTTGCCAGAATCGTGCACCAATGACTCTTCATCCCATCTCCTCCACGAGAATCCTCTCCAGGACGGGCATGTAGTGTTCCATCTGCTTGGAGAGGAAGTAGGGGGACCCGTAGGCGTCCTCCACCGGCTTGACGACGAGCTGGTGCTTGATGAGCAGGTCCAAGTGGTGGATGACGGTCTTGTAGTTGAGGCTGAGCTCCTCTGAGATCTGGTGGGCGTTCCGTGGCTTGGTGGCCAGGAGCCTAAGGATACGGGCCCGGTTGTAGCCTCCCCTGGTCCCGGCGATGAGGTACCAGAGGACCCTCTCCATGTCGGGGGCTACGGGTTTCGGTTATAAAGGAGGTTCAGTCCGACTCGTACTCCTCCAAGGAGGCCTGCTTGCGGGCCTTCTGGGGACGTACAACTTCCGGCTCACTCTCTCGGGCGACAAGGTACCGGGAGCTCTCATCCGAGAGCCTGGGCGCCATGAAGAAGCCTCCACCGGGCTTGCCCACCAGGATTCGCTGCTTCAGGAGCTCCCTGAGTCTGTCCAGCTCCTCGTGCATCCGTCTCTCCTTTCGTTTGGCGGAGTAGAGGTAGGCCTCGTCCCTGCTGTCCCGCGTCACCATGACCACCACACGACCGGGCCTGTTACGCCCCGTTCGGCCGCGTCGCTGAATCGTCCGAATCTCCGAGGGGATGGGCTCGTAGAACACCACCAGGTCTGTGGAGGGGATGTCCAACCCCTCCTCGGCGACGGAGGTGGCCACCATGATGTTGAGCTCGTCCGCCTTGAACCTCTGAACCAATTCCACCTGCTCCTTCTGGCTGAGGCCCGCATCCTCCCCACGGGCGGCCTGGCCCACGAAGCGGAAGGGTCGCGCCCAGCCCTTCTCGCTCAACTCCTCCACGACGAGCTCTGCAGTGTCCCGGAAGTGGGTGAATACGATGGCCTTGGAGTTGGGCTTCCGGGTGAACTGGCCTTCGAGGACCTCCAGCACCTTCGGAACCTTGGGGTCTTCCGGCTGGGTAACGCGGGCCAGCTTGAAGGCCTCGTGAACCTTGGGCAGCCTGACCAGGGTCTTGGACGCCTTGGAGCTCTCCTCCTCACCGGCCTCCTCCCTCAGCTTCTCAACATAGCTCCTCAGAGCGACAAGTCCCTGGGTCTCCACAAGTTCGATGGCGTGGTTGAGCTTGAGGGCGACGGCCGCGGCCGAGGCGGCCTGGTAGAGGTGATAGTTCTTCTCTCCGCGGGCCAGGCGTTGCTGCACCGACCTCTGGGCGGCCAGGATGTCCTTGACCGTGGGCCGTCTCCTCTCCTGTAGGAATCCCTTCCCCTGCAGACTGGAGGCGACCTCCTCGAAGGCAGACCTCAGGAGGTCCCGTATCCGCCGGGTACTCTGCGGCAGGTCGACACCGATACGCTCCACCTTCACGTCGTGGATGTACGGGATGACGTCGGGGTCGAACTCCGTTCGGATCTCCACGCCCTCGATTCCCAGGTTGCGACAGACCTGCAGGATTCTCTCAGGATCGCTCCCTGGGGAGGCCGTCATCCCTGTGACCAGACCCCCGCACTCCTTGTACGCGCCGCCAACCTCAACGTAGGCGTAGTCCCCTACTGCGCGGTGGGCCTCGTCAAAGACTACCAGGGAGACCTTGTCCAGGGAGGCGATGCCGTGTTTCAGATCGTTCCTTACCACCTGGGGCGTGGAGACGATGACCTCCCTCTCGATCCAGAGGAGTTCCCTCTCCTCCGGGGATACCTCCCCAGTCATCAGGGCCACCGTAGCGTCCACATGCGCCCTCAGGAAGGAGGCGTGTTGCTCCACCAGGGGCTTCGTGGGGGCCATGAAGAGGACCTTGCCTCTACCCTCCCGGAGGACCTCCGCGATCACCAGAAGGGCGATGACCGTCTTCCCCATGCCTGTGGGGAGAACTACCAGTGTGCTCCTCTCGAGGCAGGATCGGGCGATGTTGATCTGATATGCTCTCTCCTCCAGCCTATCGGATGCGAGGAGAGGGTTGTCCAGGAGCACACTCGAGAAACACCAGCTATCCTATTAATGGTTAGTAGCCCCGCCTCTTCTTCAGTGCCGTCAGGACCACGGCTAGGGCAAGCATGATGCCGGCGACTATGAAGACTACTACCAAGGTCCTCCCCCCCAGGTTGAAGCCGAAGGTCACCGGGACCTCCACGCTGAAGACGAAGCTCGCATCCGCATCCTGGTCGGCAGTCGTCACCATCAGAATCCCGTCCAGGGATACCCCCCTCTCCGCCAGGAGCGGGGCCCGCACGATGAGGGTGAGGAAGAGCTGTTCGTCGACGTCTAGGGAGACGGCATAGTCCTCCACCGCGACGGCCGAGGTCTCGTTGCTGCCCATGAGGGCGTCCCAATCGCTGGGCAGACCCTCCACAGCGAAGTTGAATTCATCGAGGGTGTCGCCGATATTCACCAGGATGAAATCGAAAGAGATGCTTCCGCCGGGGATCACCGTCCCCTGGTTCGTGAGGGGTCTCACCAAGGCCGCCGAAACCAGGGGCTGCGTCGTGATCACCACATCGTCTATCCACCAGCCTCCCGTGTCGGGCATCGCCTCCCCCGTGGCGTTGAACCTAATCGTCAACTCGCTGGCCCCCACCGCGTAGGAGGTGAGGTTCACATGGGCCCTCCGCCAGGTCAGCTGGACTCCCTCGAAGGAGACCAGAGTGATCCACGGCCCCCCGTCGAAGGAGGCTTCCACAGTGGCGGTGTCCGACTCCAGGGGCTGGAGCTGTGAGCCCTCCGTCCTCGTAGTGAGCACATATCTCTGGTAGAAGACCAGGCTGAGGTTCCCTCCGGGGATCGATATCGTGGGGCTGTCCAGGTAGTAGTAGTCGGAGCTAGTGACGGGGCCTTGGGGGTCGATATAGCCGAACCTCCAGGCTCGGACCGGGCTGTGGGCCTCTCCGTAACCCTCTCCGTCCTCCACCACCTCCCACCGGTATAGGGAGCCGGGGTTTGTGGGCGCGCTCCAGCCCGTCACGACCCCTTCCACGTCCTCCAGCAGGAGGTGGTCCCCAGCGATGAAGTGGACTATCCTGTAGTTGTCTACCGGCACCTCGTCTCCCTCGACGTCCACGAAGGCCTCGATGAGGTAGCGACCCTCCTGGGTGGGGGTGTAGGCGTAGGGTACTGCAAGAGTGTCACCCTCTTCCAGCCTTGGCAGGGAAGTCTCCTGGTTGTAGACCCTCGAGCTCTCCTCGTAGGTGTCGAAGTAGACGTTCAGGAACAGGCTGGCATTCTCAATCTCTGCCAGGCCCTTGTTGAGGACGACGACCTCGATTCCCGTGCTGCTGTCCAGGTCCACGAAGTCCCTCTTCGCGATGTCCAGGATG
Organism: uncultured Methanomassiliicoccales archaeon; assembly: GCA_964347325.1. Taxonomy (GTDB): domain Archaea; phylum Thermoplasmatota; class Thermoplasmata; order RBG-16-68-12; family JAJISG01; genus JAJISG01. The sequence continues at coordinate 52,904 of CAYFYA010000011.1, read as the reverse complement.
GCCACGTCGATGGCGATGCCCTTGCTGATGTTGGCCGTCATGACCGCGCCCGACGACCCGATGCCCGCCACAATCCAGCCGGTGTCCGCCCCGCTGTTATCGTTGGAGCCAGGGGTGGATTGCGTGTTGAAGCCCTCCGGGTTATCGCTCCACGGGTCCGTTGGCTGGGTCGGCTGGTCCGCGTAAAAGAAGCCAGCTCCATCGTCCGCCTCCTCCAGGTCCACTAGGCGGGCGGCGGGGAGGTCGTTGTTCTGCCGGGTCTCGTCTACGTGCCAGATGAGGAGGCCTTCGCCCGGGAGACCCGCGTCGAAGCCGACTCTCTGCCGATTCTCGACGATGAAGTACTCCTCATCCCCGCCTGGGGACACCTTTATGGGGAGCCTGAAGGCCTCAGCGCTGGTCTCCACCTGAGGGATGGTCGCCCCCAGGAGGGCAGACGTGACCTCCGTGAGGTCCAGCCATCCCAACTTTGCCTTTGTCCAGGCCGTGAAGTGGGCCGGTGAGGTTCCCTCCGGGTTGCCGTTCCAGGATCCCGTTCCCATGACACCCCAGACCCCTATGCCTAGGGTGCTTCCCGTGGTATCGTAGAGGTCTGGCAGGCCGAAGTCGTGGCCGAGTTCGTGGGCGAACACCCCCATGGGGGAGGACTCGGAGGCCATGTAGTACCCGTAGATCTGGACGCCGTCTCGAACCAGGCTTCGCGTGGAGAGGCCGCAGTTCCTGGCGTCGATAACGGCCCAGCGATGGGACCAGATGAGGTTGGGGTTGGTCGACTTCTCCTGTCCAAGGCCAGAGTGGATGACCACCAGGTGGTCCACCACGCCGTCACCATCGGCGTCGAATTGGGAGAAATCGATGAAGGGGTCGGACATGACGACCGCCTCGGCCGTGAGACAGTAGATGGGGCCGTTGGCGTCGTCTATACCACCGCTGCTGTCCTCTCCGTAGTAGCTCATGGTCTCGTCGCTCACGAACCATTGGCCGGAGACCGTGCCGCCGATGTCGGTCTGGCCGTAGCTGTTCTCCAGGTAGAAGCTATGGACGCTGCTAGCCCCCGGGGAGGTATCGAAGAGGAGGTCGTCGAAGTACTGGGAGGTATGTGCGGGGTCGGCGGCAAGATCCGAGAACTCGATGGTGATGGCCGCCAGATTCTCCTCCGCGAGTGCGGGCGTTATGGATACCCTCTGACCCGTGGGCTGGAGCACGTACGGCATGGTGGAGTAGACGCTGGGGCTAGGAGGCGTCAGGAGTGGCCCGACGACAACCTTTGGGCCTGGCTCTGGCTCTGAAACGTCCACCGCTACTGGAACGTGAACGACTCCTAGGATCAGGATTGGTGTCAGAAGGAGGGCCCAGTGCATCCGATGGTTACCATGCGTGCCCGCTTATTTGAAAGTGTGGAGCCGCTTCTCACCGGGTGATAATTGGGGCTACAGCGCTGGCTTCTCGAACTTCGTCTGGCCTAGGGGTTTGGTGGCGTCCAGTCCCATCTTCGATGTCGTCTCCCCCGCGCTGGGGTCGATAGAGCTCCCCTTGGCTCCATGGATTACGATGAGATCCTTCTCAGCCTGGAAGCGAGTGGCCACCGCCCACTCGACGTCTTGATCATCGTAGATGTCGATGTCCTCGTCCACCACCGTCACCCTCTTCATGGAGGTGTGGCCGCTCAGGGCAGCCATGATGGCGTTCTTCCCATCGCCCTGGTGCTGCTTTCGGATGGCCACCACTCCGTGCAGCCAGGAGCTTCCCCCCTCTGTCAGGCGGACTCCGGCTACGTGGGGCACCACACGCTTCACGGCCTCGTATATGACGGGTTCCCGAGGCATGCCCATGAGCAGGTGGTGTTCCTGGCCGCCAGACAGGATGAGGTGATAGAGGGCATCCGGACGCCTATAGAGCCGGTCCGCCACCAGCACGGGCTCCATCCGCACCTCGTCGTACGTCCCCGTACCGTCGACGAAGGGACCCTCCTCGTGGACCTCGCCATTGAAGTGGGCCTCGATGACATACTCGCAGTCTGCCGGGACGGTGATGCCGTTGGACAGCTTCACGGCCTTAAGCGGTCTACCGGCGGCTTTCGCCAGGGAGGCGGCGACCCTTAGCTCATCGGACTCGTACTCCATGGACATGGCCCCCGCCAGGAGGACGGGCAGGGGGGCGCCAATGATGATGGCCACAGGCAAGTCCACCCCCTGAGCAAGGGACTCGTCCACCATGGACCTGAGGTGACGAGGCACGAGGCGGGTCACCATCCTACGCTTGTCCAGAATCAGCATGCGGTGGTAGGATAGGTTCCTCTTCCCCTCCCACTCCGCCGCGACGATGGCGGAGGTGAGGTAGTGTCCCGGCTCCTTGGGATACCACTTGGGGGCTGGGAGATCCTTCCTGAGGTCGAAGCCTTTGACCTCACCCTGGAGGAAGTCGGCTTCCTTGGTTGACCTCTCCCGCTTCGGCTCGTGCATGGCCTCGAGGATGGCGAAGGGGAGCTTCTCCCGCGAGATTCCCAGGGCCGTACAGACTCTTTCCCTCGTGGCCCAGAGGTTCCCGACGGCCTCGAAACCCGCCAGGTCCTTGAAGTGCACGGTCCGTTCCAGGTCCTCCCTGAGGATCCTCGTCACATCCAGTTCCAGGCTCACGGCCTCCTCCACAACCATGGCCTCGGGGAAGCGGGAGATCTCTTCGCGCAGGGACAACGAAATCGCCTCGGTTGAATGGTCGGGAAGCTATTTACTTTATCCAGCCAAGGGCCACAGGACGGATGGATGACGACGAGGAGTGGGGTCGAAAACGATCTAGGCGCCGGAACCCTCCTCCTAAGGATTAAATACGCACCTCCTGCTTGAACGGCCGTGCTCAGGGACCTGGCCCGGAAGTACGCCCTCCAAAACGCAGTGCTCTACGGAGGCCAGGCCCAGGTCAAGGCTGTCACTGGCAAGGTGCTCGCTCACGATCCTGAACTGCGGACCAAACCGAAGGACGTGGCGAGGATCGTCGCCGAAGTCGTCGCCGAGGTCAACGCCCTCAGCCCGGGAGACCAGTTTCGGGAGCTCGAAGTGTCGGCTCCAGAGCTTCTGGAGGCGCATCGCGAGGAGAGGCCCTCCGAGCTCCCTGACCTGCCGAGGGTGAAGGACACGGTGGTCATGCGATTGGCACCCTACCCGTCTGGCCCTCTCCACATCGGCAACGCCCGCATGGTCATCCTCAACGATGAGTACGTGAAGAGGTACGGTGGCAGGCTCCTCCTAGTTCACGACGATACCATCGGTTCCGAGGAGAAGGTGCCCATTCCGGAGGCCTATGGCCTGGTGGAGGAGGGGCTGGAGTGGTTGGGCGTAGAATGCCACGACGTGCTCTTCAAGTCGGACCGACTGCCGACCTTCTACGAGTGGGGCCGACGCCTGCTCGAAGTGGAGGGTGCCTACATATGCCTCTGCTCGGCCCAGGAGCTGAGGGAGAAACGCGAGGCGGGTCGGCAGTGCGAACATCGTGACTTCGGCCGAGAGGAGAATCTGGAGAGATGGGATGAGATGCTTGCGGGCGCCTACGCCGAGGGCGAGGCTGTCGTTCGGTTGAAGACCGACATGCAGCACCCGAACCCCGCCTTCCGAGACCGGGTCCTATTTCGCATCAGCGACCGGGAGCACCCCCGTGTTGGCGTTCGGTACCGCGTGTGGCCCCTCCTGGAGTTCTCGTGGGCCGTGGACGATCACATCCTCGGTATTACCCACGTCCTCAGGGGGAAGGACCTAGTCATGGAGGACGAGATGGAGAGGGCCATCTGGGATTACCTGGGCATCCAGGGCCCAAGCTTCGTTCACTACGGGGTCCTGCGGCTGAAGGATGCGGAGCTCAGCAAGAGCGCCCAGAGGCGGCTGATCGAGGCCGGACGTCTAACAGGGGCCGACGATCCCAGGACCTGGAGCCTCCAGAGCTTGAAGGCCCGCGGCATTCGGCCTGAGGCCCTGCGGTCCTTCATTCTGAGCTTCGGACTCAGCCTCACGGACATCGAGGTGCCAGCGGAGACGCTTTACACCGAGAACCGACGCCTCATAGACTCCGAGGCGAACCGCTACTTCTTCGTCCCGGAGCCCAACGCCGTGAGGATCGAGGGGCTGCCGGAGTTGCGGGAGGCCCACCCGTTGATCCACCCGGACTTTCCGGAGCGAGGGAATCGGACCATCCCAGGCTCCGAGGAGGTCCTCCTCTCCCAGCGGGACGTGACGACTCACAAGGGGGAGGAGGTCAGGCTGAAGGACTGGTGCAACATTCAGCTCGACGACGTCGTACGGTTCACCTCCTGGGAGGTGAAGAATGTGCCCAAGATCCAGTGGTTGTCCGTAGGGGTTCCGACCAGGGTCCTGATGCCCGACGGTTCGTGGATGGAGGGCGTCGGGGAGGCCGTCATCTCAGAGCTCCCCGAGGGAGCGCTCGTCCAGTTCGAGCGATTCGGATTCGCCCGCCTCCGAAAAACGGGCCAGCACCCCGAGTTCTCCTTCGCCCATCGCTGACCCTCCAGAGGGTTCTTTAGCCCCCGTTGGTTACCTTACTGATCCCATGTTGGCGGAGAGGATGTACGGTGTGGGGGAGTCGCCGACGGTGCGGCTTTCTGGCATGGTGTCGGAGATGAGGGCTAAGGGCGAGGACATCATCTCATTGGCCGTGGGGGAGCCCGACTTCAACACCCCTAGCCACATCGTGGAAGCAGCGAAACGGGCGCTGGATGACGGATTCACCAGGTACACTCCGTCCAAGGGGATCCCGGAGCTCAGGGAGGCCATCGCGGAGAAGAGCAAGGCAGAGAACGGCATCCCCTGTGGGCCAGATGACGTCATGGTGACTCCTACGAAGCACGCCCTCTACACCGCCATCACAGCCTTTGTCGAGTCGGGCGACGAGGTGTTGCTCCCAGATCCGGGATGGGTCTCCTACGTGCCCATGGTGCGGCTCGCAGGTGGGAGGCCGGTACCCGTGCCGTGCACTGAGGAGTTCAACTGCCAGATGACCCCCGAGGCCACAGCCGAACTCATCACCCCGGCCAGCAAGATGATCGTTGTCAACTCGCCCAACAACCCCACGGGAAGCGTCTACGACGAGGATGTCCTCCGCGGGCTGGCAGACATAGCGGAGGATGAGGGGCTGGTGATTGTCACCGACGAGATCTACGCGAAGATCGTGTTCCGCGGCAAGCACCTCTCCATAGCGTCCCTACCAGGGGCCTTCGAGAGAACCATCACAGTCAACGGCTTCTCCAAGACCTACGCCATGACCGGTTGGCGACTGGGCTGGGCCGTTGCCCCACCCGACTTACTGGGCCCGATGAACAAGGTGCAGCAGCACTCCGTCACATGTGCCACCTCCTTCGCGCAGATGGGAGGCGTGGCCGCCCTGAGAGGTCCCGAAGGTCCCGTCGACGAGATGGTGAAGGAGTTCGAGGAGCGGAGCAGCCTCGTGTTCCAGGCAGTGGGTGAGATCCCCGACTTCGTGACCAAGGAGCCGCAGGGCACCTTCTACTCCTGGATAAGACACGACAGGCAGGGGAGCTCCTTGGAGTTTGCAGAGACGCTCCTCAAAGAGGCCCGGGTGGCCGTTACCCCCGGCATCGCCTTCGGCGACAAGGGTGAGAGCCACTTCCGCCTCTCCTTCGCCACCTCCAGGGAGAACCTTCGGGAGGCGTTCCGGCGGATGGCGGAGATCCTTACCTAGGACCCGGGCTGCGTCGAGCCGCTCTCCCTCATGACCGCCAGGGCCTTCGATCGTAGTTTCTCGGACTTCGACCTCTCGCCCAGCTCCTGGTAGAGGTCGGAGAACTCCAGCCAACGGGCAGCCAGGCTGTAGGGCGCCCTGGTCCCTTCCAGGGCCCGGAGGCTGTCCTGGTACAGGTTCTCCGCCTTCTCCAGGTTACCCCGAGACCTCTCGGCCTTGGCCCGGTTAGCGTAGCAGGCTGAGATCATGACGGGATCTTCAAGGTCTTCGAAGATCTGGAGGGAGCGGTCACAGTAGTCCAAGGCCGTCTCCACCTGTCCGCGCTCAATGTACAGATCGGCGGCGTTGGAGAGGGCATAGCCCTCGGCTCTAACCATACCCGCCTTCTCGGCCAGCTCCAGGCTCTCCTCGAAGGCTTTCAGCGCTTCCTCCTGCTGTGAAAGCTTGCTGTAGGCGATCCCAAGGTTGTTGTACAGGTACGCAGAGTCTACCAAGCTGGAGGCCAGGAGGGGGGCGGCGTCGTGGAACCACCGAGCGGCCGCCTCCGGGTTGTCCGCCTGTAGCTCGGCAATCCCCATCTCCATGCGCACCCTGCCGGTGTCGGTCACGCCCTCGCCACTGTCGAAGTGCTTCAGGGCCTCATGCAGCAGTTTCCTAGTCTCGCCCAGGCGACCCATCTTACGCTCGACGATCCCGAGTCCGTACAGAGCCCTTCCGAGGTCCACCTCTCTCCCCCGCGCCCGGGCAAGGGCCGCCGCCCCTTGGAAAGCCTCCAGGGCTTCATCCACCTGACCCCGCTTGCTGTGGATCCTGCCGCGCAGGAGGAGCATCTGTATCTTACGCCCGGGCCCGGCCATTGGAAACCCTCTTTCCAGCACGAGGAGGGCCTTCGACCACCGGCCCAGGTAGTCCAAGGTGCGGGCCTCCAGGTAGTCCAGGGTGGGAGACGGGAGGTGACGGGCCTCCCCTAGGAGACCCAGCAACTCCTCGGCCCGTCCAGCTCCAAGGATCTCCTCCAACCTTTCCTCCGCCCGTTTGAGGGCTACCTTGGTCTGACCCGAGGCTTGAAGATGGTAGATGGCCTCAAACCAGTCGCCTGTCTCATGGCAGAACTCGGCGGCCAGCTCATGGGCCCGACGCAAGTCCTCTCCACCGTGCTCCCTCATCAGAGGGGCTATGATCTCGTGGACCTCGTACCCAGCCTCGCTCTCGGTGAGGAGTCCGGCCCTGAGCAGAGATCTGATGATGCGCCGTCCGGGATCCCCCAGGGCAGCCCGGGAGGCAAGCCCCCTGAACACCGAGGCCTTTATGAGCACCTCCTCCTCAGCGTCTGTGAGATCATCTAGAATCTCGTCTTGGAAGAAGGCCGCCACGTCGGGGCTCCTGGGAAATCTCTGGGCGGTGGCCGACATCTTCAGGAGGAGGGGATGACCTCCCGTCATCCTCTGCATGTCCTCGATGTCAGCCGCCCGGGCACCGAGGCGGTCCAGAAGCTCTCCCGTGCCATCCCGATCAAGGCCCTGCAGGGTCATCTCCTGCACCTTCCCGTCGAGGACATCGGCCCCCTTGATGAACTCAGGGCGACGCCGGGCCGTCATCAGGACCCTGCAATCGGGCGGAGGGGAGTCCAGTAGGAGGCGGAGCACCTGGGCAGCCTGGGGTGAGGCGGCGACATTGTCCAGGAAGAGTTGCACCCCCGAAGCCTCCCGGCAGAGAAGAACTCCCGCCTCATGGTAGTCTGGTGGATGGCTCTTGATGTAGGATAGCAGGCGCGACCTCCCGATGGAGGCGAGCCCGTGGGCAATGGCCGTAAGTAGGGAGGAGGCGCTGTGGAAGGGGTAGAGCCGTATCCACGCGCCCTTGCTTGTGTCGTGGTAGAGGGCCCGGGCGAGCGTCGTCTTCCCGATTCCTGCTATGCCTGTGAGAAGCAGGAACGTAGGTCCGCCCTCCTGCCAGGACCTTAGTTCCTCCAGCTCCCTCGCCCTCCCTGCTATGTCCAAGGCGGGTGCGGCGGCCGGCGTGATGGATGGCTCCCGCAGGTCCACGACGGTCCCGCCCAACAGTCCCAAGTATACTTGGGTCAGGGGTCTGTGCAGGCGACGGGCGGTTCGGAGTAGCTCGAGGCCTTGCCCCTCGAGCAGTTCCCCTTCAGGGCCGATCCATCGGGCCTCGGCCCCACGAGCCTTGTCCCTCATGGAAGCCGCCTTCCTCTCGGCCTGGAAGGTCAACAAGTAGACCTTCCTGCGACTCCGTGCTCCCCTAACGTGGGCGAGGCGGACCTCCACCTCCTTGGCTTCGACGAGTTTCTTGAGTTCCAGGGCCACGTGGGACCTGCTCAGGCCGAGGACCCCGGAGATGCCCTTCTGGGTCATGTCCTCGGGGCACTCGAACTCCTCTCGGTACCTCGAGAACAGCGAGAGGTGGAGGAGAACCCTTTGGGCCACCGTTAGCTTTGACATACCCTCCCCCGAGGGGTCAATAGAATTTTTCTACATAAGAGTTGCTTTTGGACAGCCCTCGAAGAAGATGACACAACGCTTGTCACACCTAGGATCCCCGGATGGAGGCCTTGAGGCATCGATCGAAGGCCATGGCGACGCGAAGGTCCACACCTTCGGGAAGAACGGATGTGTCCGATGTCCCCCTGTGTAAGCAGACTACGTGGTGCCCCGAAGTCATCAGTGCCGGTACCAGGTGTCTGCCTACGCACCCCGTCGATCCCCTAACGAGGACCCTTGGGCCACCATGAGGGCGCCGAAGACAATCTTGAGGACGTCAACGCCCCGATACCATGTCCTGACCGTGAGGACACAGCTCCAGAAGTGGACACAGTTGGCAACGTGGATTTCTTCGACAGTACCTCTTTCCAAGCTCCACCATCATGGCGTGGAACTCCCTGTAGGTCTCGACAGTTCGCGGGAGTCCACCCTCAAGGCAGGACCTCGCGGCCTCATAGCCGGGTGGGAGGGGCGATCCTAGGCGTTCCACGATCCGCCTGGTGTAGGTGTCCACCACCAGGAATGGCAGTCCAGCTGCGTACAGGAGGATCGAGTCCGCCGTCTCGGGGCCAATTCCATCGAGTCCCAGGAGGTACTGTCTGAGGTCCCTGGGCTCCTGGTGGAGCAGCGCGTCGACGTTGCCGTAATCCTCGAGGACGCGGGTTGCCAGCTTCTGGAGCCTTGCGGTCTTGACCCGGTAGAACCCCGTGGGCTTGACGCAATCCTCCAACTTCTCGACGGGCGCCGCTGCCAGGCCCTCAAGGCTTAGCCAACCTCTCTCCTTGAGTCTTCCCAGGGCCACATCGACGCTCCTCCACGTGGTCTGCTGGGTGAGGAGGGCACCCACCACCACCTCCAGGGATCCATCCGACTTCCACCAGTCTCGGGCGCCGAGGATCTTTCTCAGCCTCTCGTAGACCCGCCGTACGTCCATTCAGTAGGCAAAGGTTGTCGAACCATAAAACGCCGGGCGAACGCCTAGCGGGCAAACTTCTCCAGAGGCTTCAAGGGTTCGAGGACCTTGAAGAGGGCCTCAGCCGCCTCCTCCGAGCCAGCCTTCAGCTTGCAGTCCTCTCCGCCGACGGCCACGAAGAAGATGTTCCTCTCGAGGTTCAGCACCAGCATGATGCCGTCCTTGGAGCGGACCAAGATGTCCCCCGGCGGGGCGAGCCCGATTCCCCGGTGGAGGACCTCCGTGGACCCGATAAGCGTGGCCGCCATGGTGGCGAAGTGATCCTCCTCCATCTGCTCGTTAGTCTGAATCGCCAAAGGAAGCCCCGTCTTGGTGAGGATGCCTGAGATCTCGGAGTTGTAGGTGAAGTTGAAGTCCCTGAGCACCCTCTGTAGGGCGTCGGCGGTCACCATGGCTGACCATCCTTCTGTCCCGGTGCAATAAAGGTTTTGAGGACATTATCAGGAACACGAAGCTCTTAAGGCCCCGCCGCTCATTCCGCAGCGTGGACCTCAGCCCCGGAGCTAAATCCATCGTCGAGACGTCCCTGGGCGCCAAGGAGGGGGATTCGGTCATGGTCCTGGTGGAACCCGCTACCGCGGCTCTGGGGCGCGCCTTTGTGGATGCCTGCGAGCAGGTGGGTGCTGTCGGCTTCATTATCGTGGTCAGTGTCCAGACTAGCGGGGCCGAGCCGCCGGAGCCCGTGGCGCTAGCGATGAAGGAGTGCGACGCCGTTATCATGGCGACCCAGAAGTCTCTCAGCCACACCAAGGCTCGTCGGCAGGCCAACAGGGGCGGGACCAGGATCGTTTCCATTCCCGGCATCACGGAGGAGATGATGGCGTCGGGGTGTCTGACGGCGAACCATCAGGATGTGGAGAAGGCGATGGCCAGCGCCTTCAAGGTCCTGCGGAAGGCAGATGCCCTCCGGGTGACGACGACCCAGGGAACGGACCTTGCCCTCGAAGTTAAGGGGAGGGACTGGATCACAGACGATACCGGCCTCTGCCGCAATCAGGGATCGTTCTCCACATTCCCGGCCGGGGAGCTCCTGGTAGCCCCTCTGGAGGGCACGGCCGACGGCACCCTCGCCGTGGACGTCCTGTTCCACCAGTTCCTCAAGACCCCTGCCGAGGCCACCGTCCGGGAGGGGTACGCCGTGCGGGTCACGGGCGCTGCCGAGGCAGAGAAGGCCATGGACGCCGGCGGGCATGAGGGGAGGCACCTGTCCCGCTTAGGCATAGGCTTCAACCCACAGGCCAGCCTGAGCTCGACGCCCCTGGAGGCGACCAAGGCCCTGGGCGTCCTCCACATAGGTTTCGGGGACAATACCGTCCTAGGTGGCGAGGTTAACTGTGGCGTCTTCGTGGAAGCGGTGCTGAAGTGGGTGAACGTCGAAGCGGATGGAAAGCTCGTCTTGGAGAGGGGCAGGTCGAGCTAACGCCCTTAAGGGCCTAGGTCGCTGGTCGTTGAAGAGGTGGACTGTAGCCCCTGGTCACGTTCCCCGGCGACCTCGTGGATATTGTCCTCAATCTTCTGCTGCAGCAGCCAGACCCATAAGGGCCAGCCCCGCTCCGAGGGCGAAGATTGCCATGCCGATGCTGAAGAACAGTGTGAAGTCGTAGACCCACGTGGGGATGAAGCTGGCACCTTCCCAGTTGGCGCGCAGGGCACCCAACGCGATGAACACGGCCCCCACTACGGCCAGGATACCGCCGGCGATGGAGATGGCAGCGCCCTTCTTCACCAGACCCATTTACACCACACCTCGTAGGGCGATACTGTCTGGTGTAGAAAAGCCTTGGGTGGTGTGCTGCTACATGACTGGACGAAACCGGAACTCCCGCCATGTGTCCTGCAGGGTGCCCACGATCGCCTGCTGGTATCCGCAGGCCTTACAGCGGTTCTCCTTGTCGAGGCGCCACTTGAGGATGTCGAAGCCGTGTCTCTTGATGACCTCCGATCCGCAGCCGGGGCAGTAGGTGTTCTCCAGCTCGTGTCCTGGAACGTTCCCTATGTAGGCGTACTTCAGGCCCACCTCCTTGGCCACGGCGTGGTGCCTCACCAAGGTCTCCACCGGCGTCGACGGCAGGTCCATCATCCGGTAGTCGGGATGGAACCTGAGGAAGTGGATGGGCGTCTCGGGCCCCAGCTCGTCGTAGGTGAACTGTGAGAGCCTCCGCGCGTACTCCAAGTCGTCTCCAACCTGAGGCACGACGAGGTCGGTGATCTCGATGTGGACGTCCGTCTTGTCCCGCATCTCGATGAGGCTGTCGAAGATGGGCTGAGGGTCGATGACTCCGACGTACTTGCGTGTGAACTTGGGCTCCCCGTTGCCCTTGAAGTCCACGGTGATGCAATCCAGGAAGTCCTTCATCAACCCAACGGTGTCGGGCGTGTCGTACCCGTTGGAGACGAAGATGTTGATGAGCCCCTCATCGCGGGCGATGACGCCAATATCGTGGGCGAACTCGATGAAGATGGTGGGCTGGTTGTAGGTGTAGGCAATGCCTTGGCAGCCGTGTTGGAGGGTCATATCAACCACCTGTTGAGGTGTGGCGTCGATGCCCTCCACCTTTCTTCTCTGAGATATATCAAAATTCTGACAGTATGAGCACAACCAGTTGCATCCAGTTGTCGCAATGCTAAAGACCTTGGCCCCGGGCATGTAATGTGTTACAGGCTTCTTCTCAATGGGGTCTATGTGCCCCGTGATGACTTTCCCGTAGACCAGGAGCTGAAGCTTACCGTCGATGTTCTGCCGTATCCCACACAGGCCGATCTGTCCTGGTCCTATCTTGCAGTAGCGGGCGCAGGCCGTACAAACGACCTTCCCCCCTTCCAAGGGTTCGTAGAGAAGTGCCTCCTTCATGGGACGCCATTGGAATCGGCCAGGCGACCTAAATACATTCGGGGAGGTTCCCGATTCAAAGCTCATCGGAAGTGCTCGAATCCACGGGACTCGAGGCGCTTCTCCCTACCCTCAACAACGATGGTGTTCTCGCCAGGAGGCGCCACCTCGCCGATAACCGTCGCGGTGACATCCCTCTGGTCGAACTGGCGCTCAAGCGGTTCCCGAGCCTTTGGGGACGCCGTGAACAGGAGTTCGAAGTCCCCTCCCTCGTAGAGTACGGCTTCTTGCGTTGACTCGCGATCCATTCCTTTTGCCGACGCGGCGACGGGAACCTTGTCGCCATCCACTCGAAAGGAGACGTCATTGAGGGCCGAGAGTTGGGCCAAGGACGAGGCCAGTCCATCGGAGATGTCCATACAGGCAGTCACCGCCGGGTTCCCTGCAAGGATCAGCCCCTCCGCCACTCGGGGCAGGGGCTTCAGGAGCACATCGAGAACCTTGACCGAAGGTCCGCTGGTTCCCAGTTCCCGCAACGCCCATCCCGCTCTCCCGAGTGTCCCTGTCACAGCGAGCAGGTCACCGGGTCGGCATCCCGTCCTTCGCAGAACTCGCTTGCCCCTCGTCCTACCGAGGGCGACCCCGCATAGGGAGACCTCGGGACCCTCCTTCGTGTCACCACCTAGCACAAGGGCCCCATACTCCTCGACGCAAGCCTTCATCCCACTGGCCAGCCCCTCTAGGTACTCCAGGTCGAGAGTCCTGGGTAATGAGAGGGCCGCCATGAAACCTGTCGGTTGTCCTCCCATGGCGGCGATGTCGCTGAAGTTCACGGCCACCACATACCACCCCACCTGTTCCGGTGTCGCTCCCTCGGGTATGTGGGTCCGCTGATTCACGACGTCCGTCGTGAGCAGGAGGTAGTGATCGTCCATTGGCAGGAAGGCTGCGTCGTCACCGAGTCCGACGTCCTCGCCATGATTAAACAACCCGAGAAGAATCTCGACGAGCTTTCTCTCCCCAAGGGCCGAGAGCTTGGCCACGGGTGTTGGAAGGACCACCGCATATTTGAAACCTCGACGAATCCCTACTGAGCGAACCTGCCGTCATCCCTGCCCTTCTTGAACCCCTTCCCCACCATCCATCCTAACCTGGTCGGCACCAGGCTGTCGAGTTCAAGGGAATGAAGGACGGGGGATGCTTGAGACTTCGAACCCGACAGGCCGCGATGCCAGCTGACGGAAGATGCGGGCTGCGGGATTCGAACCCGCGCTACGAGCTCTCTGCACGACGTTTGGCAAGCTCGTGTCCTAGCCAGGCTAGACTAAGCCCGCCCCTCTGCTGTAATGGCCACGCTACTTAAAAAGGAGCAGAATCCAGGAACCGGGACTCTCCCAGAAAGGTTATCTATGGGAGTCAGATAGGCGCTTGGGAATCGCCACGGACCTCGTCAGAGACATGCTTCAGGACATGCGTTCGCCCCTCTATCGAAACGCCATCTTCCTCATGGCCAACACGGTGCTGATCGCAGGTGCCGGCTTCCTGTTCTGGTTTCTGGTGGCCCAACTGTACACGAAGGCAGAAGTGGGCTACGCTCTGGTCCTGGTCGGGGTCGCCACCTTCCTGGGAACCCTATCTCAGTTGGGGTTCGGTACCGGCCTGATCAGGTTCCTCCCCGGTACGACTAGGGATCGCGGCAGGATGATAAACAGCTGTCTGACCCTGAGCACTATCCTGGCACTGATCTTCGCCGCCGTCATGCTGTTCACCATCGATCTCTGGTTCCCCCAAGGCGGCGAGACCGCCAGGCTGTGGGCTTTGGCCCTTGTCTTCCTCGTGATGGTCCCTCTGCAGGCCAACGCCGTGATCGTAAACAATTCCTTCGTCGCGGGCCGGGAGGCTTCCTACGTCCTCCTTAAGAGCATCCTCTACCAGGCCGTCAGGCTTCTGGTCCCGATCCTCCTGGTGGGGTTGCTGGGGATCGTCGGCATCCTAAGCGCTTTCGTCCTCGGCAACGTCCTGGCCCTCAGTGTGGCCTTCTTCATATGGCTGCCCAGGGTGTTCCCGGAGTTCCGTCCCGGGCCCGCCTTCGACAAGGCGACGGTGAACGACATCATCCACTTCTCCCTCGGGAACCACGTATCCGAGGTGCTCGCCTACCTACCTTATCCCGTGATCCTCCTGATTGTCGCCAGTCTCGTGGGCACCCCTGAGGACTTCGGCATCCCTTGGCAGATAGCGAGCCTGCTCTTCGCCATTCCGCTGATGACCGGCGTGTCCCTCTACGCCGAAGGGTCCCACTACGAGGACCGACTCCGTAGGGATCTGGGCAAGTCGCTTCGGCTGCTCCTTCCGCTTCTCGCCCTCGGCATCCTCTTCATATGGTTTCTGGGGGGGTGGATCCTCTCCCTCTTCGGACCCGAGTACGCCGTAGCTAGCACGAACCTCCTGAGGATTCTGACCCTCTCCACGATATTCGTTGCCGTCAACCACATCTTCCTCTCGGTGGCGAAGGTGAAGAAGTGGATCAGGGTCATCATCGCCCTGATGGCCTACGTCGCCCTGGGGACCATCGCCCTCTCCTACTGGCTAATCCCGATCTACGGCGTAGAGGGTGCAGGCATTGCGTGGTTGATCGCCCAGGGGACCGCGGCCTCGGCCATTGTCGGTTTCTTCATCCTTAGGCGGCAGGCCCTCTCCTTTCTGAGAGAAGTGGCGACCTAGGGCTCCAGGATGCCCCCGATGCAGGTGACCTCCAAACCCCGCCTGCGGAGGGCTTCCACGTAGGGGTTGATTCCTAGGGAGTCGCTGACGATGTGGCCCGTGACGACGAGGTTCCTTCCTTCTAGCTCCTTGTCCGCTCTGAGCTTCTTGAGGTCCGGCGGAGAGATGTGGATGTAGATCACTGTGTCGATGCCGTGAGTGAAGTAGGCCTTTGCCACGGGGTAGCCTCCGTTGGTACCGGCACCGTGGGCGACCACGTAGCTGCCTAGGGGGTTGCCGAGGCTGCCAAGCCTCACCTCGATGGAGGTCTCTGCGACCTGGAACTCCGGAATCTGGTTAAGGGCGGTGACGGCATCGGCCACGGTGGCCCCATCGCCGCACTGCCTCATGTGCTCGACCATCCGTCTCCTCCCAATCTCGTCCAACGGGAGGTGGAGGTTGAGGAAGGCCATCCCCAGGAGCCGGGCAACGGAGGGGGCGCGGTCGTAGTTGCTGGAGTGCCCCGCTAGCTCCGGTGGAAGGACCAGCTCCGCCACAGCCTCGGCGGCCGCGCGTTGAGGGACTCCATTGGCCATCATCATCTCCTCGTGGCGCTGAAGGACGCGGTGGAAGTGGACCCTGGCAGATCCGCCGGCCGGGTGGTGGGCGATGGCGCAGTCCATTCCCTGGTCCTTGGCCAGTAGGAGCTCCGCCTCGCCGATGTCGATGCCCATGAGAACCCTATGAATCTCCTCCCCTTCAACGTAGATCTGGGTGTCGCTGGGGACCTCCTCCATCCCCGCCATTCGCAGGGCCAGCTCCATCAGCTCTTCGGTGTTCAAGAGCGACCCTCCGGGGGGGCGGCGACGACCCCTCGATTCATCCGATCCGGTCGCATAAGATGACCCCCCGCTAATATCATTAAAACGATAAACCTTCGTGGCTCCCTCACCCACAGTCCGAAGGATTCAGCGGAGTCGTGCTCGACTCACGACCCCGCCAACGGGCCCATCGGCGTGGGACGCCGAGATGTCAACGTTGATTGTCGAATCGAAACCTTTATGATTGTCGATTGTTTTTGAGGCCGGCACGGGGAAACTCCGTGAACGACCACCTGGGCATTCATGACATAAGGGATTGCGCCCACGACATGGGATACGACTGCGACCACCTCTTCCACTATTGCCGGTTCTGCAGCGTACCCTTGGAAGACTGCGGGTGCAACGCACTATAAGCGAAAATTATTAACTCTGATAACACCATGCCCCCGCGGGATGGGATGACCAAACCTAGGGCTGTTGAGATCATTGCTTCTCTCCTCCGCAAACTCCTCCCCCGCGGTATTCTCGGCGCCTAGGCATTCCCATCCCTTTCTTGTAACGATGATTGCCAGAGACCCTCTGGGTCTAGCTCTCTGCCCTTATAGAAAGATTTAAAGCAGTGCCCAGCATGCCATAGCCCCAGCTAGGAGGATTAACGTGGAGGAGTCTGGATCTGAGCCTGAACCTATGCCTGAGCCCACGCGCCGCCCCACACCTGCCCCCGCAGGGGCACCGAAGGGATTCGGAGCGGGTGTGGTGGTCATCGTCGCAGTCGTTCTCTTCGCCGCCGGATTCGCCGGTGGCTTCTTCACCGCACCGTTCTTCCAGCCGGGGCCTCAGCAGCTTCGGATTGGGACCGTGCTCGACAAGACTGGCGGCCTGAGCGCGTTTGGACCGAATAACGAGAAGGGAGCGTTGCTCGCCCTGGAGCAGATCAACCAGCAGGGTGGGGTATTCGGTGTCCCGGTCCTCGGCTTCCACGAGGACAGTGCGACCGATCCCGCTACCGCTAGGGACGCCGCGAGCAAGGTCGTGACCACTAACGAGGTACACGGCATCATTGGATCGACCGGATCGGGTCAGTGCTTGACCGTCCTCGAGATCGCCAAGGCAAACGAGGTCTTCGAGATGTCCGGGTCTTGCACGACGCCCCTGCTGTCGGATCAGACGGTGAACGAGGGCTGGTTTGCCCGGACCGCACCGTCGGACGCATTGCAGGGTGTCATAGCCGGTTACTACGCCTATGAGACGGCCGGGTACCGCGACATGGCTGTCGTCGGCATCAACAACCCGTACGGCACCGGGCTCGCTGACGTCTTCCGGGACACATTCGAGGCCCTGGGTGGAACCATCACGGTCAGACAGATCGTGACGGAGACGACGCAGGGTGCCACAACCTACGTGTCGGACCTGAACGCGATCTTCGCCACCGCCATTGACGCAGTCTATCTGGTGGCCTATCCGCCGGACGGCGTTCTCATGTACGAGGAGTACCTAGACGGCGCTTACCCGGACATAGTGTGGATCTTCTCGGAGGGCCTCCTGAGCCAGAGCGACTTTGTCGACGAGCTCGCCGACAGGGGCCGCGACGTCAGCCCACTCATCGGGACGTCCCCTGGTTCCTACGTCGGGCTAGTAGGCCCGAGGTTCGACGACTGGGCCGAGGTCTATGAAGGCCGCTGGGGCCACGCGCCGGGACTCTTCGACGACAACGTGTACGACGCCACCTTCATGATGGCTCTGGCTGCCCAAGCATCCGGACAGGCCTCCGGTACGGGTATCCAGGAGAAGATCAGGGACATCGCGAACCCGCCGGGGACCCCGATCCTGCCAGGCGAATGGGAGAAGGCACTGGAGGAGCTCACAGCAGGTAGGGACATCAACTACGAAGGTGCCTCTGGAAACACCGATTTGGACGAGGCCGGGGATCCGGTCATCAGCCAGTACGCAGTCTGGGGCATCGACGCGAACGACCAGATCACGAACCTCATTGAGTACGATGAGGACGAAGTCGTAGCCATCGTGGCGGGAATCCCTGGAGGAGCCCCACCGTTCTACAACCCTTTCAACGCCGCCCTCATAGCGCCATTCTGGCGAGACTAGCCACCCAAGTAGAGGCTCCCTACCTCAGGGTCGTGTAGGAGAGCCTCTCCACTCCCTTCGAACCTGTTCCTCCCCATGTCCAGCACGTAGCCTCGATCCGCCATCCCCAGCGCCTTCTTAGCGTTCTGTTCCACAAGTACAATGGCGGTTCCCTGCTTGTTTATGTCCAATACCTTGTCGAAGATCGACTGGACGAGGGTGGGGGCCAGTCCGGCCGAGGGTTCGTCTATCAACAGGATCTTGGGTTCCAGGACGAGGGTCTTAGCCAGGGCGACCATCTGCTGCTCTCCCCCGCTGAGCATGCCCGCCTTGTCCTTGACCTTGGGTCTAAGGTTGGGGAAGATCGACAGGACGCGCTCCACACGATCCTCGAACTCCTGCTGGGAGTAGCTCCGAGGCCCCGGTTCCCGCGTGACGCGCCTCTTCATCCTAGTGAGCCAGCCTGGCCGCCGGACCGTGGCACCCATCTCCAGGTTCTCAAAGACGGTGAGGGACGGGAAGATATTCTGCATCTGCGGCACGTACGCGGCTCCCAGTAGGGCTAGCCGTTCCGGGGCCTGGCCCGTGATGTCCTTGCCGTCGAAGACGACGTGCCCCTGCTTCGGTTTGAGGATCCCGATGATCGTCTTGATCAGGGTAGACTTACCCGCGCCGTTGGGCCCGATGATGGTCACGATCTCCTCTGGCTCCACCTTAATGGAGACGCCGTGGAGGATTATCGTCTCTCCGTAGCCTGAGACGACATCGGTGGCGGAGAGCAGCGGCAACTCAGCCCCCCAGGTAGGAGTCGATGACGCTCTGATCCGAGCGTACCTCTTCGGGCGTTCCCTCGGTGAGGCGCTTTCCCTGGTGCAAGACGATGATGTGGTCGCAGTGGCGCATGACGACATCCATGTCGTGCTCCACCAGGAAGAAGGTCCTTCCCCCGTCACGTAGGTCCTCTATGACCTCCAGGAGCCGCTTGGTGAGGGTGGGGCTGACTCCAGCCACGGGCTCATCCAGCATGACGACTTTCGGTTCAGTCATGAGGGAGCGTGCGAGCTCGAGGAGCTTCTTCTGCCCTCCCGAGAGGTTGCCAGCGTACTCGTCCCTCAGCTCCCACAGCCCGACGGTGTCGAGGACTCCCTCCGCCCGGCCGATGGTGCTCTTGAGCTCCTTCTTCACCTTCCTGGGAACGAACAGGAGGTCCAGCAGGCTCTCGCCATAGCGCATGGAGGAGGCCACCAGCAGGTTCTCAAGGACCGTGAGCTTCTCGAACTCCCTCGGGATCTGAAAAGTCTTCGAGATCCCCAACTTGACCACGCGGTAGGGCGGCAGCCCGTCGATCCGCTTGCCGTCGAACCAGACCTCGCCGCTGTCGGGCGGGTACATGCCGATGATCACGTTGAAGAGGGTCGACTTGCCAGCTCCGTTGGGCCCAATCAACCCCGTGATCCTGGCAGGCTCCACGTCCAGTGTGCATTCGTCGACAGCATGGATGCCACCGAAGGCCTTGGACACTCGTCGCGTCGAGAGAATCGGTTCAGTCATGTTCAGTCCACCTTTGGCACGTACTTTTCTTCTGGGATGATGCCCTGGGGCCTGAATACGACCAGGAGGATGAGGAGGAGGCCGACGGCAATGAGCCGATAGAAGGCGATATCGGTGGCCCACTCGACGGGGAGAAGGTCCTTTAGCCTGATCGAGGCCCAGTTCAACATGAAGAAGATGCCTGCGCCCACTAATACTCCTTTGTTATTTCCTGATCCGCCGAGGATG
Source organism: uncultured Methanomassiliicoccales archaeon (assembly GCA_964347325.1). Classification (GTDB taxonomy): domain Archaea; phylum Thermoplasmatota; class Thermoplasmata; order RBG-16-68-12; family JAJISG01; genus JAJISG01. The sequence continues at coordinate 33,515 of CAYFYA010000011.1, read as the reverse complement.
ACGGCAACGTATACTGAGAAGGTCGTGAAGGGGACGAATAGGGTGGGGACAATGACGCGGTTGAGTACGGCCAGAAGGGCTCCCGCCGCGCCCATGACGCCACAACCAATGGCGAACGCCTGGAGCTTGAGCCAGAAGGTGTCCTTACCCAGCACGGACGCGGCCTCTTCATCATCACGAATGGATCGCAACACCCTACCCCAGGGTGCCTTCGTTATCCACAAGAGGAAGAAGAATGTCAGGGCGACCAACACGAGGAACAGGAGGGCTAGGAGGGCGTCGTTTTCCCTACCGGTGAGTCCAAGGCCGTCGAAGGGGCGAGGAATCGATACGATGCCTATGGTACCTGCTGTCCAGGCCCTGGCGTTCATTATGAAGACGCGGAACATCTCGGCGAGGGCCAGCGTCGCGATGGCGAGGTAGTCCGCTCGGAGCTTGAGGGTGGGGATACCGATCAGGAGACCGACGATGAGGGCGACGAAGAAGGCGGCGGCCGCGGCCACCAGGAAGGCCAGGACGTAGGAGACGGAGGTGGGAAGGCCCAGGAGGACCGCGAAGTTCTCTCCCAGGTCGAATCCTCCGATGTGGCCTGGATATATCTGCGTCGCCGGGGAGTCTGGCGTCAGGAGGATGGCTGCCGTGTAGGCGCCGATGGCGTAGAACCCCGCGATGCCGGCGTTGAACAGACCAGTGTGTCCCCAGTGCAGGTTCAGGGCGAGGGACAGGATCGCCAAGACGGCAAAGGGGAGGATGAACGTGACGATCTCGGCGACGAAGTAGGGAACGACCATGTTATCGCCTCCTCCCGAAGAGACGTGCACGGAGCCCAACTCCTCGTGCCTCTTTAAGCGTGGCCACGCCCATCAACCCCTCCGGTCTCACCAACAGGACTAGGATCATGATCAAGAAGGCCGCCATGGGCCGATAGGCGGCATGCGCCTCAAGACCCACGATCTCAGGCCTGGCAAGCCAATCCAGGAATATTCCAGACATCTCTTGGATGATGCCGACCAGGAATCCTCCAATCATGGCTCCGTAGGGCGAACCGATTCCCCCTATGATCACCGAGGCGAAGAGGAAGAGCAGTATGCTGAAACCGAGGAAGGGTCGCACGTCGAGGGACAAGCCGAGAAGGACGCCCGCAACTCCGGCCAACATCCCCGCTATGGCCCATGTCCAAAGGGTGACGTTGCGGGTGTTGATGCCCGAGGATCTCGCGAGCTCGGGGTTGTCGGACATGGCCCTCATTGACTTGCCCAAGGTAGTGCGGCTCAGTATGATGTGGAGCATGAGTGTAGCGGTCACGGCGACGATCAAGGTGGCCATGCCCTTTATCGGATTTAATTGGATGAATCCGATTGGAGTTTCCCAGGCCCAGTTCTCCATTCGAAAGACGTTGTACGCATCGGGTTCCGGGCCGAAGCCAGCGCTTATCCCGTTTTGAATGATAATAAAGAGGCCTACGGAGGCTATCAGAGGTGCCACAACGCCCTTCCCCTCTAGTCGGCTGAAGATCAGAATCTCCAAGGCGATGCCGACGAGGCCGAGGATGATTACCGCGAAGACGAAGCCGAAGATTATGTCGAGACCGATGAGGACGTTTACGAAGAAGGCCATGTAGGCACCGAGGGTGATGAGGTCGCCGTGGGCGAAGTTGGCAAACTTCTTGATGCCGTAGACCAGCGAGAGCCCCGTCGCTCCTAGGACATAGATACTACCGACCACCACGCCGGTCACCAATACCCCGCCAAAGCTCCCCTGAAAGAGAAGGCTCAAGACTGCGCCGGTGATCAGCACCATGAGTATTGCGTTGACCAGGATTCTGTTTCGTCGCAGCGCGCGCGCCGTTCGCGGAAAGCGCCGCCCAAAAGCCTCCCTGGCGGATCGTAGCGCCCCTCCCACTCTCCCCCCCGGCTCCTTCTGAGCGAGGTCGTCCGGCCTGCCCATTGCTCGCACTAATGGCGGGTCTATATATTATCCATTCGCAGACGAGCCTCTACTGGATCGGAGATCGCCTCTCTACCAGCTAGCCAGGGCCGCCGGCGGCCCGAGGCCCCGCAGGAAGTCAAAGAATGCCTTGGTTACTGAGCCAACGATAGGCTTCCTCGAAGTCATGGACCTCGTAGTTCACGTACTGAGACAGAAGGCCACGAGAGTTTATGCCCATGGCCACGGCGGCGGACTTGAGGAGACCTGCGTCCATCACGCCGTCCGCAAAGGCGACGGTATCAGCGGGACCGATGCCCACTCCTCGCGCCATCTCAACGGCGAAGAGGACCTTGGTCTGAGGGGTGACCCGGACGATCACGTCCCCCGTGAATACGTCTCCGTCGTAAAGGAAGTCGTTGGAGACGCTCATGTCGGCTCCCAGGAGTTGTCGAGCCTCCCGCACGAGCTCCGCGGGACCGCCGGTGATGAGGCCTACCTTGTGACCCTTACCCCGCAGGGATCTGATGAAGCCCAGGGCTCCCGGCACGAGCCGGATCTCCCTCGACTTCTCCTCCACCTGTTCGCGGGTTAGGCCCTGGAGGTAACGTGCCCTCGCCCTGAAGCCCTCGACCCAGTCGATCTTCCCCTCCACACCAAGTCGGGTGATGCGCTCGACCTCGGCTTCATGGCCAACCAGGGCGGCGAGCTCAGGCAGAAACTCGTTGTATATCAGGGTGTTCTCTAGGTCGAAAACGAAGAGCTTCATGAGCCTCGGGGGGGAAGGAAGGGTTGCCTAAAAAGTTTGGCCCACATCCCGGGGTGCATCCACCGAAAGGTTCTTCAGCAGGGGGAGAAAAGAGTGACCGGTTGTATCCTCTCGGCCATCTAGGCATCACGGCAGCCCTGGGAGTACACCTCTCCGGACGGGGCTACTATCCTTTGCTGGATTTTCGCCTCCTTCTGCTGGGAGCCGTACTTCCGGACCTAATCGACAAACCTCTGGCCCTGGCAGCAGGCCTCGAGGGACGCACCATCGGCCACAGCATGATCTTCATCGCCTCTCTGACCCTCGTCCTCTTGATGTGGTTCTTGTCGACTCCCGTGGGCTCATCGAGGAGGGCAACCGTCGGCATGCTGACGGTCCTGGCTATAGGCGCATGGATGCATCTGATTCTGGATAGGATTTGGGAGCAGCCCTGGGTCTTTCTCTGGCCCTTGCTGGGTCTGGGACCGCCCGAATACGTGCCGGGCCAGTATCTGGAACTCCCCCTAGGCCTCCAGTGGCCCTACATAGTCTTCGGGGAGGCCGTCGGATTGCTCGCCTTGGTGGCCATGGCGTTACGATACAGGCTCTACAGGAGGCCAAACCTTCTGAGAAGCATCAGGACAGGTGTCCTGGACGAGGAGGCCCCTACTCCCCAGAGGTCCTTAGGATAACGGCGACCAGGGCCGCGAGGGACGCGGCGGTTCCGTAGCTTGCGAACCAGATGAACATCGATCCCAGGAGTGGAAAGCTCTCCCGCAGGAACACCTCTGTGGCGGGTATCGCCCAGATGGAGGTCCCCACCAGGGCTATGAAGGCCGCCACGGGTACGCCGAAAAGCCGCGTCGTATACTTTCTCATCCGAAGAAGGACCTTCCTCTCTGCGAGAGCCTCAGGCACGCCAGCCGTGGCGGCTCCCTCCCTCTCCAAGAGGGCCCTCTCCACGTCATCCCCCCACTCACCGATGATCAGCCCTCCTTGCGATTCGAGCCACCTTATGAGCCGGCTCTCCAGCTGTTCCCTTCTGAGGCGGATGGAATGGGTCACGACCGCCATACCAAGGATAGCGGCCCCCAGTACAGCCGCAAGTCCCTTGGCCAGGGAGGTGTAGGTCTCGAAGCCGACTTCCTGGCTGTAGGTTATGTCCGTGTAGTAGGCGAGAAAGGCGGCAACCAGAAAGGTGAGTACAAGGACCGCGAGGACGGGGGGGAAGGCGCGTCGGAGCCCCCTCTCATTCATGTGGATAGAGGGGCGGTATGCACACCATAAGAGTTTCTACACTTCTCGCGGGGTTGATAACGTGCGCTGTGCTGTCAGGGGCTTAGAGCGGGGACCACGCGGAGACCGGACCGTGCTGACTACAGAACCTCCCAGACCTTCACCGCCACGATGACGGCGAAGACCAGTAGGAGGGGTACAATGGGCATGATGACGTAGCGGGAGAGGGTCTCCAGGGTCTTGCTAGCTCTGCCGGACTCTACCTCCGCGCTGCTGAGCTCCTTCATGACTAGCAGAAAGATGAGGGCTACGACGGCAATGCCACCGAGTGTTCCGCCGATGATCGAGGCCACAACGGCGCTCGAAATGGTGGATATGGCAAAGCTGATGATCATCGCATCCCGCGCGTGTATTCAGGCTACCCTTACTTAAGCGTTTCCTAGCGATTCTGCGGGGATGGAAACCACCTCTGACCTTGGCAAAGTGTCCTAGCGGGGAGGAATCACGGCCTCACAAGTAGGATGTAGAGGGAGTTGGACGAGTCGCCACCGTGGTACACGACGTCGCTGTACCGGAGTAGCGCGGCCAGGCTTTCCTCGCCAATAGGCAGGAAGGGCATTGGATGGACCTGGGCCCCCCTCAGAGCCCACTTCTCCTCCACGAGGAGGGTAGACCCTGGTCCCAGAGGCTGACCCTGGACGATCTTGAAGGGCAGAGTCCTATCGGTCCTGAGGCCGAAGGCCATGGCCATGACATCCCCTAGACGCTGATCCGTCTGCACGTCGGAGGCCCCTCCATCCTGGAGTCGCATCATAGCGTCCAGCTCGTACCGATAGGTGGTGTTCTGGACGTGCAGGACTGTCTCTGTGCTGTAAGCCAGCGGGAGGGTGGCCAACAGGGCACCGAAGGCAACGGTGGCCAGGGCCGTCCTCCTGGCGGAACTCATCTGCCGGAATAGGGCCGTCCCTATGCCAATGGCTAGGCCGTAGTCCAGGAAGTCAAAGGAGCGGTAGACCAGGGTGTGGGACAGCGGGTCCAGCCCCCGCAGGAGTCCGTAGAGCATGACGGTGAAGGGCACCAGAATCAGGGCTAGCACGAGGGCTTTATCGGCCCCCTTGGAGAGGCGCTGCAGGTTGAGGCCCACCAGGGCTAGAACCGCTAGGGGGATGTAGGCCAGCGCCACCCCCAGGAGGAGGGGAGTGGTGGTGATGGTCCCCGGGAACAGGTTTCTCTGGAAGTTCCATGCGACCAGAAGGAGGCCCCCGAGGATTATCAAGAACTTCTGGTCCACCAGGCTGGGAAAGAGGCGGGACTTCGAGAGGGCAAACCACGGCCTGGCCCGCCGGTGGGACATCAGGAGGAGACCGGCGGTTGCGATGAGGAGGGTCGTCGAGAGGAAGAGTGCGACCTCGTTGGTCCGCCAGACATCGGTGAAGAACTCTAGGTTGACGAGGGTGTAGTACCAGATGCCGAAGGAGAACAGGGCCGGTCCGAAGGCCAGGTCCAGGACCAGGCCTCTCCAGGACCACTCCCCTCGCCAGTAGGCGTGGGCAGCCTGCGCCAGCAGAATCAGGCTCACAAATCCGTAGGCCATGAGCGTGGAGAGGTGGTGGATTAGGGGGAGGGTCAAGAGTATGAGAGCCGCCAGGGTCCTCAGCCTCCAGTCACGTCTCCTCATGAAGACCATTGCCAGCAACGGGAGGAGGGCGAGGGCAAGGGCCTCCTTCATCAGGGTTGTGCTCAGGAAGACGTACGGTCCGAGGATGGCCAGGGCCAGCGACGACACGACGGCTACACCCCGACTCTTCGATAACGTGTAGGCGAGGGCGTAGATGCCGAGGACCCCCCCGACAGAGACGAGGATTATCAGGGGAGTCGCCATCGTCAGCGGCTCTACCCCCGTCACCAGGGAGGCCACCGCGAGCAGCAGCGGCAGTAACGGCATCTTCAGGTTGTATGCGTTGGCTGAACCTTCCTCCAGGCTCCACTGGCCGCCCTCCAGAATTCCTCCGGCGATGGAGATCTGGGCGTAGCTGTCGATGTTGAAAGGCATGGAGGAGAGCAGGAGCTGCACGAGTCTCACCGCCGTGGCCACCGACAGGGCCGTCGCCACCGGGATGAGATGGCCTCTCACTCGGACACCACCATCCGATCGTGGAACTCGGGCTCCGGGACCTCCCTAAGGAGATCTCGAGGCCTCTGCGTGGAGAAGAAGGCGAAGCTCAGTAGGACGATGAATACGAGGGCAGCCGCGTAAGCGGCCAAGATCTGCAGTCCCGTCCACGGCTCCATCTCGTACACCACCACATGGCCTAGGAAGGTGAAGCTCGAGGCCGCCTCCAGGAGGTAGCCAATACCTGTGCCCAGGAGAAGCCCCAGGAATCCCGCAAGCATCCCCAGGGCGAGGGTTCGCCATCCATAGATCCTGAGGAGGGCTGCCAGGCCGCCGCCTAGGGACAGTACCAGGCCGATCTTCCTCCTACTCTCCACCATGAAGCGGACTAGGGAGGATGCGAGTACGATGGTGAAGAGGGCCAGCGTAAGGGCCTGCATGCCGAGGATGACGACCCGAAGGCTATTCCCGCTGTACTTCGCGAAGGAGTTGATGTAGCTCCTCCCGAGTTCCCGGGCCAGGTCGGGGTTCGAGAGGAGCAGGGCCCCGATTCGGTCATCGGTCACGACCCCGTTCTCCACCTCGACGTTGCTCTCTCCGTCACCCAC
>CAYFYA010000011.1:0-26784 GCA_964347325.1 uncultured Methanomassiliicoccales archaeon | reverse complement strand
TCTCCGAAGAACACCTCCTCCGGAGTCTGCGCCAGAGCGGCGTAGAGCGGTAGGGACGCCGATAGGAGGGCAGAACTCAGAATCAGAATGAGGAAGAGTTCAGACTTGAGTTCCAAGGGAGAACCTCCTGACTGCAGTGGCGACCGCGATGGCCCCGCCCACCATTCCGGCGAGGAGGGAGGAGAGGAGCGGGAGTAGGAGGCCCGAGGGTGTGACCTGAGGCCTGATTATGGTGGGCAGCCCGAAGAAGGGGGCAAAGGAGACCAGTCCGTTGGCGACGACGATTCCAAGGGCCAGCCCCAGGAGTGTCCCGACGGCCACGATGAAGACCACCTGCAGTCCATACAACCCCACCATCCCCTGTCCCCGCATCCCCAGGGCCGTCAGGGTACCCATCTCACCACGTCGATATCGAGCCTCTAGGGATATCAGGCTGAAGGCGAGGGCCGCGATGGCGACGGAGCTGACCACGACGATGCTCTGGACAATCCTCCTGGCCTCCGCCAAGCCGCGAACGAAGAACTCCCCCGCGGTCAGTGTGGGGACCACGGTGAAGCCGCCTTCCTCGAGAAGGGTGGCGTCCCCCTTCTCCTGAAGCAGCACGAAGTTGTAGAGGTCCAAGGCAATGGGGTGGAGGGCAGCGTGGTCAAACTCCGATACGAGGACCCACTCCTCGGGGAGGATGACGGTGGACCTCAGGTAGTCTCTGAAGGTGAACTCCAATTCCACATAGACTGTGGCCAGGACAATCCTCGCCCCCGGGCGAATTCCAAGACTGTCTGCAAGGGCGGAGGACAGGTAGGCGTCAGCAAGCTCCGGTTCGACCATCGAGATCCACCCGGGTTTCGTGAGATACATGGTCCTGACGGAGAGGCTCGCGTTGCCCGCAATGAGGTCCGTGGGTTGCAGATCCCCGACGCTATGGTCCCCCGTCAGACCGGTTGGCGCGAAGAATCGCTCGCCCTGCGGGAAGGCGCCCTTGTAGGCGAAGAAGGGACCGGTCTCGAGCCTAACCCCAACGGAGGCGCTCCCCGCCTCCAGCCCGTCAAGGAGTACCATGGCCCCCGTGGAGTACATGGCGCAGACAGCGATGCCCAGCACCGTGGCTCCCACCCTCCAGTTGAACCTGGTCGCCAACCGGAACAGAATGCTCCCATCTCCTTCGAGGTGGCCGAGTGAACCTTCTCGGCCTAAATAGGCTTATCCCAACGCCAGCAGAATGTGGAGCCCCGAAGCAGGTAAGAGGTCTCTGGGTTCGGACGGCGAGCTGACCATGCGTCGAGGTTCACAAGAGTTAATGTGGCCGCCTCGATGTTCGGATGAGGGGTGGTGCCTTGATAAGGGAAGTACTATCCACGGCTGTTCTGGTCAAGGATGCCAAGAGGGCCGCTGAGTGGTACCGCGAGAAGCTTGGGTTCGAGGTCAGCGCGCAGGGCCACTGGGTCACGGTGAAGCCTCCCGAATCCACTTTCATGCTGCATCTGTGCGAACAGTGCAAGGAGTGGGAAGACGACAGGCCGGGAGGGAACACGGGCATTGCCTTCGGCTGTGACGACCAGGAGAGGACGTATGAGGAGCTGAAGGTGAAGGGCGTTGAGTTCGCCAAGGACCTCACGACGGAGTGGTTCGGCACCTACGCGATTTTCAAGGACCTGGACGGCAACGAGTTCTGGATCTGAGCGCCCCAACAAGGAGGAGCTCCGAAGGTCTTACATGCGTAGTCGGGCCTACTGGACTAGATGTCTTTCCCCATCTTAGAGGGCAGGGACCTCTGGAAGAGCTATGACGGAGTCGTTCAGGTCCTCAAGGGTACCGATCTAAGCCTCCAGGCGGGAAGCGGGACCGTAGTATGGGGAAGGAACGGCAGCGGGAAGACGACCCTCCTCAACCTGCTCGGCTGTCTCGATATGCCCGACAGGGGAACCATCCTACTGGAAGGTCGTGACGTCACCTCCCTATCTTCTCGGGAGAGGGCACATCTTCGCCTGACGAGGATGGGATTCATCTTCCAGGACCACAACCTGCTGGAGGAGCTCACAGTCAAGCAGAACCTACTCCTTCCGATGCGACTCAATCGGGATCCCGAGGCTGAGGCGAGGGCGGGGGAGCTGATGGAGAGATTTGGCCTGGAGGACCTGGCCCTCAGAAGGCCGAGAGAGATAAGCATGGGGGAGAGCCAGAAGGTGGCCGTTGCTAGGGCTCTATCCAATCGGCCTCCCCTGTTGCTAGCCGACGAGCCCACGGCCTCGCTGGACGAGGAGAGCGCCCAGGACTTCCTCCACTTGCTGAAGGAGTTGAGGGCGGAGGGCAGGACCATCCTCATGGCTTCCCACGATCCACTAGCTAAGGATCTCGGCTGGGCGATGCAGAGGATCGGCAACGGAGAGCTAATCCCCTTCTGAGGTCGCACTGGAAGCGTGTCTAGGGCTGCAACGCTATGTCCCAGGGCGACATCTCCCCCCCGATGAGCTCTATCTCGCGGGCGGACTTCGAGAAGGTGGAGATGCGCGTCGGGAAGGTGGTGGAGGTCCAGGAGTTCCCAGAAGCCAGAAAGCCCTCCTACAGGTTGTGGGTCGACTTCGGTAGCCTGGGCGTGAAGAAGTCCTCTGCCGCCGTCAAGGCCTGGTACAAGAAGGAGGACCTCCAAGGACGCCAGCTGGTGGCTGTAACCAACTTCCCGCCGAAGCAGATTGCCAACTTCCTATCTGAGGTTCTCATCCTGGGGGCCGTGGAGTCCGACGGGACCGTTGTGCTGCTGCGTCCAGACTGGGAAGCCGAGGCTGGCGCCCGGATAGCCTGACCGTTACGCCCTTCCGCCGATTCGGTAGGGGTATGTATTCTACATTCGAAGATTCCATGTAGACTCCCCCCCCTGCTACATCTCCGACCCAGCCAGAACGAATCAAGATCCGAGGTTGTGTTGACAGATGGAAATAGCCAAGGGATTGGCAGGAATAATCGTAGATGAGTCGCGGAATTCGTTCGTCGACGGCAAGAAGGGCCTCCTAGTCTACAAGGGCTACGATATCCACGAGCTGGCGCAGAAGTCGAACTTCGAGGAGACCGTCTTCCTGCTCTGGTACGGCTATCTGCCCACGAAGATGCAACTGGAGGAGTTCAGCGCACGACTCGCCGAGCACAGGCCGTTGCCCCATGAACTCCTCGATTGCATGGTCCACTGGCCCAAGGGCGCCCATCCGATGGATATCCTGCGGACCGCAGTCTCCGCACTTGGGAACTTCGCTAAACAGCCAGAGGCTCCGGACAAGGAGCACCAGATCTTGACATCGCTGGAACTCACGGCGCGCTTCGCCTCCATCATAGCGTCCTGGGACAGAATTCGTAACGGTAAGGACTACGTGGAACCGGACATCTCGCTTAGCCATGCGGCCAACTTCCTGTGGATGTTGACAGGGAAGAAGCCCAACCCGACGGCTGCGAGGGTCATGGACATGGCCCTGGTGATGCACGCGGACCACGGCTTCAACGCCTCAACATTCTCAGCGAGGGTCACGGCGTCTACCCTTTCGGACGTCTATTCCGCGGTCACGGCAGCTATCGGGACCCTGAAGGGCCCACTCCACGGCGGCGCCAACATGCGCGTCATGGAGATGCTGAAGGAGATCGGCAGCCCCGACAAGGCAGAGAAGTACGTGATGGAGAGGCTGGCCAAGAAGGAGCGCATCATGGGCTTTGGTCACCGCGTGTACAAGACCATGGACCCGAGGGCAGAGGAACTCAGCCGGGTGGTCAAGGACCTGGGCGAGGCGGCTGGCGACACCACCTGGTACGACATCTCCCAGGTCATCGAGAGGGTCATGATGAAGGAGAAGGGGCTCAACCCCAACGTTGACTTCTATTCCGCATCGACCTACTACGTCCTCGGGATACCCGTCGACCTCTACACCCCGATCTTCGCCATTTCGAGGATTGCCGGGTGGTGCGCCCACATAATGGAGCAGCTAGCCGACAACAAACTCATCCGACCCCGGGCCCAGTACATGGGCGAGAAGGGGCTGAAGTACGTCCCCATCGACGAGCGAGACGAACAGGAGCGTCGAGCGGCGACTTGATTTCCCCCCTGCGAGCATTCTCCGATTCACAGCGGGCTGTGAGCCCGCCCAGCTAGAGGGTACCCTAGAGACGGCAGGCTACAGGGTTAGCGCTCGCTCATGGGCGCATACTTCAGGTTCGTGGGCCCCACGTAGTTGGCCAGGGGACGAATCAACCTGTTGTCGGCGTATTGTTCCATCACGTGGCCTATCCAGCCTGGGACCCTGCCGCAGGCGAAGAAGGGCGTGAACAGGTCTATCGGGATTCCCAGGGCATAGAGGGTGCTGGAGCTGTAGAAGTCCACGTTGGGCCAGAGGCCCTTTTCCCGCATCATAACGTCCTGGATGATAGTGGAGATCTCGTACCATTGGGGCTCCCCCATCTTGCGGGTCAGTCTCTCCGACATCTCCCTCATGATGGCGGCACGGGGGTCCATGGTGCGGTAGACTGGATGACCGAAGCCCGGGATCCTCTCCTTCCTCCCCAGGGCCTCGACGACGTACGCCTCAGCCCTCGCTGGCTCGCCGATCCCGCGGATCATCCTGATGGCGTTCTCGTTCGCTCCGCCGTGTAGGGCTCCCTTCAGGGCGCCGATGGCGGAGACTATGGAGCTGTAGAGGTCTGAGAGCGTGGCCGCCGTAACCCTGGCAGCAAAGGTGGAGGCGTTGAACTCGTGGTCGACGTGCAACAGTAACGCCACGTCTAGGGCCCTTGCCTCCTCCTTGCCGGGCTCCTTTCCGTGGAGCATGTGCAAGAAGGCGGTGGCGTGATCCATCTCCTCCCTGGGCGGCACGTGCTCCATCCCGTTCCTCATCCTGTGGAAGGCGGCGACGAAGGATGGAAACTTGGCTACGAGTCGGGCGGCCTTCCTCTCGTTGGCCTCCACGGAACTATCCTCTCTGTCGGCGTCGAAAAGGGCCATGTGGGAGACCATTGTCCTCAGGACCTCCATGGGCAGGGCCTCCCTGGGAAAGGTGGCTATGAGGTCAAGCTGCTGCCGAGACAGACCCCTCTCCTTCGCCAGAGAGGCCTTAAAGCTCTCGAACTCCTCTTCTCTCGGCAGCCGTCCCTTCCACATAAGGAAGACCACCTCCTCAAAGGTGGAGTGCTCCGCCAGGTCCAGGATGTCGTACCCACGATAGAGAAGCCGACCCTTTTCTCCGTCTACGAGGCTCATGCTACTGTCGCCGGCTACAATGCCCCTTAAACCACGCGTGGCCGCCATTGTCCCCCTCGTTGATTGTCGATATAGCTTGCTGTTTCATTAAACCTGCGACACGGTTGGCCCCTGGTCCGGCGTGGGTAGATACCGCAGCAGGTTCCATGCAAGGGCGAGGACGAGGGCCGCAATGGCGGCTGGTATGAACCAGGCAAGGAGGGCCAGAAAGCTCGCTGCGAAGGCAGATCCCAGGATAATGACGAAGGTCGGGCTGCAGCAGGCGAAACCCGTCAGGAAGGCCGGGACGCTCGCGAAGAGGCCCGAAACGGACCTGATTCCGCAGGCCTTGGCCTGGGTGTATCCGTACACTAGGGTGGCCACGTTGAGGCCTAGGAGGAAGCCGAGGGCTGCCCCGAGCAAGAGGTTCGGGACCGCTAGGAAAAGGGCAAAGCCCTCGAAGGGTTGGAAGACTCCGATGGGCTCGAAGTTGTAGGGGGCCCGCTCCCTCCAGAGGTTCTCCAAGCCTATGAAGAACAGGACGCCCCTTTCGGGGAAGGGTGTGAATCCTGGGCTGATCACCAGGTGTCCGAGGGAGAAGAGGTAGAGGAGTACATAGGCCGTACCTGAGAGCAGCGCAACCCGCCTCAGACGAGGAGAGGCCAGGGTCCCTCTGAGCCTCCGAACTGCCTCCTGGCCCCGGCGAGCCATACTCCATACCCTAACCATAGACACCTGTGTCGGGGTGGAACGCATACCAGGCGAACCACATTACGTTGAAGGCGCTCGCTCGCTGAAGGGATGTGCCCTGTAAGGGGCCCTCGAGCCCAACCCCCTCGGCAGACCACACGGTCTCCGTCTCGACGTCCACGATCGCATCCCCCCGCAGCTCGAAGGACAGCGTCTGACCCTCCACGAACTTCTTGAAGACCCCGATAGTGTCGAGGCCAGGATCGTGGAACAGTGCGAGAGGCGTTCCTCCAACGTTGACGTTGTCGACGCCCACTGACCTGAACTCTCCCAGTGGGACTGCCAGGCGGCTCCCCCCGCTCCTCACGCCGAAGACAACTTCTTTGAGGCGGAACCGGTCGGACTGGTTTAAGACCGGAAACCACAGGCTCGAGTTATCGTAGTAGCTGTGGGGGGCAGGGTCGTAGGAGCCGTAGGGGTCGTAGCTGTAGTTCCTCAGGAAACCCGTATCGGTGCTCAACACCGCGGTTTCCGGGTAACGCTGCTTCCACAGGCCCCACGTGGTCCACACGAGCGGTATCTCCGTGAGGGTTTGTGCCCTTCGCTCCCCGCTGATGGCCGTTCCGAGGATCTGGGGCCAGTTGCTGTCCGACTGCCTGTCGTACATGAGGAGGTTGCTGTTGACCAGCTTCCCCGTGGTGCCGAAGGTCAAGGGGGAGCCATCGGAGGCTCTTCCTTCGAAGGCTAGCTGAGACCCCGTCAAGGGGCAGTAGGTGACGGAGATCCTGCGTCCTCGGAAGCTGTCGTTGACGATCTCGTGCCACACTAGCACCCTCTGGGGGTAGGCCCTCGCCTCGCTATCAATGTCGATGCCGAAGACTACATCGCTTGGCCGAAGGTATTCGTCCGCTTCCGAGACGGAGACAAACCTCGGGTTGTCGATGCTCGGTATTCCATCCTTTGGTGGACCGCCCGAGACGACGTTCTCGTTGAGGAGATCCAGGTAATCCCCAGGCTGACCTCCGTTGGACCCCGTGTTGCCTCCGCCAGGAGCCTGGGGAGTGAGGGAGGGGATGAGCAACCTTCCCGCAACGACTCCCGCGGCGACCAAGCCTCCAAGGCCCAGACCCAGCTTGAGAAAACGTCTTCGGTTGGATCCAGGGGGCGGAGGGGCGTAGTGAATCTCATCCTGGGGTTCCATGACGATCCTCCCAGCGGCAAGGATAGGGTCGGCCGGCGTACTTCAACAAGCCCTCCAAGCGTTGGATGACCTGGTGAACCCTGGTTTGCCAAACTTCACCGTTTCGGGGTCGTGAGCTTGTCCCCTAGAATCTCCCGGAGGTGCTGCTCCAGCTCTTCGGAGACCCTCTTCTTTAGCCTGAATCTGTAGCTACCGCCGGTTGTGTAGAGCTTGAAGAGCACCCATCCGAGCTGGCCTCTGCCCTCCAGGTACCTGACGGTCTCGTAAGGCAGCGAGTAGTGGCTCCCTCGTAGAAGGTCGTCCACCACCGTCGTCATCGTCACCCTGGGGAGTGCATCGCGATTGTCTGCCTTTGAGACGACGATGCGGCGCTCGCTGAGGGCTATGAGACACGGAGTCTTCCGGTTAAGGCCCCACAGCTCGAAGCCTTGGTAGGATGCGAGGATTTCCTCCGGCATGTTAATCCCTCCGTTAGAAGGCCGCAGACTTAAGGGTTGGGGATTTCGCCCTCCATGGAAACCTTATTGAGCAAGACCCTCTTAGTGAGGGGGATTTCGTGCCCGTCACTCTGGAGCTTCCGAGACTCGTGGAGATGGCACAGGAGTTGGCGACAATGGGTCAACGGGGAGTGCATCCCAGGAGGCTTGGAGCGATTGCCTTGGACCTCTTGCTCGCCAAGGCGACCGCCGAGGGAATCGCACGGTCCGGGACCGAAGACCAGCGAGGGAGGGCCACGAAGGCTCTCAGGTTCCTGGAGAAGCTCGAGGTCGAGGTGGTTCGTCTCCACTCTATCGTCCTGGGACGGAGGCGGGCGGCAAGGAGGGCGCGTCTGGGCATGGCGGGATTCCCGACGTGAGGGATTGATGTGAGAGCAATCTTCAGCAGCGAGGACCTCTCCAGGGCCTTCGACAGGGCCATCGCGGACCTTCGAGGGAACTCCACCACGGAGCTAGCCAGCCTCTCGGCCCTTCTGCAGGTCCTGGGGGACTTTTTGGACAACGGGATGTACATGATGGCGGGTATGATCCTGGGCCAGGTCGGGGGTGCCACGTTCCAGCTCCGGAATATCCAGACCCTCGATCCCTCGGTGGACGCCGTCATCAAGTCCAGCGCCCGGGGTCTCGCCCAGGGTCTTGGGGCCCTCAAGGAGCAGCTCTGCGAGAAGCGAAAGCCCGATCACAGGGCCTTCAACGACATTATGGGGAGTCTGGCCCAGGTCCAATGGAAGCTGATTCAGAGGTTGAATATCATACAGCAGACGCCCTTCGGAGCGCCCTACGCATCAGCGGAGGGCGACTGAGGCTAGTAGGCCGGCGGCGGTGGCAGCTGCAGCGGGCCGCCGCAATTCCAGCACAGCTCCATGTGGGGCAGGACCTTCAGGCCACACCAGGGACATAAGTAGGCCTCCATGCCTACCCCAGGATAGGGATTGCCATAGGGCCTCTGTGAGTAAGCGGAGGCGTATTCGGGACTCTCGGTGATGCCCGTCTCGGCCATTCGCGGCTTGCCACCGATGGCGCCTCCCAAAACGCCGGTGAAGCCAGCCACCAAAACAGGCGCGACGATCCTCAGGATGAGGTCCGCAAACATGCCCCCTCCGACCATGTTGATGAAGCCCAGGAGGTATGGGTCCAGAGCGGCTGCGAGCCCCTCCCAGAGTTCTGCCATGGCCAGTATATACGGGACGAAGGGCTGGAGCCAGGAGGAGGAGAGCAGGTCGCTGACTCCCTGGTCCCTGAAGAGGACGAGGGCCCAGGAGGTCAGGAGGAACAGCATGAAGATGGCGGCGGCCCTGGCGCCGGCACCGAAACCCATTCCCAGACCTCCCCTGGCTAGGGCTCCTGCAGCGACCCCCGCAACCGCGAGGGAAAGGATGAATCCCGTGGCCTCGTATCCCCTGGTCGTAGGCACGAGGACTGCCAGGAGGATCAGTCCTAGCAAGGCTCCGAGGTTCGGATGCGTCAGCTGGAGCGGCCTTCTCCGAACTGGAGGATACTGATTCACTGGCCTCGATATCTCTTCTGCAGATGCGGTGAAAAGCTTTGCCACCCGGTTATCGAGAACGAAAGCTCCTAGGGGCGGACCCGCTCCCTAGGCGTCCCTATCGGGGTGGTAGACCACTAGCATGTTCCTGGGCAGGATGAGCTGCCAGCTGCCCATCATGGCGGACCCGAAGATGGGCAGAACGTCGGCTGGCCCTCGCATCTCAATAGTCTTCCTACGGGGCATCCGCCACTCCCCAAACTTATTCTAAATTTATAGTTTTCTATGAATTCCGAATTTGAGAATGACCGCAAGAGCCTAGTCGTGGCCCGGGATCAGCGCCTTCAGCGGCACGACCTCGACCTTCCGGTAGACCCAGGACCCTGAGACCTTCAAGGGTTTCACCTGATGTCTCCACCTGTCCACCGCCGCCGTACTTGTGCCGAACACTTGTAATGCCCAATGGTTGCATCTGATGCGAATATCAAGTTCGACCAGCGATTACTGGACATAAGTCCAAAACGCTCACGGAGCTCAATGCCTAGGTTTCGCCCATGATAGCGGGGACGACACGGTTATAACTCATTCTGGGCAAAGCCAGCATACTCTGGGAGATCAGGATTGACGACTCTGGAGGCTGCTGAGGAAGAAGGTCGCGAGGACGAGCCGGAGGCCACGACCACCTTCCCGAGCTTCCTGTCGGCCCTCTTCGACGACGTCAACGTGCAGATCCTTAGGGCGACATCCAGGGATTTCCTGTCGGTCAAGGAGATCACAGAGATCTGTGAGCTCCCCATGAGGGCCGCATATCGCCGGGTGAAGGCCCTAGTCAAAGAGGGACTTTTGTGTCCCAAGCCCGACGACCCCGACAGCAGGGGGAGGCCCTCCAACCGGTACAGGTCGAACCTGAGCGATGTCTACGTGATCCTCTCCGGAAATGACTACAGGGTGAGGCTCGTCTGGCCCAACGTCCAGGTGGATCTTTCCGTCGTCTTCTCGGAGAAGATGTGAGGAAGGGACCCGACCTCGAGCCCCTCGAGCCTAAGAGCAAACTGCTTAAGGTGAGCTGTTCCTGCGTGCCTGGATGGCGGACTTCCTGTTCTCAGAGGGCCCAATCCGGGTTCTTCAGGATCTCCTCTCTCCCGCCTTGGATGGCCTCTTCCTCCTCTTGACGGAGGCGGGAAACGGTGCCCTGCTCATCGCCTTCGCCATCCTGGTCTACTGGATCTGGGACAAACGCTTGGGGCTCCTTCTTGGGGTCCTCACGCTCTCCGGCGTTGCCCTTAGCGGCCTGCTGAAGTCCGTCATAGGCATGCCCCGGCCACCGCCCGATCTCCATCTTACTCCGGTCACGGGCAACGGCTTTCCGAGTGGCCACTCCCAGTATGCCGCCACCTTCTGGGCCACGGTGGCCGCCTCCGCAAGAGGGGTGTGGATGACCGTCTCTGTGGTCGTCATCGCGCTCGTCGCCCTCTCGCGGGTATACCTCGGCGTTCACTATGTGGGAGACGTGGTCGGAGGGGTGGGGATCGGTCTAGCGCTGGCGGCGGGTGGCTGGTTCCTCCACAAGTCCTCACTCTGGAACAGGGTCGGCGTGGGTTGGAGGGTCGCGACAGCCGTAGTTCTTCCCTCGGTCTCGCTGGGTACCCTGGTACTGCTCGGCCATGACTTCATGGAGGCCTGGGGATTCCTGGTAGGTTTCTCGGTCGGGTACGTGATGGAGGGCAGTTTGGTGGGACTTCGCCGGGCGGGTCGCAGGAGGTCTGGTCTTAGGCTTCTCATCGGAGCTCCGGCCCTGGTAGGGCTCTACGCCCTGAGCCTCCTGCTCCCATCCTGGGCGATTCTGGGATACTCTCTGGCCTTCGGGTTGGCCGCCTCCCTCCTCCTGCCGTGGGTCTTCGTCAGGGTGGAATCCCGCGTCCTGCAATCTCGCGATAGGAGATAGGACCTACGTCTGCGGGGTCCGACAGCGCCGGAGGGAGGAGGGGCGCTACTTCACCTCGATGCGCTTGAGCTTCGCTCCCTTCTTCCCCTTAAGCTGGTCGATGCGAGCCTGGGCCAGGGACTTGACCGCCTCGAGAACTTCCACCCTGGCGTTGTTGAGGTGCTTGAGGAAGTCGTCCAGCTTAGGGGCAAAGTCGGGCAGGTTGACTTTGATCTCCACGTTTACCACCTCGGGGGCTCTGCAACGAATAGGAATTGCGGCGTCTTAAAACCTAGCTCCTCCGGGACGCTCACGGACTGGAGAAAATTCATATAGGAGGGGGCGTGTTACGGATTAGCGTTTCGTGTTACTCATATCAAAGGAGGGAGCCCATTGCATATCTCCGATGGTGTCCTGCCGATTCTCTGGGCAGCGCTCTGGTACGCGCTAGCTGGCGCCTTCGTGGCCGTGGGCCTCTACGTCGTCAGAAAGCGGTCGGACGGCAGCCCAGTCTACCTCCCCATGCTGGGCGTCCTCGCCGCCGCCATAACGGTCATCTCCGTCTGGCACATCCCCGTCCCCGTTACGGGCTCCTCCTCCCATCCTATCGGCACTCCTATGGCGGCCATCTTGGTGGGTCCCTCCCCCGCCGTCCTCCTCACCGTGCCCGCCCTGCTGATCCACCTCTTCCTTGCCCACGGAGGCCTGACCACTCTGGGGGCGAACACCGTCTCCATGGGGGTCGTGGGAAGCCTGGTGGGCTACGGAGTCTATCGCCTGGCCAGGAGGTACAAGCTCAGCTTCTTCATCGCTGGAGGCCTGGCGGGCCTCGTGGGGGATATTGCCGTGTACACGACCACGGCCTTTCAGCTGGCCGTCGGTCTCTTTCCCGGGACCTTCTGGTACCAGTGGGGAATCTTCTTCCTTGGCTTCACTCCCACGCAGATACCCATCGCGGTCATGGAATTCTTCTTCACGGGGGCCATCGTCAACCACATCATGACGTCGAGGCCGGACATCGCCAAGGCCTTGGGGAGGCCAGTCCATGCCTCTTGACTCGCTGGAGAGGAAGGTCGTCCTCGTCATGGTCGTGGTCAGCGTCCTCATCCTGGGAGCCTCATACGTTGCCTACGTCTTGGGTATCGGCCTAGGCGGGACGGACGCTGCTGTGGAGGGAAGCGCCGCCGGTTCCGCCGGTGTGGAACCAACGACGCCGCTCGCGCTGCCCAAGTGGGGCGAGCCTGTACTCTTCTTCGTCATCCCGAGCCTCCTGGGGCTTATCGCGGGCTTCTGGATCCCGTCGGTCCTGGGCAGGAGGGCTGGACGTGCTTGAGCACCTGATTGGCTTCATGGAGTACCTCTACGTGGAGGCGGACCCGCTGACGGGCCTGCTCACGACCTTGGGCTTCTTCGGCTTCTTCCTACTGGGGAGGCGTCTTAGGCAGAGGCTGAACAGATGAACATCCCTGTGAAGGAGGACGGCGGGGCGGACGCCCGCGTGGCCACCATCACGGCCCTGGTAATCATCATCGCCGTTCTGCTGAGTCCTAGCTGGATTCCACCGCTCATCATCCTCGGGGCGGCCCTCGGTCTGGCTGGCCTGCTGGCGGCGCGAGGGCGAGTGAGGATGGGGACCTACGCCAAGCTCATGGCCTTCCCACTGGGCATCGCGGCCTTCGTCTGGCTAACCTTCGCCTACACCTTCGGCTCCACCCAGGTCTACCACTTCGTCTTCCCCATCTACCGGGAGGGCATCGATCAGGGCTTCCTGGTCTTCACCCGCGTCCTAGCGGCCACCGGCGTTCTGTTGCTGTTGCTGGAGGCCACCTCGCTCATGAGCATCCTGCGGACCCTCCGATGGATGCGGGTGCCGGATGTGCTGGTGGACCTGATGGCCCTGGTCTACCGTTACATCTTCGTGTTGGATGAGGAGAGGGGAAGGATTGCCCAGGCCATGGCCAGCCGCCTGGGCTTCTCCCGCTCCATGAAGTACGGCCGACGGGTCACAAACTACGGCCTGGTGGCCTCCAACCTGCTGATCCGCTCCTTCGACAGGTCCCTCCGAACCTACGAGGCGATGCAGAGCCGTGGCTACCACGGTGGGCGCCTCTACGACCTCAAATCAGATCCGCCGAAGGTTAGGCAGGTGTTCCTCGGAAGCATCGCCTCCGTCGCCGCCGTCCTGCTGATCTTGGGGTGGTGGTTCCCCTGGTAGCCCTCCGGGTCACCGAGCTGAGCTATCGGTACCCCAACGGCACCGAGGCGCTCCGGGACGTCACCTTCTCCGTGGAGGAGGGGCGGAGGGTGGCCCTCCTGGGCCCCAACGGCAGCGGGAAGACGACCCTGCTGAGGTGCCTCAACGGCCTAGTCACGCCCACCCAGGGCCTGGTGGAGGTGCTGGGAAAGGCTGTAGAGAAGGGAAGCCTGGACTGGGTGAGGGCCAGGCTCCAGCTGGTCTTCCAGAATCCGGATGATCAGCTCTTCGCTCCCTCCGTCGACGAGGATGTGGCCTTCGGGCCGAGAAACCTGGGGCTGGGGGAGGAGGAGGTCGCGGCCCGGGTCGAGGAGGTCTTGAGCTCCCTCGGGCTGCGGGACCTGCGGAGGCGGAACCCGGGCCAGCTGAGCCAGGGTCAGAAGAGGCTGGTTGCCATAGCCGGCGTCGTGGGGATGAGGCCCTCCATCATCGCCCTGGATGAGCCCACCTCCGACCTGGACGTCAGGAGTTCCAAGGACATCCTCGAGGTCCTGGACGCCTTCACCGAGGCGGGCAAGACCATAATCGTGGCGACCCACGATGTCGGGCTGGCGGCCGCGTGGGCGGACGAGGTCATCTTGCTGTCGCAGGGCAGGATCGTGGCCCAGGGAGTCCCGGCGGAAGTGTTCTACGGCCTGGGGGACATCGAAGAGATGGGCATCCGGACACCTCCCGTGGTCAGCCTCTTCCGCCGGCTCGCCGACGAGGGGCTTGCCGACCCGAAGGCGAGACCCATGACCTTTCAGGAACTCCTGGACGCCGTCCTGGTGACCATAAGGCAGACGTGACAGGAGGGCGGCCGCACCATCGTGCGGAATCGCCTATTCGGTCTCCTCCCGCGGCTCCTCCAAGAATATCGAGAGCCGATCTTCCTTGAACTCCGCCCCGGTTGGCTCGTAGCGGATCAGCGTCTCCGGGAGGGTGAATATCCTCCGCCAGCTGGAGGCCTCCACCACCAGGATGCCTCCGCGGTTGAGGAGCTGCAGCTGCTCCCTCTCCAAGAAGGGGGTCTTCATGCTGATGGTGGCTCTGCCCGCCTTGGAGTCCAGGGCCACTTGGAACGGGCGAACCTTCACGAAGATGTCCGCAGGGTCCCTGTCCTCGTACATGATGTTGGCCACAGTCTCGAGGGCTTCCATGCCGATGAGCTCCTCCCGCAGCATGGGCACCTTGAAAATGGGAAGTCCCTTGAACGATTCCTCGATGGTCATCAGGTTCTCGTCCTGGGCCTCCCGCCACTTGTCCAGGTAGGGACCCACCTCCGGGGGAAAGAGGCGGTTCACGATGACGGCGTCCACCGGATATCCGTAGAGCGAGAGGTAGGTGTAGGCCCGTCGGGTCTCCGCGATGACCATCTTCTCGGCGTTGGTGATGAGGCGGACGGAGGTGATCTCCGGGTCCTGAAGGAGCTTCTTCGCCCGCTCGACGGTGATGTACAGCCTCTCCACGCCGGCGAACACCTCGTCCTCCGGGATGGGTATTCCCATTAAGGGCCTGCCCAGCGGACGCGCTATCTTCGCAAAGGCCCTCTTCCCCTTGAAGAGGCGTTCCATGTACCACTGCGCCATCTCCGGCAAGCTTAGGAACTTTAGGCTCGCGCCCGTGGGGGCCGTGTCCACCACGATAGCGTCGAACCTCTCTCCCTTGGAGAAGCTGTCAACGTATAGGATGGAGGCGAGCTCGTCGAAGCCCGGCAGGACCGCCATCTCTTCGGAGGTGACATCATCCATCCCCTGGATGCTGAAGATCTCAACCAGGTAGTTCTTGACCTCGTGCCAGTACTCTCTGATGGCGTCGACGACCGTGACCTCCTGGCCCTCGAGATTCTCCACGATGGGGGTTGGCTCGTTGGCCAGACGGACACCGAAGACGTCGCCCAGGCTGTGGGCGGGATCCGTTGAGATGACCAGGGTCTTGTAGCCCATCTTCGCCAGGCGGAGGGCGGTAGCGGCGGAGATGCTGGTCTTACCGACGCCCCCCTTGCCGGTGAATAGTATGACCCGCATGTTCGCCATTCAAGTCGTGCCCATGAGATAAAGCCTTCGCGACATCTCAACTCGGATTCCGGACGTTCCTTTAGGTGGCGACTTGGTACACGAGCAGCACACCCCGTGGCCTCTCGAAGCTGCTGAGAAGCTCAAAGCTTTGAGACAGTGTCTCGAGAACGCCGTCCGGCAGTGAGGTCAGCATGACCTCTTCCGGAACAACCACATAAAGGGCGGAAAGCCCCGAGTCAACGGCGGCCATCAGCTCCTCCGCCTCCAGGGCCCTGACCTGGATGTCAGGCCGCCCATTTATCTCGAGTCCCAATCGGAAGATGTTGGGAATGTGTATAACGGAGGAGGGCACGGCGACGAAGACCTCCGAGTTGCTTGGGGCTGCATCTGCAATGAACTCCAGTCCTTCCTTCAGGTTCTGCGTCTGATCCTCCACGAAGGTGAGGTGGCCGACCGACTCGGAATAGACGGTAAATCCCAAGGAGGTCAACAGGATCGCCGACACGGCGAGGCTCCCGATGGGGACTAGCTCCCCTGCGTGGATTTCACGCCTTTTGCCCGCTCTCAACGCGATTAAGGCACTTCTGAGGGCTGAGCCAGCGGCGACGACTCCAGGAGCCGCCAGTAGGGCGACTAGGAAGGAGACACCCAGAGCCGATTCCATCATGTATCGATCTTGAGTGAACAACATGCCTAGGGCGGGGAGAAGTCCGAAGACGGCCCACAGGGCTGACAGGGCCAAGGCCCTTCCTGGGCCTCGTAGTACAGCGACCCCCCTCACAATCAGTGCTCCTCCCAGCATGAGGAGGGAAGCTATGAGGGTGAAACCGATGTAGGTCCAGTAGATGAGGAGGTAGTCGACTCCTCTCGAAATGGCGTTCCAGGCGATGAAGTCCAGCGATTGCCCCAAGCTGGAGGCTGCTTCATACGAATAGCCAAGGCTCGAGAACGGGTAGTTCTGAGGGAGCTGGGCGGGCAACCAGAACATGAGGACGTAGGCCAGAAGGGCGAGGCCGGCGGGAATTCCCCAACGCCAGTTCCCAAAGGCTGAGTCCCTCTTCTCGTACAAGAGCAGGAATACCATGAGGAAGATTGGTAGGATGACGTTGGACTCCTTGGAGAGGAACGCGAGGACGGACGTCAGAGTCGCCACGATTAGGAGTCTGGGAGATCCCCGCCGGAACCCCCTTACGAAGAGGTAGAGCGATAGAAGCAGGAAGAGGAGCCCGACTCCGGAGGTCAGCAGACTTCTCCACCACGTGGTCAGCATAGTGGGAAAGAAGGTGGCGAAGATGAGGGCAGCCAGCAGTCCGGTGGTCCTGTCCCTCAGGAGGGCCACGAGGTGGTAAAGGAGTAGATTCGCGAATCCGAACACGGTGGAGAGGAGGAGGGCATACCCCGTCGGGTCGGTTCCCCATAGGTGGAACCCCAGGATCCACGTGAGTACGACGACGGGACGGTAGAAGCCAGCCACCTGGGCTGAGGCGTCTGTGAAGGGAATCCAAGGGGAGTCAGCAAAGGTCTTGGCCAGTGTGACCCACTCGAAGTCGTCATTTCGGAAGTAGGTCGCCGTGTGGAGAGCTCCGATGAGAAAGGCCGAGAGGAAGACTACCAGTGAGGGAGCAAGACTCCGAAGCATCCTGACGAGCCCGTAGAGTCTAGGTTTTGTGGTCGCAGTCTCCTCGGTCACCTCTTCGCCTCCTTGGGTCGGGCCTTCGTCCCTAGGATTCGGCGGCGTCACCATCTGACTCCGCATTGGGGACCCGCGTTCGTGCCGAGCGCCGCTCGAACGCGAGTCTCTCGATGTGTCGATCACGTGCCCTCAAGATGGTGTATCCGAGTGCGATGAGTCCTATCGAAACCACAACAACACCGCGTAGCAAGTGGTCCAACACGGCCAGAGAGAGCCCCAACGGAACGGGAATTGTGAAAAAGAACAGAACTCCCGTCACGACGGCCTCGTAGGTCCCAATCCCGCCGGGCGTCAGTGGCAAGGCCTGCGCAGAGAAGGCCGCAGCGGCCGTGACGATCAGCGGCGTACCAGGGACGAAGATGCCCAGGCTCCAGGCCACGACCACAAAGGTGCCCACCTCCAGGGCCCATATCGGCAGGGAGAGCAGGACCGAGACGACGATGACTCTAGGGTTTCCGATCAGTGACCTGAGCGCCGATGCCAGCCCTTTCAACCCGGCCTTGGACGCGGAGATTCTCTTACCGAGGCTCAACGCCAACCTCTCCCCATACCTCGTGAGGAAGAAGAGGCCGGCACCGACAAGGGCCAGAAGACCAACAGCGACCAGGAGGAGCGAGGAAAGAAGTCCCAGGGCGGGGGACAATACGAGGCCCAGGATAAGGAGCAGCGACAGTATTCCTAGGTCCAGGAACCGGGAGAAGAGGAGGGTGCCGATGGAGGGTCCAAGGGGAACCCGGTCCGTTGATCTCAGGGCTACGCAGGAGAGGAGTTCTCCGAATCGGCCGGGGGTGGCGAGGTTTGTCATCCACCCCAGGAAGAGACTGGAGAGGATGGGGGTACGGGGGGTGGGATGGCCGGAGGCATCCAAGAGGACCCCCCAGCGCCAGGTCCTGAAGACGAAGGCAAGCACGTAGAGGGACGCAGCCAGGAGTAGCAGTGGGAGACTCGCAGACGCCAATCTCTCCAGGACGGCGCTGTAGTCCCCCAAGGCGAGGATGGCCAGCAC
Source organism: uncultured Methanomassiliicoccales archaeon (assembly GCA_964347325.1). Classification (GTDB taxonomy): domain Archaea; phylum Thermoplasmatota; class Thermoplasmata; order RBG-16-68-12; family JAJISG01; genus JAJISG01. The sequence continues at coordinate 8,827 of CAYFYA010000011.1, read as the reverse complement.
CGCTATCACACCGATCAGTCCCATGAAGAGGGCCCAGATCTTGGAGGTCCTCCGTGTCCCCCTTCCCGGAGCGAGGCTCCGATATCCTGTCAACGCCCCAAAGAGGAAGAGTTGGAGCAAGCGCCACAAGTACACCGCTCCCTTACGGGTGGCCTGAAGCTTCGGACTCCCCGAGGTCCTATCCCGCCATGTGACCGGAACCTCGGTGCTTGAGAAACCTGCGAGGTGTGCCTTGACCGGCAGCTCCGCTGTGAGGTCGAAGTCCCCAGATCGCAGGTTCCTGACATCCACGGTCTCGAGAACCTCGCGACTGTAGGCCTTGAACGCATTGGTGATGTCACGTTTGGGCAGCGAGAAGGCAAGGCGCAGGAGCAGGTTGTAGGCCCGGTTGTAGAGCAGCTTGAGACGGGGATAGCCCTCGATCTTGGAGCCAGGGAGAAACCGTGAGCCATACGCCACGTCATGCCCTGCCTCGACGGCCTTCACCAACCTAGGTATGTCCTCCGCGTCATCTGAGTGGTCCGCCATGAAGGTAATCTGGATCTCCCCCCGGGCGGCGAGAAGACCAGCCTTCACGGCTTCCCCGAAGCCGGGCTTTGACGTCCTCCTCACTGTCTGGATGGCCTGGTTGGAAGAGGCGAAAGCGGAGGCGACCTCGAATGTTCTATCCGTGCTGTTATCGTCGACAATGATCACCTCATAGTCGTCCTGACCGTACTGTCGCTGGAGGACCTCGATCAGCCTTGGTATGAGGGAGCCAAGGTTCGCCTCCTCGTTTTGAGCTGGGACAATGACAGAGACTCTCAAGGGCAGTCCGGGTCAAGGAAGGCCCAGGCATATTAGCCTTCCGAGGCAGCGTAGGGATCGACGGGCTGATGCACGATGTCGCAGCTCACGGTTTGGAGGTCGATGCCAGGGCGGATCCGAGCTGCCATGACCTAGAGACTGATCGCCGCCATGGCAGGAGGCCATCGGCAATCCCGGCAACGATGTGATGCACGGAGTGCTTGTACGTCGAGGTGAGGGAGGCCCGTAGGAGGATGTAGGGCAGGGTGAGGACGAAGATGTGGAGGATGGTCGTCGTGTAGTGCCACCACGAGCCGTGCTCACGGACGATCATCATGCGGTTTCTCATGCTATAGTAGGACTTGATCCCGCGGATGCGGTTCGCCGTTCCTCCCCGCTGATGCTTGACCTTCGACTCGGGTACGCATACCAGCCTCCATCCGGCCTTCTGGATCCTTAAACCCAGGTCGGCGTCCTCATAGTAGGCGAAGTAGTCCTCCCGCCACCTTCCCACCTCGTCCAGGACTTGCCGGGACAGGAGGGGCATCTCCGTGTAGTCCGCGTCGATGTGCTCCGGCATCTCCCGGGCGCCCTTGGCGATCATGCTCGTCATGCCCGTCATGAGGTTGATGTTGTTGCCCAGGGTGTCGATGGTGTTGGCCTCGTCCGTGAGGTAGAGGGCTGGATATGGAACGACCCTCCCAGACTCGGCGGCGGCTACCAAAGGCTCCAGGAAGTCCGGTTCCGCCAAGGTGTCGTTGTTCATGCAGAGGACATAGTCATGGCCGTCCCGCATGGCTGCCTCGATTCCCGCATTCATGCCTCCACCGAAGCCCCTATTCTCCGGCAGCTGGATCAGCGTGACCTTGGGAAAGCTGGAAGCGATCTTCTCGGGGCTGCCATCGGCGGAGCCGTTATCTACAACATAGACCTGGTAGCCTGGGTAGCTCAAGGTCCTCAAGGAGAAGAGGCAATCCTTGGTGACCTCCCATCCATTCCAGTTGAGGACTATCAGGCCGACGGTTCTCTCTCTGGTCATCGCACCCTCCCTGGCACGCGCCCTGACTGACCCGCCGAAGGCAAAGCTCCACCTGTAGATAACTTATTCTCTGACGTATCGTCAAGGCTGCTAAGCAGAAATCATCCTGATGATACTTTGCGGAAAACCTTTTTTTATCTCCGCAGCATGAGCCCTTAACTCACTACTCGGAGAAACACGGATGGGACGAACTACGGTCTGGATTGTAGTACCTACCATCGATGAGTGCCAGAGCCTGGCCTACCTTCTCCCCCAGCTCCTGAAGCTCGACCCCGAGTGGAAGGTCGTCGTCGTGGATGACGGCTCCACTGACGGGACGAGGTCACTGCTGGGACATCTCTCCAATAGGGACAAGAGACTCCATCCGATCCTGCGCGATCACAGGGGCCTTGGATCTGCCCTTCGGGATGGACTGGCCTACGCCCTGAAGCGCGGGGCCGACCGGATGGTGACGATGGACGCGGACCTGAGCCACGATCCCGAGGCCATCGAGAGTCTTTTGGCGGCCGACGCCGATATCGTCCTTGGCAGTCGGTACACGCCAGGCGGAGACATCGTGGGGTGGCCTCGCCGTCGAAAGGTCATCAGCTACATGGCGAACCAGCTGTCACGCTTCTCCCTCGGGACGGCTGAGAGGGATCTGACCACCGGCTTCCGTGCCTACAGCCGCCCTATGGCGGAGCTCCTCCTCCAGGACTCGGTTGCTGAGGGCTACAGCTTCCAAGTCGAAGCCGTGAACATCGCCTGGAAGCACTCCATGCGTATCACCGAGGTGCCGATAACCTTCCGTGAGAGAATCTACGGGAAGAGCAAGCTCACTAGCTCCAAAGAGGGGGCCGGGCTCGTCCGGATGCTAGCCACCAGGACTCCCCTCAGACTCTTCCTCATAGTCGTGTTGATCGGTGCCTTGGTCAACGAGGCCCTCCTCATCTCCTTCGTGGGCGTCCTCTCCTTCCACTACCTGATGGCGGGGCTCATCGCCGTGGAGTTAGGAGCCCTTTCAAGCTTCCTGCTGAACGAGAAGTGGACCTTCAAGGGCAGACCCCTCCGGGGCACCTGGCCCAAGAGGCTAGGACGCTACCACGCGGCCGTCTTCGGAGGCCTGTTGCTAAACATCCTGGTCCTGGTCATCCTTACCGAGTTCGCCAACCTCTGGTACCTCCTCTCGAACATCTTCGGAATAGGGACAGCGGCCAGTTGGAACTACATGCTCAGCAGTCTGGTTACGCGTCGTTTCTAGATTCGGCTCACGCCGTAATGTCAGCGAAGGCCATCAAAGAGTCTTGGGCGGACACCGACTGAACGAGGACCCGTAGGTGTGGTGTAAACCCTAGCTCTACGGGGAGGAAGACTCTCGCCTCCTCACCCCGGGCAAGGTGAATCTCCCTGCTCCCCAGCAGGGCCGTCTCGTTACCACTGGGATTCTGAAGAATCCCGGAGATTAAGAGCCGGGCGATGTCGTGAGCGATAACATCCTCGGCCGAGTATGTAAAGACGGGTCCCGGAGCGTTCCCGAAGAGAGCCACACTACCGTTCCCAACGGGGAGGACGCTCAGGCTGGTTCTGGAGTCGGGCCCCTCCGTTACGAAGCCCAGTGCCAGGCCGTCGACCGCGGCTGCATCCGCCAGTGAGGATCCCCAGGCTGTGAGAGGGTAGCGAAGGTCCAGGGCGTCGGTCCAAGAAGTCGGCATTGTGCCCGTCCCGTCCCGCTCGTCCTTGACGGGGTCGAACCCCATGATGAAGGTGGGTCCCCATCGAGACTCCCCACCGCCACCATACATGTCGATCACACGACCCCGAGAGGTTCCCATGTAACGCCCGATTAGGGCGCCTGTCCAGATCAAGATGCCCCCGCGCTCGATCCAGTCCCGCATCAGCGATGAGTCTGGGAAGAAGACTCCCTGGGGAAGGGCGGTCGCAGCGACTATAAGCACCGCCGGCGGACCCCTAAGGAGATTCACGAGGGCGAGGGCGTCGGTCATTCGAATCTCCGAGGGATGCTCCGCGGTGAGCAGTTCTGAGGTAAGATGGTCCAGGATGCCGAAGATTCTCGGCCTGCTCGTGTTGGAGACGGGGTACCGATCGTCGTAGTACAGGTGGATGGGCAGTGGCTCAGGGCGGTTTGTGAGGCCGACCACCGCGATCCTGTAGGTCGTGTCGTAGATCCCGTGGCCTCGAAGGTCAACGGTCACGATGCTCTGTGAGGAGTCGTAATCCGCGGCTCCGAAGACACCAGCCGGGGGAATCCCCTCCGAGAGGACGAATGCCTGACTGACCACGAGAAATGCGACGCCGGCAGCGGTGAATCTAGCGAGGCGAAGGCCGTCTTTGCGGTGGCCGGCACCAGACGAGACCCTGGGCACCTCCGCAGGGGAGGTCGACGCAGTCCAGCCCTTGATCAAGTAGTAGGCGGCAGCCACCAGCGCAGCGTAACCAATCCCCCCTGCCGCGAAGAGCAGGTCCTGCTGCAATCGCGTGCTGATGAGCCCTCCAAGGGCCCAGTAAGCTCGCACCTGGACATCCAGGCTCTCCACGTTGAGGAGGGGTGTGAAGACCGCCAAGGGGTAGAAGAATACCGCAGGTCCCTGGAGGCTGAATAGGTATGCCAACCCGGCCAGGGAGATGACAACCACGAGTCGACCTAGACTCCGCCATCGCGGGGAGACGAGAATCAAGAAGGGTAGAATCCAGAGGAGATGCTGCGGGTTCACGAGCCCGAGGACACTGTACAGGGCCACCATTGACACTACAGACAGGACGCAGAGTGTCTCCACAGATGGCCACCGTGTGAGTGTAGAGGCGCGCCTCCATAGCACGATTCCGGTGAGCATAGACGCAACGATGGGAACCACCAGAAAGTACGGCGAGGCTACCTGGGGGAGGGCCGCAAGTATTCCCTCCGCTCCGGGAAGACCTTCCCAGATGTCCAGGTGAAGGATGAACAAGGGGCTAAACCCACCAGCAGGCGCGAACTGTGACCGCCTTAACAGGACCACGTCGATGAAGCGGGTTAGCAGCAGTGGAATTCCGAGGGCAGCTAGGGAGAGGGACAGGCCGAGGACGAAGCTGAGGGGTTGCAGAGGTAGGCCTCTCCGCGCACCACTCTCTGACCCCCGTCTCTTGACTCCCAGGATAAGGAATAGGAACGGGACAACCAGGAAGAAGGGGAACAGCTTGAAGAGAACGGCAATCCCCAGGGAGATTCCTCCGAAGAGGAACCGACGGCGGAGAATCAGGTAGCCGCTGGCCAGGGTGAAGAAGACAGGGATGACGTCGAACTGGCCTTGGACGGCGGTGACCCAGATCACCAATGGGTTCAAGAACCACAGGACGAGGGCCGTCCTGCCGTGCTTCTGGCCGTAGACATCGGAGGCCCACCTTCGGATGAGAAGGGCGACACCGAGGTCCGCTCCGATGAGGGGTAACTTGAGGACCAGGTTGAAGATGGGAGCCGTCACCGTCGTGACCAGCATGCTCGTAAGTTCCGCCGTGGGCCCCATGGAGGGCACGAAGGCGGCGTAGCTCTCGGGGTTAAGAAACAGGCCGAGGAGAGTGAAGAGGGGGAAGAGGGTGTATGCGAAGAGGGGAGGGTAGGTGTAGAACGACGATTGGTAGGGGTCGAGACCCCCCGCCATGTCCGTTATCACGCGATAGAAAGGGTAGACGTCGTCGGTCCAGGAGGTGAGAGGGGCGAGGGCTAGACGGACGAGAATGCCTGCGACAAGGATACGCTTCGCTGGAATCCTCTGGAGGAACGCGAGTAGTGTGGAGGCCGCGGATCTCAGGGACAATAGCGCCTTCCGAGCGGTGGACTCACTGGGTGTAGGGGCCCTCTCAGGTTGACGGACAGCCTCAGGAGGCCCACCGGTCATGATGTTCCCACTTACCCGTCACGCCCATAAGGCCATGCCAGAGCCCCTGCATGTAAGGTCCCAGACTTCCTAGCTGTCCGTCCAATGGCATGGAGAGGAGCCGGTACGGCGCTCTCACAAGAATCTGTCCCTGTAGCGCTGTCCACCTCCTGATGCCGGTGACGTGCCTGCGAATGAAATGGACCATGTTTCGGGCGAAGTAGTATGCCCGCAGAGGTGTCATCACGTTGGTGCCCCTGATGCCCGAAGATGCGGAGACCTCGTGGCCGGCTAAGGCTCCCGGATGGTGGAGAACGAGGAACCCAGCCTTCCTGGCCCTCTCGCTGAACTCGGCATCCTCCAAGTAGAGGAAGTAGCCCTCCTCCATAAGGCCCACGCGTTCGAAGACCTCTCGTCTGACCAACATGGCGCAGCCCGACACGTAGTCCGTTGCTTGGAGCTCCCCGCCGCCTTGCATTAGCGTCGTGCCCATCCCTGGATGCCGCGTGTATCCAAGGGCCCTGTTGATTCTTCCTCCCTGGTACCAGACGGTGGGTCCGCTGCCCTCCAGAATAGTTGGACCGAGGATTCCGATCCTCTCGTTACCCAACGCTGCCCCCACCATTTCATCCAGCATGTCAGGAGTGGCGGTCGCGTCGCTGTTGAATAGCAGGACCAGATCAGCATCCCTCTCCAAGGCTCTGTGGATGCCTACATTGCACCCACCAGAGTATCCCAGGTTCTCGTCGTTTTCCACAATGAGGACGTCCTCGTGCTCCCCCGAGAGTCTCTCGACCAGGCCATCTCTGGAGGCGTTGTCGACTACGATGACCTCTAGGGCCGCGTAGCCAGTCGCCTTCAAGGAAGCAACTGCCCTCAGCGTATCTTCAGGGGTCTTGTAGTTGAGTATGACCGCCGCCACCTTGGGGAGAGGCACGGGCGACCTATTCTGCATGCCCATAAATAAGGTTCTAATGGGGTGGGAGGATTGAGTGGACGACTCGATGCCCGGCAGCGATGGTAAGATTCCGGTCACCGTGGGGCTATGCGCCTACAACGAGGAGCTCAATATCAAAAAGGCTCTAACGGCCCTCCTCCAGCAACGGACGGATGCCGCCGATCTGAAGGAGATTCTCGTGGTCGCCTCCGGTTGCACAGACAGAACGCCGGAGATTGTGGAGTCCATGGCCGCGGTCGACGGGAGGATCGTACTCATCGAGCAGAGTGAGAGGATTGGCAAGGCCTTCGCGGTCAACGAACTCCTGACCAAGGCCAAGGGCGATGTGGTCGTCCTGGAGAGCGCGGACACGCTCCCTCGTCTCGATGCCGTCGAGATGCTCGTACGCCCCTTCCTCGACCCTGAGGTCGGCGTGGTCGCCTCCAGGCCCGTTCCCATGGACAGCCGCGACACCTTCTTTGGAGCACTGACCCACGCCCTGTGGCACCTGCATCACGAGGTTTCCCTTCAGAACCCTAAGACGGGGGAGATGGTTGCCTTCCGCCGGGTCGTGCCGTCGATACCCGAAGGGGTGGGGGCTGATGAGGACTGGATCAGAGACTTGGTGGAGCAGAAGGGATACAGGGTCCTCTATGAGCCTAGGGCTTTGGTCTACAATACGGGCCCCAAGACGCTCGACGAGTTCATGAGGCAGAGGGTCAGGGTGAACGTCCAGGAGATGCTCCATAGTCGGCGGTCGGCCTTCGTGGCGCCCACGAGGAGGACAGGCTTGCTCGTCAATGCCCTCTTCGCGTACCTCAGAGGGGGGCAAGCAGATCTGAGAGCCCTCCTTGTCCTGTCAGTCTTGGAGGGGATGGCAAAGGCCTACAGCAGGGTCAGGGTCACCGTGAATCCGGTAGATCTCAGCGTCTGGGATCGACTACCCTCAACAAAGTCGCTTCCCCCTGAGGAGGAGGGGGAGTTCGAACACTCAGCGGACTAGAGAGGTACTCCTCGAGCGATGAAACCCCATCATGATTCGGCCAGGACGCGAATCACATCGAGTGACATCCGAAAGGGAAGCTCATCGTCCGCCGCTCGAAGCGTGATGAGGTCATACCCAGAGGGCAGGTCGACCGTAACGTTCCACCAGATGACTTCGTTCCTACCGTAATCGAGCGTGTCCACGAGCGTGTCACCGACGAGAACCTCCAGAGGAGAGAGGGGGTTGGGGGTGTCGTAGTCTGTACTGGGAAAGTCGAAGAGGTGGATGGCCAGGCTGTAAGTGCCGGCGACGGGGAAGTAGTGAGGGAAGGAGATGTTGTAGCCCTCCAAGCTGTACCGCTCCACCACCTTACCCGTAAGACTCCAGTTCCTGTCCGTGATGATGGACTCTCCTATGTCGAACGAGTCTTCAACTGCGAGGATCTCCCAGCCCAGGAAGGTCGCAAGGGAGAGGGCATTGGGAGGTATGACATAGAGTCCCGGGTCGACAAGATACTGCTCGAATGAGGAAGGGAGGGTGCGGTGGAACAGTTCGGGACTTACAATCACGATGGGATGGTCTAGAAGGCGAAGGTCTTCGAAGTCAAGCCACTTGGCGGTGAAGTTGTACTCGTTGCTCAAGGTCCGGTACCTGGTGGGGTTTTGCGTCGCCCTGGCGTCTATCAGATGGGGTCTCACTGCCCAGGGCAGGAGGTTGATGTCTCCGTAGTAGAAGTACGTCGGGCCATTCGCCAGGCCAAGCTCATACCTAACCGGAACGAGAATGTTTGTGTAGGTGTGATTGAGGACGAGATAGATGGGCTCGGACCAGTCCTCCTGTATGAATTGGGAGGTGTGGTCCAGCAGGGCGTGGAGGTCGTCCGGAACGATCGGCTCAAGAAACCGGTCGGCGTTCTGGTAGAGCATGGTCCCTGAACCCAGGACAAGAGAAGTTGCCGTGATGGCGAAGACAAATTTGCTCGTCCGTCCTGGAACCCTGAACCTCAGAAAGTGACCGGGTGGGAGCGCCTCCGCGGCCTTCCTATGGAAACCCAAGAACGCTCGAGGAGCCCAGTCGGCGCCAAGGGCGGCCAGCAGAGGAGCCTGAATGATGAGTAGCGCCCGGAAGGGAGAGATCTTCTCAAAGACAAAGCCGAGCAGTATGAAGATTGCGAAGACCGTAAGTACCCATGATAGCAGCATGGTGGAGACTCCGTCCTTCCGTCTCCT